>CAZROU010000099.1:0-2145 GCA_964601795.1 uncultured Mesorhizobium sp. | reverse complement strand
CCGCCGCCCTAACCGTTGCCCGGTGCGCAGCCGGTTCCCGCAAGAGCGATGGGGCAGAGTATGGGCGAGGTAATAAGGGGTGGGGATAAAATTGGATGGGGAAAAAGAAGAAGTGGCTGAATAGAAAGGGGAAAATATACGGAGGAGCATATTTTACCCAACACCGCCCCAGTCCGCCGAGCATTAAATGACGATTTGCGTCTCATGCTCGCATTTGGCGTATGCCTATGGATTTTCTGATGTTTGATGGTCGGTCCCTGCGACTGACTATGGGTGGGAAGCGGACATACAGAACAGGGCTACAAGGTGGCATCAGACTCTCATCAGACTCTAATGCGGTCTCGCACGTTCATGAGCGCGAAGCCGAGCAAGTTGTCGCCACGCCACAGGAGTGGATTGGCTGCTCGCTTGTCATCAGCGGCCAAGCCGATGCCCCATACGCGGTCCACCGGGCTTGCTTCAACTAGAATCTGATCGCCGGTAGACAGCAGAAATGCGCCGAGCGCCTTGTTCTGAGAAAACTTTGCGAAGCTTCCTTCAGTGACGATGCGGCGCTTCTCTACATCCCAACGCGCCTCATCAAAACCGCGCACCTCGCGACCGATCTGCTTCGCCTGCTTGGCACTTCCCGCCTTAAGGACTTGCTGCACCGCTTCCTCGTCGCCAAACAGCCGCGCCTTCTCAGCCATCATCCAATGCTCGGCCGTGGGATAGCGGATGCCGGCCACCTCGAAGGCCGCAGACCACCACTGGCTGAAGCATGAGGCGGTTACCCGTCCATCCTTTGCAGGCTGGTGCCCCCAGAAGAAAAGGAACTTCAGGCGCGCCTTGGCACGGAACGCTATCTCAAGGTGGGCGCGATCATGAACCATAACCTGCACTCTTAAGCAGCAATGCCGAACGTCCGCAATGGGGTCGGAAGCTGCTGTTAATCAGGTTAAGAACAAGCGGCTGTTATTGCCGTTACTGCCATTTCCACGTCTCGACCACGTCCGGGTTTGCCTTGTGGATGAGATTGCGCATACGGCCCAGCGTCTGGCCAC
This sequence comes from uncultured Mesorhizobium sp., assembly GCA_964601795.1. Classification (GTDB taxonomy): domain Bacteria; phylum Pseudomonadota; class Alphaproteobacteria; order Rhizobiales; family Rhizobiaceae; genus Mesorhizobium. The sequence continues at coordinate 1,102 of CAZROU010000099.1, read as the reverse complement.
GCCAGTCGCCCAATTCCGCGATGCGGGCGTCGATCAGCCGGGAGGCGCTACCTGCCGATTGCCTGATGGCTGTTGGTTGATCCCTACGACCGACTATTGGTGCTGTCGTTGCCGTCATAATGTGAAAAATGTCAGCTACGGAGACGCTCTGGAGTTTGTCACAATCGGTCCTAAACTTTTTGAAACAGGCCGCCGTCGTCCGCGTCGATATCGATGGCCAGCGAAATATGGCGCGGCCTCGTGAGGGCAAAGATCGTGGCCTCGACCACATCCCGGTTCGTTGCGCGTTGCCCCTTCTGCCGACTGGACGCTTCGACCCATTCCTCCTGATCCGGTCGCGCGTCATCCAGATAGGGCGGATTCACGATGATCGAGCGGAACTTTGTGCCTGCGAAGTCCTGGCGGAAACCGTCAGCCAGTGCCACCTGCCCCCGCTTGGCGGCATAGTAGGGTATCGAGACCATCTGCAATGGCACATTGGGCAAGCCGCCACTGATTGAGCCGATGGTCACGATATCCGGCGTTTCCGATGCCTCCATCACCGGCCTTAGGCCTTGCGTGAAAAGGAATGTTCCTGTCACGGCGGAATTTATCACACCCAGCACCTCAGACGCCTCGAAGGGCTCGGCGCCAGCTTCAAGCCACATGGCACCGTTGTTTATCAAGATATCGACCCTGGATTTCAGCGCCGAAATATGTGCAACCGCCTGCTTCACGCTCTGCACATCGGAAAGATCGAGCGTCACGGTTTCCGGCTTCTTGCCACTGCGTTCGAGCACCAGCCCGGCCATGATCTCAAGATCGGAGATCCGCCGCCCACAAAGAACGAGATCGCAGCCGACATCGGCAAGGGCAAGGGCGAAGGCGGCTCCCAAGCCGCGACTTGCGCCGGAGACAACCACCACCTTTCCTTCGAGACCTTTCAATGCCTGCCCCTCCAATAGGTGTCTGCCACGCAGTGCCGCAGTCCAGTATTCACTGCCAAGCAGTTAGCCATGAAACGCTCCAGGTCGTGAACTCATAAATCTGGTCGAAATGGTGTGAGGCCATCTGTTCGGATACGCGGAGAAAGAGCGCGGGAAATGTCATTCATTTTCAAGCT
>CAZROU010000098.1:0-2212 GCA_964601795.1 uncultured Mesorhizobium sp. | reverse complement strand
GCACCGCACTCGAAATGCGGCATACTCGCAAGGGTATCGGGGGTTCGAATCCCTCCTTCTCCGCCAATCTCCCATTTACCGCCCTAAAAACTGCGAGCGCTGGCGCGCCCCGCGCGGCGACGGATTCTGGCGATAGGCTCATATGGCCTTAGAAGTGATATCAGCGTCTCTTTCGACGCCCTCGACCATCCACCCTATGATACCCCTTGTAGGAGCCCACGGCGATATGGATGTGGTGCATGGCCCCACCGTAGGTGATGACTTCGAGCGGTTGCGACTGCAGCCATCGCACTGCCGCGCGTTGGTTTCCTTTTACCTTGAAATCCACGGCCTGACACCGGGCGTGCTTTGACCGCTTCCTGGTTCCCGCAATGATCGCTCCCCGACGATAGGTCGATATGATAAGTATCCGGCCATAGTTGCGCGAAATGTGCGCCATTGCGGCTCGGAGCGAACCCGGCAGGCATTTGGTGGAAGCCGCTTGAGCAGGTGGCAGGCAAACCAACATGGCGAGGAACGCCGCCGACACCGCCCACAAGAGGCTGGTTCCGCACGACCACGTTCTTGCTGCAAAGAACGATTGGCGGGATGTCGTTCCGACATACCCCGGTTCAGATAGCCTCCTGAATGGGACGACGAAATCAGCCCCTGAAAAACCCATACACCAACTCAAACAAACTTGGCGCGAAAGAGAGCGCCACCTTCCGTCAAGAACGGTGCACGCAAACACCTCTCTTTCACGAAGAAAAGCTATCCATCGGCAGGATGACCTACGTCTGGCGAGCTAGAATATAGGAATAACCATCTATTGAAGAACCAGGGCAAGCTAGGCTGGTCGATCTATCTTCAGTCTAAGAACCCAAACATCTTATTGTCGCAGGAAAGCGAGATAAAATTCGTTCCGACAATAGCAACCCAAAATGCAGACACCGTTTCGTTAAGCCATTCTTCACCACGACCGGGCATGGTTGCAGACCTGCGGCCCAGTATTGAGTACCGCGGCGCACAAGCGCCCAGGCAACAGCCCGCGTCTCCCACCGGAGGCGCGGGTCTTTTCATTCTTGGCCCATAGCTGCAGGTAAGCGACCCCGATATCGGCAACAAAGAAAGCCGGGCGAAACCCGGCTTCCTCATCAAAGAAAAGTCCTGCTTGGTCAGGCTGGCAGAATGGCGCCTTCCAGCGTAGTGAGTTGATTGAGGAACTGTTCCGCCTTGGTGCGCGTAGCCTCATCCTTGGCGTCGGCAACATCCTCGCGCGCTTCCTGGATACGGCGCGTGATATCGGCGCGGTCGATATCCTTAACCGACACCGCGGATTCCGCCAGAAGCGTACAACCAGCAGGCAGGATGTCGGCGAAACCGCCGAACACAACGTAGCGCTCTTCCTGTCCCGATGCAGCCTTCAGCGTGACCACACCCGGCTTGATCGTAGTCATGACCGGTGCGTGATTGGCCATCACCGTCATCTCGCCCTCAGCGCCGGGGATAACGACGAATTCGACCTGTTCCGAAACAAGCAGGCGCTCCGGCGAAACCAGTTCGAATTGAAAGCTCTCAGCCATGACGTCTCACACTGGTTTGGATCGATCTGCGCGGGCCTGACGCCCGCGCAATCTCAATAATGCTTAAGCCGCTTCAGCAGCGAGGCGCTGGGCCTTCTCGACCGCTTCCTCGATGCCGCCGACCATATAGAAGGCAGCTTCCGGAAGGTGGTCGTACTCGCCATTGCAGAGGCCCTTGAAGCCCTTGATGGTGTCGGCGAGGTCGACGAGCTTGCCCGGCGAGCCGGTGAACACTTCGGCGACGAAGAACGGCTGCGACAGGAAGCGTTCGACCTTGCGGGCGCGCGCGACAGTCAGTTTGTCCTCTTCGGACAGTTCGTCCATGCCTAGGATGGCGATGATGTCCTGCAGCGACTTGTAGCGCTGTAGGATCGACTGCACCTGGCGAGCGACTTGGTAGTGCTCTTCGCCGACGATCATCGGGTCGAGCATGCGCGAGGTAGAGTCGAGCGGATCGACCGCTGGATAGATACCCTTTTCCGAAATGGCGCGGTTCAGAACCGTCGTCGCGTCAAGGTGGGCGAACGAGGTCGCAGGCGCCGGATCGGTCAAGTCGTCGGCAGGCACGTAGATCGCCTGCACCGAGGTGATCGAACCCTTGTTGGTGGTGGTGATGCGCTCCTGCAGCGCGCCCATGTCGGTGGCGAGCG
>CAZROU010000097.1:0-2498 GCA_964601795.1 uncultured Mesorhizobium sp. | reverse complement strand
GGTCAGTTCTTTGACAATGGCCAGACGGATGAGAATCCGGGCGTGGCGATGAATACGTATGCCCCGCCCGTTTGGCCCGGGTCTCAGCCCCTGTCGCTGGCAAGCAGGTCACGCACCATCGGGATCACCTTGGTGCCGTAAAGTTCGATGCTCTTCAGCATTTTCGCATGCTCCATCGGGCCAGATGAATATTTCATGTCGAAGCGTGCAACGCCGAGCGCCTTTGCCGTCTTGGCGATTTTCTTCGCCACTGTTTCGGGTGAACCGACATAGAGCGAGCCCAGATCGGCTTCTGAGTTGAAGCTGGCAATCGTCGTCGGTCCCCAGCCGCGCTCGCCGCCGATGCGATCGTGCATCTTCTTGTAGCTCGGCCACAATTCCTCGCGCGCCTGCTCGTCGGTTTCGGCGATATGTCCCGGCGAATGCACGCCGAGCGGCAACTGTGGCCCGCCAAGCTGGTTGAGCGCGTCGTGATAGAGATCGACGTACGGCCGGAAGCGCTTGGGGTCGCCGCCGATGATGGCGAGCATCATGGGCAGGTTGTAGCGCGCCGCACGCACCACCGATTCCGGGCTGCCGCCGACGCCGATCCAGGTCTTCAGCGTGCCGTTCTCAAGCGGCGGATAGATGCGCTGGTCCTTGAGCGGCGCCCGCGTCGAGCCTTGCCACGTCACCGGCTCCTGCTTCAACACGGCCGCGAACAGGTCGAGCTTTTCGGTGAAAAGCGTCTCGTAGTCGCTGAGCTTGAACCCGAACAGCGGAAACGATTCCGTGAAGGAACCGCGGCCGAGGATGATTTCGGCGCGTCCATTGGAGATCGCGTCCACCGTCGAAAAGCGCTGGAAGACGCGGATCGGGTCGTCGGAACTCAGCACCGTGACGGCCGAGCCGAGCCGGATACGCTTCGTGCGCGAAGCTATGCCTGCCAGCACCACTTCTGGCGCAGAAACGGCGAAATCGTCGCGGTGGTGCTCGCCTACGCCGATGAAATCGACGTTCAGTTCGTCGGCCAGAACCGCCTGGTCGACGAGGTTGCGGATAACCTGCGCCTGCGGCAACAATTGTCCGTCAGCACCGAATGTGACGTCGCCGAATGTATCAAGTCCGAGTTCGATGGGTCCCGACATGGTCTTTCTCCTGGCCGGGCATCGCCGGCATGATTGCGGCGCACACTCTTCTTGCCGCCGGCGCCTTGAACAACGCCGACGCAAATCGATAAGAGGTTGCGGCTGACTTGGCTCGATACATAGAGGCCGGCAAGGCGTCTTTCAAACCGGACGCATTGGCAACGGACCGTTCACGCCAGATTGACGAGCGCGCCCGGCAACAGCGTTCAGAGATTGAATTCGGGCATGGAAAGCCGCATCTAAAAGGCCTGAAACGCAGGCAGCAGCTTTTGACGCATAGCCATCCTCATCAGCCGTCCCCAAGCGGTGCAATAGCAGGGCGCAATTGGGCCGGACCCTGGCGCAAGACGCCGGGCCGCGTGCTTGGCACGTCGATCATTCGGCTCTACCAGCTCACCCTGTCGGGCTTCGTCGGCAACACCTGCCGGCACCTGCCCACCTGCTCGGAATATGCCCACGAAGCGATTGCCCGTCACGGCCTCTGGGCGGGCGGCTGGATGGGGCTTTTCCGAGTCATGCGTTGCGGCCCCGGCGGCACCCGCGGCATCGACCGGGTGCCCGAAACGCTTGCCCCGCGCTTTCGCTGGTTCACGCCGTGGCGCTACTGGACTATCGGAAAAAAGCGCGGCGAGGCTGAAAACTAGGCGTTTGCCGCCTTTACGGCCTTCATTTCGCTGACTAAAACACCGCCCGTTGCCGGACGCATCCGGCTAGTAACCACCCGCGCTCGTTTGCGGGACTGGATAGGAGAAGAAAAGTGTCGAATTCCGTTTCCCTCACATTTCCCGATGGCTCCGTGCGCGACTACGACGCCGCCACGACCGGCGCTGCGCTTGCCGAATCCATTTCGAAGTCGCTGGCCAAGAAGGCGGTCGCCTATGCGGTCGATGGCACCGTGCGCGACCTGTCCGACCCGCTCGGCAAGTTCGGCAAGGTCGAGATCGTTACCCGCGACGACCCGCGCGCGCTGGAACTGATCCGCCACGATGCCGCGCACGTGCTGGCGGAAGCGGTGCAGGAATTGTGGCCGGGAACGCAGGTGACCATCGGTCCGGTGATCGACAACGGCTTTTACTACGACTTTGCCCGCAACGAGCCGTTCACGCCCGACGACTTTCCGGTGATCGAAAAGAAGATGCGCGAGATCATCCAGCGCAACAAGCCGTTCACCAAGCAGGTCTGGTCGCGCGACAAGGCCAAGCAGGTTTTCCGTGACAAGGGCGAGGCCTACAAGGTCGAACTGGTCGAGGCTATCCCGGAAGATCAGGACCTCAAGATTTACAATCAGGGCGACTGGTTCGACCTGTGCCGCGGCCCGCACATGGCCTCCACCGGGCAGATCGGCAACGCCTTCAAGCTGATGAAGGTGGC
>CAZROU010000096.1:0-2896 GCA_964601795.1 uncultured Mesorhizobium sp. | reverse complement strand
AGAAATGCGTGCGCGCCGGCGGCAAGCACAACGATCTCGACAATGTCGGCTACACGGCCCGCCATCTCACTTATTTTGAGATGCTCGGCAATTTCTCGTTCGGCGACTACTTCAAGGAGCGCGCCATCGAGCTTGCCTGGAACCTGATCACGCGCGAGTTGGGTCTCGCCAAGGACAAGCTCCTCGTCACCGTCTATCACACCGACGACGAGGCCGTGCGCCTGTGGAAGAAGATCGCCGGCTTTTCCGAAGACCGCATCATCCGCATCCCGACCTCCGACAATTTCTGGGCGATGGGCGACACCGGCCCTTGCGGTCCTTGCTCGGAAATCTTCATCGATCGCGGCGAGCATATCTGGGGCGGCCCGCCCGGCAGCCCGGAAGAGGATGGCGACCGCTTCCTCGAGTTCTGGAATCTCGTCTTCATGCAGTATGAACAGGTCACCAAGGAAGAGCGTGTTGACCTGCCGCGCCCGTCAATCGACACCGGCATGGGCCTGGAGCGCATGGCCTCCATCATGCAGGGTGTCGATTCGGTTTTCGAGACGGACCTGTTCCGTCATCTGGTCGATGCTGCGGCGTCAGTGCTCGGTCGCGGGCCGGACAAGGAAACTACAGCCTCGTTCCGCGTCATCGCCGACCATCTGCGCTCGTCCGCGTTCCTGATTGCCGATGGCGTACTCCCGTCCAACGAAGGCCGCGGCTACGTGTTGCGCCGCATCATGCGCCGCGCCATGCGCCACGGCCAGTTGCTCGGCGCCGGCGAGCCGCTGATGTGGAAGCTGGTACCAGCGCTGTTGCGCGAAATGGGCCAGGCCTATCCTGAACTGGTGCGCGGCGAGGCGCTGATCACCGAGACGCTGAAGCTTGAAGAGACACGCTTTCGCAAGACGCTGGCGCGCGGCCTGCATCTGTTGGAAGAAGCCACGGCCGATCTTTCACAGGGCGCGATGCTGGATGGCGAGACGGCGTTCAAGCTCTACGACACTTATGGCTTCCCGCTCGACCTGACGCAGGATGCGCTGCGCCAGCGCAGCATTTCCGTCAATCTGGATGGCTTCAACGATGCCATGCAGCGCCAGCGCGCCGAAGCGCGCGCCAACTGGGCAGGCTCCGGCGAGGCCGCGACCGAGACAATTTGGTTCGGCCTGCGGGAAAAGCTCGGCGCAACCGAATTCCTCGGCTACGACACGGAAAAGGCTGAGGGCGTCGTGTTAGCGCTGGTTAGGGACGGTAAGGAAATCGACACCGCAGCCAGTGGCAGCAAGGTTGCGGTGATCGTCAACCAGACCCCGTTCTACGGCGAATCCGGTGGCCAGATGGGCGACACCGGCCGCGTTTCCGGTGACGGTTTCGCCATTGAAATCACGGATACGCAAAAGAAGGCCGACGGCCTCTTCATCCATCTCGGCAAGGTGGTGAAGGGAACGGTCAAGCAGGGCGCGGCAGTAGAGCTGGAAGTCGACCATGCCCGCCGCTCGCGGCTGCGGTCCAACCATTCCGCAACGCACCTCATTCACGAGGCCCTTCGTGAAGTGCTGGGCACCCACGTTGCGCAAAAGGGTTCGCTCGTTGCGCCTGAACGGCTGCGTTTCGATATTTCGCACAACAAGTCGATTTCGCCTGAAGAACTCGAGCAGGTCGAGCGGATGGCCAACGAAATCGTCGTCCAGAACGGCCCAGTCACCACGCGGCTTATGTCGGTTGACGATGCGCGCGCCGAGGGTGCGATGGCGCTGTTCGGCGAGAAATATGGCGATGAAGTGCGTGTGGTCTCGATGGGCACCGCCTTGCATGGCGAGAAGGCCAACCGCCCCTATTCGATCGAACTGTGCGGCGGCACTCATGTCAGGGCAACCGGCGATATCGGCATGATCCGGATTGTTTCGGATAGCCCGGTGGCGGCTGGTGTCCGCCGCATTGAGGCGCTGACGGGCGAGGCCGCCCGCCGCCATCTGGATGAGCAGGACCGCCGCCTGAAGGCAGTGGCAGCCACGCTGAAGATTTCGCCGGCCGATGTCCAAGCGCGCGTCGAAGCTCTGCTTGACGAGCGCAAGAAGTTGGAGCGTGATCTCGTCGAGGCACGCAAGCAGCTTGCCCTTGGCGGTGGCGCAACGGCTGGTGGGTCGAACGAGACCGAAACGGTCGCCGGTGTCGGCTTCCTCGGCAAGGCGGTTTCGGGCGTTTCGCCGAAGGATTTGAAGCCGCTCGCTGATGCCGGCAAGAAGTCGCTCGGTTCTGGCGTGGTCGTGTTCGTCGGCGCTGGCGAGGATAACAAGGCAAGCGTTGTGGTTGGCGTCACTGACGACCTGACAAGCCGGTTCAGTGCAGTGGAACTCGTTCGGGTTGCCTCGGCTGCGTTGGGCGGGCAGGGCGGTGGTGGTCGGCCGGATATGGCTCAGGCTGGTGGCCCGGATGCCTCGAAGGCAAGTGATGCGATCGCGGCGGTAAAAGCGGCATTGGCGGCAGCGTAGCCGGGCAGACCTGCACGCTTAGTCTTTCCGTTCGTCATCCTAGAAGCGAGCGCATCGCTTGGCCGCGTCAACCAAGCAGGAGTTCAACCCCTCCGCTTCGTTATCCCGGAATTCGCTTTCGAGCGAAGCGGCAGGGTGAAAGCGCTGACGTCTTCCTCTCCCCGTTTACGGGGACAGGTTAAGGGTGAGGGGCAGCGCAAACGTCGCCGACTGTGGATCAAACTCCGGCCGATCTCCGCCCAACCCCCTGTTCCCGCTCACTTCCGCAAAAAATCTTTCACCCCACTTTTCCCCATCCTCTCCATATCCCCCATAATCCCTCCCATCGCCCTTGCGGGAGACCTGGTGCGCACCGGGTATCAGGGAGGGGCGTCGGTGCCGGATTGGTCGCATGACGGTGTGCGGCTGGGTGATGAGCCCCC
>CAZROU010000095.1:0-2902 GCA_964601795.1 uncultured Mesorhizobium sp. | reverse complement strand
GTCGGCAAGCGCGCCATGCTGGTCTACGACCTGCCGCTCAACGAAGTGGTGTTCGATTTCTACGACCGCCTGAAGTCGATCTCGAAGGGCTACGCCTCCTTCGACTACCATCTGACCGACTACAAGGAAGGCGACCTCGTCAAGATGTCGATCCTCGTCAACGAGGAGCCGGTCGATGCGCTCTCCATGCTGGTCCACCGCACGGCGGCGGAAAAGCGCGGCCGCACCATGTGCGAAAAGCTGAAGGACCTGATCCCGCAGCACATGTTCAAGATCCCGATCCAGGCTGCCATCGGCGGCAAGGTGATTGCCCGCGAGACGATCTCGGCGCTACGCAAGGACGTCACCGCCAAGTGCTATGGCGGCGACGTCACCCGCAAGCGCAAGCTGCTCGACAAGCAGAAAGAGGGCAAAAAGCGCATGCGCCAGTTCGGCAAGGTCGACATCCCGCAGGAAGCGTTTATCCAGGCCTTGAAGATGGGCGATAATTGAGGCGTTGAAGCTTAACATCTATCAATGTCTACTAAGCGGGATTCCCTTTAGTTTTACATCGTCGTACCCTCATCAAGGGGGATGATTCGATGGGAAAAAGGCTCCGAGATCCGGTGCATGGTCTTATCATATTCGATGAGAACCAGCCGATCGATATGATCGCTTGGAGTTTGATCGACACTCCAGAATTTCAGCGTCTAAGAAGGATTCGCCAACTCGGCGTTTCAGAATTCACATTCCCCGGCGCTGTCCATACTCGATTTGCCCATTCTATAGGCGTTTTCCACACTGCGCGTACGTTGGTTGAGATTCTTCGACGCGAAATGATACGGAACGACAAAGAATTTGATGGGAAAATGGCAGATGTGGCGCTTGCTGCTGCCCTATTGCACGATTTAGGGCACGGACCATTTAGTCATACATTTGAAGGCGTTCAGGAGTCTCGTGGTGTGAAAAAACGTCACGAGACTTGGACCGCGGACATTATCCGGAACCCGGGCGGAAATGTCTTCCCGCTGCTTGAGCGCTATCGGGGCGGCTTCAGTGAGGAGGTAGCTTCACTCCTTGAGAAGGAGGACCCGGAGGATATCTATCATGCAGTCGTCTCAAGTTCATTTGATGCCGACAGGCTTGATTATTTGCGCCGCGACAAACTTATGACAGGCACAGGCGCTGGAGGCATCGATTTCGATTGGTTGATCGAGAACGTTCGCGTTGCAGAAATTGAAATTGATGCTCCTGACGAAGGGGATGGTGAACCACGTCGAGTTCCAACTTTTTGCCTTACTGCAAAAGCGTTGCCGGCAGCGGAGCAGTTCCTCCTTGCGCGCTACACCCTTCACCAGCAGGTCTATTTTCACAAGGCCACCCGTTGCGTAGAGCATATGATTGGAAAACTGCTCCGCGCCGTTGCGCAAGTTGCTTCAGGCAAGAAAGGTGACTTTAGGAAGAGTGGACTGTCTGACGCACATCCACTTATCCGATTTTTCTCCAAGGATGGTGAGACGGTCGATAACTATCTTGCGCTGGACGATGCTGTTGTCCTCGGCTCGATTGATGCGATGTCACGAGCCGAAGATGCAGATATCGCAGAGATGGCGACTCGACTAAGGGAACGAAAGCTGTACAAAACGCTAGACATCGCCGAATTTGGGCAGGATTCGGGAAAGCAGCGCGGTCGGTTGCGTCATATTAAGGAGAAGTTCGCCGAACAGATTAAGTCTGGGAAGGTGATGCTCGATGATAAGGCGGCAATAGGTATCTATGCGGAAATTGGCGGTGATGATGACCGGATGCACAAGAAGCTACATATCCTCGACGGGAAGAAGCCCGTCGAAATTAGTAGGCTGTCTGCACTGATTGAGGCGCTGGAAACGAAGAAGCAATTTACTAGGCTGTATTTTGCCGAACCAGCCGAGCGTGATGCCGCGCGCACATAAGGAGTTCGCCATGAAGCACGATCCTGAGCACTATGTAGCCGACATCGTAAGCGCTGCAGGAGGGCGCTTAGTCAGCCGTATTCGTTTACAGAAGATCGCTTACCTTTTGGATCAGCTTGGGGCTGCCAGCGGGTTCGCTTATTCCTACCACCATTATGGGCCATATTCTCGTGATCTTGACAATGCGATCCTTGATGCAGAGGCTTTCGATCTTGTCGAAGAGAAGTACGATTATAGAAAGTCGGATGGAGCTCGATATAGCATATTTTTTCACAAGAAAGACGTGAGAAAGTATTACTGCTTGGATGATGAGCGTCTATTATCTACTGTAAAACAGCTTGCATCTGAAAATGTTACTGTGCTCGAATTGGCTGCAACTGCACATTGGCTGTCTGAAGTCGAAAAAGTCGATGATTGGCGGGCTGAAATTCATCGGCGCAAAGGCTCGAAGAACGATAACGGGCGACTGCAAGAAGCAACCGAGCTTCTTGCAAAGGTGGGGCTTCCCCCCAGGGCATAAGGTACCGAGCCTTGTCAATCGGGGGTTCAGTACTTCGATGTTGAAAGCTGCTCGCGGCGGGCCAAGATAAATGATGCATTGAGCTACGCCTTTTCATAGGCAATGGCGTAGCGCGCCAGCTTCCTTATGCCGGAATTCGCTTTCGAGCGGAGCGAGAAAGGAATGTCCGGGATCCATTCCGTGACATTGCGGCAGTGCGCAAGCGGTACAGAAGTCGCTTTCCTCTCCCCGCCTGCGGGGAGAGGATGCCGGCAGGCAGGTGAGGGGCAGCGCGAACGTTGCCGAATGTGGATCAAACTCGGGCTGCACTTACCTTAACCTCTTGTTCCCGTTCACTTTCCGAAAATACTTTCTCCCCACTTATCCACCCCCTCTGCACTTTCCCCCATACTCAGCCCCATCGCCCTTGCGGGAGACCTGGTGCGCACCGGGTATCGGGGAAGGGCGTCGG
>CAZROU010000094.1:0-3848 GCA_964601795.1 uncultured Mesorhizobium sp. | reverse complement strand
GCAGGTCGCCGCCCGCCTCAACTGGCCCTGCGTGCGCGTCAACCTCGACAGCCACGTCTCGCGCATCGACCTCGTCGGCAAGGACGCCATCGTGCTGCAGGACGGCCAGCAGGTCACCGAATTCCGCGACGGCATCCTGCCCTGGGCCTACCAGCACAATGTCGCGCTGTGCTTCGACGAGTACGACGCCGGCCGCCCCGACGTCATGTTCGTCATCCAGCGCGTGCTGGAATCGTCCGGCCGCCTGACCCTGCTCGACCAGAGCCGCGTCATCCGTCCGCACCCGGCCTTCCGCCTGTTCGCCACCGCCAACACGGTCGGCCTCGGCGACACCACCGGCCTCTATCACGGCACCCAGCAGATCAACCAGGCCCAGATGGACCGCTGGTCGATCGTCACCACGCTGAACTACCTGCCGCACGACAACGAGGTTGCCATCGTCCTCGCCAAGGCCAAGCACTACCGCGACGCCAAGGGCAAGGACATCGTCAACAAGATGGTGCGCGTCGCCGACATGACGCGCTCGGCCTTCATCAACGGCGACCTCTCCACCGTCATGAGCCCGCGCACCGTCATCACCTGGGCCGAGAACGCCGAGATCTTCGACAATGTCGGCATGGCCTTCCGCCTCACATTCCTCAACAAGTGCGATGAGCTCGAACGTGCGCTTGTGGCCGAGTTCTACCAGCGCGCCTTCGGTGAGGACCTGCCGGAAAGTGCGGCCAACGTCGTGCTCGGATAATCAAGACGCCGATGGCGGGACCGGGCGACAACACACGCAGCAAGCCGAAAACGGGCGCTGAGGCCGACAGCTTCAAGCGCGCCATCACCGTCTGCATGCGCGCCATTTCCAACGACAAGGACATGGAAGTCGCTTTCGCCAAGGACAAGCCGGCTTTGGCCGGAAACCGGGCGCGGCTGCCGGAACTGCCGAAGAAGGCCTCGAAGACCGATATTGCCGTCACCCGCGGGCTTGGCGATTCCATGGCGCTGAAGCGCGCCTGCCACGACCAGCGCATCCACACCCGTCTCGCTCCGGAGGGCAAGCTTGCCCGCGCCATCTACGATGCCGTCGAGCAGGCGCGCGTCGAGGCGATCGGCTCGCGCGCCATGGCCGGCGTCGCCGACAATATCGGCGTCATGCTGGAAGACAAATACGCCAAAGCCAACCTGGCCGAGGTCCGCGAACAGGCCGACGCCCCGCTTGAGGAAGCGCTGGCGCTGATGGTGCGAGAAAAGCTGACCGGGCGCGCCGTGCCGAAGAGCGGCGAGCGCATGGTCGAGCTGTGGCGCGACTGGGTCGAGGAAAAGGCCGGCGCCGACCTCGAAGGCCTGGCAGGCAAGCTTTCAGACCAGCAGGCGTTCGCCCGCGTCGTGCGCGACATGCTGGCCTCGATGGAAATGGCCGAGGAACTTGGCGACGACCAGGAAACCGAGGACACCGAGGACAGCGACGACGACCAGCCGCAGGGCGAAGACCAGAGCGAAGAAGGCGGCGAGGACGATTCCGGTTCCGAGGAATCCGAACCCGAGGATGCGGACTCGTCCGACGACGACGACGGGTCTTCGGAAACCGAAGCGTCCGAAGCGACATCCGAAGACCTGTCCGACGAAGACGAGGACGACGCAGAGACGCCGGGAGAAGCGCGGCGCAACGACAACCCCTTCAACAATCTGTCGAAGGATGTCGACTACAAGGTCTTCACCACCACGTTCGACGAAACCGTCGGTGCGGACGAGCTGTGCGACGAAGAGGAACTGGACCGGCTGCGCGCTTTCCTCGACAAGCAGCTTGCCAATCTTTCCGGCGTCGTCGGCCGCCTCGCCAACCGCTTGCAGCGGCGCTTGATGGCGCAGCAGAACCGCTCGTGGGATTTTGACCTCGAGGAAGGCTATCTCGATCCCGCCCGCCTCGTGCGCGTCGTCATCGACCCGATGCAGCCGCTTTCCTTCAAGCAGGAACGCGACACCAAGTTCCGCGACACCGTCGTGACCTTGGTGCTCGACAATTCCGGCTCCATGCGTGGCCGCCCGATCACCGTTGCCGCCACTTGCGCCGACATCCTCGCCCGCACGCTGGAGCGCTGCGGCGTTTCGGTCGAGATCCTCGGCTTCACCACCCGCGCCTGGAAGGGCGGGCAGGCGCGCGAGAAGTGGCTGAAGGACGGCAAGCCGGCAAATCCTGGCCGCCTCAACGACCTGCGCCACATCATCTACAAATCCGCCGATGCGCCATGGCGGCGCGCCCGCCGCAATCTCGGCCTGATGATGCGCGAAGGGCTTTTGAAGGAAAACATCGACGGCGAAGCGCTGCTTTGGGCGCACCAGCGCCTCATTGCACGGCCCGAGCAGCGCAAGATCCTGATGATGATCTCCGACGGCGCGCCCGTTGACGATTCGACGCTGTCGGTAAACCCCGGCAACTATCTGGAACGGCACCTGCGCGCCGTCATCGACCTTATAGAAACGCGCTCGCCCGTCGAGCTGCTCGCCATCGGCATCGGCCACGACGTCACCCGCTACTATCGCCGCGCAGTCACCATTGTTGACGCGGAAGAATTGGCGGGCGCCATGACCGAGCAGCTTGCGGCGCTGTTCGAGGAAGAGCATTCGCACGACCGCAGGGGCGGCGGCCTCAGGCGGGCTGGATGAGCGGTACGCCCCGCTTGTGGCGGTTACTGGCTATCCCACTGCTTCTGGTGGTCGGTTTAGCCAGCCCAGCCCTCGCCGCCCCACGCACGCCCGTCGAAGCCATCGAGGTATCCACCCGGCCGGTGACGCAGTTCCGCATCGGGCGTGAGGATAAGAATTTCGGCCCGCTGGAATTTGTCGGCGGCCTGGAAATGACCGCGCCGGCGCGGGTTTTCGGCAGCATGTCGGCCATGCGCTTCCTGAAACCCGGAAGCGACTTCATCGGTGTCGCCGACACCGGTTACTGGTTCTTCGGCAGCGTTGTCCACGATGCCGACAATCGCCCTGTGGGCATCCATGACTTTCACATGCAGCAGATGGTCGACCGCAACGGCAATCCCGCCGACATCAAGTGGGAAGTCGATGCGGAAGGCTTGGGCGTCAAGGATGGCGTGGCGACTGTCGGCTTCGAACGCGACCATCGCGTCAGCCAGTTCCAGATTGCGCCCGGCAATATGGGCCCGTCATTTGCAAATCTCGATTTCCTCGTTCCGGCGCGCGAACTGCGCCAGAACCGCGGCTTCGAAACCGTGGCATGGTCCAGTCCTGCCGGCCCCTTGCAGGGCGCCCTGGTGGTGGTCTCGGAAAAGAGCCTCGACAAGGCGGGCAACATCTTCGCGGCGGTGCTCTCCGGCCCCCGCAAGGGAGTTTTCACCGTCAGCCGGGAAGGTGATTTCGACATAACCGACGGCGCTTTTCTGCCCGGCGGCGACCTGCTTTTGCTTGAGCGCGGTTTTTCGATGGCCAGCGGCGTCAGGATGCGGCTGCGGCGCATCGCAGGCGACGATATCGCCAAGGGCGCGCTGGTCACCGGAACCGTCTTGCTGGAAGCGGACATGTCCTACCAGATCGACAACATGGAAGCGCTCGACGTCTGGACCCGCAGCGACGGCGCCACCGTCGTCTCGCTGATGTCGGACGACAACCAGTCGATCCTGCAGCGCAATCTCTATCTCGAATTCGTCCTCCACGACGACTGAGCGGTCCCTCCGCTTCGTCATCCCGTCAGGGTGCGACAGCCCACCGCCACTTACCCTCCCCTTTGATGGGGAGGGTCGCGCCGAAGGCGCGGGGTGGGGTGAATGTATGTTGTCATCCGCCGCAATGGCTGATCTCCCCCCTTGAGGGGTCGATGCCGGCTTGCCTTCGCCCCTTGT
>CAZROU010000093.1:0-4237 GCA_964601795.1 uncultured Mesorhizobium sp. | reverse complement strand
GCAAAACCAAGCTAGGACGCGGCGGACCACTCACTATTCCAGGATACGAGGTCATATCAGCAACAGCCCCGGGGTTAGATTTTCCTATGCGTAAATATATTTAATTGTGGAGAATAGTTGCATTCGACGGCGACTGCAAGACCGGTTTTGCAGCTTTCGCGCTCTCGCTGATAGTGAGCGGCGCGGAAAACCCGTTGTCACCGGGATTTACTGTGGATTTGGCGAACTCCCGCGCTTCTTGGCGCCGGCATAAAGGGCGACCGCCATGGCGCGGTTCCTGACGTCTAGTTTGTCGTACAGGTTCTTCAGGTGGTATTTGACGGTGTTTTCCGAGATGCCGGTGCGCGAGGCGATCTGCAGGTTTGTCCAGCCGTCGGCGAGCACGGAGAGCAGTTCGCGTTCGCGCGTCGTCAGCCGCGACAGCGGCGTGTCGTTGATCTTGGAGACATCAACATAGGGAATGCAGATGCGGCCGTGGGCGACCGCCATCAGCGTGTCGAACAGGATTTGCGGGTCGTCGAACTGGTAGCAGTAGCCCTGCACGCCGAGCCGCACGCATTGCTTGAGGATGGCGACGTCGTGGTCGTTCGAAAAGATGACGATGCGCGCCTCGAGTGCACGGCGCTGCATTTCGGCGAGGACCTCGCCGCTGTCCATGTCGGACAGTTTCCAGCCGAGCACGGCTAGATCGAAGCTTCGGTTGGGCGACGACAGTTCGCGCAGGAAGTCCTCCCCGGTCTGCACCGAGCCGGCGAGATCGAAACGGCCGTCGCGCGTGATCATGTCGGCCAGCGCCGACACCACCAGGGGATTGCGTTCCGCGACGAGCACCCGGAATTTGCCGGAAGACGTCACGAGCGCCTCTCCTGACCGGCATCCGATTCCCGTCGCATCCTGTCGATGCCCATTTGCCTCAGTGACCTCCCGACGCCGCCATAGCCTCGATTCATGGTTCCGCACGATCGTCCCGATCATGAAGGATTGGTGACGGCAATTCACAGCATGAATTATTTTTTCCTTTTAGTACAGGGCTTTTACGTCGGAACCGCTGGCTCGGACGGTGCCGATCCCCGTTTTGAAATGGGCGCAAAGCCTACAAGCCTCTTGACGAATGGGCAAATTCGGCTGATGTTCACCAACAAGAAAGAAATAAAACTGAGCGGAAACTACAGATGCTTCGCGCCCTTTGGGAGATTCGGCGCCGGCATCCAACACCTCAAAAATGCAGTAAGGGGACATCGCCATGAGCGTGATTGCAGAACCGCATTCTGCGGAAGCGGGACAACTACATCGAACTATCGACTGGCGCGGCGCTTTCTGGGTGGCCAGCGGCGTGCCTGCGCTCGTGCTTTTCTCCATCGGCGGTATTTCCGGAACGGTCGGCATACCGGCTTACACGATCTGGATCGTTTCGGTGTGCTTCGGCCTGATCCAGGCCTGCACCTATGCCGAGATCGCCGGCCTGTTCCCGAGCAAGTCGGGTGGCGCTTCGGTTTACGGCGCAACCGCTTGGCTGCGCTATTCGAAGTTCATCGCGCCGCTCTCGGTGTGGTGCAACTGGCTGGCGTGGACGCCGGTGCTTTCGCTGGGCTGTTCCATTGCGGCAGCGTATATCCTCAACGCGCTGGCGCCGATCCCGACATTCACCGACGCATCGCCGGAAGTCGCCGCGTGGCTTGCCGATCCGGCCAATGCCGGCAAGGCCGCTGCCGATGCGATCACCGCCCTGACGGCTGCGGGCACGCCCGTGATCCGCGACTGGACGCTTTATAGCGGCTCGCTCGGCCCGGTATCGTTCTCGTTCAACTCGGTCTTCGTGATCGGCGCCGTCCTGATGCTGATCACCTTCGCGATCCAGCATCGCGGCATCCTGGGTACGGCCAACGTCCAGAAGTATATCGGCCTCGCCGTCATCATCCCGATGCTGATCGTCGGCATCGTACCGATCCTGACCGGCCAGATCAATTGGGACAACTACACCCCCTTCGTTCCGCTGGCTGAGGCTTATGTTCCGGCGCCCGGCGAATGGAACATCTCTGGTTGGACACTGGTGTTCGGCGGCCTGTTCATCGCCGCATGGTCGGCCTATGCGTTCGAGACATCGATCTGCTTCACCAGCGAGTTCAAGAACCCCGGCCGCGACACGGTGCGCGCGATCCTTTACTCGGGCCTGCTCTGCCTTTTGCTCTATACGCTGGTGCCATTCACCTTCCAGGGCGTGCTCGGCCTTGAAGGCATGCTGGCCGCAGACATCGTCGACGGTTCGGGTGTCGGCCATGCGATGGCGCAGATGGTCGGTGGTTCCGGCTTCGTCACCTCGATCATGATCATGCTGATGATCCTGGCGCTGATGCTGGCCATCAACACGGCGATGGCCGGCTCCTCGCGCACCCTCTACCAGGGTTCGGTCGACGGCTGGCTGCCGCGCTACCTCTCGCACGTCAACCACCACGGCGCGCCGACACGGGCGATGTGGACCGACCTGATCTTCAACCTCGGTCTTCTCGCCATTGCCTGCGCGGATGCGGCAAGCTTCTTCTTCATCCTCGCCGTTTCCAACTGTGGCTACATCATCTTCAATTTCCTGAACCTCAACTCAGGCTGGATCCACCGCATCGACAATGGTCATATCCATCGTCCGTGGCGCGCTCCGACCTTCCTGATCGCGATCGGCGGCATGCTGTCCTTCGTCAATGCGATGTTCATGGGCGCCGGCGCCAAGGTGTGGAACCCATGGGCACTGTGGGCGGGCTTCATCGCCGCAGCGCTGATCATCCCGGTGTTCTGCTTCAGGCATTACATCCAGGATGGCGGGCGTTTCCCGACCCACATGCTGGACGATCTGGGCATCACTCAGGAAGACCTGAAGAACCGCAAGGCAGGCATGCTTCCCTATCTGACCCTCGTTGCGGGCGTTTGCGTGGTGCTGCTGGCGAACTGGATCTTCGTCATCTGACGAAATCGACCTGACAAACGGAAGGCCGGCGCGATGCCGGCCTTCTGCTTTTTTGAAAAACCGTTATTTTCCAGCCCTTTCGGCAAGCGCGCGTCGAGGGTGTAGATATTTCTTTGGATGAAAGAATATTGAACAGCAGTTGACTTCTGAGGAGCATCGCTGTTAGAAACGGGGAATACGGAAATGCTCTTCTGGCTCCCCGTTTTCGGGTAACGAGGCATTTGCCAAACGTCGGCCAAACGGCATGTCGGGGAGGGATAACAGGAAAATGGCATCAGTCATAGACGGCAAGGTTGTAGCGGCGGATGTTGTCGCCAAGGTGAAGGCCGAGGCGGACAAGTTGATAGCCGAGACGGGCGTCGTGCCGGGCATTGCGGTGGTCATCGTCGGCCACGACCCGGCCAGCCAGGTCTATGTCGCCTCGAAGGGCAAGAAAGCCAAGGAATGCGGCTTCAACTCGATCGAGCATGCGCTGCCGGCTGCAACCAGCGAGGAAGAGCTGGTGGCGCTGGTCGAGAAGCTGAATGCCGATCCCGCCATCCACGGCATCCTCGTGCAATTGCCGCTGCCGGGCCACATCGATTCCGGCCGCATCATCCAGACCATTGCGCCGGAGAAGGACGTCGACGGCTTCCACTTCATCAATGTCGGCAAGCTCGGCACCGGTGAACTCGATACGGCCTTCGTGCCGTGCACGCCGGCTGGCTCGATGCTTCTGATCGAGCGCGTGCTTGGCCGTGATCTTTCCGGGCTGAGCGCGGTCGTGGTCGGCCGCTCCAACATCGTCGGCAAGCCGATGGCCAATCTGCTGCTCAACGCCAATGCCACGGTGACGATTGCCCACAGCCGCACCAAGGATCTGCCGGGCCTGTGCCGCAGCGCCGACATCCTGGTTGCCGCCGTCGGCCGTCCCGAGATGATCAAGGGCGACTGGGTCAAGCCCGGTGCGACCGTCATCGACGTCGGCATCAACCGCCTGCCGGCGGATGCCAACGGCAAGGCGCGCCTTGTCGGCGATGTTGCCTATGACGAGGCGGCGGCCAAGGCCGGCGCGATCACCCCGGTGCCGGGCGGGGTCGGTCCGATGACTATCGCACTCCTGATGGCAAACACCGTCATCTCCGCATTCCGAGCTGCGGGGCGGCCGGCCCCTCGCTTCTAGAAAGACCGTAGCCCTTCAAATCCACAATCAGCCGAGGAAGAACCCCATGGCGGAAGTAAAGAGCGACATATCGATAGCGCGTTCGGCGAAGAAGAAGCCGATCCAGGAGATTGGCTCGA
>CAZROU010000092.1:0-4259 GCA_964601795.1 uncultured Mesorhizobium sp. | reverse complement strand
AATTGGGCGAGAACGCGTTCAGCCGGCCGGTGATGCGGTCGTCGAAGCGCGCGCCGATGCACACCATCACGTCGCAGTCGTGCATGGCCATGTTGGCTTCATAGGTGCCGTGCATGCCCAGCATGCCGAGCCAGTTCTTGCCGGAAGCCGGATAAGACCCCAGCCCCATCAGCGTCGACGTGATCGGGA
Organism: uncultured Mesorhizobium sp.; assembly: GCA_964601795.1. Lineage (GTDB taxonomy): Bacteria > Pseudomonadota > Alphaproteobacteria > Rhizobiales > Rhizobiaceae > Mesorhizobium. The sequence continues at coordinate 4,070 of CAZROU010000092.1, read as the reverse complement.
AGCCGGTAAGATCGACCAGTTCGCGCAGCAGGTGGCTCGCTTCCGGCCCGGAATTGACGACGCCGCCACCCGTATAGAGGATCGGCTTCTTCGCCCCGGCCATCAGTTCGACCGCGGCCTTGATCTTTTCGAGGTCGCCCTGCAGCTTCGGCTTGTAGCTGGTGCGCGGCGCGGTCTGCGGCGAGACATAGGTGCCGCGCGCAAACTGCACGTCCTTCGGGATATCGACCACCACCGGGCCGGGACGGCCCGTCGTCGCGACGTGGAAGGCCTCATGGATGGTCTGCGCCAGGTCGTTGACGTCCTTCACCAGCCAGTTGTGCTTGGTGCAGGGCCGCGTGATGCCGACCGTATCGCACTCCTGGAAGCCATCCGAGCCGATCAGCGTCGTCGGCACCTGCCCCGTCAGGCACACCAGCGGGATCGAATCCATCAGTGCATCCTGCAGCGGCGTCACCGCGTTGGTGGCGCCCGGACCGGAAGTCACCAGCATCACGCCCGCCTTGCCGGTGGAGCGCGCATAGCCTTCGGCGGCATGGCCCGCGCCCTGCTCATGGCGCACCAGGATATGCTCGATATCGTCCTGCTGGAACAATTCGTCGTAGATCGGAAGCACCGCACCGCCCGGATAGCCGAAAATGTGCTCGACGCCATTGTCCCTCAGCGCCTGCACCACCATTTCGGCGCCCGTCATCTCGCGCCGTTCGTTCTGTCCGTTGCTCATCGGTTTCGTCCCGTCTTGTTTCGCTTCACCGAAGCGTTTTCTGGTCGTTTAGCGTTGTTTTGGGCAATAAAAAAGGCCCCCGAGGGAGCCTGTGTCTTGCGCATGGGAGGATTTCGCCCGGCGGTCACACCGCCTTGCCCACGCGCCTTCCTACTACGAGAATGAGTGCCGTCTTCATGGGCGCGGACAATAGTTGCGAATTTCCCATGCTGTCAACGTGAAATCGTCATACCTGCGCGCGGCCGCAAAAAGCAGGCGCACCCGGGGCCGGAACCAATGCCTTTGAGGCGAATTTGAACGACCCCGTTAGGTCTACTGCAACCATGCCGTCATACCCCGCCTTAACCGGCCCCACGTAAGGTTGCGAAACGGAAATGGGGGCCCGTGAATGTTTGTCGAACGCCAAAGCACAGTGGGTGAAACCACCTCGCAGGAACGCCGCGAAGCCGAGCAATCGCAAGAGCGCGTGCTGGGTCATGTCGTCCAGTGCGACGGCTCCCGCGCCGTTATCAGCGCCTTTGCCGACGAGAGTGAAGGCTCCAAAGTAGAGCGCTGGACCGTCGGCAAGATGATTTCCATCAATTTAGGCGCGACCCGCACGGTCGGTCTGGTCTATGCCGTCGGCAAGTCGGACCGGGCCTGGAATCCCGACATTCCCAATCCGATCGAAGTCGAAGTCGAACTGGTCGGGGAGGTGCGCGACAGCGCCGACCGTGGCGGCAAAGCCATATTCGACCGCGGCATCGCCAATTATCCTTATGTCGGCGCCAGCGCACACCGCATCCGCAGCCGCGACCTCGAAGCGGTCTACGACCTCGCCGGCCGCCGCTCCATCACCATCGGCAGCCTCTCGCAGGACGAGGAGATCGACGCCAACATCGCCATCGACGATACGCTTTCCCGACACTTCGCCGTTGTCGGCACCACCGGCGTCGGCAAGTCGACGGCGGTATCGTTGCTGATGCGCAAGGCGATCGAGGCGCGGCCCGACCTGCGCATCCTCATCATGGACCCGCACAACGAATTCGCCGCTTCGCTGCCCAATCATTGCGTCACGGTCGACACCTCCACCCTCGACCTGCCCTTCTGGATGTTCAAACTCGAGGAATTCGCGGAAGTCTTGTTCCGCGGTCGCGGCACCATCCCAGAAGAGGTCGACATGCTGCGCGACCTTATTCCGTTGGCCAAGAACCTTTATCGCAACCCCGGTGCCGGCACCTATATCCGGCGCGGATCGGATGCGATGACCGCCGACACCCCGGTCCCCTACCGCATCGCCGACCTCATCAAGCAGATCGACGAGCGGATCGGCCTCCTCGACGGCAAGGCCGACCGGCCGATCCTGAAATCGCTGAAGACGCGCATCGAGTCGGCCGCCGCCGATCCGCGCTATCGTTTCATGTTCAACTCCAAGCTGATCGAAGACACCATCCACGAGACCATCGGCAACATCTTCCGCGTGCCGCATGACGGACGCCCGGTGACGTGTTTCGAAATGGCCGGCCTGCCTTCGGAAGTCGTCAACTCGGTCTGCTCGGTGCTGGCGCGTCTTGCATTCGACCTCGCTCTGTGGAGCGAAGGGCGGCTGAAACTGCTCCTCATGTGCGAGGAAGCGCACCGCTACATGCCGGCCGATCCCAATCTGGGCTTTGCGCCGACCCGTCACGCGCTCTCGCGCATCGCCAAGGAAGGCCGCAAATACGGCTGTTTCCTCGGCATCGTCACCCAGCGCCCGGGCGAACTCGACCCAACCATCCTCTCGCAGTGCTCGACGGTTTTTGCCATGCGCCTCGCCAACGAGCAGGACCAGGCCATCATCCGATCGGCCATCGCCGATTCTTCGGCCTCGACACTGTCGTTCCTGTCCTCGATGGGGCAGCGCGAAGCGATCATCTTCGGCGAAGGCACGGCGACGACCATGCGCATGAAGTTCGAGAAGCTCAATCTCAAGCTGATCCCCGGCACTAGCAAGAACGACGACGCCCAGGAAGGCGACGACAAGGACGTCGATCTTTCCACTATCGTCGACCGGTTGCGCAATGTCGCCAAGCCGCATCAGACCATCGCATTTGCCGAGGCGGTCGATACAACCCGGCAGGCTGGCGATCCCGACTACCGCAAGCCTGCGGCACAACGGATCGAAAGCAATGACGATTTCGACCTGCGTTACGGCCTGAAGCCGGCGACCTTCGGCCTGCGCCCGCAAAACGAGTAAGCGTTTTTCATGGGAAAGCTGCCATGCCTTAAAGGCGTGGCAGTTGTTTTTAAGCTGGGTCGTGTCGCGACAAGGGCGACCTTGGCTGGTTTTCCGCCACCTCGGAGCACATCTCAATTCGCGCCGAGTGACAAACTCTGCTTTCGGCCTGCGATCAGGTCGATCTCGACGTCGGCAAAACCGAACGTCCTCATCATGGCGCGATGCTCGATGGAGCCGAGATAGCTCAGCAGCGCATCGTCGACCGCCTCCCTGAAGGCGTCGTCGGACTTGCGAAAGGCGAACGAGCCGAATGCCGGCTCTTTCTCATCCGCATCTACGGCGACGATCTCCAGCTTCACGTCAGGATGTCTTTCCATGAAACCACTGTGCGCTCTTGCGACGCTTGCGTAGGCATGGGCGCCCCCCTCCACCACTGCACGGGCCGCTTCGGCATAGGTCTCGAAAACAAGGATGCGATCCTCGGGTACCTGAAAGGCGATCGCGGAGCGATGCTGGATTTGGTCGCGTATGACGGCAAGCAGGCAACCGTCCGTCGTCGCGACCGATCTGTATCCAGCCAGTCGCATCGGGTTGCCTCTGCCTACGAGCAGCCCATCGGGCAGCGCCCAGATCGGTCTGCTGAACGCGGCGACCTTGCGGCGCTCGTCGGTCGCGAAAAGACCTGTCGTCATCCGCCAGCGGCCTTCGGCCAGCCCCGGAAGGAGTTGCGCAAACTCGGTTTCGACCATCTTGAGATCGTGAACACCGACCATCTTGAGGATCGTTCGCGCAAGCTCGACGTCGCAGCCAGTTACTGTGCCGTCTGGATTCCGATAGTTGAAAGGCGGTTCGATCAGATAGGCGAAATTCGTCATCCGCTCTCAATAGCACGAAACGCGACGATCCTACTGCCCAAGAACAGTGTGGAGAGCTGCGCAAGCAGCGGGCACCCGGCCGGTGGGTAAGGGTAAGGGGCAGCGCTGAGCTGGCCGGATGTGGACGAAACGTGGGCCGATCTCCACCCAACCCCTTGTTCCCACTCAATTCCGCAAAATTCTTCCACCCCACTTTTCCCCACCCTCTCCGCCTTCCCGCATAATCCCTCCCATCGCCCTTGCGGGAGACCTGGTGCGCACCGGGTATCAGGGA
>CAZROU010000091.1:0-4405 GCA_964601795.1 uncultured Mesorhizobium sp. | reverse complement strand
GCCGAAAAAATATAATGAAATCAATGCCAGTTTTATGGTATGGTGCGGTCGAGAAGACTCGAACTTCCACGGGTTGCCCCACAGCGACCTCAACGCTGCGCGTCTACCAATTCCGCCACGACCGCACGTGGTAGGCCGGACATGTCCGGCACGCGGCGTGTAGCAAATCACTTCCTTCGAAACAAGGGCACGCGTGGCAATATTCGCGGAATAACCCAAATGCGCCCAGACCCCTTCGAACTTGCCGGGCCGGACATCGTGAAAAGGTTGAGGAACTGGACGTTCGCCGGATTTGCCGCCATATGAGAAGTCGAATTTGGAATTACCCATGTCTCAACGCAGCCAGATAGCCACGTCGTTTCTGCCCTCTCCCGGTTCGGCTCCAGTAGAGTGGCGCATCGAGAGCGGTCTGACCCTCTATCCGGACGCACTTGCCTTCATGGAAGCCCGCGCTGAGGCTGTTCGCGCGAGCACCGCTCCAGAGCTCGTCTGGCTCGTCGAACATCCGCCGCTTTATACAGCTGGCACCAGCGCTCATGTCGAAGATTTGATCGAGCCGGATCGCTTTCCTGTATTCGCTGCCGGGCGGGGCGGCGAATACACCTATCATGGACCCGGCCAGCGCGTGGCCTATGTCATGCTGGACCTCAAACGGCGACGCGAGGACGTACGCGCCTTTGTCGCCGCACTGGAAGAATGGATCATCCGCACGCTTGCTGCTTTCAACGTAAGAGGCGAGCGGCGCGAGGATCGCGTCGGGGTATGGGTAATAAGGCCGGACCGCCCGGCCTCTCCCGACGGCTCCTATGCAGAGGACAAGATTGCGGCAATCGGCATCCGCCTACGCAAATGGGTCAGCTTCCATGGCATCGCCATCAATATAGAGCCGGACCTTTCACACTTCGGCGGAATCGTGCCCTGCGGAGTGCAGGACCATGGAGTCACCAGCCTCGTCGACCTTGGCCTGCCAGTCACGATGGCAGACCTCGACCTTGCCCTGAAAGCTGCATTTGAAGACGTCTTCGGCCCTGTAAAGCAAGCGGCAGCGGAGCAAGCTGCGTGACCCGCACTACTTAGCCCACTTCGGCGCGATCATAGAAACACGCTCCTCACAGCGCGCCAATCCAGATCGCCATCGAAACCAGAAACGTGCTCATGCACACGAGCGACACAACATCCTGAACAAGATCAGTCATCACTTTCTCCTGTTTGCTGAATGTTCGTATTTTGTTCTAATTTTGTTCGAATGTCAACGATCAAAAAGGCGCCAGCCGATCCCTGCTCGTCCTGTTGATCGCTAGAGTTAAGGAAGAGTTTCCGTGTAATGGAAGGTGTTAATCCACCTTCAGGCGTCGCGACCAAGGCCATCGAACAAGCTGCACCAGACTACGGTCCAAAAGCCGATACTCACGGCCATCCTTCGGGTACCGCCCTGGATCAGAGCGTCACAACCTTGCCTTCGGAAAGTGTGACCCGGCGGTCCATGCGCCCCGCGAGCTCATGATTATGCGTCGCGATCAGTGCCGCCAGACCCGATTGCCGAACTAATGCCTCAAGCGCCTCGAAAACATAGGACGCGGTAGCCGGATCAAGGTTTCCCGTCGGCTCGTCGGCTAGCAACACCAGGGGCGCATTGGCGACCGCTCGCGCGATGGCAACGCGTTGTTGCTCGCCGCCGGACAATTCCGATGGCCTATGCTGCGCACGCTGGCCGATCTTCATATAGTCCAGTAATTGCGCGGCACGCTCGGCGGCTTCCTTGCGCGGCAAACCTTTGATGAGTTGCGGCATCATGATGTTCTCGAGCGCCGAGAACTCGGGCAACAGATGGTGGAACTGATAGACGAAGCCCACATCGTTGCGGCGGACCGCCGTGCGCTCGTCATCGGAAAGCTTGCCGCAAGCCCTGCCCGCAAGGATCACATCGCCACCGTCCGGGCGCTCCAGAAGGCCTGCTGTATGAAGCAGCGTCGACTTGCCGGTTCCCGACGGCGCCACCAGCGCCACCATCTCGCCGCGCTTCAACGAAAAATCCGCGCCGTTCAGGATGGTGAGCCTGCGCTCGGCCTGCACATAGTGGCGCTCCACCGCCTTCAGTTCTATAATGGCCTCCGCCATCATTCATACCTCAGCGCTTCAACCGGATCGAGCCTTGCCGCCCGCCATGCCGGAAACAGCGTCGCCAGAAACGACAGGACAAGCGCCATCAGCACGACCGAAGCCGTTTCGCTGAAGTCCATCTTGGCTGGTAGCTGGCTCAGGAAATAAAGTTCGGGATTGAACAGCACCGTGCCGGAAATCCACGAGAAGAATTCACGGATGCGCTCCACGTTGAGGCAGATAACGATACCGAGGATGACACCTGCCAAAGTGCCGATGACACCGATCGCCGCCCCTGTCATCAGGAAGATGCGCAGGATCGCGCCGCGCGTGGCCCCCATCGTGCGCAAAATCGCAATATCATGGCCCTTGTCCTTCACCAGCATGACAAGGCCGGAGATGATGTTGAGCGCCGCCACCAGCACGATCAGCGTCAGGATCATGAACATCACGTTGCGCTCGACCTGCAGCGCCGAAAAGAAAGTCTGGTTGCGTTGCCGCCAGTCGGTCAGATAAATCTGCCGCTGCGCAGCCTCCTCGACCTTTGGCCGAAGCGCATCGACATTGTCGGGGTTGTCGACATAGATTTCGATCGTCTGCGCCCTGCCCTCCATATTGAAATAGAGCTGCGCTTCCGAAAGCGGCATATAGACGATGGAGCTGTCATATTCCGACATACCCACTTCGAAAATGGCCGTAACAGGATAGCCCTTGAGGCGTGGCGTCGTGCCAAGCGGTGTGACGTCACCGTCCGGCGAAACGAGCGTGATCGTGTCGCCAAGCACCAGGCCGAGGTTTTCGGCCATGCGGCTTCCGATAGCGACCCCCTCGCCAGTATCAAAACCGACGATCGAGCCCTGCTTGATATTATTGGCGACGATCGAAACCTTGCCAAGATCCTCGCCCCTGATGCCGCGCACCAGGGCACCCGTGCCCGAGCCGACATTGCCTTGCGCCAGCACCTGGCCGTCAATCAGCGGCAACGCATACTTCACGCCGGCCACGCCGTTGATGCGGTTGGCAACCTCGGCATAGTCCTCCAGCGGCATATCTATCGGCGTCACGATAAGATGCCCGTTGACGCCAAGGATGCGCGTCAGAAGCTCAGCGCGAAAGCCGTTCATCACCGCCATGACCACGATCAGCGTCGCTACGCCCAGCATGATGCCGAGGAACGAAATCGAGGCGATGACAGAGATCACCGTTTCCTTGCGGCGCGAGCGCAGGTAGCGCCACGCAACCATGCGCTCAAAACCGGAAAACGGTCCGGCGCCGGCCGGCTTTGCCGCGGCCTGGCTCATGCAGCGACACCAAACCGCTTGGCAATCGCGCCAACCGGCAGCGTTTCGCGCTCACCGGTCTTGCGGTTCTTCACTTCCACCTCACCAGCGGCCACGCCGCGCGGCCCAACGATGATTTGCCAGGGCAAACCGATCAGATCGGCAGTCGCAAACTTGCCGCCGGGGCGCTGGTCGGTGTCATCGTAGAGTACGTCCTTGCCCGCAGCCGAAAGCGCCGCATAAAGCTCGTCGCACACCCGGTCGCAGTCAGCATCGCCTGCCTTCATGTTGATAAGGCCGATGTCGAAAGGCGCAACCGATTCCGGCCAGATGATGCCGTTGTCGTCATGGCTTGCCTCGATGATCGCCGCGATCAGGCGCGTCGGTCCAATGCCGTAGGAACCCATCGAGACAAAGTGTTCCTTGCCGTCCGGGCCTTGCACCTTGGCATTCATCGGCTTGGAATATTTCTCGCCGAAATGGAAGATGTGGCCAACCTCGATGCCGCGCGCTGAGAGCCGCTCACCTTCAGGGATTTTCTCCCACGCGGCCTCATCATGCATCTCGTCCGTCGCGGCATAAGGCGTCGTCCAGCGCGTCACGATATCCGCAATCTCGCTGTCATTGCCGAAATTCACATCCTCACCAGGAACCACAAGTTCGAGAAAATCCTTGTGGCAGAAAACCTGGCTCTCGCCGGTCTCGGCCAGGATGATGAACTCGTGTGAAAGGTCTCCGCCAATCGGGCCGGTATCGGCGCGCATCGGAATCGCCTTTAGCCCCATCCGCGTGAAGGTGCGCAGGTACGACACAAACATGCGGTAGTAGGCGGCCTTTGCGCCATCATAGTTCAAGTCGAACGAATAGGCGTCCTTCATCAGGAATTCACGGCCGCGCATGACACCGAAACGCGGACGCACCTCGTCGCGGAACTTCCACTGGATATGGTAGAGATTGAGCGGCAGGTCCTTGTAGGACTTGACGTAGGAGCGGAAGATTTCCGTCACCATCTCCTCGTTGGTCGG
>CAZROU010000090.1:0-4835 GCA_964601795.1 uncultured Mesorhizobium sp. | reverse complement strand
AGTCTAACCTTGAAGAGCGCGCGCGCGATGTGGAAAACCTCATCCGCGACACCGCGAAAAGCCTCAGCATAGCCGGGAAGAAGAGGGCATCCGACGCCCCGAAATCGCCTCGACCGGCCTCTGATCGAGGCGAAGCCGAGACCCCTGAAGCTCCCGACACGCCCCGCCTTCCGCTCGATCCGCCGGAGGGCCGGCGATGATCATCGCGCTTCTCAACCAGAAGGGCGGCGTCGGCAAGACGACGCTGGCCCTGCATCTCGCCGGTGAATTGGCGAGCCGGGGCAGCCGCGTCACCCTGATCGACGCCGATCCGCAAGGATCTGCCCTCGACTGGTCGCAGCAGCGTGCGCGTGAGGGCCTGCCACGCGCCTTTGGTGCCGTGGGCCTCGCCCGCGACACGCTGCATCGTGAAGCGCCCGAACTCGCCCGCGACGTCGATCATGTCGTCATCGACGGGCCGCCGCGTGTCGCCGGACTCATGCGCTCGGCGCTGCTCGCCGCCGATCTGGTGCTGATCCCGGTGCAACCCTCACCGTTCGACGGCTGGGCCTCGGCCGAGATGCTGTCCCTCCTTGCGGAGGCCCGCATCTACCGGCCGCAGCTCATCGCCCGCTTTGCGCTCAACCGCTGCGGCGCCCGCACCGTCATAGCCCGCGAGACGGCCGAAACGCTCGCCGACCACGATCCGCCGATGCTCGCCAGCGCCATCGGCCAGCGCGTCGTCTTCGCCGACGCCGCGCAGTCGGGGCGGCTCGCCAGCGAGATCGATTGCCAATCTCCTGCCGCCCGTGAGATCGCCGCGCTCACCACCGAAATCGAACGACTGGGCAACGGGAGGGCGACGCAATGACCGTCCTCACCGGAGATTGCCGCGAAGAAATGCCATGGCACGCGCCCTATGACATGATCCTTGCCGATCCGCCCTATGGCGACACTTCGCTCGCCTGGGATCGGCGCGTCGAGGGCTGGATCGCGCTGGCGCGCGCCGCCCTCCGGCCGGCCGGCTCGCTCTGGGTCTTCGGCTCGCTGCGCTGCTTCATGGCGACGGCCGACCGCTTCGCCGATGCCGGTCTGCGGATCGCACAAGAGATCGTCTGGGAAAAGCAGAACGGCACCGGGTTTCATACCGACCGGTTCAAGCGCGTGCATGAGCTGGCCGTGCAGTTCTACCCGGCCGAGGCCACCTGGCGGGACATCTACAACGACGTCCAGACAACGCCCGATGCAATGGCGCGGACGGTTCGCCGCAAGCGTCGTCCACCCCATACCGGCCAGATCAACGAAGGGCACTACGTCAGTGAGGACGGCGGGCCGCGTCTGATGCGCTCTGTCATCTACCTCCGCAACTGCCATGGCCGGGCGATCCATCCCACCGAAAAGCCTTCGTCGCTGCTGGAGATACTGATCCGTACGAGTTGCCCCGAAGGCGGGCTGGTCGGCGACTGGTTCGCCGGGTCTGGCGCGGCCGGGGAAGCCTGCCGGCTATCCGGCCGGCGCTACATCGGCTGCGAGATCGACCCCGACATGGCCGAACGCGCGCGGGCGCGTATCGCCACGGTGCTACCGTTTCACGACGGAGGCGCGTCATGACGGGGCGCAACGAGAAGCGCGGCTTCGCTGCCCGCCCGGCCGATCCCGATGGCTGGGTCAGGGCCGGTGACGCGCCGCCCGAAGGCGGCGGCGCTGCGACGGCCTACACAGCCAGGCTCACGATCGACATAACGCCTGAGCTTCGCGGGCGGATCAAGATCGCAGCGATCAGGCGCGGCGGCACCGTCACCGACATGCTGCGCGACCTGCTCGCGCGCGAATTTCCCGACACATCAGGAGAGCGCTCATGATCGGCGCCGCAGCCCATGAAGATGACCTGACCCGTGTGGAACTGACATGGGTGGAGAAGAAGATCGAGTTCTGGATCAGGTTCGGCCAGGAGGCCGGAGAACATATCCTCGACCGCAGCCGCCGCACCGTCTCCTTCCGTCCCGGTGCCGTTTTCGCCTTCGTCCGCTGGGCTGCGAATGACTATGGCACGGTCATCTCGCGCATCGACATCGTGCGCGCCGTCGCGCCCGGCCGTTCCTATCAGACGCTGCCCTTCGTGCGTCCCGGCGCGGAAATCCTGCTCAGGATCGAGGGCTGGCCGAAGGTCGAGGATGTCCTTCGCCATGTCGATGCCATAGAGGCGCTCGGCATCGATCCGGCCGAGGTCGATCCCAATCACTGGCGCCATGTCGCCCACTGGATGAACGCGGGCGAAGCGCCGCGTCCCTATACGGCAGATCGCCATGACGCATGGCTTCGGCGCCAGGAGATCGGACAATGACCCGCGCCCGCTACGTCCTGCTGACGGCGGCGGCGCTCGCCACCGTCATCGCCAGCGTTGGTCCGACCGCGCCCAGGTTGGTCTGGAACGCATCGGCCAGCGTGCCGATCGGCTTCTACACCATCGCGCCGGTGGAACGGCTCGAGGTGCCCGATCTGGTCGCCGTCATGCCGCCCGAATCCGTCGCCGCCTTCATGGTCGAGCGCGGCTATGTCGCCCGCGACGTGCCGCTCCTCAAGCACGTTCTCGGCCTGCCCGGAGAGCGCCTATGCCGCGACGGCCGCGCGATCACGGTGGACGGGATCGAGATGGGCGAGGCGCTGGAACGCGACAGCCTCGGCCGCGATCTGCCGGTCTGGCAGGGCTGCCGTACCATCGCCGAGGACGAGATCTTCCTGATGAACCTCGACGTCGGCGATAGCCTCGACGGCCGCTATTTCGGCCCATTACCCGTCTCGGCAGTGATCGGCCGAGCCATTCCGCTTTTCACCGACGAGGACGGCGATGGCCGCCTCGTCTGGCGCGCGCCGGAGCGGTGACGGCGCGCCCGCATCCCATCCACCGCACTAGGAAGGAGTCTCCAATGCCCCAGATCGGTCAATTCACCCGCACCCCGTCCGGCTATTCTGGACAGCTTCGCACGCTCTCGCTCGACCTGGAACTGACCTTCGTTCCGGTCGACAATACCGACTCGGAGAACGCACCGGCCTACCGCATCCATCTCGGCGACGAGGACGGCCCAGAAGTCGGCGCGGGCTGGAAGCACACCGGCGAAAGCGCGGGACCGTTCATCTCCGTCCTGCTCGACGATCCCGCCTTCCAGCAGCCCATCCGCGCCCGCCTGTTCCAGTCGGACGACGAAGGTCGCGATTGGAGCCTGCGCTGGACCCGGCCGAAGAAGCGCGACGAGCAGGACTGACAATGATCATGTCCTGCACCCATCCCGCTACGGGACGATGCGGCGCCCGTCGCCGCATCACCCTCCTTCTTCTTTCGGGCCTGTTGACCCCGGCCATCGCCGCGCCGCCGGTTCTGGCGCAGACCGCCGTGCCGGATCGTGCTGTCGCCGTGCATCCGCACGCCGCCCATATCGCCGAGGCATCGCAGCGTTTCGGCATCCCGGTGCCATGGATCATGGCCGTGATGCGGGCGGAAAGCGCGGGCGATGCGCGCGCCACATCCTCCGCCGGCGCGATGGGGCTGATGCAGGTGATGCCCGACACCTGGGCCGGGCTACGCATCCGCCATGCTCTCGGCCACGATCCCTTTGAGCCGCGCGACAACATCCTCGCGGGCACGGCCTATCTGCGCGAGATGTGGGATCGCTACGGCAATGTGGCCGCGATGCTCGCGGCCTACAATGCAGGCCCCAGTCGCTATGACGAATACCGCCTTGCGGATCGTCCGCTGCCCGCCGAGACGCGCGCCTATGTCGCTTCGCTTGCGCCCATTCTGCACGGCGAAGCGCCATCGGGCACCGCTTCCGCTGCTGCCCGGCCGCTCGACTGGCGCGAGGCGTCGATCTTCGTTGCGCGCGAAGATGGGGCTTCCTCCGCAGATCCAGCGTTTCAGGGTCGTGCGCCGGACGACGCCCCTTCGCTCCTCCCGGCTGCACCGGACTCGCTCACCGCCTTGCAGCCGGAGGGCCTCTTCGTCACCCGCAATGCCGGTGGGGACCAGCCATGAGCAGCGGCAACGCAATTCGCATCCCGTCGTGTGCTGGCGTGTCATCGAGGGCGCGAGGGGTGGCGGCAGGCACCCCGACCGAAGGATGGCGAGATAAAAAGGCGCACGGTGCGCTTCGGTTGGGCGGTTGTTTTTGCGGGGTTTTCCGTCGCGTTCCGCGCCGTGCGGCGCTGGCGCGCACCGTGCGCTGCGCGCCCATCCTCCTGATATTCCGCATCCTTTTGCACCGTGCGGGGCTGCGCCATGTCAGATGACAGCGAGTTCCGCATCCGTCCGGGACGCATCCGCTCGACCCGTGTGCAGCAGGCCCGGCCTTTTGTCGCCCAGGCGCTCGCCGCCGCCCAGAAGGCCGGCGGCCGCGTCTCACGCTCCGGGAGGATCACGTCCGGCAACCGCTCGCGCTTCGGGCGCGGCCAGCGCGCCAGCATCCAGGCCAATCGTCTGCTGAGCGGGCGCTCGCGTGTCGTCGTCATCAAGACCCGCGTGGTGCGCCATACCGCACGTTCCGCTCCGCTCGGCGCCCACCTCAATTACCTGCGCCGCGATGGCGTGACCCGCGACGGGGAAAAGGCACGGATGTTCGGCCCGGAAATCGACGACATGGATGCCGGCGCCTTCGCGGAGAGGTGCCGGGACGACAGGCATCATTTTCGGTTCATCGTCTCGCCGGAGGATGCCGTCGACATGACCGACCTCAAGGCGCACGCCCGTGAGCTGATGGGGCAGATGGAAAAGGATCTCGGCACCCGGCTCGATTGGGTCGCGGTCGATCACTGGAACACCGAGCATCCCCATGTCCATCTGATCGTCCGCGGGGTTCGTGACG
>CAZROU010000089.1:0-4872 GCA_964601795.1 uncultured Mesorhizobium sp. | reverse complement strand
AGAAAAGCGCAAGGCGGTGTTGACCACCGTCGAGCATTTTCGACGCATTCAGGGGTGATTTTGACCATCAACGCAGGTAACCGTTAAATCGTCACCACGACCTAAACCAGTTCGCCAGAGACAGTTAGGAGCGATAATCTGAATCTCGCACATCAGGACCGTTAAAATGCTCGATCTAGGTGAAGTTCTCGACCCGTTTCGAAAGCAGGTAATCGATATCAAGGATGCGCTTGCCCGCGCCCGCTATCTTTATGACGGCCTCGACCTGATCCTGGAGAACGTTGAGGACTCCAAGATACGCGGAGCCTGCCAGGAGGTGTTTTCGTCCGCCTGCGAAAGGATGGACGCAATCGACGCGATGCTGGATGAGTTTTATCGTCGGTTGTCTTCAGCGGATCGAATGTTGGAGACATACAAGGCCAATCCGAAAGGCTGATGATAGCCTTGGCCACGCAAGTATTGGGAAGCCGGCTGAAACGAAACCTCGGTCGCTGCGGACCGACTTGCCGTCACGAGACGCGTAGAGGTCACGACCCTTCACCTTCTTTCTTGTCGACGGTCATAACCAGCACCAGCAGGCCCAGCACCGAGATTCCGGCTCCGATGGCTACGGTTCCGGATATCCAGCCGTGGCCCAGCAGCGCTTCTATCCCGATGACGAAGCTCGGGATGAGGTAGCCGTAGGGAAAGACCTTGGCAGCAGGCAGGTGCATCGAGCCATACTGCAGGAAAAAGAACGATATCGCGGTCGCAAAGATGATGAGATAGGCCAGCGACAGCCACACCACCGTGCTTAGTTCCGCCCAGTCAACCTCGCCGAGATCAGGAATGGCGAAAAGAGCGAGGCAAACCGTGCAGCCCGCAAGGGTCCAGACGGTGAATTCAAACACGCTCTCGCCCCTGTTGAGTAGCCGCACCAGAGGTGCATACAGCGCCTGACAGACACAACCGGCGAAAAAGATGATCTCTCCCTTTCCTACGTGGAATGCCAGCGCCCTCGCCACATCTCCCCGGAAGATGACCCATAACGCGCCCACAGCCGCGATCAGCAGCCCGGCCCATACGAGGGCGCGTGTGCGCTGTCCCAGGATCAAACGGCCGAACACGGCGGCCAGCAACGGGATGAGTGTGAAGACTGCGCCGGTGGAGACAGGATCGGTGATCCTGAGGGCCACGAACATGAGGACGAAATAGGTGCCCATCAACGCGCCGAGCAGCAGGAAGCGCCATGGCGCCTGCGGCAAGCGCAGGCCATCGTCGCGCAGCATCGCAAAGCCGCCCATCAGCAGGGTCGCGGCCAGGAAGCGCACAGCGTTCAGGACGGTCGGGGGAATGTGCGGCGCGGCCAGCGAACCGAACGAAAAGGAGCCGGCTATGAGCAGCGCGTAGCCGATCATCGCAGCATGGGCCAAAAGCCGGGTGCGGCCAGCTTGCGACATTGCGATATCCGTCATTCTGCCTCACCTGCCCGGTCTGCCGATTAAAGCTGCCCTATTTTACCTGCGCTGCATAGCCAAAGCGGCTTGCCTATAACCATAAAATGAATATACAGTTCAATATATGGATATTCTTAAGTCAACAAGGACTGCTTTTGCTAGCGCTCTGCAGCAGCAAGACGGTGGCCGAATGTGGGAGCAGCCAAGAATCCGGGAGAGTTGCATAACATCGAAAAATGTGTAGGGGCGCGATGAACAGCGATGAGGAACGTCGTCGGCCGGTTCGCCTGCATATGGCATGGGCCGATCCCAGGTTACATTGTCGTCGTGAAGGGCATGGTAAGGAATTGCGGTTTGTCGCCGTCGATGCAGATGTCCGGTAGATGGCGCCAGAGCCTTTCCAATCGAAGAAAACAGGATCTGACCCATGTCCTTTGTAAGTGACATGCTTGCGGCAATCGCCGAGCGCGGCAGGGCGCTCGTGGATTTCACGACCATTTCGCAGACTGCTACGCCGGTCGAGCAGATCGGTGCGTTGAGTCGTCGCCTGCTGTCGTCGCGAGGCGAGGCGAGCGCACTTGCCACGGCCTCCGAGATTATCCAGCGCTACGAGCGTCTCGACAGCGACGCCCGGCTCGAATTCTTCCGCATGCTGCTCGCGGATTTTGGACCCGAGGTGGAGCCGCTCAAGGCGGCGGCGCAGGCCTTTGCCGGAGCACCAGACCAGAAGCGGGCGGAGGCGCTGCATATGCTCTCCGAGCCGCGCCGCCAGAATCTGTTCCGGCTGCTCAACCAGACGGCGAACGCGACCGCTCACCTCATCCGCATGCGGGCCGATCTCCTGCAATGCGTTCGCGACAATCCCGAACTGGAGCTAGTGGATAAGGATTTCCAGCACCTTTTCCGCTCCTGGTTCAATCGCGGCTTCCTCGAGCTGCGCCGTATAGACTGGCATACGTCCGCTGTGGTTCTGGAGCGCATCATTCGCTATGAAGCTGTCCACGAAATCGCGGACTGGGAGGACCTGCGCCGCCGGATCGATCCGCCCGACCGCCGCCTCTATGCCTTTTTCCACCCGCGGCTGCGCGACGAGCCGTTGATCTTCGTCGAGGTCGCGCTGGCCCGCGACATGGCTTCCACAATTGGCTCGATCCTCGATCCTGAACGGGAAGTCATCGCAGGCGGTGTCGCGACGACTGCCGTGTTCTACTCGATCTCGGACTGCCAGCCGGGGCTCAAGGGCATTTCCTTCGGCAATTTCCTGATCAAGCAGGTGGTCGAGGAATTGCGTTCCGAACTGCCGAATGTGAATACCTTCGTGACCCTGTCGCCGGTGCCGCTATTTGCGCGCTGGCTCGCCACGCAATCCGTGGCGGGCGGCCTCGGCCTGGATGCCGCGCTGGCCGCGCCGGAATGGTGGCTCGACCCCAAGGCCGCGGCGCTCGAGCAGCAGTTGACGGCACTGGCGGCGTGGTATCTGACCAGCGCACGCCACGGCAGCGGCCGCCTGCATGACCCGGTGGCGCGCTTCCATCTGGGCAACGGCGCGCGGCTGGAGCGGATCAACTGGCTCGCCAACAAGGGGCCGGCTGGCATGGCCGCCTCGCACGGGATCATGGTCAACTATATGTACAAGCTCGGCGAGATTGAACGGAATCACGAGGCTTATGCTTCGGGGCAGGCGGTTGCCGCTTCAAGCGCGGTTCGGCGTGCGGCCAATGCCGGTGCCAAACTGATGGACCAGGCGCCAGCCGGCGAAACGGGGGGGAAGTGATGGGCGGGAACCTGTTCGGGACGATTGCGGCGAGGATCGGCGATCCGGACCGGCCCTTTGTCCGCACCGGAGACGGCGAGGTGTTCACCTACACCGATATGATCGCCTGGTCAGGCCGCTATGCGAATGCATTGTCGGCGCTGGGTGTAAGCAAAGGGGATCGTGTCGCGGTGCAAACGGGGAAACTCGTCGATTGCCTGTGGCTCTACCTAGCTTGCTTGCGGACCGGCGCGGTCTACCTGCCGCTTAATCCCGCCTACACGCCCGCTGAGGTCAGTTACTTCGTATCGGATGCCGAACCGGCGCTGGTGGTGTGCGAACCTTCTGGCCTTGCCGGCCTACGCTCCGGACTGGCCAAGCCGTGCCCCCGCATCGAAACGCTCGACGAGCAGAGAAAGGGATCGTTGCAGGTGCTTGCCGCGGCCTGTGCACAGGATTTCGAAACGGTCGCAGCAGAAGCGGACGACCTCGCCGCTATCCTCTACACCTCCGGCACCACCGGACGCTCGAAGGGCGCCATGATCAGCCATGAGAACCTGCGCTCCAACGCGCTGGCGCTGGTGGACACCTGGCGGTTCACCGAGTCTGACGTCCTCCTTCATGCCTTGCCGATATTCCACACGCACGGCCTGTTCGTCGCGATCAATACGGTGCTGTTGTCCGGATCGGCGCTCGTCTTCCTGCCGAAGTTCACGCTCGATGCCGTGATGGCGGCGCTGCCCGGTTGCACGGCGATGATGGGTGTGCCCACATTCTATTTCAGGCTGCTCGGCGCCCCTCGCTTCGATCGCGAGGCGGCGCGCCACATGCGTCTGTTCGTTTCGGGCTCCGCACCGCTCTCGGCCGAGGTGCACCGGAACTTCACCGAGCGCACCGGTCACGCCATTCTGGAGCGCTACGGCATGACCGAAACCAACATGATCACCTCCAATCCCTACGATGGCGAGCGGCGGCCGGGTGCAGTGGGTTTTCCCCTACCGGGCGTCGACGCGCGAATTGCCGATCCCGAAAGCGGGAGGGTTCTGGAACAGGGCGAGATCGGCGTCATCGAACTGAAAGGGCCTAACGTCTTCAAGGGTTACTGGCGGATGCCGGAAAAGACGGCGCAGGAGTTCCGGCCTGACGGTTACTTCATCACGGGTGATCTCGGCTATATAGACCCCGACAGCTATTTCATCATTTCGGGGCGTGCCAAGGACCTGATCATCTCGGGCGGCTTCAACGTCTATCCAGCCGAGATCGAGAATGAACTGGACGCGCTCGCGCCCATTGCAGAATCGGCGGTGATCGGCCTGCCGCATGCCGATTTCGGAGAGGCGGTCACCGCCGTGGTCACGCCTCGGCCGGGCGCCAGCATCGACGAGGCTGAAATCAGGGCGGCGCTGGAGGGCGTTCTAGCCAAGTTCAAGATCCCCAAGCGCATCCTGGTCAAGGACGCGCTGCCTCGCAACGCCATGGGCAAGATCCAGAAGAAGGAACTGCGCGAGGAATATTCGCAGCTCTATCAAGGCTGATTCGACAACCACCTTCCCGGCCCGCGACCGGAAACGCACCTTCCTCACCCTGCCGACATCAACTGGATGATGCTCGTCCGGCCGTGCCGCCGCCTGCAGATGCCCCCGCCTGCGGCGGGATAGGGCATTCGGATCAAGCGGATGACCC
>CAZROU010000088.1:0-4880 GCA_964601795.1 uncultured Mesorhizobium sp. | reverse complement strand
CGCCCGTCCTCCCGACCTCTCAGATGAGGTCAGTTCTTTGACAATAGCCAGACGGCATGTGCCGGGCGTGGCAATGAATAAGTCTGCCAAAAACGAAAAGGCCGCCCGAAGGCGGCCTCGTCGAACAGTCTGAAACACCGATCAGCGCGAATAGAATTCGACGACCAAGTTCGGTTCCATCTGGACGGCGAACGGCACGTCCGACAGGCCGGGAATACGGGAATAGGTGGCGACCATCTTGTTGTGGTCGACTTCGAGATAATCCGGAACGTCGCGCTCGGCCAAGGCCACCGATTCCAGGACGATCACAAGCTGCTTCGACTTCTCGCGCACCTCGATGACGTCGCCCGGCTTGCAACGATACGAACCGATGTTCGTGCGAACACCGTTGACGTTGACATGGCCGTGGTTGATGAACTGGCGCGCCGCGAAAATGGTCGGCACAAACTTGGCGCGATAGACGATGGCGTCGAGGCGCGACTCGAGAAGACCGATCAGGTTTTCCGGCGTATCGCCCTTGCGGCGGTTGGCCTCTTCGTAGGTCTTGCGGAACTGCTTTTCCGAAATGTCGCCGTAGTGGCCCTTCAGCTTCTGCTTGGCGCGCAGCTGCAGGCCGAAGTCGGAAAGCTTGCCCTTGCGGCGCTGACCGTGCTGGCCGGGGCCATATTCACGCTTGTTGACCGGGGACTTCGGACGGCCCCAGATGTTTTCGCCAAGACGGCGATCGATTTTGTATTTCGCGGATTCGCGCTTGCTCATCGCATTCCCTTTCAAAACAATACACCCGAAACCTCATGTTTCGAGTGAAGGAAACGCGCCCTCCTCTGGCCTCCTTTTTCGAGACCTGACAGGATCTTCCGCGCCAAGCGACGGACGATCCACGGGACACGTCGTAGAACGAAACCATGAAAAGTGCAGAACAGCTTTCCGACCGGTTTCGCGGCACTCACAATAAAAACCACCGGGCGTTGCGGCCCGGTGTTGGCGTGGCTCTAAAGGAGGGGCCGCTTGTTGTCAAGCAATCCCTCGGCAAAGCCTTGGTTCTCCTACCAGTTCATGTCGCATCGTGAAAGATCACGCCGGTCGTGAAACGTTCGCCCGAGCGTATGCGGCTGACACCATGGCGCATCTTGACGCGATAGTCGCCACGGGTTCCGGCCTTGGGTCGGTCATTGACGGCGAACAGCGCACCGCATTCCGTTTCTTGCCATTGCCGTAATGACCGGTGTTCAGCCGAAGGCGTCAGTCGTGGGACTTCTTCTCCGGCAACCCTTTGCGCTTGGTTTCGGCGAATTCCTCGAGTTGCTTCTCGCTCATCGACTCGTACATTTCCTTCGATGCGCCCCTGAGTTTGCTCTTGCTGGTTTCGCCGCGCTTGGCAGAAAGAGCCGCACCGGCAGCCTTTTGCTGGGCTTTCGAGGTAGCAGGCATGGCGTTTCTCCTTTCAGGAAAGAAAACGCCCGGCCGCACGGGATGTTCCGCTAACGAGCGAGTGTGAGGCCAAATCCCTGCATCAATCTTCGGGTTGCAAATTCGGCCTTGCCCGAGGTGAACATCGCCAGATCCGGTTTAGCGCCATTGGCCTCGCGAAAATCCTCGGCATTCGTTTTGGCAACCAGCGAAAGCGCCCGCCGCGCGATGGCCTCGGCGGGGTCCAGCCAATCGACCGGCCAAGGCGCGGTCTTGCGCATGCGGTTGACCAGGAAAGGGTAATGCGTGCAGGCGAGCACGACGATATCAGTGCGCGCGCCGTCCTGTTCCACAAAGCACGGCGCGATCTCGTTGCGCACCATCTCTTCGTCGACAAAGCCGTCCCGCATATAAAGCTCCGCCAAGGCGGCGAGGCTATCACTGCCGACCAGCCGGACATGGCATTTCGATGCCCACTGGCGGATAAGGTCGCGCGTGTATTGCCGCTTCACCGTGCCGGGCGTCGCCAGCACAGACACCAGTCCGGAGCGTGTGCGTTCCGCCGCCGGCTTGATTGCCGGGACGGTGCCGACGAAAGGATGGCCGGGAAATTTCTCACGCAATGCGTCGATAACAAGCGTCGAAGCCGTATTGCAGGCAATGACCGAGATTTCCGGGCGAAAGCGGTCCAGAAGCTTGCCGAACAGGTCGAGTATATGTGACCGCAAGGCCGGCTCTTCCCATGCCCCATACGGAAAAGCCGCATCGTCCGCGACATATATGAAACGGCGATCCGGCATCAGCACCCGGGCTTCGCGCAGCACGGTCAGGCCGCCGACTCCGGAATCGAACATCAGGATCGGCTGTTCAGTCACGGTCCGATCCTTCGCCCGGCGGACCGGCTTGTTCATCCTCGGCATGCAAAGCGCGATCCACTTTGGCCTTACGCTCCGGATAACCCGCGCCGCGCGGTTCCTTCGGCGAGAAATAATCCAGAGAAGCGACGACCCCACGCAGCACCTTCAATTCCGGTTCGGCAAAGCCGGCGCGCGTCAGCACCGCACGCAGATTATCCACCATCTTCGGCTTCTTCGCTGCCGGACGGAAATACCCGCGCGCCTCGAGTGCCGCTTCCAGATGAGCGAAAAGGCCGTGCAACTGCTCCTTGGTCGCAGGCTGCATTTCCGGGCTCGAGAAGTTGGTCTGCGTTTCGTCTTCAAGCCCGGATTTCATCCACTCGTAGGACATCAACAGCACAGCTTGGGCGATATTGAGCGAGGCAAAGCCCGGATCGACCGGGAATGTTACGATCTCGTCAGCCAGACCCACTTCCTCATTGTTGAGACCGAAGCGCTCGCGACCGAACAGGATGCCCGTCCGCTGCGCTGCACGCGATCGGCTTCGAAGCGCTCTGCCCGCTTCAACCGGTCCACGAACCGGCTTGAAGCCATCCCGCTCGCGTGCGGTGGTGGCAAAGACGAAATTGAGATCGGCAATCGCCGAGGCGAGATCTTCAAACACACGCGTGCCATCAATGACGTGATCGGCGCGGCTTGCCGCAGCACGGGCCTTTTCACTCGGCCAGCCGTCGCGCGGATTGACCAGCCTCAACTCCGACAGGCCGAAATTGGCCATGGCGCGCGCGACCATGCCGATATTCTCGCCAAGCTGGGGCTCGACAAGGATAATGACAGGCCCTGCCATCGGGGATTGCTGCTGGTCTTGGCTGGAAGGCATGGTGTTCTGCGAACGGTCTTGATGCGGCTTTGGTGCCGTCCCTGCCATATCCGGCTGGTAAAATGAAGGCTTTTCCAAGACATCTCGAGGACAGGCCTGACTTCATCGTTGCCAAAAACGGCCTTTCGCCGCACGTCCATGCTCCCAAATGCCGAGAACAGGGGGCCTCGTGTCGTTTGCGCGCTCACAACGGCTTTGATATACGGGCTTCATCCTCGGCCAACCCCTTCGGCACGGCCGCTCAGATTTTCAGAAACGAGGCACTTTTCATGGCGAAGATAAAGGTGGCGAACCCGGTCGTCGAACTCGACGGCGACGAGATGACGCGCATCATCTGGCAGTTCATCAAAGACAAGCTGATCCATCCTTATCTCGACATCAACCTCGAATATTACGATCTCGGCGTTGAGCACCGCGACGCCACCAATGATCAGGTGACGGTAGACGCGGCCCACGCAATTCAAAAGCATGGCGTCGGCGTGAAATGCGCCACCATCACGCCCGACGAAGGCCGCGTCGAGGAATTCAAGCTGAAGAAGATGTGGAAGTCGCCCAACGGCACGATCCGCAACATCCTTGGCGGCACCATTTTCCGCGAACCGATCATCATGAAGAACGTGCCGCGCCTCGTGCCAGGCTGGACCAAGCCGATCATCGTCGGACGCCATGCCTTCGGCGACCAGTACAAGGCCACCGATTTCCGCTTCCCCGGCAAGGGCAAGCTGTCGATCAAGTTCGTCGGCGAGGATGGCAAGGTAATCGAACACGACGTGTTCGATGCGCCCGGCGCTGGCGTTGCCATGGCCATGTACAACCTCGACGAATCGATCCGTGAATTCGCGCGCGCCTCAATGAACTATGGCCTGCTGCGTGGATATCCGGTCTACCTGTCGACCAAGAACACGATCCTGAAAGCCTATGACGGCCGCTTCAAGGATATCTTCCAGGAAGTCTACGAACAGGAATTCGCGGACGCGTTCAAGGAAAAGAAGATCACCTACGAGCATCGCCTGATCGACGACATGGTGGCTTCCGCGCTGAAATGGTCGGGCGGCTATGTCTGGGCCTGCAAGAACTATGACGGCGACGTCCAGTCCGATACGGTGGCGCAGGGCTTCGGCTCGCTCGGCCTGATGACCTCCGTGCTGATGACGCCGGACGGCAAGACGGTGGAAGCCGAAGCCGCGCACGGCACCGTTACCCGTCACTTCCGCCAACATCAGAAGGGCCAGGAAACATCTACCAATTCGATCGCCTCGATCTTTGCCTGGACGCGTGGACTGGCGCACCGCGCCAAGCTGGATGACAACGCCGACTTGAAGCGCTTTTCCGAAACGCTTGAGCGGGTCTGCATCAATACCGTCGAGAGCGGCTTCATGACCAAGGACCTGTCACTGCTGATCGGCCCGGACCAGCCTTGGCTGTCCACTACCGGCTTCCTCGACAAGGTGGACGAGAATTTGCAGAAGGCGATGGGCTGACGGTCGAGGGCGGCGCTTCTGCGCCGCCTTTTGCATCGGGGCAATTCTGCATCACTTCCACACTGCCGTTTGGTCACGGCATGCATCCTAGGGTCTTCGCAACGACCTTCGGCCTGCTCCGCCCTAGGATGACGAAGGGCTGGCTACACTTATTCATCGCCACGCTGCCTTTCGGCCCTGGCCATTGTCAAAGAACAGACCTTTGCAATTGAAGCGCAGGTCGGGAGGACGGGCGGCCGTTCGGTCGCTCGT
>CAZROU010000087.1:0-5827 GCA_964601795.1 uncultured Mesorhizobium sp. | reverse complement strand
ACTCGCCGCCCTGGTCGCAGATCGGGCAGTCGAGCGGATGGTTGATGAGCAGGAATTCCATCACCCCTTCGCGGGCCTTCTTCACCATCGGCGTATTGGTGAAGATTTCAGGCGCTTCGCCATTTGGGCCCGGCCGCAAGTCACGCACGCCCATGGCGCACGAAGCCTGCGGCTTCGGCGGGCCGCCCTTCACCTCGATGAGGCACATGCGGCAGTTGCCGGCGATCGACAACCGCTCATGGAAGCAGAAGCGCGGCACTTCCGCGCCCGCCTCTTCCGCCGCCTGCAGCAGCGTATAGTGGTCGGGTACTGTAATTTCTTTCCCGTCGACCTTCAGCTTTGCCATGTCGCCTCGAACCCTGTCGGCCTCTGCCGCAATTCCCGTCGCGGGCGCGTATCAGGCGCGCCCGATCCTCGTCACTATTTCCCAGCCGACAGCACGGTCGCCTGACCTACCCAGTCGTCGCGCCCTATGCGCCCACGAAAACCCAGCATGTCATCCACCCAGGCGATTTCCTCCGGGCTCCATGCAGCCACCTGCCCATAAGTCCAGATACCCAGCCCGTTGAGCACTTGCTCCAGCTTGGGTCCAATGCCTGAGATCGTCTTGAGATCGTCCGGAACTGCTGGCTTTTCCAGCGCAGCCGGCTTGCGGAAGTCTTCCGGCATGATCTCGCCTGCTGCCGATGATGCATCGACAGCCATAGCCGCCTTTACCGGCTGGACGGAGGTCTTGCTGGCATCGACATCAACCTCGGTCACTTCGTTGGCCAGCGACTGCGCCTCCGCTATGAGCGTCCTGGCTGCCGCGCGCGCACGATTGGCCGGTGCATTTTTTTCTTGAGCAGGCGCTGGCGCATCACGCGCGTCGCTCTCGTCCGCCAATGGTTGCATCAATCGCTGCGAAGCCTCGACGGCGCCGGTCAGCGCGCCGACCCACATGCCGAATGCCTGGCTGGCAAGCCCCACGCCAAGCGCCGACAGCGCGGCAGCGCCGGCCACCGGGTGCACGAACAGGTTGATGGCGCTCGCCACTTCTTTCGGCATAGGTGCGGTCATATCGGAACGCTTGTTCATCTCGTGTGCTCCGGACATCTCAATTCCCGAATCCGTGCTTGCCGAGCATGTCCGCCGAGATCAGCAGGACAGTGGAAAGCCCGGCAAGGTTGACGCCGAGGTTCATTCTGCCCACGCCACATCGTCCGTCGGCGCCGTATCGCACGTAGCCCCAGAAGAGCAGAACGATGCCAACCGCCAGGATGGCATAGATCGGCGCGACCAACGCGTACTGAGCACCGAACGTGTGGTAGTAGGCTTGTGCTGCATCGGGCGCCAATTTCTTGAATACCATAACCATCGGAAAGATGAACATCGCCACCACCATTCCCAACAGGAACCCGAAGAAGACCCCGAGCCCGGTTAGGCACAACAGCGCCAGCATCGTCCAGATCGCGAACATGACGATGGTCGACGTTGGCATCCTCTACTCCGCCGCAGCGAGCACAGGCTGCACCTGATGCGCATTGCGTGTGAACTCGTCAATACGCCGCTCGATCTCCGGGCGGAAGTTGCGGATCAGGCCCTGCACCGGCCATGCCGCCGCATCGCCCAGCGCACAGATGGTGTGACCCTCGATCTGCTTGGTAACGTCCAGCAGCATGTCAATTTCGCGCTTCTGCGCCTGCCCGCGCACCAGCCGCTCCATCACCCGCCACATCCAGCCGGTGCCTTCACGGCACGGCGTGCACTGGCCGCAGCTCTCATGCTTGAAGAAATAAGACAGACGCGCGATCGCCTTCACGATGTCGGTCGACTTGTCCATGACGATCACGGCAGCAGTGCCGAACGATGACTTCTTCTCGCGCAGGCCGTCGAAATCCATCGGGCAGTCGATGATGTCCTCGGCCTTGACCACAGGACACGATGCGCCGCCGGGGATAACCGCCAGCAGATTGTCCCAGCCGCCGCGAATGCCGCCGCCATGCGTCTCGACCAGTTCGCGGAACGTGATGCCCATGGTCTCTTCAACCGTGCAGGGCGTATTCACATGGCCAACCAGCATGAACAGCTTGGTGCCGACATTGTTCGGCCGACCCATTGATGAGAACCACGCCGCTCCACGCCGCAGGATCGTCGGTGCGACAGCAATCGACTCGACGTTGTTGACGGTGGTCGGACAGCCATAGAGACCGACATTGGCCGGGAACGGCGGCTTCAGGCGCGGCTGACCCTTCTTGCCTTCGAGACTCTCGAGCAGCGCCGTTTCCTCGCCGCAGATATAAGCGCCGGCTCCGTGATGGACATAGATTTCGAAGTCGTAGCCGTTCTTGTTGTTCTTGCCGATCAGCCTGGCGTCATAGGCCTCGTCGATGGCCCGCTGCAACGCCTCGCGTTCGCGGATGAACTCGCCGCGCACGTAGATGTAGGCGGCAATCGCGCCCATGGCGAAGCCGGCAAGCAGCGCACCCTCGACCAGCGTGTGAGGGTCATGACGCAGGATATCGCGGTCCTTGCAGGTGCCTGGCTCGGATTCGTCGGCATTGATGACCAGGTAGCTCGGGCGCCCGTCGCTCTGCTTGGGCATGAACGACCACTTGAGGCCAGTCGGGAAGCCCGCGCCGCCGCGTCCGCGCAGGCCCGACGCCTTCATCTCGTTGATGATCCAGTCGCGGCCCTTGTCGATGATATCCTTGGTGCCGTCCCAGCATCCACGCGCCATCGCGCCCTGCAGCGAGCGGTCGAACCGACCGTAGATATTGGTGAATATGCGGTCCTTGTCCTGAAGCATCGTTCGTCCCTCAGACCGGCTTCTTGCCGAAAACGCGGATGTATTCGGCAACGCCACCCTTGGCGAGCGCCTTGGCCTGCTTCACCCAATCCTCGCGCTCGACGCGGCCATGGAAATTGAGATAACCGTCAACCCAGTCGCGCTCCGCCTTTTTCCATGAGGCGACTTGCGCGAACGTGAAGATGCCGAGTTCGTGCAATATTTTCTCGTTCTTCGGGCCCACGCCAGAGATCAGCTTCAGATCGTCCACGACCGTAGGTCGGACAATGTCTGCGGGGCGGTTCTTGTCCTCGAGAGATGGCTTGGCAGTCGCCTTCGCCTCCGGTGCCTTGAAAGCCGCTGCCGGCTCGGCTTTGGCCTTGGCGCCGCTGCGTTGCTTGGCAGCACCATCCACCTTGGTGGTTGCCTTGTTGGCATTGATGGCCGAATGAGCCGGAGCAGTTACGCTGGCAGCTTTCTCTGCCGCCGGAGCGACCTTGGCCTTGGAAGGCGTCTTCAGCGCAGGACTGGTTTCCGGCGCGTCCGTCTTCGGCTTGGCCGCATTGGACGGTGCAACCGCCGCCTTGG
This sequence comes from uncultured Mesorhizobium sp., assembly GCA_964601795.1. Classification (GTDB taxonomy): domain Bacteria; phylum Pseudomonadota; class Alphaproteobacteria; order Rhizobiales; family Rhizobiaceae; genus Mesorhizobium. The sequence continues at coordinate 2,472 of CAZROU010000087.1, read as the reverse complement.
CAGTAGCCTTGGCCTCACGATCGCGGGTTGTCTTCAACACAGCTTTTTCGTCCGCGAGCGCGCTGAAGCCCGACAAAGGTGCGGAATAGAAGCGGCCGTTTTGCGGGCCTGTCGGCACCGAAGCGCCCTTGCCTGCCTCGAATGCGTCGATGATCTCTGCCAAACGCTCCGGCGTCAGGTCCTCGTAGGTATCCTTGAAAATCATCACCATCGGCGCGTTGACGCAGGCGCCAAGGCATTCCACCTCTTCCCAGGACAACGTGCCGTCCTCATTGGTATGGAACTGGTCGTGATGGATCTTCGAGCGGCACACATCCATCAGCTCTCCCGCGCCGCGCAGCATGCACGGCGTCGTACCGCAAACCTGGATGTGGGCGCGCGTGCCGACCGGGCTAAGCTGGTACTGGGTGTAGAAAGTCGCGACCTCGAGGCCGCGGATATAAGGCATTTCGAGCATGTCGCAGACCGTCTCGATGGCCGCCTTCGTCACCCAGCCTTCCTGTTCCTGCGCCAGCATCAAAAGCGGAATGATCGCCGATTGCTGGCGGCCCTTCGGGTACTTCTTGATCCATTGCTTGGCCACGGCCGTGTTCGCCCGGTTGAAGGCGAAACTCGCTGGCTGGATTTCGGCGGCGGCTAGTCTGCGAACTGTCATTTTCTGATCCTGGCTCCCGCGTCAGTGCACCAGCGTTGCCGCTTCGAGGCGCTGCAGCCAAAGCGGGCTTCTGCTTGCGATCATGTCGTAGCCTGTACGGCGGGACTTCTTGATCCGGTTCAATTCATCGGCGGACTTCAATTCCCTGGCCTTGTCCCCTCCCAGCCAGAACACCCGCAGTTTCATCGCGTCGAGAACATGGCGTGTCGTCTCATGCTTCGGGTCCGATCCGTGCTCCTCATAGATGAACACGGTATCGCCCGCCAAAAGCCCCTCGCCGCCTTCCAGCGCCGGCACTTCGACGCCTTCGACGTCGAGCTTGACCATGAACTTGTCCAGCCCCTTGAACAGCGGCATACGCGCCAAATCGTCGAGCGAGATCGTCTCGTTCTCGAACAGGACCGTCGCATTGCCGTCAGGCGCAACGGTCGAACGAGCTTCGTGCTTGTGCCCGTAAATCTTGACCGGTTCACCGCTTGCCTTGCCGATGGCCCGGTTGAGAATGGTGAAGCGCTTGCCGTTGAGCTGCCAGTTCTCCTCAAGCCCACGGTAGGTATCAGGCGCAAGTTCGATGGCCACGGTCTTCCTTGCGCCGGCGCCCGGCCCTGACACGAGGATCGACCAATAGCCGTGATTGGCGCCGCCATCGATGAAGCCGAACTCGACATCGCGCGCCAGATCGACCAGCGCATGCAGTGCCTTCTCGTAAGGATAGTTCCGGCGCAGCAGCACCGACCAATAAGTGTCGCAATAAGCAACGCGCATTCGGCAGTCCGGATCGAGCAGGAAGACCATCGACCGCTTGCTCGGCAGGAACGTCCTCACCGCGCGGGCGATATAGGAGATGCCGAAATTGCTGAACGGACGCAGCACGGCGAGCGCTGCACGCAGAGCGGCTATAGCCGTGCGCTCGACGGCGTTCGCGTTGTCAACGCGCCCGCTTCTGGCGTCGATCAAGATATCGTCCGCCACCGCAGCCGTCATCTGTCGACCTCGCCGAAGACGATGTCGAGAGAGCCAAGCACGGCGGTCACGTCGGCGAGCATGTGGCCGCGGCACAGGAAATCCATTGCCTGCAGATGTGCAAAGCCCGGCGCTCGCAGCTTGCAGCGGTAAGGCTTGTTGGAGCCATCGGAAACGAGATAGACGCCGAACTCGCCCTTCGGCGCTTCAACGGCCGCATACACCTCACCCGCGGGAACCTTGTAGCCCTCGGTATAGAGCTTGAAGTGGTGGATCAGCGCTTCCATCGAGCGCTTCATCTCGCCACGCTTAGGCGGCACCACCTTGCCATCCAAATTGGACACAGGGCCAGCGGCTTCCTTGCCGAGCAGGAGATCGACGCACTGCCGCATGATGCGGGCAGACTGGCGCATCTCTTCCATGCGGACCAGGTAACGGTCGTAGCAGTCTCCGTTCTTGCCGATGGGAATGTCGAACTCGAGTTGGGAATAGCACTCGTAGGGCTGAGACTTGCGCAGGTCCCAGGCAGCACCCGAACCGCGCACCATCACGCCCGAAAATCCCCATGCCCAGGCGTCTTCCAGCGACACCACGCCGATATCGGCGTTACGTTGCTTGAAGATGCGGTTGGGAGTCAAAAGCGCGTCGAGATCATCGACCGATTTCAGGAACGGATCGATCCATTTGCCGATGTCCTCGATCAGCTTCTGCGGTAGGTCCTGGTGTACGCCGCCCGGCCGGAAATAGGCCGCGTGCATGCGCGAGCCCGAAGCGCGCTCGTAGAACACCATCAGCTTTTCGCGCTCGACGAAACCCCACAGCGGCGGCGTCAGCGCACCGACGTCCATCGCCTG
>CAZROU010000086.1:0-6123 GCA_964601795.1 uncultured Mesorhizobium sp. | reverse complement strand
CTTCTCCTTGCATCTTTTTGCCATTCCAGGCGCCATTTCGATCACATTTATGAGTCCACGACCTAGGACCAATCGAGGATTACCGAATGATCGTAAAGCGTTGGCCGCTGGCGGGCTGGGCCTTGGCCATATGCGCGACCCTATTGGCAGTCCTGATTTTCCTGTTTTCGCAGCAACCAGGCACGGCAGGCGGGCAAGCGACGGCGCTTCCCGTAGATCCTGCCGCGCTGGTTGCGGTAACTCCAAGTGGAGAGCGGGCCTTCACCGTCGAGGTGGCCGACGAACCGGCAGAGCGGGCGGCAGGCTTGATGTTCCGCGAAACCATGCCCGATGATCGCGGTATGCTTTTCGTCTTCGAGGAAACTCGCCAACTCGCTTTCTGGATGAAGAACACCCCGATGCCGCTCGACCTTCTCTTCATCGGCCCGGACGGCAAGGTAAAGGCCATATTGCCGGGAGAACCTTACTCGGAGGCTGTCATATCGCCCGGAGAACCGGTGCGCTATGTGCTTGAACTCAAGGCCGGCACCGCAGCAAAACAGGGCATTTCGGACGGCGTCCTCATAAAACACCCCAAGATAGTTGCTGCGCCGACGCCGAGCGAAGCGCCAACCGGCAATTAGTCGCTACGGAATATTTCGATGCAGTTCTTCAATCATGACGGTTTCGATTTCGCATTCCTCGATCGCCAGCCGGCAAAAGGGAAGGGCGATCCGGTCCTGCTCATCCACGGATTTGCGTCGAGCCACTATGTGAACTGGGTCTCGCCCGGCTGGTTCAAGACGCTCAACGACGCGGGGTATCGTGCGATTGCCCTGGATAACCGCGGGCATGGCTCATCTTCGAAAAGCTATGAAGAAGCCGACTACACGCCTGACAAAATGGCTTCCGATGCGGCAGCGCTGCTTGAACATCTTAAGATCGGGCGTGCTCACGTGATGGGCTACTCGATGGGCGCGCGCATCTCGGCGTTCCTTGCCCTGGCGGAACCGGACAAGGTGGCGACCCTGGTGTTCGGTGGCTTGGGCATCGGCATAGTGGACGGTGTGGGCGACTGGGACTCGATCGCCGCTGCCCTTTTGGCCGACGATCCATCGAAAACCACACATCCGCGCGGGCGTTCGTTCCGCGCATTTGCGGACCAGACCCGCAGCGACCGGCGTGCTTTGGCTGCCTGCATCACGACATCGCGGGAACTGCTGACGGAGGATCAGGTAGCGCGCATTACCCAGCCGACATTGATTGCGGTTGGAACAAAGGACGACATTGGCGGCTCGCCGGACGAACTCGCCACCTTGATGCCGCGCGCAACGGCCTTTCACATCGAAGGCCGCGACCATATGCTCGCGGTTGGAGACAAGAGCTTCAAGCAGCGCGTGCTGGAGTTCTATGCCGAAAATCCGCTGGAATAGAGTACCGCAAGACACTGAAATTCAAGACTTGATCTTTTCCAAATTGGACAGGGATCGGCGGATATTTTCGCGTGCCTGCGCTTCGAACCGGTCCTGAAACTCCTTGCTAAGATAGATGAACGGTCGATCCAGGAAAGAGCGCAAGACAGCACTTCGTCCGGCAATCCACGCTGCCTGCGGCACCCAGGCATATTCTTTCCGGACCGCCGCTTCGTAGCTGTCGAAGACTTCAGGCGCCGCACCGAGTATGGACATATCCATGTCGAGAAACAGTTCCGTATCTCGCACTGCGGTCGCGCTTTCGAGCTTTGGCAACTCATGTTTTGCGGTCGCGAGGATCATCGTCGCGATCCGGTCGAGGCGCGCCGGCTCCAATTTGCCCGCGAGGCGGCGGCGGGCGAGCTCAGCACTTTGCGCCTCGTTGTCCTTTGCCTGGCTGTCGTAAATTGTGTCGTGAAACCAGATCGCCGCCTCGACGGCTTGCGGGTCCGACAACAAGGCGCGGTATTCTCCAGCCAGAGTCAACAGGGCTTCAATGTGTTCGATGCCATGGTAGTGGCGGTTCCAGTCTTGATAAAGACCGGTCAGCTCTCGCTTAAGGTCTTCATCGAGCAGCGACAAGCCTTGTACCGTCACAGTCCTAGCACTCTGGCGATCTTCGGTGCTGCGTCGTGCCAGTCCTGGACGATGGTGATGTCGCCCGGAAGCGGCGGCAGGAATTCGCGCAGGCTGTTGTCGGCCATGAGATGGAAGAGATGGGCGTCCGCGACGGATTCGCGCGCCGAGACAAGATTTGGCGGCTGGTCATCGACAAAAGCGATTGGGCGTCCGCGCGGGCCGCGCAGCTTGGCCACAGCCGGGCCTTTCGCCATTTCGGTGGTGAGCAGCGGGTAAGGCAGGCCAAGCGCATCAAGATGGGCGCGGCGTGTGGCGCGGTGGCGGTGCGGCATGGCCGTCAGCAGAACGATCTCGGCTTGGCCGGCAAACCGCGACAGCGTCTCGGCCGCACCATCGGTGATGCCTTGCCATGCGGCCTGGGCCTCGAAAAATTCATCGAGAAGTGACCAGACCTCGGTTTGGTCGACCAGCCGTCCGCTCGCCCGCTCAGCAATGTTGCCGGTCAGGCGGAAGGAGGAAAATGTCAGTCCGAATCCGCGTTTTTCCAGGAAGCGCGGAAAAGGGCGGATGAACTCAAGCACGACGTCGTCGACATCCAGAATGAGCAAAGGCCTGTCGTCGGAAGCCAGTTCTTCGATCTGGCGTGCTGTCTCGGGATCATCGCTCATGTCGAACTTTCATATCTGTCGTCGCCTGCCGGCAGGTGTTTCTGCGCTGTTGCGACCGAGGCCGGAGGGATTCCGGCTTCTTCCGCGAACCTCAGAAGCGTCGGCTCATGCGCCAGGACAAACTGCAGTACGCCGGCAAGAAAGCCGGGTTCGGCAGCCGCGCGCCTTATGGAAGAAGCCTCGATGCCGGTGATGGCAAGGAAACGCGGCAGGAGTTCCGGGTCGGCGGCAATGAAACCCAGCGCCTTGATGGCGACGGCTTCAGCTTCCTGTCGTCTTGACGCGTTGTCCGGCATCGCTACCTTTCCCGTGTTCGGGATCAGGATTCTTGAGTCTCCCGGCAAGTAATCGCATCTGCCGTCCGCGGCAAGTTGCAGCAAGAAGCAAATCAGCGGCCAGCCGGGTGCGGATGTTTTTCGAACGGTTGATTTCCGTTTCGTCAATCATCTTGCGGTAGTGTAGCACCGGGTTTGGTGCGTTCCGGCCGAGCGCATGGCGGTTGCTGTTTTTCACGGACAGCGTCCGGGACGGGAAGTCGATGCCGAAAAAAGTAATGATCGTCGAAGACAACGAGCTCAACATGAAGCTCTTTCGCGACCTCATTGAGGCCAGCGGGTACGAGACTGTGCGCACGCGCAACGGTCTGGAGGCGCTGGATCTGGCGCGCACTCACCGGCCTGACCTTATCCTGATGGACATTCAGTTGCCCGAGGTTTCCGGACTGGAGGTGACCAAATGGCTGAAGGAAGACGATGATCTTCATGTCATCCCGGTCATCGCCGTTACTGCATTCGCCATGAAGGGCGACGAGGAACGCATCCGTCAGGGAGGGTGCGAGGCTTACATCTCCAAGCCGATCTCCGTGCCGCGTTTCATCGAGACAATAAAATCCTATCTGGGCGACGCCTGATGATTGCACATTTCATACGCGAAGGGCGCTTCAGATGACTGCCCGAATTCTTGTGGTTGACGATATCCCGGCGAACGTAAAGCTGCTCGAAGTTCGCCTGCTCGCTGAATATTTCGAGGTCTTGAAGGCAAACTCCGGACCCGAGGCAATCGAAACCTGCGAAACCAGCAAGATCGACGTCATTCTTCTGGATGTCATGATGCCGGATATGGACGGCTTCGAAGTGTGCCGTCGCCTGAAGAGCGACCCGGCCACGTCTCACATTCCGATCGTGATGATCACTGCGCTCGACCAGGTGGCCGACAGAGTACGGGGGCTGGAGGCGGGCGCTGACGATTTCCTGACCAAGCCAGTCAACGACCTGCAATTGATGACCCGCGTCAAGAGCCTTGTCAGGCTCAAGATGTTGACCGATGAACTGCGCCTTCGCGCGGCAACAACCCGCAATATCGGCATAGAAGAAATGCTGGGGCGCAATTTCCCTTCGCACGAAGAGTCTCCGAAGGTGCTTCTGGTGGATGAGCGCCCCGCCTCGTTTGAGCGTATTCAAGCGATGCTTCGCGGCTCAGTAGACCTCGATGTGACGACCGATCCACACGCCGGTTTCTTCCAGGCGGCTGACTCCAACTACGAATGCGTGATGATTTCGACCGGCTTTGCCGATTTCGATCCGTTGCGGCTTTGCTCGCAGTTGCGCTCGCTCGACAGAACCCGCTTCCTGCCAATCATCCTTGTCGCGGATGCCGGCGAAGAAGACAGGGTCATTCGTGGTCTTGAACTTGGCATCAACGATTATCTCGTTCGACCGATCGATCCGCATGAACTGACGGCGCGTCTGCGCACGCAGGTTCGACGCAAACGCTACAACGACCAGCTACGCGCGAGCGTGACGCAGACCATCGAAATGGCTGTGACCGATCCGCTGACAGGCCTTCACAACAGGCGTTACCTGGATAGTCATCTGCAGACGTTGTTCGACCGAGCCGTTGCGCGCCGTCGGCCGCTTTCGGTCATGATTACCGACCTTGATCGCTTCAAGTCGGTGAACGACACCTACGGTCACGACGGCGGAGATGACGTGTTGAAGGAGTTCGCCCGCCGCTTGCGCCAGAATGTGCGTGGTATTGACTTGGCGTGCCGTTTCGGAGGCGAGGAGTTCGTTATCGTCATGCCCGACACGGACGGCCTTGTTGCCGAGAAAGTAGCCGAGCGGATACGTGCGGAGGTTGCCCATCTGCCTTTTGCAGTCGGAAAGGATGGGAAGTCGATCAACGTGACGGTGAGTGTCGGCGTTTCATCGATCCTGAAAGGTGCGGACAGTGTCGAGGCTCTGATGAAGCGTGCAGATCTGGCGCTCTACGAAGCCAAGAGCGGCGGCCGCAACCGTGTGGTTGCGAAGGCAGCTTAAAGACTTAAGCCAAGTCAACCAACAGATTTAGCTCGTCAATTCGGAATGGTTATGAATTTACCTTAATCCGAGTGACCGCCGGAGATTGGTTAAGAAACTATTGATTTTCCTAAGCTCTTGCGCAACTGTCCATCTCATTGGGAGGACTGTTCCGAGGCGAGGTGAATCCCGGAATTGTTCGAAAAATACCCCATGATGCTCAGGTCCGCCGCATCTCCTGGGTCCGTGGGGTCGGCCGGCCGGCGCTGGCACATAGTGGCCTCCTCGTACCGCTGCCAACCGCCGACCGGCCCCCGTATCACTTTCCAGCAGTTGGAAATGGAAACGCTACCTGGCCTTCGGGTGGCTCGATATCGGTTTGGGTGAATAGCCGCGCGGTGGATTGTTTGCTGTGTGCGCAGTTCAACCTGATGGTTACGCGGTGCCCGGCCATAAAAAAAACTCAAGCCCGCCAAAGCGGGCTTGAGCTCAATGGTTTTGGCTAACGGTTCGGACTTCTTAGAAGTCCATGCCGCCCATGCCGCCCATGCCGCCGGGCATACCGCCAGGCATGCCGCCGGCAGCTTCCTTCTTCGGCGCGTCGGCGATCATGGCTTCGGTGGTTACCAGCAGGCCGGCAACCGAAGCCGCGTCCTGGAGAGCAGTGCGCACGACCTTAACCGGGTCGACAATGCCGAGCGCGATCAGATCGCCATACTCGTCCTTGGCTGCGTTGTAGCCAAAGGTAGCACCCTTGTTCTCGAGGATCTTGCCGACAACGATCGAAGCTTCCGCACCGGCGTTGGTCGCGATCTGGCGGGCAGGCGCCTGCAGAGCGCGGCGAACGATGGCGATACCAGCAGCCTGGTCAGCGTTGGCGCCGGTGGCCTTGATGGCCTGCGTGGCGCGCAGGAGAGCGACGCCGCCGCCCGGGACGATGCCTTCTTCGACGGCCGCGCGGGTCGCGTTCAGGGCGTCATCGCCGCGGTCCTTCTTTTCCTTGACTTCGACTTCCGTGGAACCGCCGACGCGGATGACTGCAACGCCGCCCGCCAACTTGGCCAGACGTTCCTGCAGCTTCTCCTTGTCGTAGTCCGAGGTGGTCTCCTCGATCTGCTGCTTGATCTG
>CAZROU010000085.1:0-6271 GCA_964601795.1 uncultured Mesorhizobium sp. | reverse complement strand
ACACCTCGCTGGTCGCGCTGATGCAGGAGGACATGAAGAAGCTGATTGCCTATTCCTCCGTCGCGCATATGGGCTACGTGACCATGGGTATCTTCGCGATGAATGCCGAGGGCATCCAGGGCGCGATCTTCCAGATGCTGTCGCACGGCCTGGTTTCCAGTGCGCTCTTCCTATGTGTCGGTGTGATCTACGACCGGCTGCACACGCGCGAGATCGATGCTTATGGCGGCCTCGTCAACAATATGCCGAAATATGCGGTGGCCTTCCTGATCTTCACTATGGCCAATGTCGGCTTGCCCGGCACCAGCGGTTTCGTTGGCGAATTCCTGACGCTGCTCGGTGCGTTCAAAGCCAATACCTGGGTGGCGTTCTTTGCGACGACGGGTGTGATCCTTTCGGCTGCCTACGCGCTTTGGCTTTATCGGCGAGTGGTGTTCGGTACGCTGACCAAGGACAGCCTGAAGGGCATGCTCGACCTGTCCGGGCGCGAAAAGGCGATCCTCTATCCGCTGGTGGTGCTGACGATCTTCTTCGGCGTCTATCCGGCGCCGGTGTTCGACGCGACAGCGCAGTCGGTCAAGGCGCTGGTGACCAATGTCACTGCATCCATCAATGCCGCGCAGACCGCGGCTGCAAACTGACTGGAGATTTAGCGAACCATGACGCCGGAACTCTCCGCCAGTCTCGCACTGCTAACGCCGGAACTCATCCTTGCCGTTGGGGCGATGGTGCTTCTGATGGTTGGCGTCTATTCCAACAGCCGCTCGAGCACCCTCGTGACCACGCTTGCCGTTCTCGTGATGGCTGCCGCGGGAGCATGGCTGCTTTTCTCGGTCGGTGAGGGCAAAGCGTTCGGCAATTCCTTCGTCGTCGATCCGTTCGCACGTTTCATGAAAGTGCTTACGCTTGCCGGTGCTGCCGTGACGCTAGTCATGTCGGTCGGCTTTGCGAAGGCGGAGAAGTTCGACAGCTTCGAGTATCCGATACTCGTGATGCTGTCGTCCACCGGCATGCTTTTGATGGCATCTGCAAACGACATGATCGCGCTCTATCTCAGCTTCGAGCTGCAGTCGCTGGCGCTCTATATCGTTGCGGCAATCAATCGCGACAGCTTGCGTTCGAGCGAGGCCGGCTTGAAGTATTTCGTGCTTGGCGCGCTCGGCACCGGCATGATGCTTTACGGCATTTCGCTTGTGTACGGCTACACAGGCTCCATCGACTTCAATGTCATCGCCTCGACGCTTACGGGTGCGGAAAGGCAGGTCGGAGTCCTGTTCGGACTTGTCTTCATCCTGGCCGGCCTTGTCTTCAAGATTTCGGCAGCGCCATTCCATATGTGGACGCCCGACGTCTATGAGGGCGCGCCGACGCCAGTGACGGCTTTCTTTGCAGTGGCGCCCAAGGTGGCGACGATGGCGCTGATCCTGCGTCTTGTGATGGAAGCATTCCAGCCATCGGCGAGCGACTGGCAGCAGATCATCGTGTTCGTGTCGATCGCCTCGATGGCGCTTGGCTCGTTCGCGGCCATCGGCCAGCGCAACTTCAAGCGCCTGATGGCCTATTCCTCGATTGGCCATATGGGTTTTGCGCTGGTGGGCCTTGCCTCCAACAGCGAGGCAGGCGTGCGGGGCGTCATCATCTACATGCTGATCTATGTGGCGATGACGCTGGGCACCTTTGCCTTCCTCATCGCCATGCGGCGCAAGGAGGGACAGGTCGAGACGATTGGCGATCTGGCCGGACTTTCCCGAACCAACCCGGTGATGGCGACCATCCTCACCATTCTTCTGTTCTCGCTGGCAGGCATTCCGCCGCTCGCGGGCTTCTGGGCGAAATGGTACGTGTTCCTCGCGGCCATCAATGCCGAACTCTACGCGCTGGCGGTTATCGGCGTGCTGTCTTCGGTCGTGGCCGCATTCTACTATCTCAGGATCATCAAGATCATGTGGTTCGACGAACCTGTCGGTGGCTTTGAGCCGATGCCGTTCGAATTGCGTGTCGTGCTGGGCGCGTCGGGAGCCTTTGTGCTGTTCTACGTGCTGATTGGCGGACCGATCGGCACCTATGCGCAGGCGGCTGCCAAGACGTTCTTCTGATGGCTTTCGCGCTCGCGCCGACAGCGGCATCCCAGGGATATCGCCTCGACGCGTATGACACGATCGGCTCGACCAATGCGCAGGCCCTGGAAAGCGCCCGCGCCGGCGACCCGGGCAAGCTTTGGGTCGTTTCGAAAAACCAGCAAAGTGGGCGTGGCCGGCGAGGGCGAACCTGGCTTTCGCCGGAAGGCAATCTTGCCGCGACCTTGCTGGTGGTTGCCGATTTTGAACTGAGACTGGCCGCCACGCTCGGCTTCGTTGCGGGGCTGGCGCTTGCGGATGCGCTCGACGCGGTCGTGCCGAAGGGACGTATTTCAATCGGCGTGGACGGCGGCAGTGGCGAAGGGCGCAATCGATTCGAGTTGAAGTGGCCCAACGATGTGCTGGCCTCTGGCGCCAAGATGGCCGGCATCCTTCTGGAATCGACGCTGCTCGACAATGGCCGCTTCGCGGTGGCTGTCGGCATCGGTGTGAATGTGGTGGCCTACCCGCAGGACGTGCCTTATCCAGCTACTTCCCTTAAGGCATTGGGCGCCAATTGCGACGCTGAAATGCTGTTCCTGGCTTTGTCGGATGCCTGGCAGGAAAATGCGCGCCTATGGGGGGACGGGCGCGGCCTTGCCGCTATACGCCGCCGGTGGCTTGAGCGTGCGGCGGGGATCGGCAGTGAGGTTGCTGTCAGAATTGACGGTAATGTGGTGCGCGGCACATTCGAGACCATTGACGAGGACTGCCGTTTCGTGATCCGCGATAAGAACGGGTCTGTCGTGACGATTGCGGCGGGCGATGTTCATTTCGGCGCGGTCGCTTCAGCCGCGGCCGTTTGAGAAAGCGCCCTGACCTGGGGTGACATATCGACAACGCTGATCCTGAGGGTCCATCGGCTCTCTTCGAGAAAGGTATGACAATGGCGCAAGCGGAAAATGCCGAACTGGTTTTCGTGCCGCTTGGCGGTGTCGGCGAGATCGGCATGAATTTCGCGCTCTATGGCTATGGGCCGGCCACTGCGCGCGAATGGCTTGTCGTCGATGTCGGCGTGACCTTCCCCGACCCGTCCCATCCCGGTGTCGACCTGATCCTGCCCGATACGCGCTTCATCGAAGAAAACATCGCCAGCTTACGCGGTATCGTCATCACCCATGCGCATGAGGATCATTACGGTGCATTGCATGACATCTGGCCGCGCCTCAAGGCGCCGGTGTGGATGACGCCGTTTTCAGCCGGCCTGCTGGAGGCCAAGCGCCAAGGCGAACAGGGCGCACCGAAAATTCCGGTAACGGTCTATCGCGCCGGGGAAAAATTCACGATCGGCCCGTTCGAGATCGAGGCCATTCCAGTGGCTCACTCCATTCCTGAACCTATGTCTTTGGCGATCACTACGCCTGCGGGAACGGTGATCCATACCGGCGACTGGAAGATCGATCCTGCGCCGACACTAGGCCCCAAAACCGACGAGGGCCGTTTCCGCGCCTATGGCGACAAAGGGGTTCTGGCGCTGATCTGCGATTCCACCAATGCGTTGAGGGAAGGGGATTCGCCTTCGGAGCAGGAGGTCGGCGCCAGCTTGAAGACGCTGATCGAACAAGCCAAGGGCCGTGTCGCCATCACCACCTTTTCCTCGAATGTCGGCCGCATCATCTCGATTGCGCGCGCGGCGCGCGATGCAGGCCGCAAGTGTCTCGTGCTAGGCCGCTCACTGAAGAGAGTGATCGATGTAGCCGACGAACTCGGCTACATGGACGGATTGCCGGAATTCGTCGCCGAGGAAGACTACGGTTTCATCGACCGGAAAAACCTGGTGATCATCTGCACGGGCAGCCAGGGCGAGCCGCTGGCCGCACTTGCCAAACTTTCGCGTGACGAGATGAAAACCGTTTCGCTGACGGCCGGCGACACGGTGATCTTTTCGTCCCGCACCATTCCCGGCAATGAGAAAGCGATCCTCGAGATCAAGAACCGCCTCATCGACCTCGGCATGAAGATCATCGAGGACGGCGATGCGCTGGTGCATGTTTCCGGCCACCCGCGCCGCAGTGAACTGAAGCGCATGTACGAATGGGTGCGCCCGCAAATTGGCGTGCCTGTGCATGGCGAGGCAGCGCATCTGGTTGCGCAAGGCTCGCTGATGGCGATGTCCGGCATCGCCCAAGTGGCGCAAATTCGCGATGGCGACATGCTGCGGCTTTCTCCGGGGACGGCGGCAATCATCGACCAAGTGCCGTTCGGGCGTGTCTACAAGGATGGCAGGCTGGTTGGCACCGACGAGGCGATGGGCATCCGTGATCGACGCAAGCTTTCGTTTGCCGGCCATGTCGCCGTCAATGTCGTTCTGGACGACAAGTATGAACTCGCGGGTGATCCTGATCTTGTCGCCATTGGCGTTGCCGAGACAGATGCCAGCGGCGAGACACTGGAGGATCTGATGCTCGATGCGGCAATCGGCGCCGTAGACTCGATCCCCCGCCAGCGCCGAAAAGACCTCGACCTCGTCCAGGAATCCGTGCGTCGGGCCGTCAGGGCTGCTGCAAACGAAGCCTGGGGGAAAAAGCCGCTGGTGACGGTGTTCGTCACGCGGTGAAGAATAAGGGAGTAAGGGGATAGGGCAGTAAGGCCGTAGGGAAGTGAATTGCGATGGTCTTCTCCATTCTTCTCCCGCTGCCTTGAGGCCCTATTACCACGCGGAGCCGCCATGCTTGGACGCTTGAACCATGTTGCTGTCGTGGTGCCTGATCTGGCCGCTGCAGTCGCTACCTATCGCGAAACGCTCGGTGCCCGTGTGACAGAGCCGCAGGCATTGCCAGAGCACGGTGTGACGGTTGTCTTTATCGATGTCGGCAACACCAAGATCGAGCTTCTGGAGCCATTGGGCGAGACATCGCCCATTTCCGCCTTCCTGGACAAGAACCCGTCCGGCGGCATGCATCACGTCTGCTACGAGGTCGAGGATATATTGGCCGCGCGCGACAAGCTCAAAGCCGGTGGTGCGCGCGTGCTTGGCGACGGCAATCCAAAGACCGGTGCGCATGGCAAGCCTGTCCTGTTCCTGCATCCAAAGGACTTCTTCGGCACACTGATCGAACTGGAACAGTCATGAGTTGGATCTCGTTCACTGCGCTGTTCTTTGTGCTGTGGTGGCTGGTTCTTTTTGCGATCCTGCCGTTTGGTGTCAAAACACAGGAAGATGATGGCGATATCACGCTGGGCACAGTACCGAGTGCACCGCGCGGACCGCATATGCTGCGAGCCGTGCTTTGGACAACGTTGGTGACAGCCACGATCATGGCCGTTCTCTACGTTGTCACAAACATCCTGGGCCTAGGTTTTGATAACATCCCGCGGATGGTGCCCGACTTCAAGTGAAGCCGTTCGTCGTGCCTGCCGGTAGAAATCTGCACAAAAAAAATGCAAGGCACGAGGCCTTGCAATAAACGCGTCCGATCTGTGTTCCGTTGTCCGGCGGCAGCGAGTAACCGCGCCTAGATCGCATCCTCCCAAGACTTTGACCGCGTAGGAGGGCAGATTTTGCTCTGCCCTCTCGATTATCGAGGCACACTAGACCAACGCCCGCAAGAAAGTCACTACAAATTTTGCTCATATGTCGACTTAAATGTGCTGCGTTGCACAATAAAACCGCGGTCCATGCCTGCGGAATGGTCAGGCCACGGCTGCGGCATCATTACCGATCCACCAACTGACGAGCGCGGGTTTCCATTCGGCCATGAAATGGCTATGAAGCCGAAGCAAACAGGCCAGCGGCGCACCGATTCCGGTGGCGCACTTTTCTCTCACGGAACAGCTCATGCGTTTGTCGCGCTACTTCTTGCCAATTCTCAAGGAAAACCCGCGTGAGGCCGAGATCGTCTCTCACAGGCTCATGCTGCGCGCCGGCATGATCCGCCAGCAGGGACAGGGGTCCTTCACGATGCTGCCCCTTGGCAAGAGGGTGCTCGATAAGGTTTGCCGCATCATCCGCGAGGAACAGGACCGAGCCGGGGCGCTGGAAATACTGATGCCGACCATCCAGTCGGCAGAGTTATGGCGCGAAAGCGGCCGCTACGACGCCTATGGCAAGGAGATGTTGCGCATCAAGGACCGACAGGAGCGCGAACTGCTCTACGGTCCGACCAACGAGGAGATGGTGACGGAAATCTTCCGCTCCTACGTCAAGTCCTACA
>CAZROU010000084.1:0-6517 GCA_964601795.1 uncultured Mesorhizobium sp. | reverse complement strand
ACGATGATGTCCATGCCCCAGACCTGATCAACCTTGTCGTAGTTGATTTCCGGGAACACGATGTGTTCCTTGATGCCCATGGCATAGTTGCCACGACCATCAAAGCTCTTCGGATTCAGCCCGCGAAAGTCGCGGACGCGCGGCAGTGCGATGTTCACCAGCCGGTCAAGGAACTCATACATGCGTTCCTGACGCAGAGTGACCTTGGTGCCGATCGGCATGTTCTCGCGAACCTTGAAGCCGGCGATCGACTTGCGGGCACGCGTGATGACGGGCTTCTGGCCAGCGATAAGCGCCAGATGCTCGGCGGCAACAGAAGGCTTCTTGGAGTCGGCCGTCGCTTCGCCAACACCCATGTTCAGCACGATCTTGTCGAGACGCGGAACCTGCATCTCGTTGTCGTACTTGAACTGCTCCTGCAGCGCCTTGCGAATGGTTTCGTTGTAAACCTTCTTCAGGCGCGGCGTATTCTGAGCCGTAGCTTGCTGAGCCTTAGCCATTGATCGTTTCTCCCGAGCGCTTCGCAAAGCGCACCTTCTTGCCGTCCGTCTCGAACTTGAAGCCGACGCGGGTCGGCTTGCCGTCCTTGGGGTCGGCCAGCGCAATGTTCGACAGATGGAGCGGCGCTTCCTTGGTGATGATGCCGCCTTCCTGGGACTGGCTCTGCTTCTGGTGGCGGCGAATGAGGTTCACGCCACGCACGACAGCGGTGTCTTCCTTCGGCTGAACCGAGAGGACCTCGCCGGAGCGACCCTTGTCCTTGCCGGCCAGAACGACAACCTTGTCGCCTTTACGGATCTTTTGCATTGTTGCGGCTCCTTACAGCACTTCAGGCGCAAGCGAGATGATCTTCATGTGGTTCTTGGCGCGAAGCTCGCGCGGAACCGGCCCGAAGATACGCGTGCCGACTGGCTCTTTCTTGTTATCGACGAGAACGGCCGCGTTCTTGTCGAAACGGATCACGCTGCCGTCCGGGCGGCGGATGTCCTTGGCCGTGCGAACCACGACCGCCTTCATCACATCGCCCTTCTTAACGCGGCCGCGCGGAATGGCTTCCTTGATCGACACCACGATGATGTCGCCGACGGATGCGTACTTCCGCTTCGAGCCGCCCAGCACCTTGATGCACATGACACGACGGGCGCCGGAATTATCCGCGACGTCGAGGTTTGTTTGCATCTGAATCATGACTGGCCGCCTTTTTCTTCTCTGTTGAGAGAGGTGTCACCCCTCCCCGGTCTGTCTAACGTTCTTGCTACGCCAATCGCTCAGGCCTGGTCCGAAGACACGACGACCCAACGCTTATCCTTGGAAATCGGAGCCGATTCCTGGATGAACACGGTGTCGCCAACCTTGTGGGCGTTGTTTTCGTCGTGCGCCTTGTACTTCTTCGACATACGCACGGTCTTCTTCATCACGGGATGCGTGAAGCGCCGTTCGACCTTCACGACAACCGTCTTCTCGTTCTTGTCGCTGACGACGGTGCCCTGCAGAATGCGCTTTGGCATGGTTTTCGTCCTTATGCCTTCTTGGCCGCGGCTTTTTCAGCGGCGATGGTCTTGATGCGTGCGATGTCCTTGCGGACCTGCTTGACGCGCGCGGTCTTCTCAAGCTGGCCGGTAGCCTTCTGGAAGCGCAGGTTGAACTGCTCCTTCTTCAAGCTGGCGAGCTCGTCAGAGAGCTGATCCTGCGTCTTCGAGCGAATTACTTCGGCTTTCATCTCAGCTCTTCCTTATTCTGCGATGCGCTGCACGAAGCGGGTGCGGACCGAAAGCTTGGCTGCGCCGAGACGCAGGGCCTCGCGAGCGGTCTCTTCCGACACGCCATCGATCTCGAACATAATGCGGCCAGGCTTCACGCGTGCTGCCCAATAGTCCACCGCGCCCTTGCCCTTGCCCATACGGACTTCGGTAGGCTTCGAGGTAACCGGCAGATCCGGGAAAATCCGGATCCAGACGCGACCGGCGCGCTTCATTTCGCGTGTGATCGCGCGGCGAGCCGCCTCGATCTCGCGTGCTGTGACGCGGTTGGGTTCCAGCGCCTTCAGCCCGAAGCCACCGAAATCCAAGTTGGTGCCGCCCTTGGCGGCGCCGTGGATGCGGCCCTTGAACTGCTTGCGGAACTTAGTGCGCTTTGGCTGCAGCATCTTACTTGCTCCAAATTCTCAATTATCTCAGGCGTTCTCGCGACGGCGAGCGCCGCTACGTTCGCCAGGATGCGCTTCGCCTTCGGTGGCGCGACGCTCGGATGCCATCGGATCGTGCTCGAGGATTTCACCCTTGAACACCCACACCTTGACGCCGCAGATGCCGTAGGCGGTCTGGGCTTCGGCCGTGCCGTAGTCGACGTCGGCGCGAAGGGTATGCAGAGGCACGCGGCCTTCACGATACCATTCCATACGCGCGATTTCAGCGCCGCCGAGACGGCCACCGCAGTTGATGCGGATGCCTTCAGCGCCGAGACGCATGGCCGACTGCACAGCGCGCTTCATGGCGCGGCGGAAGGCAATACGACGCTCAAGCTGCTGTGCGATCGACTGGGCAACGAGCGTTGCGTCGATTTCCGGCTTGCGCACTTCAACGATGTTGAGGTGCGTTTCGGAATTCGTCATCTCGGTCAGCTTCTTGCGAAGCTTCTCGATGTCAGCACCCTTTTTGCCGATGATGAGGCCCGGACGCGCTGCGTGGATGGTGACGCGGCACTTCTTGTGAGGGCGCTCGATCACGACCTTGGAAATCGCGGCCTGCTTCAGTTCCTTCTCAAGATACTCGCGGATCTTGATGTCTTCATGCAGCAGCTTGCCGTACTCGCCGGTGTTTGCGTACCAGCGGGAATCCCAGGTGCGGTTGATGCCGAGACGGAGACCGATAGGATTGATTTTCTGGCCCATTAAGCGGCCTCCCCTTTTTCCTCGACTTCACGAACAACAATCGTGAGGTGCGAAAACGGCTTCTCGATACGGCTGGCGCGACCACGGCCACGAGCGTGGAAACGCTTCATGACGATCGACTTGCCGACATAGGCTTCGGCCACGATCAGCGCATCAACATCCAGATCATGGTTGTTTTCCGCATTGGCGATCGCCGATTCCAACGTCTTCTTGACGGTCTCGGAAATACGCTTGCGCGAAAATTCAAGATCGTTCAGCGCTGTGGCAACCTTCTTGCCGCGGATAAGCGCGGCAACCAGATTGAGCTTCTGCGGGCTGACACGGATCGTGCGCAGAACGGCACGTGCCTCGTTGTCAGCAAGCCTGCGCGGAGCTTTGGCCTTGCCCATCTGTTACTTCCTCTTTGCCTTCTTGTCCGCGCCGTGACCGTAGTAGGTACGGGTCGGAGCGAACTCACCGAACTTGTGACCAACCATGTCCTCGTTCACCGAAACGGGGACGTGCTTCTGGCCGTTGTAAACACCGAAGGTGAGGCCGACGAACTGCGGCAGGATGGTGGAACGGCGGCTCCACATCTTGATCACCTCACTGCGACCACCTTCACGAACCTTGTCTGCCTTCTTGAGAAGGTAGCCGTCGATGAAGGGGCCTTTCCAAATAGAACGAGTCACTTGGCGTTACCTCTTCTTAGCTCTTGCGCTCGTGACGCGAACGCACGATGAACTTGTCGGTCGCCTTATTGGACCGCGTCTTCTTGCCCTTGGTCGGCTTGCCCCACGGGGTAACCGGATGACGGCCACCGGATGTGCGGCCTTCGCCACCACCGTGGGGGTGGTCGACCGGGTTCATGGTAACGCCGCGATTGTGCGGGCGCTTGCCACGCCAAACAGTGCGGCCAGCCTTGCCGTCGTTGATGTTGCCGTGATCCGGGTTCGACACTGCACCGACCGTGGCAAAGCACGAGCCATGGACAACGCGCTGCTCACCGGAGTTGAGGCGCAGGATCGCCATGCCCTGGTCACGACCGACGAGCTGGGCATAGGCGCCAGCCGAACGAGCGACCTGGCCGCCCTTGCCGGGCTTCAGTTCGATATTGTGAACGATCGTGCCGACCGGCATCGACGACAACGGCATCGCGTTGCCCGGCTTCACGTCGACCGATTCACCAGCCACGACCTTGTCGCCGGCCGCGAGGCGCTGCGGGGCGATGATGTAGTTGAGCTCGCCGTCCTCGTACTTGATCAGCGCGATGAACGCGGTGCGGTTCGGATCGTATTCCAGACGCTCAACGGTACCGACGACATCCAGCTTGCGACGCTTGAAGTCGATGATGCGGTACGTGCGCTTGTGGCCGCCACCGATGAAGCGGGCGGTGATGCGTCCGTAGTTGTTGCGGCCGCCGGACTTGGTCAAGCCTTCGGTCAGGCCCTTGACCGGCTTGCCCTTGTGCAGGCCCGAGCGGTCGACGATGACCAGCTGGCGGGTGCTCGGCGTAATCGGGTTGTAATGTTTCAAAGCCATGTTCTTGTCCTCGCCGCCTTACTCAGAGGCCCGTCGCGACGTCGATCGAATGGCCGTCGACCAAAGTCACGACTGCCTTCTTGACATCGCCCTGACGGCCGATTGTGCCGCGGAAGCGCTTGACCTTGCCCTTGCGGACAAGCGTGTTGACGGCCAGAACCTTGACGCCGAACAGCGCCTCGACAGCGGCCTTGATCTCAGGCTTCGACGCCTTCTTGGCGACGTTGAAGACCACCTGGTTCTGCTCGGAAGCCATGGTCGACTTTTCAGTGATCGCGGGCGAGACGATCACGTCGTAGTGACGAAGGTCGGTCATTTAAAGCGCTCCTCGAGAGCCTCGACCGCCGCCTTGGAAAGGACCAGCGTGCCGCGGCGCAGAATGTCATAGACGTTGATGCCCTGGATCGGCAGCACGTCGATGTTTGGAATGTTGGTCGCCGCCAGCTTGAAGTTGGCGTCGAGCTCGGCACCGCCGATCACCAAAGCGTTGGTCAGGCCGAGCGTAGCGAAATTCGCTACCAGCGCCTTGGTCTTCGCTTCAGCGAGCTTCAGATCGTCGATAATGATGATCGACGAAGCCTTGGCCTTGGCCGACAGCGCATGCTTCAGGCCCAGAGCGCGGATCTTCTTCGGCAGATCATGCTCGTGGCTGCGTGCGACGGGACCGTGTGCCTTGCCGCCGCCGCGGAACTGCGGAGCACGAGCCGAGTGGTGACGGGCGCGGCCGGTACCCTTCTGCTTGTACATCTTGGCGCCGGTGCGCGCGATATCGGCGCGGCCCTTGGCCTGATGCGTACCCTGCTGCTTCTTGGCAAGCTGCCAGCGCACGACGCGCTGCAGAATGTCTCCGCGCGGATCAAGGCCGAAAATCTCCTCGGAGAGCTTGACCTTGCCGGCGTCTTTGCCGCCGAGCGTTGTGATCTTGATGTCCATTATTCCGCTCCCTCATTGGCCGGAGCATCGTTCTTCGCGGCAGCCTTGCCAGCGGCGCGGATCGCAGCAGGCTTCGGTGCGTTTGCCGGCAGCGCCACCTTGGCGGCGTCGCGAACCAGAATCCATGCGCCCTTGGTGCCGGGAACGGCGCCACGGATCAGGATGAGGCCGCGATCGGCATCGGTCGAAACGACCTCGACATTCTGCGTGGTGACGCGAACATCACCCAGATGGCCAGCCATCTTTTTGCCCTTGAACACCTTGCCCGGGTCCTGGCGCTGACCAGTCGAGCCGTGGGTACGGTGGGACACCGAGTTGCCGTGGGTCGCGCGGCCACCACCCATGTGGTGGCGCTTGATGACGCCCTGGAAGCCCTTACCGGTGGTGGTGCCGGTCACGTCGACCTTCTGGCCAGGCACGAAATGCTCGACCGTCAACTCGGCGCCGACATCAATGAGATTGTCGGCAGAGACGCGGAATTCGGCAACCTTGGCCTTCGGCTCGACGGAGGCGGCAGCGAAATGGCCGCGCATCGCCTTCGACGTATTCTTGACCTTGGCAAGACCAACGCCGAGCTGAACGGCGGTGTAGCCGTTCTTTTCCTGCGTGCGCTGCGCAACGACCTGGCAGTTCTCCATGCGAAGAACGGTGACGGGGACATGCTCGCCGGCATCGTTATAGATGCGGGTCATTCCCACCTTCTGTGCAATTACACCTGAACGCATCGGTTCGTTTTCCTTCAGAGGAGCTCCGGGGTTTCCCCCTGCGAGTTCTTGTTTAAGCTCTTAGAGCTTGATTTCGACATCCACGCCGGCGGCCAGGTCGAGCTTCATCAACGCGTCAACCGTCTGCGGAGTCGGATCAACAATATCGAGAAGACGCTTGTGGGTGCGCATCTCGAACTGCTCGCGGCTCTTCTTGTCGACGTGGGGCGAGCGGTTGACCGTGAACTTTTCGATCCGGGTCGGCAGCGGAATTGGGCCACGGACGTTGGCGCCGGTGCGCTTGGCCGTCGACACGATTTCCCGCGTCGAAGCATCGAGCACGCGGTGATCGAACGCTTTCAGGCGGATGCGGATATTCTGACCGTTCATCTCGTCATTCCTTGTTCTGGCGCGGCGCGGGCGCTAAACCCCCCCCGACAAAAAAGATTATAATAATAAAAAACAATAG
>CAZROU010000083.1:0-7153 GCA_964601795.1 uncultured Mesorhizobium sp. | reverse complement strand
AATGGTGGGCGATGTAGGGATTGAACCTACGACCCCACCCGTGTGAAGGGTGTGCTCTCCCGCTGAGCTAATCGCCCGCTCGTTGCCCAAAGGCCAAGCGCGCCGCGATATAAGGTAGGGCCGCTATCGAAGTCAACCGCCTGGACACCGCTCGCCGGCCAAATCCGGGAAGGCTGGCCGTAGCGTTATTTCGCCGCAGAAATCAGTCGATGCGCGAGGTCGAGCGTCAGCTCATCGAAGTGCGAGATGACTACCGACGGATCGAATTCGCGGACGTGCCGATCAGTATAGCCGAAATCCACGGCGGCGACCGGAATCCCAGCAGCCTTTGCCGTATCGATGTCGGTTTGCGAATCGCCCACCATCAGTGCCTCTGCAGGATCACCGCCGGCGCGCTTGATCGTTTCGACCAAATGGCGCGGGTCTGGCTTGCGGAAAGGAAATGTATCCTGTCCGCAATTTGCTGCAAAATGCCTGGACAGTCCGAGCGCCTCGATCAACGCCAGCGAATTCGCTTCGTACTTGTTGGTGCAGATGGCCAACAGATATCCGGCGCTCTCGAACCGTTCGATCGCATCCAGAACGCCGGGGTAGGGCCGCGATTTGCCGGGAATGCTTTGGGTGTAGGAATCGAGGAACAGATCGAGCAGCCGCTCATGTTCTTCGATAGGCAATGGCTTGTTCTGTGCAGCAAAGGCGCGCTCGATCATCACGCGACCGCCGTTGCCGACAAAACGGCGGAAGGCGGGGGCATCGACATGGGGCAGGGCGGCTGCGCTCAGGGAGTAGTTGAGGCTGTCCATCAGGTCGGGCGCTGTGTCGATCAACGTGCCGTCGAGGTCGAAAACGATGATCGGGCGTATCATGGCGATTCTTCTTCCATTGGTATGGGCAAGGCGATAGCTCGCTGAAAACGGCTGTGCAAGCTGCGCAAAGCGCTGGTTCTGCGCCTTTGACCCAACGATCAAAAGTGTTAGAGGCGGAATTTAAGAATGAGCACGAGAAAAGATTGACCGTCATGGACGCACGGCAGTTGAAGATCGAGGCGGCGCGAGCAGCGCTTGCGCATGTCGCTGGGGGCATGCGGCTTGGCATTGGCACTGGCTCTACCGCCGAGGAGTTCGTACGCTTGCTGGCCGCCAAGGTCGCGACCGGTCTTGATGTTATCGGTGTGCCAACCTCGGAGCGTACGGCGGCGCTCTGCAAGGAGCTCGGAGTACGGCTTTCTACCCTTGACGAAACGCCGGAACTCGACCTCACCATCGACGGTGCTGACGAGATCGACCCTGAATTGACGCTGATCAAAGGCGGCGGTGGCGCGCTTTTGCGTGAGAAGATCGTTGCGGCTGCCTCTGCTCGCATGATCGTGATTGCAGATCGCTCGAAGCTGGTTGAAACCCTCGGTCGTTTCCCTCTGCCGATCGAAGTGAACAAGTTTGGATTGCGCGCCACGGAAATCGCCATTGGCGCCGCCGCCGCAAGGCTTGGGCTTTCCGGGCCGCTCATATTGCGGATGACGGACGGTCAGCCATTTGTTACAGACGGTGGCCATTTCATCCTGGATGCATCTTTTGGCCGCATTCCGGATACAAGAGCGCTGTCAGCTGCTCTTCACGCCATTCCGGGCGTGGTCGAGCACGGTTTCTTCATCGGGCTGGCGTCTGCGGCGATAATCGCTGGCAGCGACGGCATCGAGACAATCTACGCCGCCCGGTAACTCAGGGAGTCCTGCCAATCATGATGTCGAATATCCGAATCCGTCGCTTTGCCGCAGCCTTGGCGGCTTCGGCCATCGTGGCCTTTGCCATGCCCTCGTTTGCGCAGGATATTTCCGAATCGCACCTCAAGGCTGCAAAGGCCGCGGTTGCAGCCATTCATGCAACGGATTCTTTCGACAACATCCTGCCGCAGGCCGCGGCTGCGCTGGAATCATCCCTGATCCAGAAGAACCCGGATCTGCAGGAATTGATCACCACGACCGTTGCGGCCAAGGCCCTCGCGCTGGCGCCACGCCGCGCCGACCTTGAGAAGGAAGCCGCGACGGCTTACGCCAAGGTGTTCTCCGAGCAGGAGTTGAATGACATCGCCACCTTCTACGGCTCGGAAGCGGGCAAGAAGCTGCTTGGAAGCGGCCCCATCGTTACTCGCGAATTGATGAAGGCCGCCGAAATCTGGCAAAACGGCATCGCGCGTGATCTCGGCCAGCAGGTTGGAGAGGCGATGCAGGCTGCCGCAGGTGCGAAGGCTCCGGCACCCGCAACGGATGGCGCAGCTCCCGCGCCGAGCGGCAACTAATATCCTGCCGTTCTGGCATCAGTTGAGAAAGCCCGGCTCGTCCGGGCTTTTCTTTTAGGTCCTGTCGTCCTACCTGTCCGGCTGCAACGCTCCACATCAGGGACATTTCGACATGACCGCTTACGACTACGATCTTTTCGTCATCGGCGGCGGATCAGGAGGTGTGCGTGCTGCGCGCGTTGCGGCGAGCCTTGGCAAGCGCGTCGGCATCGCGGAAGAATATCGTTTTGGCGGTACATGCGTCATTCGCGGCTGTGTTCCGAAAAAACTATTCGTCTACGCTTCGCAGTTTCCGGAACATTTCGACGACGCCGCCGGCTATGGCTGGACGGTCCCGAAGGCGACCTTCGATTGGCCAACGCTGATTGCCAACAAGGATCGCGAAATCGCGCGGCTTGAAGCCATATATCAGAAAAATGTCGCCAACGCCGGCGGCGAGACATTCCAGTCGCGCGCGGTGCTAGTCGACCGCCACACCGTTCACCTGGTGGCCGAAAACCGCACTGTGACCGCCGACCATATCTTGATAGCCACTGGAGGGCGTCCGGCGTTGCATCCGGCGCTTCCCGGCAGTGAGCACTGCATCACTTCCAATGAAGCTTTCCATCTTGCCGAATTGCCCAAGGCGATCGTCATCGAAGGTGGCGGCTATATCGCCGTGGAATTCGCTAACATCTTCCATGGCCTCGGCGTGGAGACGACGCTCGTTTACCGAGGTGCCGAAATCCTCAGCCGCTTCGACATGGACCTGCGCAAGATGCTGCATGAAACCATGGAGAAGAAGGGCATCCGCATTCTTTGCCACGCAGTTTCCGAAAATGTCAGCCGCCGCACGGATGGCCGGCTCGATATCCGCGTGAGCGGCGGTGAAGTGCTGACGGCCGATCAGGTGATGCTCGCAATTGGCCGCGTGCCGAATACTGAAAACCTCGGGCTCGAGCTTGCAGGCGTCGAAATGGCCCACAACGGTGCGATTACCGTGGACGAGTATTCGCGCACCAATATCGACAACATCTGGGCGATCGGAGACGTCACCAACCGCGTGCAACTCACTCCGGTCGCTATCCACGAGGCGATGTGCTTCATCGAGACCGCCTTCAAGGGAAACCCGACCGCGCCGGATCATGACATCATCGCCACAGCCGTCTTTTCCCAGCCCGAGATCGGTACGGTGGGCCTGTCGGAAGATGAAGCGGCGAAGCGCTTCCCCGACCTTGAAATCTATCGTGCGGCTTTCCGGCCCATGCGTCACACTTTGTCCGGCCGCGACGAAAAAATGCTGATGAAGCTGATTGTCGATGGCGAGACCCGCAAGGTGCTCGGCGCGCACATCCTGGGCCCCGATGCCGGCGAGATGGCACAGTTGCTCGGCATTCCGCTCAAGGCCGGCTGCACCAAGGATGATTTCGACCGCACCATGGCCGTGCATCCAACCGCCGCGGAAGAACTGGTTACGATGTACGCACCGAGTTGCCGGTTGAAAGACGGCAAGCGCGTCGACTGAGTTTCCCGGTTTCCAAGGCCTGCAGTCGTGTGATCCAGCGGCGCGCGCGTAGTGTCGCATTGGAAAAGTTCGCCCTTCGAAAAACTGAGGGCTTCGACTATGGTGCGGGGCGGACAGGACGCTTTGCGTTCGGTGGAACAGTGCCGATCTTACGGAACCGCTGAGCCATCGTCAGGAAGCGGGGGATAGATGGGCACGAAAACACCACCCAACTTGCCATGCTCGGCAGTCTCGCGGGAAGACTACCGCGCGCTTTCCGAGTTCCGCTACTTGTTGCGGCGCTTCCTCGAATTCAGCCAGCAGGCTGCACGTGGCGTCGGCCTGCAACCCCGCCAGCATCAGGCCATGCTGGCGATAAAGGGGTTTCCGGAAGACCGGCCGGTAACCGTTGGCGATCTTGCGGAGCGCCTTCGCATCCGTCACCACAGCGCCGTTGAGCTGGTGGATCGTCTTTGCGAGGCGCAACTCGTCGTCAGGGAGCCGGATCCAGAGGACCAGCGCCGCGTTTTCCTGGTCCTGACGGCGAAAGCCGACAGCTACCTCACCAAGCTGTCGCACATTCATCTCGACGAATTGTCGCGCATCGGCCCGCTGCTCAAGCGTATCCCCGTGCGCGATGGGGGCAAGAGCTAGAATATACCGGCGCGTCCGCTACTTCTGACGCTGCCTTATGCGCGGCAAGCGCAGCCAGCCGTCGTTGAGCGGCTCGGGATTGACCAGAATGGTGGTGAGTTCGGCCGGCAGCGTCGGCGCCAGAGGCTTCTTCGAGGTCGTGCCGTCCGCGATGGTAAGCACGCTGTGATAGAACTCCTCGCCGGTTGCCGAGCGCGGCGGGACTGCTTCGTGCATCACGGAGATGACGGTCACGCCGGGGCAATTGTCCTTGATCGCCTGATGGAAGGCAATCTTGCCCTCCGGATCGAGTGCGCCGGTAGCCTCGTCGAGGAACAGCAGGCCCGGCTGGTGGAGCAGGATGCGGGCGACAACCAGTTTCTGCTTCTGCCCGCCTGACAGAAGCTGGTCCCATGTCATGCCCTTGCGGGTTTCGTCGGCCATGAACTCGATGAAATCGCCGAGGCCAGCCTTGTGCAGGGCAGCGGCTGCGCTGGCGTCGCAATGCTTGTCGGCTGCCTCCGGCAGACACACAAGCTCCTTCAGCGTCACCTGCGGCAGCTTGACCTCCTGCGCTGCGTAGAAGGTCGTGATCCCCTCGGGGAAGACGATGGTGCCGCCGCCATAGGGCCACAGGCCGTTCAGGGCCTTGATCAGCGAGGTCTTGCCACAGCCGGATTCGCCTTTCAGGAAGGTCCATTCGCCGCGCCGGAAGCGTAGCCTTTCGCTGGTCAGGAAGGGCTCGGCCTGATGGCCCTGATGGTTGAGCTGCAGGTTCTGTATGGTCAGCCCGAACACCGGGTTCTGCACCGTGTAGCGGAATTCCGACAGGCCCGTCTGGCGATAGAATTCCGCCGGCTTCTGTACGTTCTCGATGGCGTCGGCCAAATCCATAACGCGGCGGCTGTTGGCGCGAAGCGTAGCAATCGCCGGCATGACGTGGATGAACCACGAACACTGGCTGATCAGCGAGTTCACCAGTTCGGCCCCGGTAATGTAGCCCTTGAGGTCGATGCGGCTATGGATGAAGGGGAGCAGGCCCGGCCCATAGGCAACGACCCTCGCGCCAACGAAATTATAGATGCGCTCGAAGGAATCGTAGCTGGCGTTTATCCAGTTGAGCTTGCCCCATGTGCGGTCGATGTCGACATAAAGCCGCTCGTGCATGGCTTTCTGCACGCCTTCGCCGCGTGAGGCCGCGACGTGGAAGCTGCGGCGCAGGAAGGTCGTCAGTTCGCCGCGATAGCTGCCCTCGGCCTTCTGCATGCGGATCGACAGCCGTTCCAAAAGCCCGCCCAGCTTGATCGCGATATAGGTGTTGACCGGCACGTAGGCGACGACGGCCACGAACGCCAAGGTGGCGCTGCCATAGTCGCCAAGGAACTCCAGACCGTAAACCTCGGTCGAGGTTTCGAGCAGTTTCTGGCCGACGAAGAACAGCGACGAGGCAACAGCGATGACGCCCATGGCAAGGCCGATTGCGCCGCCGGTCATGCCCTTGATCGATTCCTGCACGCGCTGGTCGATGTTGTCCGGTACGGCGTCTGAGCCGTGTTGCGCGTGGAAATGGGTGTGGTTGTCGTCGAGCAGGGCCTCGTTGAACTTGCCGTTCAGCCAGCCGCGCCAGCGCCGGTGCAAGGTGGCGGAGACGAAGCTCTTGGTCCCGGTGATACCGGCGTCCTTGAAGATGACGATCGCCACCAGGATCGCGGCGTTGGCCAGCAATGTCTCCAGTGGCGATTCATTGGCGGCGTCGTGATAGTAGGCGATCGAGTTGATGAGTTCGCCCGAGGCTTCGGCGAACCAGACGCCGGCTTTGCTCGACAGCGCGGTGAAGAATGCCACCACCAGCGTCAGGGTCCAGGCTTCCGTCCATCTGTCGGAGAACCAGTAGGCCCGCATCAGGCCCCAGAAATTCCGCATTGACGAAACCGGCGTCGGGGAAGTCGGCCTCACTGCGCCGCCATGCTGTTTTCCCGATATTGAGTGCCGCGGTCTGCCGACCCGAATCACGTTCCGCCCAAACCTCTTTTCTATTGTTACGAAGGGTAACACCAATTGATCATTTTCAATTACTTTATTGACGCCGCCAGACGCGCGGAGGTTCCTACGTTGCGGTGCTGCAACAGGCCGATTGGAGTAGGCCGCGCCTACTCCTGGGGCGGATCGTCAAATGGATTCAATCAATTGGGAGGAGGGGGTCGGTAAAAATTCCGGTTAACGTAAGGTTAACGGTTGCGGCAGCCGCTTTCGCCTATCTTTCGGATTAAGCTTCGTTTCTGGGGTACGAAAGCAGTGTTCTTTCGAATCGCGCGGATACATTATTCCTCGAAAGTCGTCGCCTGGCTCTCATTGAGTGCTGCCTTCGGGACTCCCCTAGCCACGGTTGCTTTAGTCTGTCGTGCATCGTGATCGATCCGGATGCATCCCGCACAGTTACCTTCGGGCGTGTTCTACACTCTCTATGCACTGCCATGATGTCACGGAATGGATCCCGGACAGCATCGCCGTCGCTTTGCTCGGCTCGCTTCCGGGATGACGGAGGTTTTTTTGCGCTTCGTCATCCTCGGGCAGGCCTGAGCGCAGCGAAAGGCGCGACCCGGGGATCCATGCCGTGAGGGTCAGCCTGTATAGTGCGGCTCAGAATGAGCAGCCTTCGTCTGCACCCTCTACACACTGCCGCCTGGTCACGGCATGGATCCCAGGGTCTGCGCAACGGCCTTCGGCCTGCTCCGCCCTAGG
>CAZROU010000082.1:0-7169 GCA_964601795.1 uncultured Mesorhizobium sp. | reverse complement strand
AGGCATAGACGCGCCGCTTACCGCCCCAGACGCCGATGATGATGAACATCGGGATTAGGCCGGCTTCGAAGAAGACGTAGAACAGCACGATGTCGAGCGCACAGAACACACCGATCATCAGCGTTTCCAGGAGCAGGAAGGCGACCATATAGGCCTTCACGCTTTTCTGGATCGATTCCCACGAAGCCAGAATGCACAGCGGCATCAGGAAGGTCGTCAGGATGACGAACAGCATCGAAATGCCGTCGACGCCCATATGGTAGGAAATGCCCGAGTCCAGCCACTCGTGCTTCTCGACCATCTGGAACCCGGCCTGCGAGTTGTCGAAGCCGATCCACACGAACAGCGACACCACGAAGGTGGCCACAGTCGTCAATAGCGTGATCGAGCGGATGTTGCGCTTGCCGTTCTCGTTGTCGTCGCCGATCAGCAAAATGAGCAGCACGCCAACCAGCGGCAGGAATGTGACCGTCGATAGAATTGGCCAGTCGGTCATTGGGTCAGAACCTGCTAATCTGATCGAAATGGTGTGCGGCCATCTGGCCAGATACTAGGAGCGAGGGCGAAGACAATGTCGACCATTGCCGAGCGCTCGCGACGACGTTGCTGGCCTGATGGACCACATCCGAAGGACGCCCAAACGGCTTCGACCTGCCGCGTCGAATCCCTTGGCCGATGGACACCCATCGACCGTCGGGCTTCTCCTCGCATATCTTTGCCGTTTCAGGCGCCATTTCGAACATATTGGTAGGTCCTGACCCTAGAGCATCATCCAGGTGACGAGTGCGGCAACGCCGATCAGCATGGCGAAGGCATAGTGATAGAGGTAGCCGGACTGCAACTTGACGACGCGATCGGTGACGTCGACCACGCGCGCCGAGATCCCGTCAGGGCCAAGCCCGTCAATGATCCTGCCGTCGCCCGTCTTCCACAGGAAGTGACCGAGCCGCTTGGCCGCACGCACGAACAGGAAGTCGTAAAGCTCGTCGAAATACCACTTGTTGAGCAGGAACGCGTAAAGCCCGCGGTGCTGTGCGGCAAGCCGCTTCGGCGTTTCCGGCGAGCGGATATAGAACTGCCAAGCAAACAAAAGCCCGATCAGCATGGCGACGAAAGGCGACAGCTTCACCCACAGCGGCACGCCATGCATGTCGTGCAGGATATGGTTGTCGGGCAACGTGAACAGCGAGGCCTTCCAGAATTCGCCATACGCTTCGCCGATGAACTGGTCGTGGAAGAGGAAACCGGCAAACAGCGCGCCCGCTGCAAGGATAAACAGCGGTACCAGCATCACCGGCGGAGATTCGTGCACATGGTGCATCACCTGATGGCTCGCCCGCGGTTTGCCGTGGAACGTCATGAAGATCAGACGCCATGAATAGAAGCTGGTGAAGCAGGCAGCCACGACAAGCAGAATGAAGGCGAAACCGGCGACTGCGTTGTGGCCGACAAAGGCGCTTTCGATGATGGCGTCCTTCGAGAAAAAGCCCGCTGTTCCGATAACCGTCACCGGAACGCCAACGCCCGTCAGCGCCAAAGTACCTATGACCATCATCCAGTAAGTGGTCGGGATCAGCTTTCGCAGCCCGCCCATCTTGCGCATGTCCTGTTCGTCGGACACCGCGTGAATGACGGAACCCGAACCAAGGAACAAAAGCGCCTTGAAGAAGGCATGCGTGAAAAGGTGGAAGATCGCAGCGCCATAGGCGCCGACGCCCAGCGCCACGAACATGTAGCCGAGCTGCGAGCAGGTCGAATAGGCGATCACCCGCTTGATGTCGTTCTGTACCAAGCCAACCGTCGCCGCAAAGAAGGCCGTGATCGCGCCGACGAAGGTCACCACCAGAAGCGCCGTGTGCGACAGCTCGAACAGCGGCGACAGGCGCGCCAGCATGAACACGCCAGCCGTCACCATGGTGGCGGCGTGGATCAGCGCCGAAACCGGCGTCGGGCCTTCCATTGCGTCCGGCAGCCAGGTGTGCAGCGGCACCTGCGCCGACTTGCCCATCGCACCCATGAACAGAAGCAGACAGACAACCGTCAGCGCCGCCTGCTTGTCGAGCGCATAACCGAGGAAGTTCAGCGCCACCTCGCCGCCTGCCGCAACTTCCGCGCCATGTTCGGCTGGAATGAAGGAGGCGGCATTGGCGAAGATCGTGCCGAGGTTCACCGAGCCGAACAGCACGAACACCCCGAAGATGCCGAGCGCAAAGCCAAAGTCGCCGACGCGGTTGACCACGAACGCCTTGATAGCAGCGGCGTTCGCCGACGGCTTCTTGTACCAGAAACCGATCAGCAAATAGGACGCAAGACCCACCCCTTCCCAGCCGAAGAACATCTGGATCAGGTTGTCCGACGTCACCAGCATCAGCATGGCGAAGGTGAACAGGGACAGATAGGCAAAGAAGCGCGGCCGGTTCGGATCGTGGTGCATGTAGCCGATCGAGTAGATATGCACGAGCGCCGACACGGTGTTGACGACGACCAGCATCACCACCGTCAGCGTGTCGATCCTGAGCGCCCAGGCCGTATCGATACCGCCCGACTGGATCCAGCGCAGCACGGGAACGGTAAACACCTCGATTTCCGAAAAGCCGATGGAGAAGAACGCCACCCACGAAAGTGCTGCCGAAATCACCAGCAGGCCGGAGGTGATATATTCCGATGCCTTGGCGCCCAGCGAAGTGCCGAACAGCCCGACGATCAAAAAGCCGATGAGGGGGAGGAAGACGATAGCTTGATACATGGCTGGTCCCGTCAACCCTTCATCATATTCACGTCTTCAACCGCGATAGAGCCGCGGTTGCGGAAGAAAACCACCAGAATGGCCAACCCGATGGCCGCTTCCGCCGCCGCCACCGTCAGCACGAACAGCACGAAAACCTGTCCCACCAGATCGTTGAGCACCGAGGAAAAAGCGACCAGATTTATGTTTGCCGCAAGCAGCAGCAACTCGATCGACATCATGATGACGATCACGTTCTTGCGGTTCAGGAATATGCCGAACACGCCGATGGTGAACAGGATCGCGGAGAGGGTCAGGTAGTGTCCGATGCCGACGCTCATGTCAGATGCCCTTCCCGGTCTCGACCTTGCGGACTTCGATGGCTTCTTCCAGCGTGCGCGCATTCTGCCGCGCGATGTTCTGGCGCTTGACGCCCTGCTTGTGGCGCAGCGTCAGCACGATCGCGCCAATCATGGCGACCAGAAGCACCAAGCCGGCCATCTGGAAGAAATGGATGTAGTCCGTGTAGAGGATGTCGCCCAACGCCGCCGTGTTGCTGCGCGTGGCAAGATCGGGAATTGGCTTCGCCGCACCCGAACCAAGTTGCGGCGCCAGCACGTAACCGCCGGTGACGACGACCAGTTCGGCAGCCAAGATCAGTCCGACCAGCGCGCCGATTGGCGCATACTGCAACGCTCCGCTCTTGAACTCGGCGAAATCGACGTCGAGCATCATGATGACGAACAGGAACAGCACCATCACCGCGCCGACATAGACGATGAGCAGGATCATCGCCAGGAATTCGGCTCCGGCCAGCAGGAACAACCCCGCCGCATTGAAGAAGGTGAGGATCAGGAACAGCACGGAATGAACCGGATTGCGGGACGAGATGACCATGAAGGCCGACCCCACCGCGACAAAGGCGAAGAGGTAGAAGAAGATCGCCTCTAGTCCGTTAAGCATGGGTTCCCCCGGGTTTCCTTGTCCGGTCGGAGCATAGGCCCCTGCCGGCTTTCTGTGCTTCGGTCCGCCTCCGGTCCCGAAGCCGCGTGTTCCTTAAACGAGGCACCTTGCCCCGTCCATCCGTCATTCCACCTGCCCCGCCAACGCGGCGGAAGCAGCAAAGCCTCATCGATACGGCGCGTCCATTTCCATGTTGCGCGCGATCTCGCGTTCCCAGCGGTCGCCGTTCGCCAGAAGCTTGTCCTTGTCGTAGTAGAGCTCCTCGCGCGTCTCGGTCGCGAATTCGAAATTCGGCCCCTCGACGATGGCGTCCACAGGGCAGGCTTCCTGGCAAAAACCGCAATAGATGCACTTCACCATGTCGATGTCGTAGCGCACGGTGCGGCGCGTGCCGTCGTTGCGGCGCGGGCCGGCCTCGATGGTGATCGCCTGTGCAGGGCAAATCGCTTCGCAGAGCTTGCAGGCGATGCAGCGTTCCTCGCCGTTCGGATAACGGCGCAACGCATGTTCGCCACGAAAGCGCGGGCTGATCGGGCCCTTTTCGTGCGGATAGTTGATCGTCTCCTTGGGTGCGAAGAACTGGCGAACACCCAGTATGTAGCCACCAACGATATCTTTGAGCAGCAGCGACTTCGCGGCTTGGCCGAGCGCGGACATCAGGCAAACCCCGTCAGCTTGAGGAAGGCGGCCGTTGCAACGACCATGAACAGCGAGATCGGCAGGAATACCTTCCAGCCCAGCCGCATCAACTGGTCATAGCGGAAGCGGGGCAGAACCGCCTTGGCCATCGAGAAGATGAAGAAGACGAAGCATACCTTGAGCACGAACCAGATGATTCCCGGCACCCAATTCAGCACCGCCACGTCAACGGGCGGCAGCCAGCCTCCAAGGAACAGAATGGTGGTCAACGCGCACATCAGCACCACGGCAACGTATTCGCCGAGGAAGAACAGCAAAAATGCCGTCGACGAATATTCGACCATGTGGCCCGCAACCAGTTCCGACTCAGCCTCGACGAGGTCGAAGGGCGGGCGATTGGTTTCCGCCATTGCCGAGATGATGAAGATCACGAACATCGGAAACAGGCCGAGCCAGTGCCAATCGAGGAACGAGTTGGTCAGGCCGAGACGGGTTCCGAGACCGTCCTGCTGCGACATCACGATATCTGTGAGGTTCAGCGAGCCGACGCACAAAAGCACGGTGACGATGACGAAGCCGATCGAGACTTCGTAGGAAACCATCTGCGCGGCCGAACGCAGCGCGCCGAGGAACGGATACTTCGAGTTGGAAGCCCAGCCGCCCATGATCACGCCGTAGACCTCGAGCGAGGAAATGGCGAGAACATAGAGGATGCCGACATTGATGTTGGCAATCGCCCAGCCCTCATTGACCGGAATGACCGCCCAGGCGGTAATTGCCACGACCGCCGACACCAGCGGCGCCAGCAAGAACACGCCCTTGTTTGCGCCCGAGGGAATGATCGGTTCCTTGAACACGAACTTGAGCAGATCGGCGAATGCCTGGAACAGGCCCCACGGACCAACCACGTTGGGGCCGCGGCGCAACTGCACCGCCGCCCAGATCTTGCGGTCGGCATAAAGAATGTAGGCCACGAAAATCAGCAGGACGACGATCAGCACGACCGATTTCAAGAGAATGATCAGCGCCGGCAGGACGTAGAAGGAGAAGAAAGTATCCATGTCCTACTCCGCCGCCTGCTTGAAGCCGCCCTTGGCGAGCGCCGAACATTCGGCCATCACCGCGGAAGCGCGCGCAATCGGATTGGTCAGGTAGAAGTCGCGCACCGGCGAGACGAAGCCTGCCTTGTTCAACCGGCCGCCAAGCTTTGCCAGCTTGGAGACGTGATCCGTGTCGCCCTCTTCGATCCGGTCGATGCGAGCAAGATGCGGATGCTCCCCATAAAGCTTGGCCCGCAACTGAGCCAGCGAATCGAACGGCAACTTCTTGCCAAGAACGCCCGACAGCGCCCGCAGGATCGCCCAATCCTCGCGCGCCTCACCGGGCGCAAAGCCTGCCCGGTTCGTCTGCTGCACGCGGCCCTCGGTGTTGACGTAGGTACCCGATTTCTCGGTGTATGTGGCAGCCGGCAGGATCACGTCGGCACGGTGTGCACCGGCATCGCCATGGGTACCGATATAGACGACAAACCCGCTGGACACTTTGCTCATGTCGAGTTCGTCAGCGCCGAGCAGGAACAGCACGTCCGTCGCGCCGATCATGTCGGCAACGTCCTTGCCACCCTCTCCCGGCACGAAGCCGATATCGAGCCCGCCGACCCGAGCGGCGGCATTGTGCAATACCGCAAAACCATTCCAGTCGGGACGAACGGCATTCGCCGCCTTGGCAAGCTTGGCAGCCTGTCCGAGCACCGCAGCACCGTCGCTACGCGCCAGAGCGCCCTGGCCTACGATGATAAGCGGCTTTTCAGCCTTCTTCAGAGCCTGGAAGAACTTGCCGTTGCCTTCTGCCAGATCCTTGAGGCTTTCCGGTCCGGCTCCCAGCGCTTCGTAGTCGTAGCGCAGATCGCCGAAATCGCCGATCACGCCGATCGGCAGCGGGCTCGCGCGGAAACGCTTGCGGATGCGGGCGTTGAGCACCGAGGCTTCAAAGCGCGGATTGGCACCGACGATAAGGATCGCATCAGCGTCTTCGATGCCCTCGATGGTCGGATTGAAGATATAGCTGCCGCGTCCATGAGCCGGATCAAGCGCGGCACCGTCCTGGCGGCAATCGGTATTGCTGGAGCCGAGCGAATTGATCAGTTGCTTCAGCGCATACATTTCCTCGACGGCGGCAAGGTCGCCGGCAATCGCGCCGATCCTGTCAGGCGTCGCCTTGGCAACGGCGTCCTTGATCGCCCCGAATGCGTCGGCCCAGCTTGTCGCCGTCAGCTTGCCGTTACGGCGAACATAAGGCCGGTCGAGCCGCTGCGTGCGCAACCCATCCCAGATGAAGCGGGTCTTGTCCGAAATCCATTCCTCGTTCACCGGCTCGTTGACGCGCGGCAGGATGCGCATCACTTCCCGGCCGCGCGAATCGACGCGGATAGCCGAGCCGACGGCATCCATCACGTCGATGGATTCGGTCTTGGTCAGTTCCCACGGCCGCGCCTGGAAGGCGTAGGGCCGCGCAGTCAGCGCGCCAACCGGGCAAAGGTCGATGACATTGCCCTGCAGTTCGGACGTCATCGCCTGCTCGAGATAGGTCGTGATCTCGGCATCCTCGCCGCGACCGATCAGACCGAGCTCCGAAATACCCGCCACCTCGGTGGTGAAACGCACACAGCGCGTGCAGTGGATGCAACGGGTCATGATCGTCTTGACCAACGGCCCGATATATTTGTCCTCAACCGCGCGCTTGTTCTCGTGGAAGCGCGAGGAATCCATGCCGAAAGCCATGGCCTGGTCCTGCAGGTCGCACTCGCCGCCCTGGTCGCAGATCGGGCAGTCGAGCGGATGGT
>CAZROU010000081.1:0-7558 GCA_964601795.1 uncultured Mesorhizobium sp. | reverse complement strand
CGCCCGTCCTCCCGACCTCTCAGATGAGGTCAGTTCTTTGACAATAGCCAGACGGAGCAATCCAGGCGTGGCGATGAATAAGTATACGCAAGCGGCAAGGCCGCCTCTTACCCTCCCCTACGTGGGGAGGGTCGCGCCGAAGGCGCGGGGTGGAGGCGGGTCCGTCCTCATCACCCCCCGTCGCTTCGCGACAACCTCCCTCATCCAGGGGTAGGTAAGGGCAGAAAGGCAGTGTGGCGATGAATAAGCATATCCATCTCTTCGTCATCCGAGGACGAAGCAGGCCGAAGGCCGTCGCGGAGACCCTAGTAGGATCCATTCCGTGACCAAGCTCCGATGCGTAAAGGGTACAAAAGAAAGCTCTTCATTCTGAGCCGCCCTACACCCCCAATCCTCACGGCATGGATCCTCGGGTCGCGCCTTTCGTTGCGCTAATGCCTGCCCGAGGATGACGATAGAGAAAGCGGGCGCGGCAAACGCCCTCCGCCCCCGTCCGGACATTTGACGGCTTCAGGCTCAACCTCGCGCAGTTTCTATTTCCGCCTCGACGCGGCCTCGAAAACCTCCAGTTGCGCCGCGAACGCCCGCTTGAAGGCAGGCCGTGCTTCACCTCGGGCGACATACGCCAGAAGGCTGGGAAATTCCGCCAGCAGGTCTGATCCGTTCAGCCTGCGCAGCACCATCACCATCATCAGGTCGCCCGCGCTGAACCCACCGTCCAGCCAGTCGGCATCGCCCAGACGCCGCGACAGTTCGCCGAGCCGCAGGCGAATACGGTCGCGCATAATCGGCAGGCGCGCCTCGTACCAAGGCTTGTCGGCTTCCACGTAGCCGGTCATTTCCTCTTCGACGATAGGCGGCTCAATCGTACTCAGCGCGGCAAACATCCACATGATCGCCCGCGCCCGCCCTTTCGCATCCTTGGGCAGCAAGCCGTCATGTGTCTCGGCGATATGCAGCACGATCGCCCCTGTCTCGAACAGGGCAAGGTCGCCTTCCTCATAGGTCGGTATCTGCCCGAACGGCTGCAACGCCCGATGCGGAGCCTTCTTCAGCGCGGCAAAAGAAACGAGGCGGACATCGTAAGGCTGGCCGACTTCCTCGAACGCCCAGCGAACGCGCATGTCGCGCGCCTGTCCCTGGCCCCGGTCGGGTGAATTTTCAAAGGCGGTGATGGTCGGGATCATTGGCCGGCTCCGGGTGTTTCTTGAGGCTATCCAATCCTGCCTCTCGACCCAAGGACGCGCGGCCAGTGCAAAACCCGACATCCCTTCCGCACGAACGCCCGGGCAACCTCATGCCGCCCGCTTGCGCGAGACCATCTTGCGTGCGGTCTTGGTTGCAACCTTGTTTGCCAATTCCTCGTCATGGCGTTGCGCCGCTTCCTCGCATTTGCGGCGGATTTCCTCCACTTCCGATTCGGTCAGGTGTTCGATGCCGATGAAATGGTTGTGCCCTTGGCTTACCCGGATCAGTTCATCAAGCTTGGCCTGGATCGCCGCACCGTCCCGGTTCTGCGTATTCTGGATCAGGAACACCATGAGGAAGGTGACGATCGTCGTTCCGGTATTGATGATCAGTTGCCAGGTATCGGAAAAGCCGAAAATCGGTCCGCTCGCCGCCCATGCCACCACCACCGCCACGCACAGTGCAAATGTCAGCGGCAAGCCGGTAAGATAGGCAACGGCATTCGCCGCCTTGGTGAACTGTTTTTCGAACATGGAGCAAGCCTCGTTTCTTTCGCAAGAAGAACCGCCTCCCCCATCCTCGGGTTCCGTGCTGCTCGCAATTTCAGGCACAACTCTATGCAACTAAAAAGAGTATCATACTTACACGGCAATTTAGGATGGTTGTAAGAAAGTCGCGTTGCAGGCAAGAGAGCCTGTTCCTTCCGCTTCAGGCGGTAACCTCCGGCCCCTTCCGCCTCGCCACCCCCGCATGGCGGAAGGGGTCGGAAAACCCTGCCCGTGACGAGTCAGCTCGGATCGGATTCCCAGCGATCAAGGAAATCCTCGATCGGCAAGGCCTGCATGTCGGGTATTGCTCGGCCAAGCTTCTCCACCGGCCAATCCCACCATGCCAACCGCTCGATGCGCGCCGCAACTTCTGCCGGAAAACGCAACCGCAGGACTCGCGCCGGAGAGCCCGCGACGATTCTGTACGGAGCCACATCGCGCGTCACGACCGAATTGGCACCGATCACCGCCCCGTTGCCGATGCTCACGCCCGGCATCACCACCGCGCCATGTCCGACCCATACATCATGGCCGATGGTCACTGTCTTCGCCTGCCGCCGCTCGCGAAAAGCATCATCGACACCGAGATAGCGGAAATACTCGTTCGGCCGGTAGCTTACCTTGTGCTGGGTCAGCCGCTCGATCGGGTGTTCAAGCGCGTTGATGCGCGAATTGGCTGCGATCGAACAGAACTTGCCAAGCGTCGTGTAGATCGCTTCCGAATGCCGCTCGAAATAGGTGAAGGCCCCGACAACGACCTCGCGCAGCACCACCCGCTCGCCGACGGAAACGAAAGGCGCCAGCCGGCAGCCTTTCAGTTCGGATGTCGGATGAATACGCGGTTCACTGTCTCTTGGCGTCGGCTGCTCGATCATCGCTCGGCTGTACGCCGCCGCCCGATCAGCCGCAAGCCGACTATTGCGGCTTGCCTTTCGTCCACTCCACCGTCTGCCCATAAAGCGGAACGGACGTGATCGACATCTTGGCCGACCCGTCCTGCACCTGCCGCGAATGCGACAGATAAATCAGAGTGTCGTTGGTCTTGTCGTAGATGCGGTTCACCACCTGCTTTTTCCAGATCAGGCTAATGCCCTGCTTGAAAACCTCTTCGCCTTCCTCGCCAAGATCGATATCGCCGATCTTGATCGGCCCGGTCTGGCGGCAGGAGATCGAGGAATCAGAAGGGTCTTCGAACCAGTTGCCTTTCTGCAGGCGGTCGATGACGCCACGGTCGAAATAGGACACATGGCACGTCACGCCCTCGACCTTGGGGTCCTTGATCGCTTCTATGATGATGTCGTTGCCCAGCCAGTCGACGCCGACCTTGCCGACTTCCTGCGCAAGAGCGCCGCCTGTTCCAGTGAGGATGCCCAAAGCGGCGACGCCGCCGATCAGATACCGCCTGAAGAAATCTCGCAAGGAACGCTCCCTGGTTACATTCACGGAAAGTTCAATTGGTGTGCGCGCCGTCAAATTGCAAGCGCGCTTGCCCACACCACACCATTGCGGCATCACGGCGCGTATGCTCGTGTCGTGCAACACGCTAACTGTGTTGCCAACGGTTCAATGCGGAATTCCTCTCATGATGCGCTCCATCCTCATCGGAATCCTCGTCCTGATGACAGCCGGAATCGGTTGGCTCACCTATAGCTGGTACGGCACCCACTATGGCGGCGAGCCCTTCGGCGCACCGTTCGCGCTCACCGACCAGACCGGCCAGCCGATCACGGAGGCCGCGCTGCGCGGGCATCCGAGCGCGGTCTTCTTCGGCTTCACTCATTGCCCAGAAGTCTGCCCCACCACGCTGTTCGAAATGGCCGGCTGGCTGAACACGCTGGGCGATGAGGGCAAGGACATCAAGGCCTATTTCGTCTCCATCGATCCCGAGCGCGACACGCCGGAGATCATGAAAACCTATATCTCCAACTTCTCGGATCGCATCGTCGGCATCACCGGTGAACCGGCGAAGGTCGAAGCCATGTCCAAGGCCTTCGGCATCTATGCCAAGAAGGTCCCGACCGAAGACGGAGATTACACAATGGACCACACCGCTTCCGTGCTTCTGTTGAACGCCAAGGGTGACTTTGCCGGCACCATCGCTTATGGCGAGAGCGCCAGCAACGCCATCGCCAAACTTAAGCGGCTTGCGGCGGAAGGCTGACCGACCAACGCGAGACATTCGTCGCCCATGACCCAGACGCGCCTCCATTTGACCACGTCGAAGGCCGAGGCCGAGCGCATCTTCGCCGCCATGGAGACCGCTTTCGAGGAAGACGGCTGGCCGATCTCCGTCCTTGAACTGGACGAGGATCGCGATCTCCACGAAGTTTCCCTCTACGCCGATGGCGATATCGATGCGGTCGAGACGCAATTGCGCGACCTGCTCAACGCCCTTTCGGTCGACAAACCACTGGAGCGTGAAGTCCTGCCCGAAATCGATTGGGTCGCCCGCTCGCTGGAAGGGCTGAAGCCGGTCCGCGCCGGACGCTTCTTCGTCCACGGCGCGCACGACCGCGACCAGGTCAAGCCCGGTGACATCCCGATTGAAATCGAGGCCGGCCTTGCCTTCGGCACCGGCCATCACGGCACAACTGCCGGCTGCCTTGAAGTGCTGGAAAGCGTGGTCGAGGCGGAGCACCCGAAGAACGCGCTCGACCTTGGCACCGGCAGCGCCGTCCTTGCCATCGCGCTCGCCAAGCTCGCCGCGATCCCGGTGCTGGCAACCGATATCGATCCTGTCGCCACAGAGGTCGCCACAGCCAACGTCAAGCTCAACGATGCCTCGAACTTGGTCGAAACGGCCACCGCCACCGGCTTCGACCACCCTGTTTTTGCCGAACGCGGCCCCTTCGCGCTCATCGCCGCCAACATCCTCGCCGGCCCACTGATGGAGATCGCGCCGGATATGGCCGCGCATCTCCAGCCCGGCGGATCGCTGGTGCTTTCCGGCATCCTCGACCGCCAGCGCGACGCGGTGGTTGCCGCCTACACCGCGCAAGGCTTCCGCCACATCCGCACGCTTCAGCTTGAAGGCTGGGTCACCATCCACCTCAAGCGCTGATCTGGACCACCGCTCGACAATTGCCAGTCCGCTCCCTCGCGGCTACGGTCCGGCCAATCCATTTTTCAAAGAGCTGCACCCATGTTCCAGTCCTTCGATTCGGCCGGCGATCCCTCCGTCGGCAAACCCCGCGTCGCGAAGCTACGCGAATGGCTTGCCGCCAACGGGCTCGATGGCTTTCTGGTGCCGCGCGCAGACGAGCATCAGGGCGAATATGTCCCGGCACGCGCCGCGCGCCTGCGGTGGCTGACCGGCTTTTCCGGCTCGGCCGGCATCGCGCTCATCCTCGCCAACCGCGCCTTCGTCTTCGTCGATGGCCGCTACACGCTGCAAGTGCGCGCTGAAGTCGATCTCGACATCTTTTCCATCGAAAGCCTTATCGACAACCCGCCGCCAGTCTGGATCAGGAGCAATCTTGCCAAGGGCACGCGGCTCGGTTTCGACCCCTGGCTGCACACGGTGAGCGAGGTCAAGGCGCTGCAAGCTTCCGCCGACAAGGTTGGCGCCGAGCTTGTCGCCGTTGAGAAAAACCCTATCGACATCATCTGGGATGACCAGCCTGAACCGCCTGTCTCCGCGGTCGAGATACACCCGATCGCCTTCGCGGGCGAACTGGCCAAGGCCAAGCTTGCGCGCCTCGCAGCGGCTATCGCCAAGGATGGCGCGACCCATGCGGTCCTCACCGACCCGTCCTCCATCGCCTGGGCCTTCAATATTCGCGGCAATGACGTGCCGCATACGCCGCTGGCGCTCGGCTTCGCCATTCTCGCAGCCGATGGCCGGCATCAGTTGTTCATGGACAGCCGCAAATTCTCCCGAGAAGTGGCGGCCTACCTGACCCAGCTCACCGGCCTGTCGGAACCGGATGCATTCGAGCCCGCCATTGCTGCCCTTGCGGCCAGCGGAGCGAAGATTGCGCTGGACCCCATTTTGGCGGCAGACAGGCTCAGGATGCTGGTCGAGGAAAATGGCGGCACCGTCGTCGCAGCCACCGACCCGGCCCGCATTCCGCGCGCTACCAAGAACCGCGCCGAAATCGAAGGCAGCCGTGCCGCTCACCGGCGCGATGGCGCAGCCGTCGCCAAGCTGCTCTGTTGGCTCGACCGCCAGCAACCGGGCAGCCTTGACGAGATCGCGGTGGTGACGAAGCTCGAAGAATGCCGCCGCCTCACCGGCGAGGAAACCCAAATGCCGCTGCGCGATGTATCCTTCGACACCATCTCGGGTGCCGGCCCCAACGGCGCGATCATGCACTACCGCGTTTCGCGTGCCACCAGCCGCAAGCTGGCCGAAGGCGAACTGTTCCTGCTCGATTCAGGCGCACAATATCAGGATGGCACCACCG
Organism: uncultured Mesorhizobium sp.; assembly: GCA_964601795.1. Classification (GTDB taxonomy): domain Bacteria; phylum Pseudomonadota; class Alphaproteobacteria; order Rhizobiales; family Rhizobiaceae; genus Mesorhizobium. The sequence continues at coordinate 1,416 of CAZROU010000081.1, read as the reverse complement.
ACATCACCCGCACCGTTCCCATCGGCCAGCCGACTGAGGAGATGTGCGAACGCTATACGCTGGTGCTGAAGGGCCTGATCGCAATCTCGACCCTGCGCTTCCCTGCCGGCACGCGCGGCTCCGAGATCGACGCCATTGCCCGCATGGCGCTATGGCAACATGGGCTCGACTATGCCCACGGCACCGGCCACGGCGTCGGCTCGTACCTTGCGGTGCACGAAGGCCCGCAGCGCATTGCCCGCACCGGCACGGAAAAGCTGCTCGAAGGCATGATGCTTTCCAACGAGCCGGGCTACTACAAGGAAGGCCATTACGGCATCCGGCTGGAAAACCTGATCGTGGTCGACCCGGCCGAAAGCCTGCCCGGCGGCGACATTGCCATGCACGGCTTCGAGACGCTGACGCTGGCGCCTTTCGACAGCCGGCTTCTGCGCCCCGACCTCATGACACGGGACGAGTTGCTCTGGCTGGATAGCTACCACGCCCGCGTTCTGGACGAGATCGGCCCGATGCTCGACGGTGAGGTGCTGGCCTGGCTGGAAAAGGCAACCGCCCCGCTACCGCACCAAGCGAAGGGCTGAATCCAGCCTTTTCGCAGGCCGCCCTCGCCTGAATCTATGCGACGAACTGGCGGGCCAGGATGAGGACCACGGCCCCCGTCAGGAACATGGACATCAGGCCGCCGCGCAGGGCTACGAGGCCGGAGATGATCAGCGCCGCCCATTCGGCAGGCCCTGCACCTAGTGCCGCCGGCGCGACCAGCGTCGTCAAAACGGCAGCCGGTACCGCATTGAGACCGGCTTCGACGCGCGGATGGATGGTTTCGAACCGCGACAGGACGAGATGCCCACCGACACGCGTCAGATAGGTCGCGATGGCTCCCGCAATGATGATCCAGAATGTCGTGCTCATGGCAGGTGCTCCGGATCGGTGCCGATGCCACTGTGGCTTGGCGGCAGGATAACGGCAAGCGCAACGCCCGCCAGTGCGCCGAGCGACACATGCCACGGCGATCCGACCGTCTTGTAGGCGATGATCGAGGCAATCGCACTGACGATCACGATGGGCAACCACAAAGGCCGCTTGCGGAAATCCATCACCAGCCCGAGGAAATAGATCGGCAGCAGGAAATCGATGCCGAGCGCGCTGGTGTCCGGAATGAACGTGCCGGCAATTGCGCCTGCCAATGTCAGCAGGTTCCAGAAGAAATAGACGGTGAGGGCCGCTCCCATGTACCAGACGAAACTGACCTTGCGGCCGGACTGGGCTTCGCTTTCGGCAAAGGCGTATTGCGGATCGGTCAGCAGGAAATAGGCGATGGCCTGCTTCGGCGCGGACCAGTGCGAGAGGCTTCGGCCAATCGCGGCGGAGTAAAGCACATGCCGGAAATTGACGGCGAAGATCGAAAGCACGATC
>CAZROU010000080.1:0-8497 GCA_964601795.1 uncultured Mesorhizobium sp. | reverse complement strand
CCCTGGGATCCATGCCGTGACCAGGCGGCAGTGTGTAGAGGGTGCAGAAGAGGACTCCTCAATCTGATCCGCCCCGCGTGCACCAATCCTCACGGCATGGATCCTTGGGGCGCGCCTTTCGCTGCGCTCAGGCTTGCCCGAGGATGACGAAGCGCAAAAAAACCTCCGTCATCCCGGAAGCGAGCCGGGCAAAGCGACGGCGATGCTGTCCGGGATCCATTCCGTGACAAGCCGGCAGTGAGACAACGATGCAGAAGGCCACCGGCCTACAGCCACTTCTTCCATTTGAAGTAGACGAACAGGCTGACCGCAACCGTCACCATGAACAGAAGTGCTGCCGGATAACCATAATAGGCGCGCAGTTCGGGCATGTTCCACGGCGAGGTGTCCGGGTCGAAGTTCATGCCCCAGACGCCGACCAGAAAGGTCAACGGAATGAAAATCGCCGAGACGATGGTCAAAAGGCTGATGACATCGTTGGTGCGGGTCTGGCTGAGAGACAGGTGCATTTCGATCAGGCCGGTCATGGCGTCGCGCTGCGTCTCCACCAGTTCGATCAGGCGGATGCAATGATCGAGCGTGTCGTTCAAAAACACCTTGGTCTCGGCCTTCACATAAGGCACGTCGTTGCGGATCAGCGTCGCCAGCGCATCGCGCAGCGGCCACAGCACGCTCTTCAGCCCATTGGTGTTGCGCCGCAACGCATGAAGCGACTGCATCTGCTGCTTTTGCGGCGATTTCAGCATGTCGTCCTCGATGTGTTCGACGACATCACTGGCCGCCTCGACCGGCACAAAGTAACTGTCGACAACGGCATCGATCAGCGCATAGGCAAGATAGTCGGAGTTGCGCTGGCGCAGCCGGTTCGGCAAGGGAGCGGCGATGCGCTTGCGAACAGGATCGAACGGATCGCCGGCACGCTCCTGGAAAGTGATGACGAACTTCTCGCCGAAGAACACCGCAATCTGCTCATAGCGGTGCGAGGTGGCATCGTCGATCATGCTGACCGCGACGAAGGCATGATCCTCGAAGAAGTCGACCTTCGGCCGCTGCCCGGTGTTGACGACGTCTTCGAGCGCCAACGGATGCAGGCCGAAAATACGTCCGATTTCCTCGATGAGTTGGATGTTGGCAAGGCCGCTGCAATCCAGCCAGACATTCGGCCAACGGTCGCAATGTTTCAGCAGGTCGTCGATGCTGGCATTGGCGATCGTCTTGTGTTTGTCGGGCGAGATCAGGGTCAGCGTCAACTCCGACCGTTGCGCTGCCGGATCGGCGATCAGCGTTCCAGGCGAAGCACCGACCGGCGAGCGTCTGCGCCGGTAGCGGGCTCTCTTCACAGTGGTTTCCGTCTTCGTCATCGCGAAACCGCCCCTTGGCGCGCGCCAACCGGACTATCCGGCAAAAACCCGCTTCGGCTTGAACATCCCTTGCTCGATAGCTCCGATGGCCACTAGCTTGCCGCGTACGGTCGCGCAGGCTTCTTCAGCCTCGACCGGCGCGTCCCGGCCGCGGATAACGACCGGATTGCCGAGCCTGATCTTGGTCGCGGCGTCGTCGCTGATCGCCACTTGCGGCAGGCAATCCAGCGCCGCAACCGTGTCGACCAGAAGCGCGTCGATGGCGGAAAAATCCAACGGGGCCTCGGCCGCCTCTTCGCCTGCCTGAGGCTGGTCGCCGAAGCGGGCAGCCTCAAGTTCGGCAACGGTGACGAAATCGTCTGCGGTGAACGGATCGACCTCCATGCGGCGCAGATCGGCGATATGGCCGAAGCAGCCGAGGTCGCGCCCCATGTCGCGGGCCAGCGAGCGCACATAGGTGCCCTTGCCGCATTCGATCTCAAACAGCGTGCCGCCATCCTTGTGCTCGACGATGTCGAGACGGCCGATCTCGATCTCACGCGCGGGGATGTCCACCGTCTCGCCTTCGCGGGCAAGATCGTAAGCCCGCTCACCGGCGATCTTGATGGCCGAAAACTGCGGCGGCGTCTGCATGATGACGCCGGTGTATTTTGGCAGCAGCGCGCGAACCTCGGCTTCCGCCGGTCGCTTGTCCGAGCTCTTGGTGACCGGGCCTTCGAGGTCGTCGGTCGAGCGCTCGTCCCCCCAGGCAACGGTGAAGCGATAGATTTTCGCTCCATCCTGCACATAAGGCACGGTCTTGGTCGCCTCGCCGAGCGCGATGGGCAACATGCCGGAAGCGAGCGGGTCGAGCGTGCCGGCATGGCCGGCCTTTTCGGCCTGGAACAGCCACTTCACCTTGGAAACGGCATCCGTCGAACCCATGCCGACAGGCTTGTCCAGCACCACCCAGCCGGAAACGGGCCGGCCCTTCTTCTTGCCTCGACGCCCCACTATTTTTCACCCTCGTCGTCGTGACCGAGATCGCGCGCCACTTCCGGAGAATGGAGAAGCTCATTGATCTTCTCGAAATTGTCGTAGCTGGTATCGAGCCGGAAGCGAAACTCGGGCATGTACTTCATCTGCCTCAGCGCCGGCGACATGCGCCCGCGAATGAAACGGGCATTGCGGTTCAGCGCCGCGACGACCGCGTCGTCGTCCTTGGCGCCAAGCGGCGCGACAAAGGCAGTCGCGATCTTGAGATCCGGCGACATGCGCACTTCTGACACCGAAATGACCGTCGTCTCGATCAGGTCGTCGCGGATTTCGCCGCGCTGGAGCATTTCGGCGAGCGCGTGGCGCACCTGTTCGCCGACACGTAACATGCGCTGCGATGGGCCGGACTTGCTGGAATGGGACATTTCTTCAATCCTGAAAACGCGAAGCCGGGATTGGACCGCACCTCGCCTTATGTAGACGAACGGCGGCCATAGGCCGCCATTCGTTCAAATCTTGGTCCTGCCGGCAGACTAGAGCCTGCGCGCCACCATCTCGACGCGGAAGCACTCGATGACATCGCCGGCTTGGATGTTCTCGTAGTTCTGGAACGCCATGCCGCATTCCTGACCAACCGGAACTTCCGAAACCTCGTCCTTGAAGCGCTTCAACGTCTTCAGCGTGCCTTCGTGAATGACGACATCGTCGCGGATCAGGCGAACGCCCGCACCACGCTCGACCTTGCCTTCGGTGACACGGCAGCCGGCGATCTTGCCGACCTTGGTGATGTTGAACACCTCGAGGATTTCCGCATTGCCGATGAACGTCTCGCGGCGCTCCGGTGACAACAGGCCCGACATCGCATCCTTGATGTCATCCACAAGGCTGTAGATGATGTTGTAGTAGCGGATCTCTATGCCCGCAGCCTCTGCCGCCGCCCGCGCCTGTGCATTGGCGCGCACGTTGAAGCCGAGGATCACGGCACCGGAAGTCTGGGCCAAAGTGACGTCGCTCTCGGTGATGGCGCCTGCGCCAGAATGCACGATGCGGGCGCGCACTTCTTCGGTGCCGAGCTTGTCGAGAGCCGCGTCGATGGCCTCGATCGAACCCTGCACGTCGCCCTTGATGACCAGCGGGAATTCCTTCAAGCCGCTTGTCTGCAGTTGCGACATCATCTGTTCGAGCGAACCGCGCTGGCCGGCATGCTTTGCAACAGCCTTGTCGCGCGCCTTACGCTGACGATACTCCGTGATCTCGCGAGCACGGGCTTCGTTGTTGACGACGGCGAAACGATCGCCGGCGTGCGGCGTACCCTGAAGGCCGAGCACTTCAACTGGCATGGCAGGCGGCGCTTCCATGACATGATCGCTGCGGTCGTTGACCAACGCGCGAACCCGGCCCCACTCATTACCGGCCACAATGATATCGCCCGGCATCAAGGTACCGGTCTGCACCAGAACGGTTGCCACAGGGCCACGACCCTTGTCGAGCTGCGCCTCGATGACGACACCTTCGGAGGTACGATCCGGATTTGCCTTGAGGTCGAGGATTTCGGCCTGCAGCAGGATGGCCTCAAGCAACTTGTCGATACCCTTGCCTGTCTTGGCGGACACTTCGACGTCGAGCACTTCACCGCCCATCGATTCGACGAACACCTCATGCTGGAGAAGCTGGGTGCGCACCTTCTGCGGATCGGCTTCGTGCTTGTCGACCTTGTTGATTGCCACGATGATCGGCACCCCAGCCGCCTTGGCGTGGCTGATCGATTCAATCGTCTGAGGCATGACGCTGTCGTCTGCCGCCACGACCAGGATGGCAATGTCGGTAGCCTGCGCACCGCGGGCGCGCATTGCCGTAAAGGCAGCGTGGCCGGGGGTGTCGATGAAGGTGATCTTCTGACCATCCTTCTCGACCTGATAGGCTCCAATGTGCTGGGTGATGCCACCAGCTTCGCCAGACTGAACGTTGGCGTTGCGGATCGCATCGAGCAGCGAGGTCTTGCCGTGGTCGACGTGGCCCATGATCGTCACCACAGGTGGGCGCGAGACCAGATCCTCGGCATTGTCGGCGATGTTGAACAGGCCTTCCTCAATGTCGGATTCCGCCACGCGGCGCACGGTGTGACCGAATTCGGTAGCGACCAATTCAGCCGTGTCGGCGTCAATGACGTCGCCCGGCTTCATGATCTGGCCCTGCTTCATGAAGAACTTGACCACATCGACAGCCCGTTCGGACATGCGCTGAGCCAATTCCTGGATCGTGATGGTCTCTGGAATGATCACTTCGCGCATCACCTTTTCGCGCGGTTCCTGGTACATCGCGCGCTTGAACTTCTCCTGACGGCGACGCATCGACGAAAGCGAACGAGCCCTCGCATCCTCGTCCGACAGCGCCGCATTCAGCGTGAGTTTGCCTCTCCGGCGGTCTTCCTCGCCCTTCGTCGGCTTAGCAGGCCGAGCGACTTCAGGCGTGACCAGGCGGCGCACCGGCGCACCAGCCCCGGTACGCTTCGGCTTGGCATCTTCATCATCGTCATCGGCGGCGACAGCCTGCGGAGCCTGTGGCGCGCGGCGACGTGCTTCCTCTTCGGCCCTTCGGCGAGCTTCCGCCTCTGTTTGCAGACGGGCTTCCTCCTCTGCCTGACGGCGCGCGGAATCCTCCCGCTCGCGGCGGCGGCGTTCTTCTTCCTCAGTGCGGCGCCTGGCGTCCTCGGCAGCCCGCTGGCGGTCTTCCGCCTCGCGAGCCTTCGAACCTTCAAGCGCACGGCGGCGCGCTTCCATCTCGCCACGCGACAGTTCATTCAGAACCAGCCGCTCGACGGGCGGCACAGGCGTGGGCGCTTTCGGCGCTTCGGCTACCACGGGAGCAGGAGCAGGGGTCGGTGCAGGCGCCGGTGCAGGTTGCGGCGGCTTCTGCGTAAACACTGAAACGGGCGGCTGATCCGGCTTCTCGCCGGGGATGCTGAACTTGCGCTTCTTGGTTTCGACGACAACCGACTTGCTGCGGCCATGCGAGAAGCTCTGGCGCACCGTGCCCTGCTCCAGGCCCGGCCGCTTCAGCGTCAAGGTCTTCTTCGGCGTCACGCTCAACGTCTTGTCGTCACCCGATTTCGTATCGCTCATTCCATATCCTCTGCGGCGTCATCTTCGCCAGCGACGGCCGCAAGCATCGCCAGATCGTCCGGGGTACCGCCCCGGTAACGGTCGAGCGCAACCATGCGCTTCTGAGCCGCCCTACCCGCGTCTCCCGCGAGAACGGCAGCATGTATCACATTTGTGCCCCCCAATGCCAAACCCAATTCAGCCTCGGAGAAAAGTTTGTAGGCACGGATCGCAGGGCCACCTAGATGGACTGTTGCACGACGGGCCTGATCGATCTTGCGCACACCATCAGACGAGGCCTCGACAGCATGAATAACAAACAAGGCCGTACCGTTGCGCACGGCGGTCTCGACCTTTGTAGCGCCGAGAACAAGCGAGCCCGCTTTGCGGGTAAGACCAAGCATACCCAAGGCGGACTTTTCAAGCAGGGTTCCCACCATACTGCCAAGTTCAGGCGGAACGGAAACCTTGGTTTTGAAGGCGCGTGGAAACAACCCCTTTGCCGCAGCCTTTTCTACATGTAGGCGATCGGCGGTGACCCAACAACCGCGGCCGGGCAGGTTTCTCTTGATATCCGGAACGACGGTCAAGTCCGGACCAACGACGAAACGGATCAGATCATCCGTGTCGGCGGTCTTTCTGGTGACGATGCAGGTGCGATCGTTCATCTCGGCCAAGGGTTGCTCCGGTCCGGCTCACGTCACGCACCAGCAGTTTCGGCATCGGCTACCTCGGCCTGGGCTTCCTCTTCGGAAATCCAGCCAGCCTTGAGGCGTGCTGCCAAAACCATCTGCTCTGCGTCCGCCCGGGTAACGCCATGATTGGCGAGTACGCCCGGATAGACCTTTGTCTCGCCGTCCTTGCGCTCTTTCCAGCCGGTGAGATCGTCGGCGGCATAGCCCGCGAAATCCTCGATCGTCTTCACGCCGTCTTCGCCAAGCGTCACCATCATGGCGGTGGTGATGCCGGGAATCTCACGCAATTCGTCCTTCACGCCGAGTTGCTTGCGCTTGGCGTCCTGTTCGGCTTCGATCTTTTCCAGATATTCGCGAGCGCGTGTCTGGATTTCGTTGGCGGTATCCTCGTCAAACCCGTCGATCGAGGAAATCTCGTCGGCGTCGACATAGGCGACTTCCTCGACGCTGGTGAAACCTTCCGAAGCCAGCACCTGGCCGACCATTTCGTCGACGTCGAGGGCTTCCATGAACAGGCTGGAGCGTTCAACGAACTCCTTCTGACGGCGCTCGCTTTCTTCCTGCTCGGTCAGGATATCGATATCCCAGCCGGTCAACTGCGAGGCAAGACGAACATTCTGGCCACGACGACCGATGGCCAGCGAAAGCTGATCGTCCGGCACAACAACTTCGATGCGTTCCGCATCCTCGTCGAGCACGACCTTGGCGACTTCCGCCGGCTGAAGCGCGTTGACGATGAAGGAGGCTGCCGATGGCGACCACGGTATGATGTCGATCTTTTCGCCCTGCAATTCGCCGACAACGGCCTGGACGCGGGAGCCACGCATACCGACGCAAGCACCGACCGGGTCGATCGAACTGTCACGCGAAATGACAGCGATCTTGGCGCGCGAACCCGGATCACGGGCCACCGACTTGATCTCGATGATGCCGTCGTAAATTTCCGGCACTTCCATCGTGAACAACTTGGCCATGAACTGCGGATGGGTGCGCGACAGGAAAATCTGCGGGCCGCGCTGCTCGCGGCGCACGTCATAGACGTAAGCGCGCACGCGGTCGCCGTACTTGTAGTTCTCGCGCGGAATCAACTCGTCGCGGCGGATGATGGCCTCGCCACGGCCGAGATCGACGATGACGTTGCCATATTCGACGCGCTTGACGGTACCGTTGACGATCTCGCCGATACGGTCCTTGTATTCGTCATACTGGCGATCACGCTCGGCTTCGCGCACCTTCTGGACTATGACCTGTTTGGCCGACTGCGCGGCGATGCGGCCGAAATCCATCGGCGGAAGCTGCTCAGCAATGAAGTCGCCCAGCTGCGCGTCGGGGTTACGCTCGCGCGCCGAAACCAGCGCGATCTGAGTTGCGTAATCCTCGACCTTCTCCACCACTTCCATAAGGCGCTGCAGCTTCATCTCGCCGGTCTGCGGGTTGATGTCGGCGCGGATATTGGTCTCCTGGCCATAGCGCGAGCGAGCGGCCTTCTGTATCGCGTCCGCCATCGCATCGATGACGATCTGCTTGTCGATCGACTTTTCACGCGCGACCGCATCAGCGATCTGCAGCAGTTCAAGCCTGTTGGCGCTTACAACCATTTCTTTCTCCCTGAACCTTGCCGCAATGCATCGCGGCAGCTCAATCAATCTTCCTGTTCGTTGTCGTCGTCGCCTTCGGGCGCATCGTCCTGCCCGGTGTGGCGCTTCCTGGCTTCCTTGCGCACGCGATTGTCCTTCGACAGCGCATCGCGGATCAGGTCATCCGTCAGGATGAGGCGCGCTTCGGCTATGGCATCGTAAGGAACCCGCACGCTCGGTGCCTCGCCATAAGCGGCCTGATCACGCTGGATCAAAATGCCTTCTTCGTCAGCTTCGGCGATCTTGCCCTTGAAGCGCTTGCGGTCGGTGACGAGTGTGGAGGTTTCCATCTTCACCAGATGGCCAAGCCAGGTGGTGAAATCCGACTTGCGCACCAGCGGGCGGTCGATACCAGGCGACGACACTTCGAGATGATACGCTTTTTCTATCGGGTCTTCCACGTCGAGCGCCGGCGAAATTGCGCGGCTGACTTCCTCACAATCTTCGACCGTCATGGTGCCGTCGTCGCGCTCAGCCATTATCTGGAGAGTAAGACCGTTCTGGCCCGACAGCCTGACCCGGACCAACCTAAAGCCGATACCACGCAAGACCGGCTGGATGATCATGGCGATGCGCGCATCGATTCCGCTTTCGCGGATGATACGGTCGTCGCCACTCACCTCTCCTGCCGTCACTGTCATTCGATCCTATCGATTTACTCCGGCAGGTAATAAAAAAGAGCGGGACCGGGTGGACCCACTCTTCGTCATACCGACCAAGAATTTGAA
>CAZROU010000079.1:0-8921 GCA_964601795.1 uncultured Mesorhizobium sp. | reverse complement strand
GTGGCTGTCGAGGTTGACGCGCACGCAGGGCCAGTTGAGGCGGGCGGCGACCTGCTCGATGTGAGTCGACTTGCCGGTGCCGTGATAGCCGGAGACCATGACGCGGCGGTTGTAGGCAAAGCCGGCCAAGATCGCCATGGTCGTGGCCTTGTCGAACAGGTAGTCGGGATCGATGTCAGGCACATGCTCGCTGGCGGCCGAATAGGCGGGCACGACCATCTTCGAATCGAAGCCGAATTTGTCCTTCACCGAAACCGTCGTGTCCGGCAGGTTGGCAATATCGCGATCGACCTTGTTCATAACGTCTCAACGTCTCCCGAAGGCGAATGCGCGCGCTTCGCCGGCAACAAATTTTCCTCGCGGGCGGGTTTAGAGCCTTTTCCAGCCGGATGAAAGTTGGAAATGGGGCTGGACCGCATTTTAGGCTCGGCTGTGCCCGCGCTATCGTCTGGAGCGGTTCAACCCATCCCGCTCAGCACAGGCCCGCCTGCTTGAGCACGCGATAGGCCTGGAGCACATCGCGGAACCTGTCTTCCGAACCCCTGTCGCCGCCATTGGCATCCGGATGGTGGAGTTTCACAAGTTCCTTGTAGCGCGCCTTTATATCCTTGGCGGTCGCCCTTGCGTCGAGGCCGAGCGTTTCGAGCGCCTTTGCTTCCAGGGGCCTGGCCTTGCGCTCGCGCGGCGCGCCGTGGTCGCGCGGATCGTTGAACAGGTTGAAGGGGTCGCGCATGCGGTTGTGGTAGCCGGCGCGGCCGGAGCGGGCCTGCGCAAAATCCGGCGCGGAGCGCGCGCCTGCGTTGGCGCCCATCTTCCAGGTCGGCCGGTGGCCGGTCATCGCTTCCTTCTGGAAGCGGGCGATCTCGGAATCCGAGACGCCGGAGAAGTAATTGAAACCCTTGTTGTATTCGCGCACGTGGTCGAAGCAGAACTTGAAATATTCGCCTTCCTTGAGACGCCCGACGGGAGCGCGGTGCGTGCCGGGCTCCTTGCAGCCGTCCCACTGGCAGGCCGGCGCGCGAGACTTCAATTCCGCGTCCTTCTCGGGGCGGATTCGAATCTTCTCGAAATATTTCGGGTACGCTTTCATTTGACCGATGTATGAGCCGATCGCCGGCGCGAAACAAGAATTGACATTTTCGCGATTGTTCCCCCTAACCGCTGAATCGCGGCTTAATGCTGGCAACGACGAGTTCTTTTTTTGGCGGCAACGCCTATGTGGTGAGGGATAACGGCGATGTCCATACAAGCGACGATCGAAGCGAAACTGGCCGAGGCTTTTTCACCGGATCGGCTGGCGGTCATCAATGAAAGCCACCTGCATGCGGGCCATCACCATGTCGAGCATGGCCATGTCGCCGAGTTCGACGGCAAGGGTGAAACGCATTTCAGGGTGCGAATTGTCGCACCCGCTTTTGCCGGCATGAGCAGGGTAGATCGTCACCGCGCCGTCAACGCCGCCCTGGCCGCCGAATTCAATGCAGGCCTGCATGCGCTTGCGGTCGAGGCGGCGGCGCCCGGCGAAGCGACCCGTTGGTGAGACGATGAACGAACCGCTTTTCAAACGGCTTGTCGCCGAGGCGCTCGGATCGGCCTTCCTGCTCGCCACGATAGTAGGCTCCTGCATGATGGGGTCAGAACTTTCGCCCGGATCGGCAGCGCTCGCCCTTTTCGTCACCTCGACCTCGACCGGAGCGATGCTGGTTGTGCTGATCTGGTTGCTCGGCCCGGTATCGGGCGCGCATCTCAATCCGGCGGTCAGCCTCGCCTTTGCTGCGAACGGCCAATTGAAATGGCGCGACGTCGCCCCCTATTGCATTGCCCAGCTTGCCGGTTTCCTGATCGGGGTATGGGCGGCGCACGCCATGTTCGATCTGCCGGTGCTTCAGATCGCGGTCACGGCCCGCACCGGGCCCGGCCAATGGCTGGCGGAAGGGATCGCCACCTTCGGACTGATCCTCGTCATCCTGGGCTGCGTCGCCCGCGCTCCGACGGTGGTGCCGGTGGCGGTCGGCCTCTATATCGGCGCGGCCTACTGGTTCACCGCCTCGACCGCCTTCGCCAACCCGGCGATGACGGTGATGCGCGCATTCACGGCGACGCCTGCCGGCATCCTGCCGCAGCATGTCGTTGGCTTCGTCATTTCCCAGTTGATCGGGGCAGCGGTCGCGATCGCCGCGTCGCGCTATTTCTGGCCGCGCTCTACTCTTTCCGCAGAGGCTCGGCCTCAACGCTTGCCGGCCTGATTCTCAGCCGCGCGATGCGGTTCTTGTCGCGCTTCATGACGACGAAACGCTTGCCGTGGAAGGTGAAGGCCTGCTTCTCCTCCGGGATCGACTGCGTTTCATGGATGACGAGCCCGGCAATGGTGGTCGCCTCCTCGTCTGGCAGGTCCCAGTCCATGGCGCGGTTGAGATCGCGGATTGCCACCGTACCTTCGACCACCACCGATCCGTCCGCTTCCTGCTTGACGCCCTGCATGTCGATGTCGTGCTCGTCGGCGATTTCACCGACGATTTCCTCGATAATGTCTTCCAGAGTCACCAGCCCTTCGACCTCGCCATATTCGTCGACGACGATGGCGAAATGCGCCTTGCGGCGCAGGAAAGCGTTGAGCTGTTCCTGAAGGGTGGTGGTGTCGGGCACGAACCACGGCTTGTCCGCGACCTTCATGACGTCGATGCGGGTGAAGTCGTTGCCGACGTCGTTCAACGCGCGCAGCAGGTCCTTGGCGTGCAGCACGCCGACGATGTTGTCGAGCGAGCCTTTCCAGAGCGGCATGCGTGTATGCGGGCTTTGCAGAATCTCGCGCACCACGACCTCCGGCGCGTTGTCGGCGTTGACCGAGCGCATGTTGGTGCGATGGACCATGACGTCCGAGACTTCGAGTTCGTCGAGTTCGAAGCGGTCGTCGAGCTTGCGCTCTTCCGGCCGTCCGCCATTACCGGCGCGCTGGGTTTCCTCACGCCGTTCGCCATTGGTTGTCGGGGTTTGTCCGAGAGGAACATAGCCTGCCGCCCGTGCGAGCCGGTCGCGCAGCAGGAAAGCGGCAAGGCCTGATACCGCGAGCACGCCTGCAACGATCCAGCCTGCTTCGCTCATGCCGGATGGTTCTCCTTGAGGAAGGAGAGCAATTCGGAGGTCGGCACATCCTTTGCGATGAAGGACTGGCCGACACCGCGCGTCAGGATGAAGGTGAGCGCGCCGCGCTGCACTTTCTTGTCCTGGGCGATGAAGCCGAGCAGGGCCTCGGCATCCGGCAAGTCGCCCGGAATATCGGCCATGCGCCAGGGCAGGCCGACGACCTTGAGATGGGCCTCGACGCGGGCCGCATCATCGGGGCTGGCAAGGTTGAGGCGGCTGGAGAACCGGTGCGCCAGCGCCATGCCGATGGCAACGCCCTCGCCATGGACAAGGCGGGCGCTGTCGTAGCGGGTTGCGGCCTCGAGCGCGTGGCCGAAGGTGTGGCCGAGATTGAGCAGCGCCCGGTCGCCCGTTTCGAACTCGTCGCGCGCCACCACATCTGCCTTGGCGCGGCAGGCTTCGGCAATCGCTTCGATGCGGGCGGTGCCGCCGGCAAAAATGTCCTGCCAGTTATTTTCCAGCCAGGCGAAGAACTGAGGCCGGTCGATCAACCCGTACTTTGCCACCTCGGCATAGCCGGCGCGGAATTCGCGCAAAGGCAGCGTGTCGAGGACGGCGGTATCTGCGAGGACCAGCCTCGGCTGGTGGAACACGCCGACGAGGTTTTTGCCGCGGGGACTGTTGATGCCGGTCTTACCGCCGACGGAGGAGTCCACCTGCGCCAGCAGCGAGGTCGGAACCTGCACAAAATTCATGCCGCGCCGCACGATGCCGGCAGCAAAGCCGGCAAGGTCGCCGATGACGCCGCCGCCGAGCGCGATGACGGCATCGCCGCGTTCCAACTTCGCAGCAAGAACGCCGTCGACCACCTGTTGCAGGGCGTCGAAGCTCTTGGTCTTTTCGCCGGGCGGCAGTGTGATGACCGCCGGAGTGACGCCGCTCGCCGCAAGGCTGGCTGTCAGCGTGTCGAGATGAGCTGCCGCAACATTTTCGTCGGTGACGATGGCGGTGCGCGTTCCCGGCAGACGCTTGCCGATCTCGATGCCAGCGCGCCCAAGCAGGCCGGGGCCAATGAGGATGTCATAGGCGCGCTCGCCCAGACCTACTTCGACGGTAACGGCTGCACTCATTGTCTGATCTCTTTGGGATCGGCATCACTGGCCGCTGAAAGATGCCTGTCGAGCGCCTCGATGACTTCGGCGGCGATGACCTCCTTGCGCTCGTCGCGCGTCACCACCGTCAGGTCGGCAAGGGCATAGACCGGATAGCGCTCGTTCATCAGCCGTTCCAGCACGGCGCGCGGGTTGTCGTTCTTCAACAGCGGCCGGTTCTGCTTCTTCGACACCCGTTCCATCAAGAGGTCGAGATCGGCCTTGAGCCAGACCGACACCGCATTGGACGCAATCGCCTCGCGCGTCTGGGCATTCATGTAGGCGCCGCCGCCGGTGGACAGGATTTGCGGGCCGCTTTCAAGGACACGGGCAATGACGCGCTGTTCCAGCGCGCGGAATTCCGGCTCGCCGTAAAGTTCGAACAGTTCGGGGATGGTCATGCGCGAGACGTCTTCGATCTCCTGATCGCTGTCGATGAAGGTCAGCCCGAGCGCAGTTGCGACCTTGCGGCCGATCGCCGTCTTGCCGGCCCCCATGAGGCCGACCAGCACGATGGAGCGATGGCCGAGCTTTTCCAGCAGGGCCGCCTGATCGACGTCGGTTTCGATTGCAGATTGAGCGTTCATCGCTGGCGTATCGACATGAAAAGCCCGGTTGCGTCAAGCTTGCGCGTTGGCGATACCACCCTTGAAATGCCTGAAACGGCGTCCCATAAGGAGACAGATTCGGGCGGCAGCCAACAAACAGGGTCAGGACTCAACCGAACTCATGCCGACACTGTTCCGCTTCATCATTACAGTCGCTGTGCTGGCCGGCATCGTCTACGGCGCGATGTTCGCGCTGGTGATCTTCGTCGAGCCGAAGCAGGCGGAACTCAGCGTGCGTGTCCCGGCGGAAAAGCTGCTGCCGCAAAAATAGCGGGGAACCCCATCCCAGATGAACAGCGCGGCCCGCATCGAAGCCTTCCTTGAGATGATGAGTGCCGAACGGGGTGCTGCGAAAAACACGCTGGAATCCTACCGCCGCGATCTGGAAGACGCCTCGGGCGAGATGACTGGCGGACTGGCCGGAGCCGGCACTTCCGAGATACGCGCCTATCTCGACGGGGTGGCCGCGCAGGGCTTTGCGCCGACCTCGCAGGCACGCAAGCTGTCGGCGCTGCGTCAGTTTTTCAAGTTCCTTTATGCCGAAGGCCTGCGCGGCGACGATCCGACCGGAACGCTCGACAGTCCGAAAAAGGGCCGCCCGCTGCCCAAGACGATGAGCGAGGCCGAGACGGGGCGGCTTTTGGATCGCGCAGCAGCCGAAGCTGCCGACGCTTCGCAGGGCAAAGCCGGCCAATTGGCGGCGCAGAGGCTGCATGCGCTGGTCGAGGTGCTTTATGCGACGGGCCTGCGCGTCTCCGAACTGGTCAGCCTGCCGGTGACGGTGGCGCTGCGCGACGAGCGCTTTTTCATGGTGCGCGGCAAGGGCGACAAGGAGCGCATGGTGCCGCTGTCGGGCAAGGCGCGCGAAGCGATGCAGGCATGGCTGGCCATGCGTGGGAAACTACCCGCCTTCGCCGAAAGCCCGTTCCTGTTTCCGGCGGCGTCCGATACCGGATTTCTTGCCCGGCAGGTGTTTGCCCGCGACCTCAAGGGGCTTGCCGCACGCGCCGGCATATCGACTGCGAAAGTCTCGCCGCACGTACTGCGCCATGCCTTTGCCAGCCATCTTTTACAGAATGGTGCCGACCTGCGCGCCGTCCAGCAGTTGCTCGGCCATGCCGACATCTCGACCACGCAGATTTACACGCATGTGCTGGAGGAGCGGCTTGTGCGGCTGGTCAATGACCACCATCCGCTTGCCGACTAGCCCTCATGCGGCTATGTGAGGACGATGTTTAGCGCCCGCTCATCCAGCGGCGGGCATCAACCCTCGTCGTTTCCGGCGCACTGGTCAGCTCACGAATGTACAATTATCTCGACTTCGAAAAACCGGTTGCCGATCTCGAAGGCAAGATCCTCGAACTGAAGAAACTGGCGGAAAGCGGCGAGGCGGTCGATGTCGCCGACGAGATCGCCCGGCTGGAAAAGCGCTCGCGCGACGCGCTGCGCGATGCCTACAAGGCGCTGACGCCGTGGCAGAAGGTGCAGGTGGCGCGCCATCCGGACCGGCCGCACTGCCTCGACTACATCAAGGGCCTGTTCACCGACTTCACCACCATGGCCGGCGACCGCCTCTATGGCGAGGACCAGGCTATCGTTGGCGGCTTTGCCCGCTTCAAGGGCGAACCTGTCGCCATCATCGGCCAGGAGAAGGGCTCCGACACGGCAAGCCGGCTGAAGCACAATTTCGGCTCGGTGCGGCCGGAAGGCTACCGCAAGGCGGTGCGCCTGATGGAACTGGCCGATCGCTTCGGCATCCCGCTGATCACGCTGGTCGACACGGCGGGCGCCTATCCGGGCGTCGGTGCGGAGGAACGCGGCCAGGCGGAGGCCATCGCGCGCTCGACCTCGGCCTGCCTTGCGCTCAAGGTGCCGTCGATCTCGGTGGTGATCGGCGAGGGTGGCTCGGGCGGCGCGATCGCGATCGCCACCGCCAACAGGGTCTACATGCTGGAGCACTCGATCTATTCGGTGATTTCGCCGGAAGGGGCCGCCTCGATCCTGTGGCGTGACACGACGCGCTCCAAGGACGCGGCCACCAACATGAAGATCACCGCGCAGGACCTGCTTGGCCTCAAGATCATCGACGCCATCATTCCGGAGCCGCTCGGCGGGGCGCACCGCGGGCCTGAGACGGTGATTTCATCGACCGGCGACCTGATCGCGAAGACGATGAAGGAATTTGCCGGCGTCAACACCGACTTCCGCGAGCAGCGGCGAGAGAAGTATCTGGCCATGGGCAGGAGCCTCTAGGAGACCGCTGGTAATTCTACTCCGGCGGGCAACTGATGCGGCTTTCTGCGCTTCCGGTGCTCACATGCCTTAACGTACGCTCCGCTCCGGTTCTCAAAAACCACATTATTTGCATCGCCAGAGCGAATTTCCAAATGGTCTCCGCGACGAATACACCGGGAGTATCCATACTCGATGCGCATCTGCGCCACAAAAATGCCGCCGGTTTGGCCCAATGACAAAGCCGTGAGAGGTTTTTCGCCCCACTTGCGGTAAGGAATTTTCAAGGTTAACGGGCTTAGGGTCCGTCGATGTTCAGTGGGTCGGCCCGGCGGTGAGCCGGGGCATGGGAAAAATGACGAAGACTGCATCCTTGTTCGCCAAAATTGCTCAGGCTGGACTTCTGGTGGCGGCGCTAGGCGTTGCCGGCTGCACCGAATCCTCCGTAGGCGATTTCGCGCCCCAGCACGCCAACCGGCAGCTTCCGCCGAAAATCCTGGCCGAAATGAGCAAGAAGGGCATGAGCCGGACTTCGCCGGTGATGGCCCGCATCTTCAAGGAAGAAGGCAAGCTCGAAATCTGGAAGCAGAAGAGCAACGGCCGCTACGACATCATCGCCAGCTACGACATCTGCAAATGGTCGGGCAAGCTCGGGCCGAAATACACCGAGGGCGACCGCCAGGCGCCGGAAGGCTTCTACACGGTGCGCCCGGCGCAGATGAAGCCGAACTCGCAGTATCATCTGGCCTTCAACATCGGCTACCCCAACGCCTATGACCGCGCCAACGGCCGCACCGGTTCGAACCTGATGGTGCATGGCGCCTGCTCGTCGTCCGGCTGCTACTCGATGACGGATCCGCAGATCGAGGAGATCTACGCGTTCGGCCGCGACGCCTTCAAGGGCGGGCAGACCGAGTTCCAGATCCAGGCGTTTCCCTTCCGCATGACCGCCGCCAACATGGCGCGCTACCGCAGCGACCCGAACTACGAGTTCTGGAAGATGCTGAAGGTCGGCTACGACAATTTCGAGGTGACCAAGGTGCCGCCGAAGGTGGACGTGTGCGAGAAGCGCTACGTTTTCAACCAGGTCGCGGCGGACGGCCAGAGCTTCAACCCTTCCGGCACCTGCCCGGCCACAACGCAGCCCGATTCGCTGAAGATGGCCTACGGTGCCTATCAGAGCACCTACGAAGCAGCGTTCAACAGCGCCATCAATTCGTCGATACCGGCGCCGAAACCGACCATTGCGGGCATCAAGGAAGCAAATATCGTATCGGACTGGACACGCAAGCGCGCTCGTGGCGAGCGCGTGACGATGGAACCGCCGTCTTTGAACGCCGACGGCACAATCACGGAAACGACAACGCGCATGGGTCGCATCGATTCACCGGCGGGGCGGAAGATGGCGGCGCTCGACGCCGAAAAG
Organism: uncultured Mesorhizobium sp.; assembly: GCA_964601795.1. Lineage (GTDB taxonomy): Bacteria > Pseudomonadota > Alphaproteobacteria > Rhizobiales > Rhizobiaceae > Mesorhizobium. The sequence goes on along the minus strand of CAZROU010000079.1, from coordinate 420 downwards.
GCCGCCAAGGAAAAGGCCGAGGAAGAAAAGATTGCAGCAGCAGCCGCTGCAAAAGCCGCCAAGGAGCTTGCCCAGCAGCAACTTGCCGCCGAAAAGGCGGCAGCCAAGGCTGCACAGGAACAGCCAGCTACGGCTGCGGCCCAGCCGCCGGCTGAAGCAGCAGCACCCGCAGCCGAGGTGCAGACGGCACAGTCCGACGGCACGGTCTCCAAGTTGAAGAAGCGGCTGCTCGGCATGTTCGGCGGCTGAGTTTCAACGCCCGCTGGTCGGCTATCGGCAGCGGATCATACTTATTCATCGCCACGCCCGGATTCTCATCCGTCTGGGGCTCTTTGCCCCGCCTTTAAGCTCCCTCGCTCCGCTCGTCGCTGGCGGGGACCCCGGATGGCCAGACGGCTGTCAGAGTTCGTGCTTTATGGT
>CAZROU010000078.1:0-9084 GCA_964601795.1 uncultured Mesorhizobium sp. | reverse complement strand
GCCAGCATCTGGCCGGTCTGGTTGCTGTCGTCGTCGATCGCCTGCTTGCCGAGAATGACAAGGCCAGGCTGTTCGGCATCGACAACGCCCTTCAGCACCTTGGCGACGCCCAGCGGCTCGACCGCCTCGTCGGTCTTGACCAGGATCGCGCGGTCGGCGCCCATCGCAAGCGCGGTGCGCAGTGTTTCCTGGGCCTGCTGAGGCCCGACCGAGACCACAACGATCTCCTCGACCTTGCCGGCTTCCTTGAGGCGGATCGCCTCTTCGACGGCAATCTCGTCAAACGGGTTCATCGCCATCTTCACATTGGCAAGCTCGACGGCAGAACCATCCGCCTTCACCCGAACTTTCACATTCGCATCTACAACCCGTTTTACAGGGACGAGAACCTTCATCTCTTTTCACCTCTTGCGATGTTTCGGGTGCGCTATAGCAGCGCTTGCCCCTTCAGAGTTGTCGAATGCCGACATTTTCGAACAGAATTATGGTCTTCCACCGCCTGTTGGTGGCGGGAAGGCTTCCGCAGGCGCGCGGAACCTAGTTGCGAGCTTCTGCCACGTCAATATCCGCAACGGCGCGCTAATCGGTTGAAACGCTCTAGTGTCGTCCCCAGCGCGGCGCAGGCTGCGCCTCGACCGGTTCGACGGCGCTCCTCTGCTCAACCTTCACCGAACGTGGCGTCACCACTTCCCTGTCCAGCAGCGGCACGTCGCGACGCTTCAGCAAGATCACAAGCAGCGCGCCTGAAATGATGCCGCCGATGTGACAGGCCCATGAGACCTGATCCTCGCCGCCTGCGGCGAACATGAAGAATTGCAGCCCGATCCACAGCACCAGCACGATATAGGCGGGAATACGCAGCGGAATACGGCCAAAGGCCAGAATCCAGATTTTCACCCTCGGATGCAGGATCAGATAGGCGGCCACGACGCCTGCGATCGCGCCGGAAGCGCCGATCAGCGGCGCTTGCGATTCGGGCGCGACCATACCGTGGAACAGGGCGCCGCCTGCCGCACACAGCAGATAGAAGATCAAGTAACGGACATGGCCGAGCGCATCCTCGACATTGTCGCCGAACACCCACAAAAACAGCATGTTGCCGCCAAGATGGAAAATATCGGCATGCAGGAACGCATAGGTGATGTAGCTGAAATCTTCCGGAATGATCACGAACTGCGGCGAAATCTCCGCCGTGTTGTGCACCACGGAAGGGATGAAGCCGAGGCCAAGCACGGCAGCGTTGGAAAATGCCTCGCCGCCAAGCGCCGTCATGAAATAGCCGATGACATTCGCCGCGATCAGCCCGATCGTGACATATTGCAGCTTGATGTAATGCAGGCTGTTGGAGTCATGAAGCGGAATGAACATCTTGCCCCTCCGCTATCCGTTGGAGAATTCAGCGGTTCTTGCCTGGAATCCATAGCACATCGGCGTTTCCGTTGTCATTGACCGCTCGCGCGGCCACGAACAGCAGGTCGGAAACACGGTTGATGTACTTGATGCCTTCGGCATTGACGTGTTCGCTCTCGTCTTGCGCTAGCGCCACCATCGCCCGTTCGGCGCGGCGCGCCACCGTGCGCGCCAGATGAAGGGCAGCCGCGGCAGGCGTGCCGCCGTTCAGCACGAAAGAGCGCAGAGGCGACAGGTTCTTGTTGATGAAGTCGATGTCCTGTTCGATGCGCGCGACCTGGGACGCAATGATGCGCAGCGGTTCATACTCCAGCGGCTTTCCCGTATCCGGCGTCGACAGATCCGCACCAAGGTCGAACATGTCGTTCTGGATGCGGCCGAGCATTGCATCGATCTCGGGATGGCTTTTAGCGGTGTGGACGCGCGCGAGGCCGATGCAGGCATTGGCCTCGTCGACGGTGCCATAGGCCTCCACGCGGGGATCGCATTTCAAGCGCCGCTCGCCACTGCCGAGACCGGTCGTGCCCTTGTCGCCGGTGCGCGTATAAATCTTGTTCAGCTTGACCATAGGCCGCTCCCCTCGTCTCGAATATCGCTGCCTATTTGCGCGTGAAATAGACGGCCAGCAGGATGAGCACAAGCGCCACGAACTGCAGCATCACGCGCGCCTGCATGAGCTTGTTAGAGGTGTTGCTGGAGCCGCCTCGCATCATGTTGATGAGACCGCGGATCAACACCGCGACGACTGCCACCATGAAAACGACGGCAAGAATATTGAAGAAGGTTGCCATGGGCAAAATCCGCTTTGGTTTCTCAGGCTGTCCTGGCTAGCAAGCGATAAAGCAGCGGCGCCGGCAGGAGCCGTTTCAACAGGATGCCGATTCGGGCTGGAACAGTTACCACATAGTGCGGTCGGGGACGCCGCGACACAAGCGCATGCCGCAGGGCCCGGTACACGATTTCGGGATTGGCGCGCCGCCTGGCAGGAGCCGCCCGCAGTCCCTCCAGTTGCGCGCGGTAGCCCGCACGATGAACCGAGTTTCCATAGTCCACATTCTTGAGGAACCAGGTCATCCCGTTCTTGTGGATGTTGGAGGCGACGGGGCCGGGCTCGATCAACGAAACGTGGATACCGCTCTCCGCCAGTTCCTGCCGCAGTGAAAGCATGAGGCCTTCAACCGCATATTTGGAGGCGCAGTAGGCGCCTCGCAGCCCCGCCGGCATCAGCCCGAGTATCGATGAACAATGCACGAGCCGGCCGTGGCCCTGAGCGCGCATGACGGGAATGACGCGGCGCGTCAAATCGTGCCAGCCGAAGAAATTGGCCTCGAACTGTTCGCGCAGCGCATCCACCGTCAGGTCTTCCACCGCGCCCGCTTGCGCATAGGCTCCATTGTTGTAAAGCGCGTCCAGCCGTCCGCCAGTGCGCTCGAGCACGGCGGCAACCAGAGCCTCGATCGACTTCGGCTCGCGATAATCGAGATAGAAGCTCTCAATGCCCTCGGCTTCGAGCGCGGCAAGATCGCTTTCCTTGCGCGCGGTGGCAAATACCCTCCACCCGTCGGCCTTCAACGCGCGGGCGCAATGCGCACCGATACCGGATGAGGCACCGGTGACAATGATGGTGCGCAACTCATTCGGGGTCAGGATCGTTGCTCCGGCAAGGCTTGTTATTTGTCGCAAACCCTTCCCATATTCGCGACTGGGATACAATTGCAGGACGGGTCATTGTTGCGGAAGATCGTAGCCCTGAAACGGGTGCTCTATGATGCGCTCGGACACTTCAATGCCGACGACGGCTGGGCAATGGCCAGTCACCTTGCCATCACCGCATTGATGGCCCTGTTCCCGTTCCTGATTTTCGCCACAACGCTTGCCAGCTTTTTGGGTGCGCAGGCCTTTTCCGACACTGCTGTCCACATCGTCTTCGATACCTGGCCCGAGCAGATCGCCAAGCCGATTGCGCGCGAAGTGCTGAACGTCCTGACCGTACAGCGTACCGATCTCTTGACCTATGGCGTTCTTCTGGCAGCGTTTTTTGCCTCCAACGGCATCGAGGCGCTGCGCACGTCGCTGAACCGGGCCTATCGCGTCACCGAGAACCGCGGCATCATTTACCGCCGGGTGCAAAGCATCGGCTTCGTGCTCATTGCTACAGCCGGCTTTCTTGCCATCAGCGTACTTCTGGTTTTCGCGCCCCTGCTGGCAAGGTTGGCCGAAGCGTATATGGAATGGATCAAACCCTACACCGGCACCATCACATTGTGGCGCTATATCATCGCCTCGTCAGTCATCGTCGGCGGCCTGATCGCAGTCCATTTCTGGCTGCCCGCCGGCAAGCGCAGCTTCGTCTCGATCATCCCCGGCATCATCTTCACACTGGTCGCATGGCTTATCGGCTCGACGGTATTCGCCACCTACCTCGACCATTTCTCATCCTACGTCACCACCTATGCCGGCTTGGCGTCGATCATGATCGCGGTCGTCTTCCTCTATATCGTCTCGGCAATCTTCATCCTCGGCGGTGAACTGAACGCCGCAATCAGCCGCTATCTCGAGGCCCGCGCCCGCGTCGGCACTTGAGCCGTCGCCAGCCCCACACCGAATGTCGTGATCGCCATGCCGACGATCTGGACGAGATTGAGCTGTTCGCCGAAAAGTGCCCACGCCATGACGGCCGTCACCGCAGGCACGAGGTAGAACAGGGAGCCTACCTTGGACATCTCGCCATCGCGGATCATGATCATCAGCAGGAAGATCGCGCCGAGCGAGAGGACCAACACCAGCCAGGCAAGCGCGAAGATGAGTTCGCCGTTGACGACGACCTCTCGCGTCTCGAGCAGGAAGGCCGCCGGCACGACGATGACGGCGCCGCCGACATATTGCCAGAACGTTCCGGTGACGAGATCGCCGCTCGAACCGGAATGCTTCTGCCATACCGTGCCCGCGCTCATGCCGATGACAGAGACCAGCGAAGCCAGAAGCGTTTCGAACGTGATGCCGCTACCCAGCGCGCCAAGTTTCGGCCAAAGCACGATGACCACCCCGGCAAAACCTATCGCCAGCCCCAGCCAGTGACGCGGCAAGATCTTCTCGCTCAGCGCCTTGCCGGCCATCACCGCGGTGATCAGCGGCTGCAAGCCGACGATCAAGGCCGAAAGACCTGCCGGCATTCCCCGATGGATCGCCCAGAACACGCCGCCGAGATAAACCCCGTGCATCAGCATTCCGGCGACGGCGGCGTTAAGCGCTTCCTTGCTTGACGCCTTCTTCGAGCCGAGCACGACCATCAGCAGGACGAACAGGATTGCCGCGATGACGAACCTCGTGCCAAGAAACGTGAACGGCTCCGCCCAAGGCATGGCGTAGCGCGCGCCGATGAAGCCGGTGGCCCACAACACGACGAAGGTCGCCGGGATAAATCTCTTGATTTCGTGCATGCTGATGGGCCGCCGCGCCTTGGTGAAATTTTTCCTAATGCGCTCGCTCTAATGCGGTGATTGCATTCAAGCAAAAGGAAACGGCTGAATCATATACTAAGCCTAATTGAATGGCCGGCGGCCTCAGACCGGCGCCAGCAGCGCATGCTCCGTCCAATTCAAACAGCTCACAAACCGGAACATGAGCAAATTCAAGACTCTGGAGCGCGATAGGCAAACCGGAATCCTCCGTCAAATCTGTCGCGTGCTGAACTCTTGAAGGGAAAGGCCATGTGGGACATGGATATGGGCGGGTTGGCGATCGGCCTCACGGTCGTCGCCGCAATCGCATTTCTATCGGGCACGGTGCTGGATGCGGTTGTGAAAGAAAACGGCTTCGGGCCGACCGGCAATGCCTTGCTCGTCACCGCCGGCTTCGTGACCGCCGTTTATCTGGCCAATCGTCAGGGACTTATCTTCGCCGACCTCAAGCTCGCGACAGCCTATGGCCTTGGCGGCGGCTTTGCGCTGTTCGCGGCACTGGCGCTGATCAAGGCGGGACTGGCACGCCGCTAGCGCGTTTCACCTCGAACGGCGTCATCCCAGCCTGTCGAAGTGCGGCTAGGCCGGTGTCCTGCTGGCTTTTCGAAAGTTTGCGCCCATCGGGCCCCAGCACAAGATGGTGATGGAAATAGCGCGGCTGCGGCAAGCCTAGCAGGCCCTGCAACAGGCGCTGGATGCTGGTGGCAAAATAGAGATCCATGCCGCGCACGACATGGCTGATCCCTTGCAAGGCATCGTCGACCACGACCGACAAGTGATAGCTGGTCGGGATTTCACGCCGCGCCAAAATGACATCGCCCCAGGCTTGTGGCTGGGCTTCGACCACCTGCATCTCTAACAAAGCTTCGCTTGAATATTCGGCCCAAGTGAGCGGCGTACCGATACGCTCAACCGCGGCCTCCACGTCGAGCCGCCAGGCAAAGGGCGCACCATCGTCAATTCGCCTGCGGCGCTCCCTTTGGCTGAGCGCCCTCTCGATGGCCGGATAGAGCGGCACGCCGTCCGGGTCGCGCGGCCATTTGCGCCCCCTGCTCTCGTTCTCGGCGATGAACGCGCGGATTTCACCACGGCTCATGAAAGCCGGATAGACAAGTTCCTCCTCGATCAACCGTGAAAGCGCCAACTCGTAGTCGGCGAAATGTTCCGACTGCCGCCGCACGGCCCCTTCCCATTGCACGCCCAGCCAGCGCAGGTCCTCATAGATGCCGGCCTCGAATGCGGACGTGCAGCGGGTCGTGTCGATGTCCTCGATCCGCAACAGCATGCGCCCGCCATTTGCCCTCGCCAGTGCATCGTTCAGCAGCGCCGAATAGGCATGGCCAAGATGCAATTGGCCATTCGGGCTCGGAGCGAAGCGAAATGTCGGCAGTTTCGGCAAGAGGGTTGTTTTCGGGTTGTGTGGCACTTGCGCCGATTGCTACCTTGGCGGGGCGAGCGATACAAGAAAGCCATGCAGCGCATAGAGACCCTCGACCACATTGCCTTCGGGCTCGATGCGCTATGCAGCCTTGATCCAAGATTGGAAAAGGTGCGCTGCATCGCCGGCGAGGTGCCGTTGCGCCTGTCCGAACCGGGCTTCAGGAGCCTCGCCTCCATCATCATCTCGCAGCAGGTCTCGCGCGCCAGCGCCGACGCGATTTTCGGCAGGCTGACAAATCTGCTCGATCCGTTGACGCCGCAAGCCGTTCTTGCCGCCGGCGAACAGGTCTTTCGCGAAGCAGGCCTGTCACGGCCCAAGCAGCGCGGCCTGCTCGCCGTCGCGCAAGCGGTGGAAGACGGTCTCGACCTGCATCACCTTTGTTCGCTCGACGCAGCAGAAGCGCTTCGCCTTTTGACGGCGGTGCCGGGCATCGGCCCGTGGACCGCCGAATGCTATCTGCTGTTTGCCGCAGGCCATCCCGACATCTTCCCTGCCCGCGATGTTGCCTTGCAAAGCGCCGTTGGCCACGCGCTGGAAATCAGCCCCCGCCCCGGTGAAAAAGCGCTGATCAAACTGGCCGAATCATGGAGCCCATGGCGGGGCGTCGCATCGCGGCTTTTCTGGGCTTACTATCGCGAAACCAGGGGCCGGGACGCCACGCCGCCCGCCTGACCGCGAAAAAGCACTTAAATCATGCAGATTTGAGGGGTTGCACAGCGGACAATCCGCTTCACATACCTGTCATGTCGGGCTTACAGTATCCGCACCGTTGATGCGTGGGCGAAGGAGGCCAGAAACGTGACGGTTGGCGTATCTCCGGATGGGCTGCCTGCACTGGTGCTGAACGCGGATTACCGCCCGCTCAGCTATTACCCCCTGTCGCTCTGGTCCTGGCAGGACGCCATCAAGGCGGTGTTCCTCGACCGGGTCAACATCGTCGCCGAATACGAGCACGCCGTCTCCTCGCCGACCTTCTCGATGAAGCTTCCCAGCGTGGTCAGCCTCAAGACCTATGTGAAGCCTTCGCGCTATCCGGCCTTCACCCGTTTCAATGTCTTCCTGCGCGATCACTTCCGCTGCCAGTATTGCGGCACGCCGGAGGACTTAACCTTCGACCACGTTATCCCACGTCGTTGCGGCGGCGCGACGACGTGGGATAACGTGGTTGCCGCTTGCTCGCCCTGCAATCTGCGCAAGGGGGGCCTTCTGCCCGCAAAGGCCAAGATGTGGCCGCTGCAGAAGCCGTACCAACCTACCGTACAAGATCTCCACAACAACGGCCGTTCGTTCCCGCCCAACCATCTGCACGAAAGCTGGATGGACTATCTTTATTGGGACGTCGAACTGGAGCCTTGATCCCGGCTTTCGAGATTGCTCAGCGGCGCGACAGCGCCCCGCGAAACGCGACTGCCGCCAGGATCAGGCTGGCAATGACGTTCCAGCCGGCAAGCGACAGGCCAAGGATGCGCAGCGCCGCCTTGTCGCAGGATGGCGGCACGAACTTGTCCAGCGCGTCGAGCACGCCGTTGCCGCCGGTATCGACCGGGCCAGCTACGTTCGTGCAGTCGGTCGGACCCGGCCACCACGCCCACTCGACCCCCGAATGATAGATGCCGAGATAGAGGCCGTAGACCATCAGCAGCCCGACGACCACCAGCAGCGCGCGCGTCGTCCAGGCCGGCAGCTTGACCAACGAGGCCAGTATGGCAAGCACCATCAAGGGAATGCCGACATAGTAAGGAATGCGCTGCTCGTAGCAGAGCTTGCAGGGAATGTAGCCGCCTATGTACTGGAAGCCGAGCGCCGAACCGACGGTCGCGGCCATGGCGACAGCAAGAAACAGCGCCGTGCGCATCGGTCGGCGTCCACTGTCAGCAACTGTCGTATCGGTCATATCGTTTGTCCTCTATAGTTCGGCAACGCTCAGTGGGCATATCTGACGAGCGCATAAAGCAAAATCAGGACGCCGGCGGCGGCGGCGGCAATCGTGCCAAGCCGCTTTTCGATAAATTCCCGGATCGGTTCGCCATATTTGCGCAACAGCCAGGCAAGGAATACGAAGCGCGCGCCACGCGCCACGATCGCCAGGATGATGAAGAGCAGCAAGGGGACGCCGATGACGCCGGAAAGGATAGTCACCACCTTGATCGGCGGCAGATGAGCAAAGCCCGAGGTGACCAGCATAAGGATGATGAAGCCGACGCCGGAAGAAGCCCGCAGCGCTTCGAACTCGTCATACTTGCCGTAGAATTCGAGCACCGGCTTGGCGAACGCATCGTAAGCGTAGTGGCCTATGAACCAGCCGGCAATGCCTCCCAGCACCGACGCAACCGTTGCAACCAACGCATAACGATACGCACGTTCGGGCCGGGACAGCGCCATCGGCAGGTAGAGCACATCGGCGGGCACGAGAAATACCGAGCTTTCCACGAAAGCGATAAAGGCCAGCCACCACTCGGCGGATTTCCTTGCCGCGAGCGACAGGGTCCAGTCGTAAAGTCCGCGAAGCATGGGTCCCTCGAATTGCATGCCGCCTGAATAGGAAGAAATTCGTGGCGGCACAATGACCACTTGGTCACGAAACCGACAGATGGTGTTTTGAACCATCTCTGCAAATACCAACTGGGCTGTTGACGAACCCCCCTCGGGCCGTATAGTCCGCGCCCATCGTGACCTCAGGGTCCGAGCCCCTATGGCGGAATTGGTAGACGCGCTCGACTCAAAATCGAGTTCCGCAAGGAGTGCTGGTTCGATCCCGGCTAGGGGCACCAA
>CAZROU010000077.1:0-9251 GCA_964601795.1 uncultured Mesorhizobium sp. | reverse complement strand
GCCCTTGAGGTCGTGGCCGGTGGTGAACACCATCGAAGAGGTGACGCCGCGCAGCGTCAGCGGCAGTTCGAAATCGGCGGCGGCGGCGAAGGCGGCGGTGACGCCCGGCACGACCTCGTAGGAGATGCCGGCATCGCGCAACGCCGCCATTTCCTCGCCGGCACGGCCGAAAACCAGCGGATCGCCGCTCTTGAGGCGAACGACGCGCTTGCCCTCGCGGCCAAGCTCGACCAGCAGGAAATTGATTTCGGCCTGCGTCTTGGAGTGGCAGCCCTTGCGCTTGCCGACCGACACGCGCTCGGCATCGCGGCGGCCCATGGCGACGACGGCTTCCGGCACAAGAGCGTCATAGAGGATGACGTCGGCTTCCATCAAAAGACGCTGCGCGCGAAGAGTCAGGAGGTCTTCCGCGCCGGGGCCTGCGCCGACCAGCGCGATATGGCCCGACGAACGGCCGGAGGTGACGAGCAGATGCGAAGCGGCGTCATGCGCCTCGGCGAGACGGCCTGCGGCAAGCGCCTGCGCCGGCGCGCCGGTGAAGAACTCGCTCCAGAAGCGGCGGCGGGCAGCACCTTTCGGCAAAAGCTTTTCGGCGGCGTGACGGAAGGAAACGGCAAGCGAGGCAACCGCGCCGAGCGAAGGCGACAGCATCTGGTCGATGCGGGCGCGGATCATCTGGGCAAGCACAGGCCCTGCCCCTTCGGTGCCGATGGCGATGGCGACGGGCGCGCGATTGACCAGCGCAGGCGTAAAGAAATCGCACAGTTCAGGACGGTCTACAGCGTTGACCGCAATGCCAAGGCGGCGCGCATCTTCCACAACGCGACGGTCGAGGCTTTCCTCGCCGCTGGCCGCAAACACCGCGACCGCGCCTTCGAGATGGGCAGGCTCATAGGGCGCGGCGACATGGGTCGCGCCGTTAGCGGCGATCCAGGCGGTGAGTTCGGCAGAGGCGCGTTCGGCAATGATGCGAAGCTCAGCCGACGACTGGCCAAGCAGCCGCGCCTTGGCAAGCGCTTCCTCACCGCCGCCGACGATGGCGACGGTTTTCCCCTCGACCCGCAGGAACACGGGGAAAGCATTCAGCTTGGGTGTGTCATGCGGCATTGCGGTAAAGTCCTGAACAGGCTGGCATTTTTAGCCGTGTGCAGGAAAGATCAGAAGAAACGCACTCGCGCGCCGCCTGAATGAATGCAATCCGTTTTCTGAAAGCGGCGAAGGGCGAAGAATAAATTTCCCGTAGAATGCGAAAGCGTCCCGCCCGGCCCGCCACGAAGGCCGGTTATTGCTGCATGAAACAGGACGGCGGCCAACCGCGCAAAGGCGATTTTTCTAAATTCTACCTTTTTTGTAGAATTAAGCCAAACCACTGATTTGAGGCCTGTCCGCCGTGTTCAGACGTGCTGGCCGCCGTTGATGTGGATTTCCGAGCCGGTTACATAAGAAGCCTGGCTTGAGCACAGGAAGAAGATGATATCGGCCACTTCCGCCGTGGTGCCGAGGCGGCGCAGCGGGATCGTCTCGACGATCTTTTCGGTGCCCGGCGACAGGATTGCCGTGTCGATTTCGCCCGGCGCAATGGCATTGACGCGGATGCCGTGCGGACCGAAATCATGCGCCATCTCGCGCGTCAGCGAACCGAGCGCGGCCTTGGAGGTGGCATAGGCTGTGCCGGCGAACGGATGCACGCGGCTGCCGGCAATCGAGGTGACGTTGACGATCGAGCCCTTGGCCGTCGCCAGTTCCCTGAACAGGCCACGCGCCAGCATGATCGGCGCGAAGAAATTGACCTGGAACACATCGCGCCAGACATGCATCGGCGTGTCGATGGAGTTCATGCGGCCGCTGCCCGAAAGCTTTGGCGAGATGCCGGCATTGTTGACCAGCGCATGCAACTGGCCGCCATGCGATTCGAGCCGGTGGCGGATTTCCGAAACGGCGACGCCGACATCTTCCTGATCGGCAAGATCGACCTTGATGTGGTCTTCAGGCCCGGCCGGCCACGGGCAATCCTCGGCGAAGGCTTGCCGCGAGCAGGTGATGACGCGCCATCCTTCGCGCGAGAAGCGCTTGACGGTTGCGTGGCCGATGCCACGGCTGGCACCGGTCAAAACAATGGTCTTTCGTGCGTCCATATCGGCCATGCGTTGTTCTCCGGCGCACACATGTAGCCGAACCGACCGGCGCTGGCGAGAGGGCGGCGGCGCTGTCCTCATCCGCCTGCCGGCATCTTCTCCCGTAGGCGGGGAGAAGAACCATGGATCAACCGCCGGTGAGCAGGTCGAAGATCGAGCCGTTGCCCTTCTTAACCGGGCCACCGACATCGCCGGGCGGCACAGGCCGCTTGATCGAAGCTGTCGAACCGTCGTCGCTCGGCATCGCAAGCTTGCCGCCATTGTCGGCCACCGGCACATTGCGTGGCGGCTTGTTCGCAGGAACCAGCGGCGCAGGGTCCGCGCCGACATCGACCGACGGAACCTTGCGGATCGACCCGCCATCGACGATTGCGTCGGAAGGCTTCGACTTCCAGGTTCCGGGCAAAGGCGCGACCGGCACGCCCTCATGCGCCGCGACCATGAACTCGTGCCATGCCTGCGCCGGAAGCGCGCCGCCGGTGACCTTCTTCATCGCGTGGCCGTCGTCGTTGCCGAACCAGACACCGGTGGTGAGGTTGGCGGTGTAGCCGACGAACCAGGCATCGCGCGAATTCTGGCTGGTGCCGGTCTTGCCGGCAGACGGCCAGGCAAACGCGGCCTTGCGCGCGGTGCCTATCTCGACCGTTCCGGTCATCATCGCGTTCATCATGCCGACGATCTCCGGCTTGATGACGCGCGGAGCGCTGCCGCCGGAATTCTCGTAAAGCACCTTGCCCTTGGCGGTGGTGACGCGGCGGACGAAATGCACCGGCGGGCGGTAGCCGCCATTGGCGAACGGCACATAGGCGGCGGTCAACTCAAGCGGCGTGACCTCGGACGTGCCGAGCGAAATGGTGACGTTGTTCTGCAGGTCGGACTGGATGCCCATGCGCCGGGCAGCCTCGGCAACCGCGTCGGTGCCGACTTCCATGGTGAGTTGCGCCGCAACGGAGTTCAGCGACTTGGCAAGCGCCGTCGCCAGCGTGACCTTGCCGTAATACTTGCCGCCGTAGTTCTCAGGCTTCCACTTGCCGATGCGGATCGGCGCGTCGTTGCGCACGCTGTCCGGCGTGCGTCCGGCTTCCAGCGCCGCCATGTAAACGAACGGCTTGAAGGCGGAACCCGGCTGGCGGCGCGCCTCGGACGCGCGGTCGAACTGGCTGGTCGAATAATCGTAGCCGCCGACCATCGCCCTGACCGCGCCGGAATTGTCGATGGAGACGAGCGCGCCCTGGCTGACGTCGAGCTTCTGGCCGTTGGCATCTATCAATTGGCGGATCGATTTTTCGGCGAGCCTCTGCAGATTGAGGTCGATGGTGGTATCGACGATGATATCGCCCTCCACCTCGCCGATCAGGTCGGGCAACTCTTCCATCACCGTGTCGGCGACGTAGTTTTCCGAGCCGGTCCAGTAGGACGGCGAGCGCGTGGCCGGCGCGCTCATGGCAAAGGTATATTCCTTGCCAGAGATCATGCCTTCGTCGCGCATCGCGGCGAGCACCAGTTGCGCCCGCTCCTCGGCGGCCTTGGGATCGCGTGCCGGCGACAGCCGCGAGGGCGCCTTGAGCAAGCCCGCAAGCAATGCGGCTTCGGAAAGCGAGACATCTCGCGCGCCCTTGCCGAAATAGCGGCGCGAGGCCGCTTCGACGCCATAGGCTCCCGAGCCGAAATAGACCCGGTTGAGATACATGGCCAGGATCTGGTCCTTCGTGTGCTTGTGCTCCAGCCAGAGCGCCAGAAGCACTTCCTGCACCTTGCGCTCAAGCGTGCGGTCGGGCTTGAGGAACAGGTTCTTGGCAAGCTGCTGGGTCAGCGTCGAGCCGCCCTGCGAGAAGCGGCCGCTGAGCGCGTTGGTGACCATTGCGCGGGCAAGGCCGATCGGGTCGATGCCGAAATGCGAATAGAAGCGGCGATCCTCGATGGCGATGACGGCCTGCGGGATATAGGGCGACATGCCCTGCAAGCCCACCGCTTCGCCCCCGCTCATGCCGCGGTTGGCGACGAGCTGGCCATCGACGGAGACGATCTTGATGTTTGGCGCACGTTCGGGGATGGACCAGGTGGTGGCCGACGGCATCTTGGCGCCGTAATAGACCGCCATGCCGGCGGCAGCGATGCCGCCCCAGATGGCGAGCACGAAGCACCAGTAGGCGAGCCGCGCGAAAATGCCGAACAGGCCGCGCCGCGAGCGACGCCGGCCGGACCGCGACGATTTCGCCTTGGATGACTTGCGCTTGGCAGAGGCCTTGCGGGTGGGCACGACGCGATCCTCCTCGCGCACCGAAAAGCCGAGTGAAGCGGCGCCGCGCGCCGGTTCGTCAAAGCTGGGCTCGACGCGTCTGTTGCTGCGGTTCGCCATGCCTCGATATTGCCCGTCCCCTGCCGATGGCGATCGAGGTGAAGGCTAGATGCGGCGATTTAAGGGCGCGTTAAAATCGTTAAAATTAAAACGAAGTGTTTTCAAACGGTTGAGTGTGTTCGTCTCGACCCGATCGCTGCAGCAGGTCCGCCACAAAAAATTGCAAACGAAGATCGGTTTCCGTTTTCCAGGTCATAAAGTCCGTGAATCCCGCAAGATTGGAGGAACGTGCTGGCTTTACGGTCCGTGTAGAGAAGGTTTCGCTGGCTTGAGCGCAAGCGCATGCAGCATAGCGAAGAAGGCCAGGGCCCAGGCAGCAATCGCTGCGTAGAGGAAGACCTGTGCGACCGGTCCCAGGAAATGAAACTCCATGGCGCGGTCGAGCTGGAAGGTGCAGGCCGCATACATGCCGAGTGGAAACACCGCCCCCCAGTAGAGCGGATCGTAGCTGACGGGAAAGCGGCGATAAACGTGGCGCCAGACGCCAAGCAGGAGCAGCATCGGTATCCACCATGTGCCGGTGGCCCAGTAAAGCACGGTGAACCCTTTGAGGAAGGGCAAAAGCGATATCAGGAAATTCGCGTTCACCGCATTTTCGACCAGCAAGGAGCCAGCCAGCGTCGAGATCGCCATTGCACCCATGTTGATCCAGTAAGGCGGTTCGAAGTCACCCGGCGAAAGCGAAAAGAAGGTATAGCGGTAGAAAATCAGCGCCATCAGCCAGATGTAGAGCATACCGCCCCATAGCCACATCGACAGCGCGAGCAGGTTGAGTTCCAGCCGCCACGGCTGGTCCACATGCGCCGCCAGAAGAACGCTCGAGACCGCGACCGATTGCGTCGCGACGACCGCCAGCAGCCAGCCGCCATTGATGCCGGTGCCGAGCGTAGGCTTCTCGCCCTTGACGGTGAGCGCGGCGAAGACCGTATAGATCAGCCCCAGCCAGAGCACGACCGTGGCAAGCCACAAAAGGCTGCCCATGAAAAGGTCGCCGGCGAGGACAAGGAACTGGCTGGCCATGATGCCGGTGGCAGCGACGACAGTGAAATAGCCGGGGCCCGAGAGATGGCCGATCATGTCGCCGAAAAAGCGCCGCGGGTGGCGCCATGCGCGCAGGAGGTAGAGAACCCACAGCACGCCATATTGCAGCCCGTTGAGGTAGAACAAGACCCAGGCAAGGTCCGGAAAACCCATCATGAAAGCCGACAGCGAGACTATGCCGGTGGCCATCACGATGCCGAAATAGCCCGGCGACATATCTGCCAGACGGTCGAGCAAGCTTGCCCTGGATTGAGATTGAAACAATGCGAGAATCTCCCCTCGCATTCCTTATCCGGGTTAGCGGCCAAGGCAAACACGACATTGCCATGCGACTGACTGGAACATGTTCGCAAGGCCCACGACGCCTTCTCGAAAAGCCGGAACGCATAAAGAAAAGGCCGCCCGAAGGCGGCCAAGGAAGGGTATGGGAGCTGCTGGACCAAGAGAAGGGATCAGCAAGTCCTCATTATGCATATTTCCTGAGAGGAAGCAAGTTTTCATTTGGATATAATTCCAAAAATTTGCCGACGATTTTCGGCAGGCATCAACGGAACGCACCAAGGCACTGCAGCCGCCCGACAATCCAGGCGACGACGTCGATGGCTTGCCCCGGCAGGCCGGTCTGGTGCGGCTAAACGTTGAAAGGTTCTAGCGGACGACGAGCACGGGAACCTTGCTATGGGCGAGAACCTCGGAGGTCTGGCTTCCGAGAATCAGGCGGCCAAGGCCGCGGCGGCCATGCGAAGCCATGACGATCAGGTTGCAGCTTCGCGCCTCAGCCACCTCGATGATGGCGTCTGCCGGCCAGCGATCAGGGACATGCAAGGTATCCGCCGTTACGCCGGCCCGATCGGCGGCTGCCTTGGCCGACACCAGCACGCCCTTGGCGAAGGCTTCCTGTCCCGCCTCGTAGCGGTTGATGTCCTCGGGACCAGCCACCCATCCGGTTGCCGTTGCACCAGCCACCAGAGGGAAAGGTTCGGTCACGGTGATGATAGTGACCTTGCTCGACAGGGCCTTGGCCAGCGACAGGCCGTGGTCGAGCCCGTTGTTGGCGACATCTGATCCATCAGTTGCGATAAGGATATGCGTGTACATGGCCAAGCCTCTGTTTCGTGCCCGTCAGGAAACCAGAGCAAGCCTTCGACGGCAAGCCGTATGGCCGCATAAAATTACCTCGGGCGCGAACCAAGCGACAGGCGACGCAGGACAATTACCTGCGCCGCCTTGAGCCTGCCGAACTTCAAAATGCTTCAACCGTTCAACGTCAGCGGAACGTCTCCCGCAACCCGGCGAAGAAGCCGCGTCCCGTCACGGCCACCCTGACACAGGATGCAGCCCTCGAAGCCTGCATCGTCGCGCCGACATGGCAATAGCAGACGATCTCATGCAGTTGGTTGTCCGTCAGTTCGAAGAAACGCTTGGCCTCGCCATAGCTGTCGTCCTGCAATCCCTGTTCGCGCAGGAGTTCATCCTCGAAAGCGACGGAGATCGGCGAATTGTCGCCGCGCATGGCATCGCGTTCCAGGGGAGCCCGATATTCCGTCCCTGTAAGCGCGGTAAGCATCCGTGTCGGTTCACGTTGAAGCAAATCCGACCAGCGATTCAGGCGCTGGGTGCGGTCCATTGTCGGCCGCACCGGATCAATTCGGACCTCGGCTATCGCCTGTAGCTGGTCCATTGTTTGGTGTCTCATGGCAACCTCCTTTCGAAAGGTGGTGGCCCCAAGTCCATGACATTAATTATACTGCGAAGAAGCTGAAAGGTCATCAGCTTCGCCGATCACATTCGTGCTGCTGCAAGCCGCCGAAAGCCTTTTCCAGCCAATTCGGTCGAAACGCACGGCCACGCATTATTTTTGCCATTAATTGGCTTTTGATTGGAACCTTAAGGCGTAGCCGTCGTTATATCCGGTTGTCAGCCATAACAATAAAAGTCGGTATCGACTATCGAAGGGAGGTGTTTGATGGATCGCCTGCAATTCTTCTCGCCTGTCCGCGTGTCACGAGGGCCCGGCCAATTGGTCGAGGAGATCGAAAATGTCGCCGAAGCGATGGCCTTCCTGCGTGAATGGCCCGTTGGCCGTCGTGGTCCGGTCTACCGCTGCGCTTTGAATTGCTGTTCCGCGGCTGTGGCCGCGCAGATGAGCGCTGAAGAAGCGAGAAAATCATTTGCCGGTTTTGCTCGCATTACAGGCCTTCTGATCGACGGCGGACCGTCACCGGTCGTGGCCGACCGGTACGCCGGGCAAAGACGCGCTGTAGGCTAAGCGAAAACATCCTGCGCCGCACACCAAGGCGCAAAAATATCGCCGCCTGAAGGCGGCGAAGTTCTGTTCAGTTCTGCTGTATCGAAATACCGCTGTCGTCGATCTTGAGTTCGACGCCTGACGGCTTCGATTCCTCGCGATAGACGTAAACGCCAAGCGCAATGACCGCGACGACGAGCGCGCCGATGATGAGGTAAAGCGTATTCCTGTTCAAAGGCGCGCTCCTTCGCGGATAACTCAGGCGGATTTGACCAGACGGATCAGGAACAGCAAGATCACCGCGCCCAAGGTGGCGTGGATGATCGCGGCCAGGATGCCGCCGCCAAAAGCAAGGCCGATCGTCGGGAACAGCCACCCGGCGATGAATGCGCCGACAATGCCGACGACGATGTTGCCGAGCAGGCCGAAGCCGTAGCCCTTGACGATAAGACCGGCCAGCCAGCCGGCAATCGCGCCGATGATAAGGAATATGATGAGACTTTCCGCACCCATGGCATTCCCTCCGAGAACAAATGGCTGAGGCGAAGCAGCGCTCCGAATCAACCTCCAGTTTCAACACTTACAACGTATGGGAAAGCTGGCAACGCCGCCAGCACTTACATGTGGCGACCCGAATGGCAGGGATCGCTAGTCTTCCTCGTCGTCGGACGAGGCGGGACGCCAGCTTGTCGGCTCGATTTTCTTTTGCGTGCTGCTGTCGGTATAGGCCCACCATGCGCCATCGCCGGCATCAAAGCGCGCCGGCGATTCATTCATGACGCCATCGCCATCCGTCCAGTAGACGGTGACCTTCGACCCATCCTTGGGCGCAGTGGAAATCGGTTGACGTTCGGGCATTCTCATCCCCCTCTTCTGACCGGCACAACGCTACAGGGTGAAAGAGGTTCCGCCCTCAGCTATGGGCGAAGATATCCTCTTCTTCCCAGCCCATGAGGTCGAGTTTCGCACGTGTCGGCAGGAAGCGGAAACAGGCTTCTGCCTCCTTGGTGCGGCCGTCGCGTGCAAGACGCCCGGCCAACACATCGCGCAGGCGGTGCAGGTAGAGCACGTCGGACGCCGCATATTCGAGCTGTTCGGGCGAAAGCGTCTCCGCCGCCCAGTCCGACGACTGCTGCTGCTTGGACAGGCTGACGCCGAGCAATTCGTTGCAGATATCCTTCAGGCCGTGGCGATCTGTATAGGTGCGAGTGAGCCGCGAGGCGATCTTGGTGCAGAAAACCGGCTCGGCCATGACGCCGAAGGCCTGATAGAGCACGGCGATATCGAAGCGCCCGAAATGGAACAGCTTGGTGACCTTGCGGTTGCGCAACAGGCTGACGAGGTTCGGCGCGCGCTTCTGCCCCGGCGCGATCTGGATGACGTCGGCGCTGCCGTCGCCCGGCGAAATCTGCACCACGCACAGCCGGTCGCGATGCGGGTTCAGCCCCAGCGTCTCGGTGTCGATGGC
>CAZROU010000076.1:0-9313 GCA_964601795.1 uncultured Mesorhizobium sp. | reverse complement strand
TGATACCCGGTGCGCACCAGGTCTCCCGCAAGGGCGATGGGAGGATTATGGGGGAAGGTGGAGAGGGTGGGGATAAGTGGGGTGTGAGGTTTTTGCGGAAGTGAGCGGGAACAAGGGGTTGGGCGGTCAGCGTCCGGCATTTAATCCACACTCACCTAGCTCAGCGCTGCCCCTCACCTGCCTGCCGGCATCCTCTCCCCGCAGGCGGGGAGAGGAGCGCAGCTTCCGCGCCCACGCTACATACCCCCTCCTCCGAGTCGCAAGCGGACCACCTGAAATCGCCCCACCGTTACCCCGGTAACGCAAACTTCCGCAGGATCGATAAAATTCGAGCGATCCCCCGAAATCTTCCCTAATGTCTCTATGCCATGCATTGAGCCATGAATGCACGGCCCACTCTTGAACTGGTGAAGCAGATCGAAAGCAGCGGCGAGATTCCGCCGCCGCAACTGCGTCGCCTGCAGGTCGAGCCGCCGCCACTGGCACCGAAACTTCCGCGCTTCGTTCCTGACGCACTGCCGCTGTTGGCCTATGCCATCATTCTCGTGCTGGCGGGCCTCGGCCACCTGAGCGGAGCTCCGAACTACGTTACGCTGAGCCTGTTGGTGACCGCCGCCTGCGGGCTGGCGATGCACTGGCGCATCCGCCATACCGAGAACAAGGCCAATCGGATCCGCGACACAAACGTCGCCCGCAGCCGTGCCGAGGTCGAGACGCTCGCCGACCGCATGTGGGAGATGCAGGAGAGCGAGGAGCGCTTTCGCGGCCTGATCGACGCCCTTGGCGATCTCGTCGTCCATCGCGACCGGCAAGGCAACATCGTCTACACCAACAAGGTCTTCGCCGATCTGGTCGGCGTCGATGCGCACGACCTACCCGGCATGACGCTGGTCGAACTGGGCATCGACATCGGCATCGTTCCGGATGCCGCCTTTTCCGATCACGATTGCCTGAGTTCCACCGATGTCGGCATCCGCACACCGAATGGCCAGCGCTGGTTCTCGTGGATCGAACTGTCGGTGCGCGACAAGGAAAGCGGCTCGGTATCGCACCGCGCCATCGCCCGCGACATCACGGACAGGAAGCGCGCCGAATCCTCGCTCATCACGGCGCGCGAGCGGGCCGAGTTCGCCAGCCAGGCCAAGTCCCGCTTCCTTGCCACGGTGAGCCATGAAATCCGCACGCCGATGAACGGCATCATGGGCATGGCGAAGCTTTTGGCCGACACCGACCTTTCCCCTGAACAGCGCACCTATGTCGGCGCGGTTTCCACTTCGGCGAGCGCGCTTCTGGCGCTGATCGAGGATCTGCTTGACTATTCCAAGATCGAGGCGGGCCGCTTCGACCCCGAACCGCAGACGATGTCGGTGCGCGAACTGGCCGACAACATCGTCGAGCTTCTGGCTTCTCGCGCTTACTCCAAGGGCATCGGCCTCGGCTGCCATGTCGCGCCTAACGTGCCGCAGACGATCAGCGCCGATCCCGGCCGCGTGCGCCAGGTGATGCTGAACCTGATCGGCAACGCCATCAAGTTCACCGACAGCGGCGGCGTGTCGCTGAGCATTACACGCAACCTCGCCGACGGCGCGGACCGCATCCGCTTCACCGTGACCGATACCGGACCGGGCATGCGGCAGGTCGACCTTGAACGCATCTTCGACGAGTTCGAGCAGGTGGACGGCACCTCCACGCGCAGACACGGCGGCGCGGGCCTGGGACTGGCCATTTCCAAGCGGCTGGTAACAGCCATGGACGGCACGATTTCGGTGTCGAGCACGATCGGCAAGGGCGCCGAGTTCGTCTTCGAAATCCCCGCCACGCAGGCAACGGAACCGCCGCACAATCGCTACAACATGCTGGCCGGGCGCAGCGTGGTGATCGTGTCCAGGAACATGATCGAGGCCGAGGCGATTGCCAGCACCATCCGTGCCTATGGCGGTACGGTCATCATTGCCGAGACGCCGGCAAGGGCAACCGCTTTTGCGAACGGCTCCAACGTGCTGATGGTCGATGCCGCGATAGAGGAAAGCGACGGGCGCATGCTGAAACAGTTGCGCCAGGCCGGTTTCGCAAAGAGCGAAGCGGTCACGCTGATCGCCCCCACGGATCGCGGCCGGTTGGGCGAATACCGCGCCAACGGCTATGCCAGCTTCCTGGCGCGGCCGGTGCGCGGCGAAACCCTGCTGCGCGTGCTCGTTGCCGGCCAGACGGCGGTGGTGACGGCGGCAAATCCGCAGAAGCGGGGCGCCTCGCGCGGCAAGGCTCCGGCAAAGCGTGGCCCCGGACTCTCGGTGCTTATTGCCGAGGACAATGAGATCAACGCCATGCTGGCCCGCGCCACATTGCTGAAGGCGGGGCACCGGGTGGAAGTGGTCGGCAACGGCAAGGAAGCCGTCGAGGCGCTGGTCAGCATCGGCCGCCGCAACCGCTACGATGTCGTCTTGATGGACTTGCACATGCCGGTGATGGACGGCATGGATGCCATCGCCATCATCCGCCGGCACGAGGAAGAACAGGGTCTGCCGCCCATTCCCATCATGGTGCTGTCTGCCGACAGCCAGGAAAAGACACGCCATGCGGTGCTGGCGCACGGGGCTTCGGGCTTCGTCACCAAGCCGCTCGACCCGCAGGCGCTGGTCGACGCCATCCAGGAACAGCTCACGGCCTGAACAGCTTCGGGTTTGGTGCGCGCCTCAAAAATGTAGCCGGCTAGGCTGGTTCATGTACCGGCCAATCATTGCCCGTCACGCAGTATCACGCTACTGTCACAATCCTGTTGCACCACCATCGTATCCCCGCGCCAAGAGGGATGGCTCGAAGGAGAATCACTCGTGCAGTCAGCGATTCGGCAAGGTGATGCCAAGTCCGAAGCCGGCCCGGCCCTGGTATCGACGCGGAAATCCACGCCCATCGTGCCGGGCGCTCCGCTCGGGCGTATCGGCAATCTGGAGGTGCGTCTGGCCCGCAACAACGGGGAGATCGCAGCCGCGCAGGAAATCCGCTACCGGGTCTTCTATGACGAGCTTGGCGCCGGCAAGGGCCGCCTGCATCTGCTCGACCAGCGCGACATCGACCATTTCGATCCACTGTGCGACCATCTCCTGGTGTTCGATTCCAGCCTTCCCGGCCCGGAACATCGCCGCATCGTCGGCACTTACCGCCTGTTGCGGCAGGAAGCGGCGGTTGCGGCCGGCGGCTTCTACTCCGAAGGCGAATTCGAGTTGACGCGGCTGGTGGCACGCCATCCGGGCCAGCGCTTCCTCGAGCTTGGCCGCTCCTGCGTCCTGCCGGACTATCGCTCCAAGCGCACCATCGAGGCGCTGTGGCAAGGCATCTGGGCCTACATCAACCATTATGAGATCGGCGTGATGACCGGCTGCGCGTCCTTCCACGGCACGGTGCCGGCCGCGCACGCCGAGGCGCTGACCTATCTCGCCCATCACTGCCGCACCGACGCCGCCTGGGATGTGCGGGCGCTGCCGCACCGCTACTGCCCGATGGACCTGATGCCGATCGAGGCAGTGAACGCCAAGGCGGCGATCGCCGCGATGCCGCCGCTGGTGAAGGGCTACCTGCGCGTCGGCGCGCGCATCGGCGACGGCTGCGTCATCGATCATGATTTCTCGACAGTCGATGTTCTGGTGGTGATGCCGGTGAAGGAAATCGGCGCGCGCTACGTCAACTACTATGGCGGCGAAGGCCAGCCCTTCGCGGCCTGAATTGCACAAACACTACGGAATATCTTCGGGATCGCGGCCGGGCCGGCTCTTGTAGGCCGGAAACGACCAGCCGAATTTCAGCGCCCCACCGCGCACGACGAAGGCGGCAAGGAAGCCGCCGATTTCCGCCACCAGCGGCGGCAGGCCGGCAAGATCGCCGAGCGTATAGGCAGCCGCCCCGACCAGCGCCGCCGTGACGTAGACCTCGGGCTTCAGCAGCACCGACGGTTCGCCGGCCAGAAGATCGCGCAATATGCCGCCGAAGGTCGCCGTCAGCATGCCGGTGATGATCGCTACCAGCGGCGAGCCGGTGATGGCCAGCCCCTTGGCCGCGCCCATGACCGCGAAGGCGGCGAGGCCGACGGCGTCTAGCCACAACAAGAGCTTGTAGCGCGATTCGACCCGATGCGCGGTGAAGAAGACAAGCACCGCGACCGCCGCGCAGATGAGCACGTAGTCGCGATTGCTGACCCAGAACACCGGAACGTTTAGGATGAGGTCGCGGAAGGTTCCGCCGCCGATGCCGGTGACGCTGGCAAAAAACAGGAAGCCGATGATGTCGAGCTGCTTGCGCGAAGCCGCCAACGCTCCCGTCGCCGCGAACACGGCAACGCCGGAATAGTCGAAGAGCGTGATGGCGTTCATGCGGGACGCTCAACAGTAGGGCAGTAGGGCAGTCAGGATTTACCTGATTCTGCCGCGTCGCAAGCCCTAACCCTCACGCGTCCTTCTCGGCCTGCTCGTTGACCGGACCCGGTTCGGCGGGATTGGCTGCCGGCTTGGGACCACCCTTGGAAACACCCACCATGGCCGGGCGCAGCACGCGCTCGCCGATCGAGTAACCGGGTTGGACGACTTCGACCACTGTGCCGGAAGTGACCGCCGGATTGGGTACCTCGAACATCGCCTGATGGAAGTTCGGGTCGAACTTCTCGCCTTTCGGCTCGAGCTTCTTAACGCCGTGGCGTTCGAGCGTGCCGAGCATACCGCGCGCGGTGATGTCGACGCCTTCGATCAACGCCTTGAAGCCGGCATCGCCCGATGCCTTGGCCTCGGTGGGAATGGCCTCCAGCGCGCGCTGCAGATTATCGGCCACCTGCAGCATGTCGCGCGCGAAATTGGCGATCGCATAGGCGCGCGCATCCTGCACGTCGCGCGCGGTGCGGCGGCGCAGGTTCTCCATCTCTGCGGCCGCGCGCAAGGCGCGGTCCTTCAGGTCCTCGTTTTCCTTCAGAAGCCGCATCAAGGCTTCATAGTCGCCTTCGACGCCACCTTCGGCGCGTTCGGCAGCGGCTTGCGTGGCCTCTGTCTCGTCGGGCGCGCGTTCGTCTTTTGCCTGGTCGCTCATCGCGTTTTCCATCATCTCAACGGTTTGGAAGTTGCGCCCGATATCGAGGTTCGGCAGCCAAAAATCAAGGGGTGCGCTGTCTTGCCCAGCCCTATCGGGCATTGAACTCGGCCAGCCGGGGCAATGTTCCAAGTTAAATCAAATTTTACCCTGTTGACGGGTAGCGTTTGCATTCGTGCTGCAATGCGGGAACCATCTGCGACAACAGGGAGTTTCGAAGCCAGTAAAGGATTTGAAACGATGACCCGCACAGCCAGCGAGACAGCAGCCGGCGACAAGCTCGGCACACTGGCCAGCACGATCAGGCAACAGGCCGCAATGCCGGCGACACAGCGGCACTTGCGCGGCCTGCCGGCGTTCAAGGTGGTCAAGGACATCCCCGAACACCTGCAAGCCCTGCTCGATCAACTCGAAAACATCGAGGCGGCGCCGAACAGCAAGGAAGCCACCTGATTCAGGGCGTACGCCGCCATGAATACTTGCCGCTCGGCGAGGCCGGCTTGGCGGCTGGCTGGTAATAGAGCGGCAAGCCGCCGACATCGCCACTTTCCAGCCGCTTCAAAAGCACCGGATTGGAAATCTCGAATTCGGTGAAGCCGACACGCAGCATATGCGGCAACTGGTCGACCAGAACCTTGCCGATGGCGCGCACCGCACCCGCAAAGCCATGGCGGCTGCGCAACAGCTCAGCCTTTGAAAAGCTGCGTCCATCGGTGAAAGCCGGGAACGCCAGCGCCACCAGCGAAAGCGTATCGAGCAGGCCGGCAATGGCTTCCAACTGGTCGCCCGGCTGCAACACGACGCCGAGACGTTCTCTGGCGAGTTCGCGCTCCTGCGGATCGAGGTCGAGGAAAGCCTGCAAGGGCAGGATGAAGCGGCCATTGCCCGAGAGCGCTTCCGCGCTTTCGGCATGGGTCCACTCGTCCTCGCGAAAACCCTGCGGGGTCCAGAGGCGGACTTCTGTCTCTGGCGTCTGATCAGTCATGCAAACGGGTCCTACTGGTTTCTAGAGCATAATCCAGTCCGAAAACCGGTGCCCACTTTTCGGGATCATGCTCTAGAGAGAAGCGTCGGTCAGCGATTTTTCCAACCCGGAGAGATGAATACCGCATTCGGTCTTGGCATGACCAGCCCAGCGGCCGCTGCGCGCATCCTGCCCCTCTTCGACCGGCTTTGTGCAGGGGAAGCAGCCAATCGAAAGATAGCCATAGGCGACCAGCGGGTTCGACCGCAAGGCATGCGCGCGCATATAGTCCGCCTGATCCGACGTTGTCCAATGCGCCAGCGGATTGATGCGGATGCGCGGCCCGACGGCCTCGAACACCGGCAGCGCGGCGCGCGTCGACGCCTGATGGCGCTTGCGGCCCGTGAACCATGCCCGGAACGGCTCGACGCCGCGCGCCATCGGCTCCACCTTGCGCACATCGCAGCAGGCGTCGACGTTGGTTTCGTGCAGGCGCCCGCTCGGATCGATGCGCGCCAGCGCGGCCTCGTCCGGGGTGACGACGCGAATGTCGGTCAGCCCGAAATCGGCGGCGAGCGCGTCGCGATACGAAAGCGTTTCCTCGAAATGCTTGCCGGTATCGAGAAAGACGATCGGCAGGCTGCGGTCCACCTGCGCAATCAGGTGCAGCAGGACCGCCGAATCCGCGCCGAACGAGGAGACCGCAGCGATGCGTCCCCTGAAAAGCTCCGAAATCGACCGTTCGATGATCTCGGCTGCCGTAAGGTGGCCATAGAGCGCGTCGAAACCCGCTGCCTCGGCAGCAACGCCGCCTTCGGCTTGGGCAACGCCATCAAGCGGCCCTGGCTTCTGCTCCATAGAGAACCTCCTTGAACGGTGCCGGACCAACCCGGCGGTAGACGTCGAGGAAGCGTTCCGATGGATCGTTGCGAATGGACAGATAGGTCTCGACCAGTGTTTCGACCGCATCGACGATCTCGTCCGGACCGAAGCCGCGGCCGATGATCTCGCCGACCGTGGTGTTCTCGTCGGCGGAGCCGCCGAGCGTGATCTGGTAAAGCTCGGCACCCTTCTTCTCGACGCCGAGAATGCCGATATGGCCGACATGGTGATGGCCGCAGGCATTGATGCAGCCGGAAATCTTGAGCTTCAGTTCGCCGATATCGCGCTGCCGTTCGAGCGAGGAAAACCGCCTTGCGATCTGCTGCGCGACCGGAATGGAGCGGGCATTGGCAAGCGCGCAATAGTCGAGGCCGGGGCAAGCGATGATGTCGCTGATGAGGCCGGCATTGGCGGTGGCGAGGCCGATTTCCACCAGCCCGTCATAGACCGCCTTGAGGTCGGCGCGCGCGACATGCGGCAGGACAAGGTTCTGCTCATGGGTGACGCGCACCTCGTCATTGGCGTAGCGCTCTGCAAGATCGGCAACCGCTTCCATCTGGCTATCGCTGATGTCGCCGGGGGTTTCGCCGATGCTCTTCAGGGAGATCGTCACCGCCACATAGTCGGGATTGCGGTGCGTGGTAACGTTCTGGCCCAGCCATTCGCCAAAGGCGCGGGAATCGAGCTTTGCCAGGCGCACAATTTCGTCGCCCTCGGGACGCGGCGCAAGTTGCGGCGGCGCGAAATAGGACTGGATGGCGGCGACGTCCTGTTCGGGCAGTTTGAGTTCGCCATCCTTCAGCGCCTGCCATTCGGCCTCGACCCAGCTTGCCAGCTCTTCCGTGCCGGTTTCGTGGACGAGGATCTTGATGCGCGCCTTGTACTTGTTGTCGCGGCGGCCATGCAGGTTGTAAACGCGCAATATGGCCGTGACGTAGGACAAAAGATGTTCCTGCGGCAGGAAATCGCGAAGCTTCTTCGCAACGATGGGCGTACGGCCAAGGCCGCCACCGACATAGACGGCAAAGCCAAGCTCGCCCTGTTCGTTCTTTTTCAGGTGCAGGCCGATGTCGTGCGTCTTGATCGCCGCGCGGTCGCGCTCGGCACCCGTTACCGCGATCTTGAACTTGCGCGGCAGGTAGGAAAATTCCGGATGCACCGACGACCATTGGCGCAGGATTTCCGCATAGGGACGCGGATCGGCAACCTCGTCGGCTGCGGCGCCGGCGAAATGATCGGCGGTGACATTGCGGATGCAATTGCCGCTGGTCTGGATCGCGTGCATCTCGACGGTGGCGAGATCGGCAAGGATAGCCGGTACGTCCGACAGCGCCGGCCAATGGAACTGGATGTTCTGGCGCGTGGTGAAGTGGCCATAGCCCTTGTCGTATTTGCGGGCGATGTGGGCCAGCATGCGCAACTGGCGCGGATGCAGCGTGCCATAGGGAATGGCGATGCGCAGCATGTAGGCGTGCAGTTGCAGATAGACGCCGTTCATCAGCCGCAGCGGACGGAACTCGTCCTCGGTGATTTCGCCGGCCATGCGGCGCTCGACCTGGTCGCCGAACTGCGCGACGCGGGCCTTAACAAAATCGTGGTCGAACTCATCATAGCGATACATGGTCGTGGTTCCGTTGGCCGTTTGTTTGCTGCGTTTCCCGAGCATGACCTTGTCCGAAAACCGGGGCCACTGTTCGGGGTCATGCTCTAGGCGGCTTGTGGGATGCGGGCCTGCTTGCCGAGGTCGTTGCGAATGGTCGGGCCGGCGGCGCGGATACGCTCGCGCAGCCGGGTTGGATGGATCGTGCCGTCGATGATCTCGATGTCGATGAGGTTGACGTCGACGACGAGATTGTCGGCGAGCGCCTTGTTGCCGATGGCTTCGAGCGCTTCGGCACTTTCCTTGTCATGGGCGATCAGCGCCTCGGCGATGGTCTCGACCCAGAGGCCGTCGGCGTACCAGACGGCCTCGCCGTCACTCAGCCGGTTCGCGGTCAGAAGCTTCATGCGTTCACTCCTTCGATGGCGGGGCGAGCGTGGAGGGCCTTGCCGACGGCAAGCGCTTCGGAATTGGCAAAATTGGCGCCGGCAACGGCGTCGCCGATGATGGTCATGACGGGACCGTCGAGATCGTCGCGCGCCTGCAGCGACGGCAGGTCGGCCAGCGTGCCGTGGAACTTGCGGCGAATGCCGAGGCTGGCGTTCTCGACCACGGCAACGGCGGTGTCGGATGCGAGGCCGGCATCGATCAGGCGACCCGCGACTTCGGCTGCAACAGAGCGGCCCATATAGACGGCGACGGTGGCGCCTGAGATGGCAAGCTTTGCCCAGTCGGGCAGCGAATTGCCCTTGAGGTCGTGGCCGGTGGTGAACACCATCGAAGAGGTGACGCCGCGCAGC
>CAZROU010000075.1:0-10684 GCA_964601795.1 uncultured Mesorhizobium sp. | reverse complement strand
TTCCCTGATACCCGGTGCGCACCAGGTCTCCCGCAAGGGCGATGGCATGAGTATGCGGGAAGGTGCAGAGAGTGAGGAAAAGTGAGGTGAGAGTTTTTTCAGGAAGTGAGCGGGAACAATGGTTTGAGCGATGAGTGCCTGGCATTTGATCCACGCCGGCGGCGTTTGCGCTGCCCCTCACCTGCCTGCCGGCATCCTCTCCCCGTGAAGATACGGGGAGAGGAGCGCAGCTGCCACGCCCGCGCCAAGACACCCCTCATCCGACCTCACCTTCGCCTGGCATCGGATTTTTGTTGATTGATGAGTCAATTAAAAATAAACTGCCCGTGGGAGCGAAACAAATGCCAAAAATCGGAATGGAACCTCTGCGCCGCAGGGCGTTGATCGACGCAACGATCTCGGCGATCGGCGAGCGCGGCTCGCTCAATGTCACCGTGTCGGAAATCGCCGGGCGCGCCGGCGTCTCCTCAGCGCTCGCACATCACTATTTCGGGCCAAAGGAAGAGCTTCTGCAGGCCACGATGCGACAATTGCTTGCGGATTTGGGCCATGACAGCGTTGCCGCGCTGCGCAAGGCGACGACGCCGCGTGAGAGGATCTCCGCAATCATCGCCGTGAACTTCAATGCCGGACAGTTCCGAGAGGAAACGGTTCACGCGTGGCTGGCCTTCTACGTCGAGGCGCAGAACTCGCTGCCTTTGCGCCGATTGCTCGGCGTTTACGCCCGCCGCCTGCATTCCAACCTGATGAGCGGGTTGGTGCCGATCATGCCTCGCGTGGAGGCAGGGCAGATGGCCGAAGCCATCGCCGCGATGATCGACGGCCTCTACATCCGCAGGGCGTTGCGTGACGGCTTGCCCAATCCGGCCAGCGCCAGCGGCCTGGTGGAAGACTATGTCGATGCCAAGCTGGCGCAGCGTGCGGGTGCCCGATGACCAAAAGCCCCAACATCCTGATCATCATGGTGGACCAGCTTACGGGAACGCTGTTCCCGGATGGCCCCGCCGATTTCCTTCATGTGCCGCACCTCAAGGCGCTGGCTGGCCGCTCCGCCCGCTTCCGCAACAACTACACCGCCTCGCCGCTTTGCGCGCCGGGCCGCGCCTCGTTCATGAGCGGGCAATTGCCGTCGCGCACCGGCGTCTACGACAACGCCGCCGAATTCATTTCCTCGATCCCGACTTTCGCCCACCATCTGCGCGCCGCCGGCTACTACACCTGCCTGTCCGGCAAGATGCATTTCGTCGGGCCGGACCAGTTGCACGGTTTTGAAGAGCGGCTGACCACCGACATCTATCCCGCCGATTTCGGCTGGACACCCGACTACCGCAAGCCCGGCGAACGCATCGACTGGTGGTATCACAACCTCGGCTCAGTCACCGGCGCGGGCGTGGCTGAAACCAGCAACCAGATGGAGTATGACGACGAGGTCTCCTTCCTCGCCAACCAGAAGCTCTACCAATTGTCGCGCGAGAGCGATGACGACAACCGGCGGCCCTGGTGCCTGACCGTATCGCTTTCCCATCCGCATGATCCCTTCGTTGCCCGTAGGCAATATTGGGACCTCTACGAGAACTGCCAGGCGCTGGACCCGGAAACAGCGTTTACGCCATTCGACCGGCAAGATGCGCACTCGAAGCGGCTTTACGTCGCCAGCGACTACGCCAGTTTCGACATCACGCGCGAGCAGGTTCGCCGCTCCCGGCGCGGCTACTTCGCCAATATCTCCTATGTCGATGACAAGGTGGGCGAATTGCTCGACACGTTGCGGCGTACCCGCATGGCCGACGACACGGTCATCGTGTTCTGTTCCGACCACGGCGAAATGCTGGGTGAGCGCGGCCTCTGGTTCAAGATGAGCTTCTTCGAAGGCTCGGCGCGCGTGCCGCTGATGATTGCTGGAGCCGGCATTGCTTCGGGCCTCATCGCCGCACCTGTCTCCAACCTCGATATATGCCCGACGCTGTGCGACATCGCCGGTGTCGACATGGGCGCAATCATGCCGTGGACGGACGGGCAGTCGCTGCTGCCTTTGACAACCGGCACAGGGCGCACCGCACCTGTCGCGATGGAATACGCCGCCGAAGGCTCCTACGCACCGATGGTGGCGCTGCGCGAAGGGCGTTACAAATTCATCCATTGCGAGATCGATCCGCCGCAACTGTTCGATCTCGGTGCCGATCCGCTCGAACGCCAGAACCTCGCGACCGATCCCGCCCATGCCGATCGCGTCGCCGCCTTCATGCAGAAGGTGCGCGCCCGCTGGGACATGGCCGCTTTCGACGCCGCAGTGCGCGAAAGCCAGGCTCGGCGCTGGGTCGTCTATCCGGCGCTGCGCAACGGCTCCTACTATCCGTGGGATTTCCAGCCGCTGCAAAAGGCGTCGGAGCGCTACATGCGCAACCACATGGATCTCAACATACTCGAAGAACAGAAGCGTTTTCCGCGAGGTGAATGATGACTGACCCTTATGTGCCTTCACTGGACGATCTCAGGAAAGCCTATGCCGTCACCTCGCAGGCGACGCAGCTCACGCCCCTTTTGGAATCAACCGCGCTTGCACGAGAGAGCGGTGCCGCCCGCGTCTTCGTCAAGCCGGAATCGCTGCAATGGGCCGGCTCGTTCAAGGCGCGCGGCGCTTACTGGCGGTTGAAGCAGCTTTCGCCTGTCGAAGCCCGCAAGGGCGTCGTTGCCTACTCATCCGGCAATTTTGCGCAAGGCCTTGCTGCCGCCGGCCAGTCGCTCGGCATCCCGGTCACCATCGTCATGCCCATCGATGCGCCCGCGGCCAAGCGTGATGCGACGGCAGGCTATGGTGCGCGCGTGGTGCTTACCGACCATGGCGAGCGTGCGCGTGAAGAGGTGGCCGCAGCAAAGGCCCGCGAGATTTCGGAAACCGAGGGATTGGCGCTCCTGCACCCGTTTGACGACCCGCAGATCGTCGCCGGGCAGGCCGGTGCCGGGCTCGAAGCGCTGGATCAACTCGGTGCAAAGGGCGCCAGTGTCGACCTTCTGTTCTGCTCGGTCGGCGGCGGCGGCCTGATCGGCGGCGTTTCGCTCGCCTTCCACTATCTCTCGCCCAAGACCCAGACCATCGGCGTCGAGCCGGAAGGTTTCAACGGCATGGGTTCGTCCCTGTCTCACGGCTCCATCGAAACCATGCCGATCGGGCCGAAGTCGATCTGCGACGGCTTGATGGCAAGGGCGCCCGGCAAGGCCCCGTTCGCTGCCGTGAAGGCCGCTGGCGTGCAAGGCGTCACGGTTGGCGATGCTTCGGTCCGCCAAGCGATGAAGATCGCCTTCGAAAGACTGAAACTCGTGCTTGAACCTTCAGGTGCCGCGCCGCTTGCGGCCCTGCTCGATGGCAAGGTCGATGTGAAAGGCAAGAGCGTCTTGGTCGTGGCCACCGGCGGGAACGTTTCCCTTGCAGATTTCATGGCGCATATGAACCATGCTTGAAGCGGATTTCGTTATCGTCGGCTCCGGGTCGGCCGGTTCGGCAATGGCCTACCGCCTGTCGGAAGACGGCAAGCATTCGGTGATCGTCATCGAGTATGGCGTCACCGATGCGGGGCCGCTGATCCAGATGCCGTCGGCCCTGTCGATCCCTATGAACCTGCCGCTTTATGACTGGGGTTTTTCCAGCGAGCCGGAACCGCATCTTGGCGGGCGCGTGCTGGCAACGCCGCGCGGCAAGGTCATCGGCGGATCGTCGTCGATCAACGGCATGGTCTATGTGCGCGGCCATGCGCGCGACTTCGACCATTGGGCGGAACAAGGCGCGTCGGGCTGGGCCTATGCGGACGTCCTGCCCTACTTCAAGCGCATGGAGGCCAGCGATGGCGGCGAGGTCGGCTGGCGCGGCACAAGCGGGCCGCTGCATGTCCGGCGCGGCACGCGCACCAATCCGCTCTACAATGCGTTCATCAAGGCCGGCAATCAGGCCGGCTTCGAGCTGACCGACGACTACAACGGCTCCAAGCAGGAAGGCTTCGGCCCGATGGAGCAGACCATCTACAAGGGCCGGCGCTGGTCAGCCGCAAACGCCTATCTGCGGCCTGCGCTGAAGCGGCAAAACGTGAGTCTGGTCAAAGGTTTCGCCCGACGCGTCACAATTGAGAATCAACGCGCAACCGGCGTCGAAATCGAAGCTCACGGAAAGATTCAGGTCATCAAGGCAAGGCGTGAAGTCATCCTCGCCGCCTCATCGATCAACTCGCCCAAGATCCTGCTGCAGTCTGGCATCGGCCCTGCCGCGCATCTCAAGGAAAACGGCATCGCAGTGGTGGCCGACCGGCCAGGCGTTGGCCAGAATTTGCAGGACCATCTCGAACTCTACATCCAGCAGGAGTCGATCAAGCCGATCACGCTGCACTCGGTCCTCAATCCATTTTCGAAGGCGCTCATCGGCGCGCGCTGGCTGTTCTTCAAGAGCGGGCTTGGTGCGACAAACCACTTCGAGGCAGCCGCCTTCCTGCGCTCGGCGCCGGGCGTCGACTACCCCGACATCCAGTATCACTTCATCCCCGCCGCCGTGCGCTATGATGGCAAGGCAGCGGCCAAGTCGCATGGCTTCCAAGCCCATGTCGGGCCGATGCGCTCCAAGTCGCGGGGCTCGATCTCGCTGCGCTCGCCCGACCCCAAGGACAAGCCGGTCATCCGCTTCAACTACATGTCGCACGCCGACGACTGGTCGGACTTCCGCCACTGCATCCGGCTGACGCGGGACATATTCGCGCAATCGGCCTTCGATCCGTTCCGCGGCAAGGAAATCTCGCCCGGGGCGAATGTCCAGTCGGACGAACAGCTGGACGATTTCATCCGCCAGCATGTGGAAAGCGCCTATCATCCCTGCGGTTCCTGCCGCATGGGTCGAGCGGACGATCATATGGCGGTCGTCGATCCCGAGTGCCGCGTCATCGGCGTCGAGGGATTGCGCGTCGCGGATTCCTCGATCTTCCCGCGCGTCACCAACGGCAACCTCAACGGGCCTTCGATCATGACCGGCGAAAAAGCCTCCGATCATATTCTCGGACGCCAGCCGCTCGCCCCCTCGAACCAGGAACCGTGGATCAATCCACGCTGGCAGGTCTCGGACAGATAGGCCATGATTGCCGGCGCTTTTACGCGCCCGGCCACAACGGACGAATGGAGAGAGTATGCGCGCCCAACCCACGGCCTCGCACTACATCAACGGGCGCTATGTCGACGACGAGCGCGGAGCCGAGTTGCCCGTCATCTACCCGGCGACGGGCGAAACGATCGCGACGCTGCATTCGGCGACGCCCAACATCGTCGAACTGGCCGTCGAAGCGGCCCGCGAAGCGCAAGGCGCGTGGGCGCGCATGAAGCCGGTGGAGCGCGGCCGCATCCTGCACCGTGCCGCCGACATTTTGCGTGAGCGCAACAACGTCCTCGCCCGCCTCGAAACGCTCGATACCGGCAAGGCGATCCAGGAAACGCTGGTCGCCGATGCCCCTTCGGCAGCGGACTGCCTTGAATTCTTCGCCGGTGCCGTTGCCACGTTCAACGGCGAGTTCATCGACCTCGGCGGCCCGTTCGCCTACACGCGCCGCGAACCGCTCGGCGTCTGCGTCGGCATCGGCGCATGGAACTACCCGATCCAGATTGCCGGCTGGAAGTCGGCACCCGCACTCGCCATGGGCAACGCCATGGTGTTCAAGCCGTCGGAAAACACGCCGCTTTCGGCGCTGGCACTGGCCGAGATCTATTCCGAAGCCGGCCTGCCGGATGGCCTGTTCAACGTCGTGCAAGGCTATGGCGACGTCGGCGCCGCCTTGGTCGGCCACGATGCCGTGACCAAGGTTTCGGTGACGGGTTCGGTCCCCACCGGCAAGAAAGTGCTGTCGCTTGCCGGCTCCAAGATGAAGCACGCCACCATGGAACTCGGCGGCAAGTCGCCGCTGATCGTCTTTGACGACGCTGATCTCGAAAACGCCATCGGCGGGGCCATGCTCGGCAATTTCTACTCCACCGGCCAAGTCTGCTCCAACAGCACCCGCGTCTTCGTGCAGAAGGGCCTCCACGCCCGTTTTGTCGAACGCCTTGTCGAGCGCACCAAGAAAATCCGCATCGGCGATCCGCTCGATCCGGAAACCCAGATGGGTCCGCTCGTCAACAAGGCGCAGCGCGACAAGGTGGTCGAATACATCTCGATAGGCCGCAACGAAGGGGCGACGCTTGCCTGCGGCGGCAGCATCCCCGCACTGCAGGGCTTCGATGGCGGCTGCTTCATCGAGCCGACCGTGTTCAGCGGCGTCAAGGACACTATGCGTATCGCGCGCGAAGAGATATTCGGCCCGGTTATGAGCGTGCTTTCATTCGACCATGAGGACGAGGTCATCGCGCGCGCCAACGATACGGAATTCGGCCTAGCCGCCGGCGTCTTCACCAAGGATTTGCCACGCGCGCACCGCGTCATCGGCGACCTGCAAGCCGGCA
Organism: uncultured Mesorhizobium sp.; assembly: GCA_964601795.1. Taxonomy (GTDB): domain Bacteria; phylum Pseudomonadota; class Alphaproteobacteria; order Rhizobiales; family Rhizobiaceae; genus Mesorhizobium. The sequence continues at coordinate 4,222 of CAZROU010000075.1, read as the reverse complement.
CCTGCTGGATCAACGCCTATAACCTGACCCCGGTCGAAATGCCGTTCGGCGGCTTCAAGCAGTCCGGCATCGGCCGCGAGAACTCGCTTGCCGCCCTTGCACTCTACTCGCAGATCAAGTCGGTCTATGTCGAGACGGGCGACGTCGCCAGCCCCTACTGAGCGTGATCCGACGTAGCATCCAAATACTGCGTCAGCGCGCAGACCAGGTGGTAGAAAATCGAGGCCGGCACTTCGGTCGCCAGCGAGCGGCCGCGTTCGTCGATACGGTCTATCCACAGTCCAAGTGGCGCCGGATCGATGTGCCAGCGGAACAGCCGCCCGACACGCGCCTCGATCTCCGGCTTAAGGTCCGGTCCACCGGTTCCATCGAGCGCAATCGAGGCCTTGATCGCCTCGCTCTGCGGCCAGCTTCTCGAGACCAGATCGAGCGGCATGCCTTGGCGCGAGACTGCGCCATAGGCGAGACCCGTTGAACGATTGAGACCGTTCGCTACCGCGGATGCGTAGAGCTTGCGGGCGTAGCCTGTCAGATCCGTCTGCCCGCTGCGCGCGGAAAAATCGACCAGCAACGAGGCCCACTCGAAGTGGTGTCCCGGTTCCGTCCAATCGCCCTTGCCATCGCCGGCCCGGTGCCAGCCATCGTCGAAATACTCGCCGATCGTCCAGCTATCGGTGTCGAAGAAGTGGCTGCGGAACAGATCGATGATCCGTGCCGCGCGGCGCAAATATGTCCGGTCGCCGGTCGCGGCATGCCAGGCAAGGAACGCCTCGAGCAAATGCATGTGCGGATTGGAACGGCGCAGGCCGTGACCGTTCGGCGTTTCAAGAAAGCCTGCGAGGCTGTCGTCCTCCAGATGGCCATCAAGGAAGGCAAAAGTCTCCTGTCCCAGCCGAAGCGCATCCGGATTGCCGCACATGTGCGCGTGCGCCAGCGCCAGAAGCACGCAGGAATGATCGTAGGCATCCTCTGCCGCATCGGTCACCGAACCGTCCACGTTGAAGGTGCGCACCCAACCGCCGCTGTCGGTTCGGCCCTTGGCCATGAAGGCAAGGCCGTGGGCGATGAGGCGGTCGGCAGGGCCTTCCCAGCCCCGCGCCTTGGCGACGGCAAAGCCGTAGACCTGCCGCGCCATGGTGCGCATGCGCTTGGGCTTGGCAAGCGGCGCGGCGTCGAGTCCCAGAGCCTCGTGGAAGCCGCCATGCACCTCGTCCACGCCCGTCGTGGACCACAACGGCAAAGCCTCTTCGAACAGCCAGTGCCGCACCCGGTTGCGCCATGCACCGCTATCGACCACCCTATCGTGAGCAGGCGTAAAGCGCGTCTCCAGCCGGCCGCTTTTCTCCAGTTGCTCAACGACCTTGCGCACATTCTGGCTGTGGCTGACCGGCGCGACAAAGGTCGCATCGGACGTTGCGACAATTGCCGTATCCTTGAGGCCGACGGCGGACAAGAGCCGCCCCTGGCTTCGGATGTACGAATTCTCGCAGTCGATCGCCACGACGTCGCCGATGATGACATTTCCGTTCTCATCCGCCGGCCCGACATCGAGCAGCGACTGCCACGAACCCAAATCGCTCCAGCGGAAACTCGCCGGAACCATGGCGATGTGCCTGGCCCGCTCCATCACCGCATAGTCGATCGAAATGGAGGGAATGGCCGCGTAGAGGTCGTCCGGCATGTAGAGCCCGGAAAGGTCGCTGGTCGAAGCTGCGAAGGCTCTCTCCGTCGCTTCCCATATGTCCGGTTGGAAAGCCTGAAAAGCATCGCGCATCGCGCTGGCACGAAACAGGAAGATGCCGGCGTTCCAGTAGAACCGCCCAGACGCGAGATAGCTTTTGGCCGTCTCGATATCCGGCTTCTCGACGAAGCGGGAAACGTCGAGAACGCCGTCCTTCGCTTCGCCGGCCTCGATATAGCCGTAGCCGGTTTCGGGATGATCCGGCTTGATGCCGAACACCACGAGGCGGCCGTCGCGGGCTGCCGCCGTCCCCGTCTCAACGCTCGCCCAAAATTCCTTCGTTGTAGAAATTTCATGGTCCGAGGGCACCACCAGAACAAGGCTGTCGCCAAACTGCGCCAGCGTCCGCAAACTTGCCAACGCCACCGCTGCCGCCGTGTTGCGGCCAGTCGGCTCGAACAGTACGCCGCCGCCAGACCAATCCACTCCGCCCAGGTCCGCATGGATTCGCGAGGCATGCCGCTCGGAGGCGATCAGGAAAACGGGCGTTTCGCCAAGCGGGCGGGATTTCAGCCGCTGCACGGTCTTGACCAGCATCGAGCCGTCGCCGGCGAGATCATGGAACTGCTTGGGATTGTCTTCGCGCGACAACGGCCACAGGCGCGAGCCGACGCCGCCGCTCATGATGAAACTGACGATGCGCTCACTCATTGCATTTCCACTTCACAGACCCTCATCATCAGAAGGTCTGATTATACGGGCCGACTTCCGGGTTGCGGCGCAGAACTTCATCGAGTGCCACAAACATCGCTCCTCGGCGGTCGGATGAAACAGGGCTTTCTACCACCACGACGAGCTCCGGCTTGTTCGACGATGCCCTGACCAGCCCCCAGGTGCCATCCTCGGCCACGATGCGCACGCCATTGACGGTTATCAGTTCGACAATCTGCTGGCCGGCGAACGCCCTTCCCTCCGCCCTGATCCGGTTCATTTCAGCGGTAAAGCGTTCGACAACGCCATACTTCACATCGTCGTCGCAGTGCGGCGACATGGTCGGCGTGCCATAGGTCAAAGGCAGATCGCGATAGAGGTCCGCCATGCTCTTGGCCGGGTTGCGGTCGAGCATCCGGCAAACGGCAAGCGCCGTCACCAGCCCGTCATCGTAACCCCTTCCGATCGGCGGGTTGAAGAAGAAGTGCCCCGATTTCTCGAACCCGGCAATCGCGCCGAGCTCGGCCACGCGCCGCTTGATGTAGGAGTGCCCGGTTTTCCAGTAATCGGTCACCGCTCCATTGGCCTTCAGGCCGGGATCGGTCTTGAACAGCCCGGTCGATTTCACATCCACAACGAAGGTCGATCCGGGATGGTCCCGCGAAATGTCGCGGGCGAGCATGACGCCGATCTTGTCGGCAAAGATCTCATTGCCTTCATTGTCGACCACGCCGCAGCGGTCGCCGTCGCCGTCGAAGCCCAGGCCAACATCGGCTCCCGTCTCCAGCACCTTGTCGCGGATGGCGTGCAGCATCTGCATGTCTTCGGGGTTAGGGTTGTAGCGCGGGAAGCTATGGTCAAGTTCGACATCGAGCGGGATCACTTCGCAGCCGATGCGAGCCAGCGCCTCCGGGGCAAAGGCTCCCGCCGTGCCGTTTCCGCAAGCCGCTACCACCTTCAGCTTGCGGCCGATTTTCGTTTGCCCGACGACTTCGGCCAGATAGACGTCGCGAAAGCCGCTAACGAACTCATACGATCCGCCGCCAACGAGATCGAAGTCGCCGGCAAGAACGATCTTTTTCAGCGCCGTCATTTCATCGGGACCGAAGGTCAACGGACGCTGTGCGCCCATCTTGACACCCGTCCAGCCGTTCTCGTTGTGCGAGGCAGTGACCATCGCGACCGACGGTGCATCGAGCGCAAACTGGGCGAAGTAAGCCATCGGCGACAGGGCAAGCCCGATGTCCTTGACCTTGGCGCCCGCAGCCATCAGGCCGGACACAAGCGCCAGCTTGATGCCGAGCGAATAGGAGCGGAAGTCATGGCCGGTGACGATTTCGGGGCCAACGCCCAGCCGGCGTATCAGCGTCGCCAGCCCCATGCCAAGGGCCTGCACGCCGATCAGATTGAGTTCGGGCGCCTTGTCCGACCCCGGATGTCCGAACCACCAGCGCGCATCGTATTCGCGAAATCCCGACGCCTTGATGAGCGCAGTTGTTTCAAACGCAAACGTGTTGGGCAGTGCTTCGCCAGTTATGGTCAGGGTCAACGGTAGGGCTCCACGCCGCTTGGATGTATGCGGCCCATGAACCGCGCATGCTGCCGTCGGCGTAGCATGGAAGCCTTTAAGGCCGGGTTATTTCGATGCCTCAATTGCCGCTTTGCAGACATTCGCAAGAACGCGTCGATTTGTTCGGCCCTGCCGCTTGCAGGAACAAATTCCGGGGGTTATAAGCCCGGCGTCTGGTCGCGGAGTGTAGCGCAGTCTGGTAGCGCACATCGTTCGGGACGATGGGGTCGCAGGTTCAAATCCTGCCACTCCGACCAGAA
>CAZROU010000074.1:0-12590 GCA_964601795.1 uncultured Mesorhizobium sp. | reverse complement strand
CGACCAATCCGGCACCGACGCCCTTCCCTGATACCCGGTGCGCACCAGGTCTCCCACAAGGGCGATGGCATGATTATGCGGGAAGGTGCAGAGGGTGGGGAAAAGTGGGGTGAAAGTTTTTGTGAGAAGTGAACGGGAACAAGGGGTTAGTGTGGGGTGTGGATAGGGAACCGGGTTGTTCCATCCACGGCGGTTAGCCTGCGCTGCCCCTCACCCTTACCCTCTCCCCGTAAACGGGGAGAGGGGAGACGGAGGTGTTGGAGCCAAATCGTCCGGTTTACGCGTGGTTTTCCACTCCACCGGTCTCCATGTAGCGGCGGTCGATTTCGGGCAGGTTCTCGCCTGACAGCGTCGCCTCGAAAGCGTGCAGGCGCTTGTGCACCGACTGCAACTCCACGATCGTCGACCATGAATTGAGCAGGAACTGGAGCGATCCGGTCACTCGGCCGAATGCGTTCGAGATCTGGTTGAACAGGCCGAGGGTGATCTTGTGCGACACGATTGATGGACCCATGATAAGGAGGGAGAAGATATTGTCGGCCTGCAGGTACGTGTAACGGACGACATTGAAATAGATGTAGTGAAAATAGAGGCGGAAATAGTTTCTCCGCACGTTCTCGAAAAGCTCCGTCGTTGTCGCGGGATCGGCACGATCGGCGTGGTCCTCGCCATAGACGAGTTCCTTTCGGTAGGCGGCCTCGACGCGCTGGTTGCGAAATTGCAGGCCCGGCAGCTTGATACCGGCAAGCATGACCGCAAGCGTGCCGAACAGGCACCAGCCGATGGCGGTCACGACCAGCGGCTGCGGCACCGCGCCGATGATGGGCAGTTCAGTGATATGTTGCTGCAACGCGATCATGACCGGCAGGAAAGCAATCAGGGTCATGATCGACTGGACGAAGCTGGAACCCAGATCTTCCATGATCTGCGAAAACCGCATCGTGTCTTCTTGGATACGCTGCGATGCGCCTTCAATGTGGCGCAGCTGGTCCCAATGCGAGACGAAATAGTTGTTCATCGCCGTGCGCCAGCGGAAAATCCAGTGGGAGACGATGAAGGCGTTCACCACCGAGACGTTCATGCCGATCAGAGCCAGCCAGGCGAAGCTGGCGACGCGGGCGTAGAATTCGGCATTGGTGGATTGTAGCGAGCCGGAGATCAGGCCCTGCACATAGTCGAAGAACGGTCCGTACCAGTTGTTGACCGCGACCGAGACCTGAACATTGAAATAGATCAGGAAGAGGACGACGGAGGTGACGAGGATCGACCAGTTCTGCCAGGGGTGCGGCGAATACCAGCGCCAGAAGCCATAGAAGATCGCAACGCCCAGCGCGAAGTAGATGTAGAACCACAAAAATGGTGTCGACCAGAACACGCTGATGCCGATGATGGGCGGCACGCCGGGGGCAGCGGCAGGCAGGCCTATCCACGAGCCAAGCTGCGAACCGCCGAAAAACCAGAACAGCACAAGGAACAGGCTCCAGCCCGCTGCGCTCAGGAAGAACAGTTTGGGCTTAGGAAAGAAGGATACGAACACGGAGTCTGGTTCCTTATTGCACGCGCAAATCAGCCAGATGGCGAGCCAAAGTTATACAGCGTCCTTTGCGCGTCGAATCGGACGCGCGGCGCTGTAGCCGGGCATAAGGTCACACTTCGTTTGCAAAGAAAATGCCCGCGCCGCGCGTGAGCAAAACCAAAATCATGGCGATTTTGGCGCGGCTGACCAAGCTGCTGCGGCGGACAGGACGAGGACGGCAGCGGCGAGCATGGACGGGACGAAGAAACTGCCCGACCATTCAGCGATGATGCCGGCGACGATTGGGCCGATGATCTGGCCGAGGCCGAAGGCTGCCGTCATGATGGCGAACACCTTGCGCGTGGAAAGCGGAGCAAGTTGGCGCGCCGCCTGAATGCCGAGCGCCGTCGGCGCCATGAAGGTCGCGCCGAGCAGGATGCCGCCGGCAAGCGGGCCGATCCGCCCCGTCACCGCGACGCTTGCCGCGACGCCGACCGCCTCGACAAGGCAGGCAATCGCATAGGCCGAATAGACATTGCTGCGGCGCGCGACGCGCTGCCAGACGAATAGCGAGGGTACCGCCGTCAGGCCGGTAGCCAGCCATACCATCGCCTCGAACACGCGGCTTTCGCCGCCCTGGCGCACGATGGCCACGATGAATGTTGCGGTGATGACATAGCCGAAGCCGAACAGGCCATAGGACAGTATGATCTTGGCGAGAGACGCGTTGCGCGGCAGCGCCGGCTCGCGCTTTGAACTGGCGCCGCCGACGGGGCCTTCGTTTGCAAGAAAAGCGACGAGCACGAAGCCGGCCAGCGACAGCGCTCCCGACCAGAACCAGGCGGCTGTCCAGCCGGCATGGATAGTGACGATCGCCGCCATCAGGATCGACGATCCGGCGATGCCAAGGCCGACGCCTCCAAAATGCAGGGCCTCGAAACCGCCGCGACCGCTTCTGGCCAGATGGCTGAAGACGATGCTGGTCATGAACACCATGACGAAGGCGCTGGCGAGGCCGGCGAGGAAGCGAATGACAAGGAATGGCGTCATGGTCTCGACGGTCCCCATCAGCGCCACCAGCAAGGTGCTGGCCGCGAGCGAGCCGAATACAAGCAGGCGCTCGCGGCCATGCGCCCAGCCGCCGGCCGCAACGAGCGCGCCGACGAGGTAGCCGAGATAATTGGCCGAGGCGATGAGGCCGGCATTCGAGGCGGAAAGCCCGAGTTCCTCCATCATGCCGGGAAGGATCGGTGTGTAGACGAAGCGGCCGATACCCATGGCCACGGCAAGGGAGATCATGCCTGCGATGGCAAAGCGAAGCGGTGACGAGGTCGGCTGTTCCATGGCCGCGCACAATATTGTCGTGCACGGCTGAGACAATGCGACTTCAGTTGGTCCAGCGCCGGTTTGTTCGTGGTGTTCAGGTCATGATCCTGATGGGGCCGGAATAGAGGCTGAGCCAACTCATAAGGGTGGAAAGGGCAACTGGGCGGGTCTATGTAACAGGCTTGGCATCCATAACCGCAGGCTTTCCCAAATGACCGCACATTTGCCCATCTCCACCTCAGCCCGTGACAACTCGGTTTCCATCGATCCGGTGAAGCTCGACCGGCTGGCCGAAGTGGCGATCAAGGTCGGGTTGCAGTTGCAGCCGGGGCAGAATCTGGTGCTGACGTCGTCGATCGCGGCGTTGCCTTTGACGCGCAAGATCGTCGAACAGGCCTACAAGGCAGGTGCAGGGCTGGTGACGCCGATCTTCAACGATGACGAAATCACGCTGGCGCGTTTCCGGCATGGTGCGGACGCGGGCTTCGACCATGCCGCCGGCTGGCTCTACGAGGGCATGGCCAAGGCGTTTTCCAACAATGCGGCACGGCTCGCGGTGCGCGGCGACGATCCGTCGCTTCTGTCGGGACAGGATCCATCCAAGGTGGCGCGCGCCAACAAGGCGAACTCGATGGCCTACCAGCCGGCGCTGGAGAAGATCACCGGCTTCGACATCAACTGGAACATCGTCGCCTATCCGGAGGCGGCATGGGCAAGGCAGGTGTTTCCGGGCGTTAGCGACGAGGTGGCTGTAGGCAAGCTCGCCGACGCGATCTTTGCCGCAAGCCGCGTCGATGGCGATGACCCGATCGGCGCGTGGAAGCTGCACAACGCCGTTCTCAAGGCGCGCACGGAATGGCTGAACGGTCACCGCTTCCATGCGTTGCATTTTACCGGACCCGGCACTGATCTAACGGTAGGTTTGGCCGACGAGCACGAATGGATGGGCGGCGCCTCGACCGCCAAGAACGGCATTACCTGCAATCCCAACATTCCGACCGAGGAGGTTTTCACGACGCCGCATGCGTTGCGCGTGTCGGGCCATGTTTCCTCGACCAAGCCGCTCTCCTATCAGGGCACGCTGATCGATAATATTTCGGTGCGCTTCGAGGAAGGCCGCATTATCGAGGCCAAGGCATCGAGGGGCGAGGACGTACTGAAGAAGGTGCTCGACACCGATGCCGGTTCGCGCCGGCTGGGCGAGGTGGCGCTGGTGCCGCATTCCTCGCCGATATCAAAGAGCGGCCTGTTGTTCTTCAACACGCTGTTTGATGAAAACGCCGCCTGCCATATCGCGCTTGGCCAGTGCTATTCGAAGTGCTTCGTCAACGGTGCCAAGCTGACGCCGGAGGAAATCGCCGCGCGCGGCGGCAACAAGAGCCTCATCCACATCGACTGGATGATCGGGTCCGGCCAGATCGGCATCGACGGCGTGCATAGCGATGGCCGCACCGTTCCGGTCATGCGCCAGGGCGAGTGGGCCTGAGCGGGGTCGGCATGTCAGGACATTCCATAGCGATCAAGCGCGTCTACGAGCCCGCCGCCGACAGCGACGGGCAGCGCGTGCTGGTCGATAGGCTATGGCCGCGCGGCGTCAGGAAGGAAGACGCCAGGCTGGATCTTTGGCTGAAGGAGATCGCGCCGAGCGACGAATTGCGCAAGTGGTTCGGCCACGATCCGGAGCGCTGGGCAGAGTTCCAGAAGCGCTACCGCGAGGAATTGAAGAGCAAGGGCGAGGCGGTAGAGCAACTGCGCGGCCTCATCGCCAAGGGCAAGGTGACCCTGCTTTTCGGCGCGCATGACGAAAAGCACAACAACGCCGTGGTGCTGGTCGACTACCTGAAGTGAGTGTTCCGCTCAGCGCCCGCTGAGTTCCAGCTCATAGACATCCGGCTTGAAGCCGACCAGCAGCCGCTCGCCGAGGTCGAGCACGGGGCGCTTGATCATGGTTGGGTGCTGCAGCATCAGGGCCTTTGCCTTTTTCGGCGTCAGGTCCTGCTTGTCATCGTCGGCCAGCGCGCGAAACGTCGTGCTTGCCTTGTTGAGCAGGATTTCCCAGCCAACCTTGTCGACCCATCCATCAAGGCGTTTGGCGTCGAGTCCCTGCGCGCGATAGTCGTGGAAGGCGTAGCCGACCTTATGGCCTTCCAGCCAGACGCGGGCCTTCTTGATCGTGTCGCAGTTGGGAATGCCGTACATGGTGATGGTCAACGGGCTGTCCTCATTGAAAAGGTTTCGCCACTCAAAGCCGATTCGCGCTGGCTTGTCAGTTCGCGCTGCAACCTTGCATTTACCAAACATCGTTGCCGTTAACCCGGCATCAAGGTTAATGCACCATTTTCGATGCCAATGGTTCTCAAGTAGCGTCCTGGAGAGTTCCCCGTGCATCGACGTGGTTGGAAGCGGCCGTCAGCCGCCGCCGGTGGCAAGCATCGTTCAATTTTCTCTCCGCTCGTCGTGGGCCTTGGCATCTGGATAGGGTTTCCTACCGTGACTGCCTTTCAGGACATGACCAGTCTTGTCTCGGGCCTTGAGGCGAATGCGCGCTGGAATTCCTACATCGAGAAGTCGGTGGCCGGTTCGACCCAGGCGGCCGAAATGCCATTCGCGGTGTCTGCATCCACCGGCGCCATGTCGGGCGCCGGCGTCAATTTGCTGGGAGTGGGTACCGTGTCGTTCACCAGCAAGAGCGGCGTGGTCGGCGAGACGCCGGACGAGGATCGGATCGTGCGCACCGGCAAGGGTGGCCGTCTGGTCCAGATCGCGCCGGTCGCGCCGCCCAAGAACTTCAACGCCGGTTCGATATTCGAGCGCACCAGTTCGCTTTTGCGCCCAAGCATGGACAGCGACCTGAAGCTTGCCTTTGCCAAGCCGAAGATCAAGGGCAAGGAAGTTGAGATTGCCGCCGCGTTCCATGTCAGGGAAGAGAAGAAGCCGCAGGCGGGCATTTCGCCGATGCTGGCCAAGCTGATCAACAACGATACGCCCGATGTTTTGGCCACCGCATACGCACCGGCCGAGCCGGACTATGCCAAGGCGTCCCCGTTCGAGGCCCTGCTGCAGGACGAGCAGGCCGATGGAGGTCGCTTCATCCCGCCGATGGGAAAAGGCGACCATTCATGGCTGCAGAACCCGCTGCCCGCTGCCGTTTTCTCACAGCCGGAACAGGCCTGCCTTGCCAACGCCATCTATTTTGAAGCGCGCAGCGAATCGCTTCGCGGCCAGGCGGCCGTTGCGCAAGTCGTGCTCAACCGCGTTCGCAACCCGACCTATCCAAGTTCGATCTGCGGTGTGGTCTACCAGAACGACAACTGGTTCAACCGCTGCCAGTTCTCCTTCGCCTGCGATGGCCGCAAGGATCGCGTGACCGAACCTTCCCGCTACAAGATTGCCAAGGATATCGCGATGGCGGTGACGGCCGGCAAGATATTCCTGCCCGAGGTCGGCTCATCGACCCATTACTACGCCAGCTACGTCAATCCGGGCTGGGCGCGCGCCATGCACAAGATGACCAAGATCGGCCTGCACATCTTCTACCGCACCTATGGCGGTGGATGGAGCTGATAGTGCTTGCTGCCGTTTTTCGCCGGACCGTCTTTTTGCCGGGTTCGCTGCCGGATTCTGCCGATTGACGCTCCGGCCCATGCCGGGCACGATGTCGCACTTACCTAACTAATTGATTTTCCAATACGAAATACTTGGTTTTGAAAGCCGCGCCGTGGCTTGACGGCGGCTAGCCCTCTAACTATGTTGCGCCGCAATTGGATGCGGACCGACGGTGACGTTATGGCCGGGCAAGGAGGTTGCGATGGCCGATAAGAAAAGGCCAGCCGGAACCGGAGAGACCAGCCCCGGTGACGATCGCAAAGGCGACATCCGCGACGACGAACTTGAGCGGCGTCGGCGTGAGCTTGAAGCATCTCTTGCAGCAAGGCAGCCGGAAACGCTTAAAGGGGAAGACAACGCGAAAGCGGGCGGTGTGATCGGCTACGGTCAGGCCTTCAAGCTGTCCAGCGAGTTCATCGCAGGGATAGCGGTAGGGGTCGGCATAGGCTGGATGATCGATCGGCTGGCCGGTACCTCGCCTTGGGGGCTGATCGTGTTTCTACTCCTGGGTTTCGCCGCCGGCGTGCTCAACGTCCTGCGTTCGGCTGGCCTGATTGCCGGCTTCGGAGAGGGCAAGTACGGCGTCGGTCCGAAGCGTGATTGAGACACGTCTTGGACGTGATGGTATTTGAGAGAGCCGTGCGCGGCCGTGTGAGGACTGAAAGTGGCAGCTGCTGACAAGGTCGATCCGATCCACCAGTTCCATATCAACAAGATCATCCCGATCGAATTCGGTGGCTATGATCTGTCCTTCACCAACTCGTCGCTTTTCATGGTCGCTACTGTGCTTGTGGCCTCGCTGTTCCTCTACCTCGCCACTTCCGGACGTCACCTCATCCCGTCGCGGTGGCAGTCTTCTGCCGAGATGACCTATGAGTTTGTCGGCTCGATGCTGAAGGATTCCGCGGGATCGCAAGGCATGCGGTTTTTCCCGTTGGTGTTCTCGCTTTTCATGTTCATTCTGACGGCCAACCTGCTTGGCCTGTTTCCCTACTTCTTCACCATCACCAGCCACATCATCGTCACCTTCGCCCTGGCGATCATGGTGATCGGTATCGTGGTGTTCTACGGCCTTGCCAAGCATGGGCTCGGCTTCTTCAAGCTGTTCGTTCCGAGCGGCGTGCCCATGGTGCTGTTGCCGCTGGTCGTGGCCATCGAAGTGGTTTCCTTCCTGTCGCGACCCGTCAGTCTCTCCGTCCGTCTTTTCGCCAACATGCTGGCAGGCCACATCACGCTCAAGGTTTTCGCCGGTTTCGTCGTTTCGCTGAGCGCGCTGGGCGCGGTCGGCATCGCCGGCGCCATCCTGCCGCTGATCATGGCCGTGGCGCTGACGGCGCTCGAATTGCTGGTTGCGGCCCTTCAGGCTTACGTTTTCGCTATCCTCACCTGCATGTACCTGAACGACGCCCTCCACCCGGGCCACTAACCGAATCGCTCGCAGACGGTCTGCGTCGACGAACCCCAAACTGAGATCCTACAAGGAGTTGAACAAATGGAAGCTGAAGCAGCAAAGTACATCGGCGCTGGTATTGCGTGCCTGGGCATGGGTGGCGCAGGCATCGGCCTGGGCAACATCTTCGGCAGCTACCTCGCCGGCGCCCTTCGCAACCCGTCCGCAGCCGATGGCCAGTTCGGCCGCCTGATTTTCGGCTTCGCCGTGACGGAAGCTCTCGGCATTTTCTCGCTGCTCATCGCGCTTCTGGCGCTGTTCGGCTGATCTGTCGTTGAATGTGGGGCCGTCCGCATCGACGCGGCCGGCCCGAATGACGGGGACGAGAAATGTTCGTGACACCAGCCTATGGGCAAGAAACCGCGCCTGCTGCCGAAGGCAGTGATGCGCATGCCGTAAGCGGCGCTCAGGCCGGAACGGAAGTTCCGCACGAAGCGGCGCATGAGGGTACGTTTCCGCCTTTCGATCCGGCGACCTTCGCATCGCAGATCTTCTGGCTGGCCATCACGTTTGGCCTCTTCTACCTGTTCCTGAAGCGGGTGGTGATGCCGCGCCTTGCCGGCATTCTCGACACGCGTTCCAGCCGGATCACCCAGGATCTGGACCAGGCCGCCAGGCTGAAGGGCGAGGCGGACGCCGCTGTAGCTGCCTACGAGCAGGAACTGGCGGAAGCCAAGGCAGGCGCCAACGCCATCGGCCAGCAGGCCCGCGATGCAGCCAAGGCCGAAGCCGAGGCCGCCCGCAAGAAGGTCGAGGCAAATCTAGAGAAGAAGCTGGCCGAGGCCGAGGCGCATATTGCCTCGATCAAATCCAGCGCCATGAAGGACGTCGGCGGCATCGCTGAATCCACCGCAACGGCAATCGTCGAGCAACTGGTCGGCAAGGCCGACAAGGCAGGCGTGGCCGCGGCAGTGAAATCGATCGCGGGCTGAGGGAAGAGCAATGGACGCAACATCTCTCGCAACCGTATGGGCAACCATCGCCCTCTTAATCTTCATCGGCATCTGCATTTACGTGAAAGTGCCGGCGGTGATTTCCAAGTCGCTTGACCAGCGGGCGGACAAGATCCGTAGCGAGCTGGACGAGGCCCGCAAGCTGCGCGAGGAGGCACAGTCGCTTCTGGCCGAGTACCAGAAGAAGCGCAAGGCCGCCGAGCAGGAGGCTGCCGACATCGTCGAGGCCGCCAAGCGCGAAGCTGCGGTGCTTGCCGAGGAAGCCCACAAGAAGACCGAGGAATACGTTACCCGCCGCACCGCGCTTGCCGAACAGAAGATCGGCCAGGCCGAGCGCGAGGCGATCAACGAAGTGCGCGCCAGCGCCGTCGATCTTGCCGTCGAAGCCGCTCGCAAGGTTCTGGCAGGCCGCGTCGATGCCAATGCGGATGGCGACCTGTTCAAGGCTTCGCTGGCGGAAGTGAAGGCCAAGCTCAACTAAACACTGATCAGGGACTTTCCCGATACATCAAGCCGCTGGGGAAACCCGGCGGCTTTTTGCTGTGGGGGATGAAGGGGCCAGTCCTTCAGCTTCGCTCCACCCGCTTCAATTGCCTGCGTTCATGTGGGTCTTCAAAAACTGCGGCCTTTTGATGCGACATGCTTTCGCGGTCAGATGCCGAGAGATGCGGTTTCTGGCTCTGCGGCATCGTCGGTTTCCAGCCGGAAGGGGGCGAAGGAAACGCGGTGCAGGCGCTTCAACGGGCCATGCGCCTTGATGGCGACGCGGTGGCGCTGGGTGGCGTAGCCCATATGCACCTCGAAGCCGTAGTGGACATGAAGTTTGCCGCAGTCGGCCATCATGCGGTCGCGCATGACTTTGGCGACGATGGAGGCTGCAGCGATCGACTGCGAGCGCTGGTCGCCCTTGACCAGCGCGCGTCCGAGACAGGGCAGGCCGGGCGGGACGTCGCGGCCATCGGCCAGTGCGAGCTTCGGCCGGACCGGCAGGCCGCACAGCGCGCGCCGCATAGCCTCCAGGCTGGCCTTGCGGATATCGCTGGCATCGATGCCTTCGGCGCAGACCGAGGCCATTGCGACGCCGAGCGCCGAGCCGAGGATCGTCTCGAAGACGGCTTCGCGCTGCGCGTGGCTGAGCCGTTTGGAATCGTCGAGGTCATCTGGAATATTGGCTGGGTCGAGCACCACGGCAGCCGCCACGACCGGCCCCGCGAGCGGGCCGCGCCCGGCTTCGTCCATTCCGGCAACCGGCCACAGGCCTTCTGCTTTCGCCGCCGTTTCGAAGGAAAAGTCTGGACGTGCGACAATGTCGAAGAGAAGCGGAGAATCGGGGCGCGCGCGAACCATGGTGCGGCGAGGTTCGCATTGGCCCCGATTCTCCGCAAGACCCTTCCGGCCGGTGGGGGATCGGGCGGGAAGGGAGCCGTCGGCGGGGACGGGCCGGACGGGATGGGTCAGGACGGAACGCGCAGCGCTCCGGCAAGTGTCACAACAGCATCAACTGCTCGTTCTCCTTGGCGGCGACGACGAACTGATCGGTGCGCAGCGTGCGCCGCTCGATGTTGAGGCCGAGCCGCTTGGCGGCGATTTCGAAGCGCCGCCCGATCTGCCATGCGTAGGGACCGGCGCCCTTCATGCGCTTGCCCCATTCAGAATCGTAGTCCTTACCGTCGCGCATGGAACGCACCAGCGACATCACGTGGCGGTAGCGGTCGGGGTAATGGCGCAGCAGCCAGTCCTTGAAGATCGGGCTGACCTCGAGCGGCAAACGCAGCACGACATAGCCCGCTTCGCGTGCGCCCGCAGCGCGCGCCGAATCGAGGATGCGCTCCATTTCCTGGTCGGTGAGACCCGGGATGATCGGCGCCACCATGACCGATGTGGGAATGCCTGCATCGGACAATTGCCGGATCGCTTCAAGCCGCTTGGTCGGCGTCGAAGCGCGCGGTTCCATCGTCCGCGCCAGCATGCGGTCCAGCGTCGTGACCGACAGCGCCACCTTGGCAAGGCCGCGCTCGGCCATCCGCGCCAATATGTCGATGTCGCGCGTTACCAGTGCGGACTTGGTGACTATGCCGACCGGATGGCCGCGCGCCTCCAGCACTTCGAGGATTTCGCGCATGATGCGGTACTGTTTCTCGATCGGCTGGTAGGGATCGGTGTTGGTGCCGATGGCGATGGTGCGCGGCGTGTAGCCGTCCTTCGACAGTTCCCTGTCGAGCAGACGGGCGGCGTCCGGCTTGGCAAAAAGTTTCGCTTCGAAGTCGAGACCCGGCGACAGGCCCATGAACGCGTGCGTCGGCCGGGCAAAGCAGTAGACGCAGCCATGTTCGCAACCACGATAGGGGTTGATCGAGCGGTCGAAGGAAATATCCGGCGATTCGTTGCGCGTGATGATGGTGCGCGGCCGTTCGACCTGCACTTCGGTCTTGAAGGGCGGCAGGTCCCCGAGCGAATCCCAGCCGTCATCGAAAACGTGCCGGCTGATCGGCTCGAACCGGCCAGAGGGATTGATGCCAGCCGACCGCCCGCGATTGCGGTCCGGCCGCACGCGCATTCCGCTTTGTTCAATCATCGCATTGGCCATCTCTGCTCGCCCGGCCCCGAAAGCTGCAATGTCCGCGCGCACGATCTGTTCCATCTTGGCTTTCTCCCAAGGTGTATTTCCGGGCTGTCGAATCGCCGTTCTCATGAAATTATTCCTATCCGCTGATAGAGAACAAAGCAAGAACTTTGTTGTTGAGCAGGCAACCGGGAACTGGTGGAAGGCAATGCTTTCAGCTATGGCATCGGGATGCTGAGCGCCGTGATCGAAACCGAAAATGACGAGGAGGGGCTGGCCCGCACGCTGGCCTCGCTGATCGGCGGCGCGGTCGAAGGGCTGCTGCGCGATGTCCTCGTGCGCGACCAGGGCTCGACCGACCAGACCCACAAGGTTGCCGAACATGCCGGCTGCGTGTGGCTGCCGGAGGCCGATCTCGGGGCCGCGATCCATCGGGCCAAGGGCGAATGGCTACTTTTTCTGCAACCGGGCGCGCGGCTACTCGACGGCTGGGTCGACGATGTCGCCGCCCATGCAGTCAAGGTGACGATGCCGGCGCGGTTCAGCCGCTCGCGCGCCGAGCGCACGCCTTTCCTGTCGCGCGTCCTCGTTCGGCCGCAAGCACTGGCGCAAGGCTTGCTGATCCCCAAGGCAAGGGCGTTGGCGCTGACCAAGAACGCTGACAATGCCGAGGCTCTCGCGCGCGGTCTGGCCATGAAGACGCTGCAAGCGGAGATCGTACCGGCTTCGCGGAAGGGATAAGGGTTTGTGCGAGTTCTGGGTTGGGTCACAGGTTGAAGCGCCGCCCTCCCCCTTCGTCATCCTCGGGCAAGCCTGAGCGCAGCGAAAGGCGCGACCCAAGGATCCATGCCGCGAGGACTGAGGGTGCAGGGTGGCTCAGAATGAGGAGTTTTCTTCTGCGCCCTTCGCGCGCTACAGCGATGTCACGGAATGGATCCCAGGGTCTGCGCAACGGCCTACGGCCTGCTCCGCCCTAGGATGACGAAGGATGGATATGTTTATTCATTGCCACGCCCGGCTTTTGCCGTCTGGCCATTGTCAAAGAACAGACCTCGATTGAGAGGTCGGGAGGACGGGCGGCCGTTCGGTCGCTCGTTTAGATAGATAGTGCGGCCTTGCGGCCGCCCGTCCGGTGTCTGTCATCCAGTCGACCGGTCCCAAGATCGTCCGATGGGC
>CAZROU010000073.1:0-12848 GCA_964601795.1 uncultured Mesorhizobium sp. | reverse complement strand
TGAAGAACGACCGCGCCCGCATCCAGGTCGGCCGCATCTCGCATTTCGGCCTGCTGGAGATGTCGCGCCAGCGCATCCGCGCCAGCGTGCTGGAATCCACGATGAAGCCATGCCCGCATTGCGGCGGCACCGGCCATGTGCGCTCCGACTCGTCGGTGGCGCTGATGGTGGTGCGCGCGATCGAGGAATTCTTGCTGAAGGACTCCCGCAGCCACATCACCGTGCGCACGCCGGTTTCGACCGCGCTTTATGTGCTGAACCACAAGCGCAGCACGCTCGTTGACCTCGAAAAGCGCTTCGGGGTGGTGATTACGCTGGAAACGGATGAAACCGTGGCGGCACAGCACTATGCGATCACGCGCGGCGCATTTGCCGAAAAGCCGGAAGGCTTTGTCGAGGCTCGCCCGCAGCCGGTCTATGTCGAGCCGGAGGAACCGGAGGACGAGATCGTCATCGAGGACGAGGCTGACGAGGAGAACGAACAGCCGCAGGCTGCGCAGCAGCAGTCGCGTTCGGGCGACGAAAATGGCGACGGCCAGCGCGACCGCAAGCGCCGCAGACGCCGCAGGCGGCGCGGCGGCAGGGATCGCGAGCACGGCGAACGCGATCAGTCGAATGGAAATGCCGGCGACGCAGAGGGTGCCTCGGCATCTGAACGGGCGGAAGAAGCTTCCGATGAAGCCGAAGAGGCCGCAGCGGACGCAGAGGTCGTGACTGCGGAGACCGCCGAAGCAGGCGAGGACGCGCAGGGCAAGAAGCGCCGGCGCGGCAAGCGCGGCGGCAAGCGCAACCGCCCTGAAAACGGCGAAGCGGAAGCCACCGCAGTTGCAGACGGCGAAGCAGCTACAAGCGAAGCTGCGGAGCCCGTGAGCGCTGCCGAAGCTGAGCCGGTGCAAGCTGTCGCGACCGTGGAAGCTGCTGATGAGGCGCAGGCTTCGGCAGAGCCGGAAACGACCGCCGCCGAGAAGCCGAAGAAGCCGCGCCGCACGACGAAGTCCAAGAAGGCCGCGGCCGCCGAAGCTGATGCAGCAGAAGCGGTGGTGGGGCAAGCACCGGCCGAGGAGGCTGTGACTGAACCGGCCGCGAGCGCCAAAGAGCCGGCGGCAAAGGCTCCGGCCAAGCCGCGCGCAACCCGCCGCAAGACCGCAGCAGCGGCGGCGGAGACGCCTGCAAGTCCTGTGGTTTCCTCTATCGTGGTCGATCAGCCAGCCGAACCGGCTGCGGAAGACAAGCCGAAGCGTGGCGGGTGGTGGCAGCGGAAAGGCTTTTTCTAAGCCAAGGAGCGGCTCGCCAGCTCATCTGGAACATGAAAACCCCGCGCCATCGTGATGTTGGCGCGGGGTTTTTGATTTTTAGAGAGATTATACTTGGCCAACCGCCGCTATCGGGCGGCGAAGATAGACCAGTTCATCGCCTTGGCGAGCCTTTCCAGCGCAATCGAGCCAAGCTGGGAATTACCGCTGCTGTTGAGGCCGGGCGACCAGACCGCGACCGACGCTTCGCCCGGCACGACACCCAGGATGCCGCCGCCAACGCCGCTCTTGCCGGGAATGCCGACACGAAAGGCGAAATCCCCCGAGCCATCATAGTGGCCGCAGGTCAGCATCAGGGCGCTGATGCGCCGCGCCCTCTCCTGCGAAATGACCGAATAACCGCCGCTTTTGCCGCCATTGGCGAGAAAGCGGCCGGCGAGTGCCAGTTGCCGGCAGTCCATAGCAATGGCGCAATGATGGAAATAGACGCCAAGCGCCAGTTCCGGCGAATGGTG
Organism: uncultured Mesorhizobium sp.; assembly: GCA_964601795.1. Lineage (GTDB taxonomy): Bacteria > Pseudomonadota > Alphaproteobacteria > Rhizobiales > Rhizobiaceae > Mesorhizobium. Next base: position 11,080 of record CAZROU010000073.1, on the reverse strand, counting down.
CAGGTTTCCAAACGATTTCATGTAGTTCGCAAGCGCGACGTTGCGAAATCCGGTCGCCTGTTCCGAGGCCGCCACCTCATGATCGATGATGATGGTGTCGTCGTCGGCAAGGTACTGAATGAAGCGCAGGATTTCACCGATCGCCTCGCGCGGCTGGTGGCCGGCAAGCAGGATATCGGCGATGACGATGGCGCCGGCATTGATAAAGGGGTTGCGCGGTATGCCGGCCTCGCGTTCCAGCTGCACTATCGAATTGAAGGGATTGCCTGACGGTTCGCGCCCGACCCGCTTCCACAAGGCATCACCGACTTTGCCGAGCGCTAGCGTCAGCGTGAACACCTTGGAAATGCTCTGGATCGAAAAGGCTTCACGCGCGTCGCCCGCCGTGAAAATTTCGCCATCGCTCGTCGTCACGGCAATGCCGAATTTGGCAGGATTGACCTTGCCAAGCTGCGGAATGTAGCTGGCCACCTCGCCCCTATCGGAGCGCTCGGCCATCTCCGCGGTGATTTCGTCCAGTATGCGTTGCAAATTCGACAAGGTACGCCCCTCGCCTATTTCAACCAACGCTCGATGCGAGCCATCGCTTCGACCATTTCGTTGTAACTGCCGGCATAGGAAAATCGCATGGTGCGATGGCCTTGCAACGGATCGAAATCACGGCCCGGCGTTGCTGCCACATGCGCCTCGGCCAGCATTCTCCGGGCGAAAGCCATGCTGTCGTTGGTGTGACGCGTCACATCGCAAAAGGCATAGAATGCGCCGTCCATGGGAGCCGCGAGCGGAAAACCGAGTTCCGGCAGGCGTTTCATCAACAACTGGCGGTTTGCCGCATAGCGCGACTTTACCACTTCGAGTTCATCGGTCGCCTTGAAAGCCTCGATGGCCGCGACCTGCGACAGTTCCGGCGCGGAGATGTAAAGGCTCTGCGCGATACGCTCGACCGGACGAACAAGGCTCTCCGGCAGGACCATCCAGCCGACGCGCCAGCCGGTCATGCAGTAGTATTTGGAAAACGAGTTGATGACGGTAACGTCCGCGCTATAGGCGAGCGCGGTGATATCGGGCGCGGTGTAGGCCAACCGGTGGTAGATTTCGTCCGAGATGAGCGAGATACCCAGTTCCCCGGCGGTCGCAACCAAGGCTGCAAGTTCCGTTTCCGGAACGACAGCACCTGTGGGATTGGCCGGACTTGCAAACAACGCGCCTATCAAGGGCTTTTGTTTGTGAGCGGTTCGCAAATGCTCGGCGTGCAGGTAGGCGGCACCCTCGAGTTCGATTTCCACCACCTCGATGCCAAGTGCGGCCATGATGTTGCGGTAGGCTGGGTAACCGGGTGCCGCGATGGCGACGCGGTCGCCCGCATCGAACATGGCAAGAAAGGCGAGATTGAAGGCCGCCGACGACCCGGTGGTGACCGCGATACGTGACGGCGCAATGTCGATATCGTAATGTTCGCCATAGTGGCGCGCGATTGCGGCGCGCAGGCCGGCAACTCCAAGCGCGTCGGTGTAGCCGATGCGTCCGCGCTTCAAGGCGGCTGCTGCGGCTTCCCTGACGGCGAGCGGAGCCGGGTCGGAAGGCTGGCCGACGGCCATTGAGACAACGTCTATCCCCGCCGCGATAAGCCGGTTGGCTTCGGCCAGAATGTCCATGGCATGGAACGGCTCGACCTCGCCCCGGCGCGAAATCGACACAGCTTTTTGCCTCAATTGCAAACTCCCGTCAGATCGGCTCAAAATCGTCCGCGCCGCACAATTGCCCGATTGCTGTGGGGATCACAAGTTGATGAACTTGTCAGCGCCGCCTTTTCATCACAGGAAGGCTCAGCTACCAGTGGACGAACAATGATGAAGCTGCCGCGCCCTGCTTTGCGGCTGGTCAAAGCCAGCCGATTCGTTGCTACGCTGTCTCTCGGACTGGCGATGGCGTTTGCGGCTTCCGTGCAGGCTTTTGCCCAGAACGTCCCTGTGGTCCGCGACGCCGAAATCGAGGCGCTGGTGCGCGACTACGCGCGGCCCATTTTCAAGGCAGCCGGCCTGTCGAAGGCGGGTATCGAGATCATTCTCGTCAATGACAAGAGCTTCAACGCATTCGTTGCCGGTAGGCGCATGTTCATCAATACCGGCGCATTGCTGCAGGCCGAAACGCCCAACGAGATCATCGGCGTCATCGCCCACGAGGCCGGGCATCTTGCCGGCGGCCATCAGCAGCGGCTTCGCGACCAGTTGGAGCGCGCCAAGACCATGGCGATCGTCGCCGGTTTGCTTGGCGCCGGCGCCATTGTGGCCGGCGGCGCAACCGACAGCCGGGGCCTTGCCGGCGTCGGTATGGGACTAGCTACCGGCGGCAGTGAATTTGCCCGCCGCACATTGCTGACCTACCAGCGCGGCGAGGAAATCACCGCCGACCGCTCGGCAATTACCTACCTCGATGCAACCGGCCAGTCGGGCCGCGGCATGCTGAAGACGTTCGAGCGTTTCCAGAGCGCTTTGTCGCTGTCGGGCGCACAGGTCGATCCCTACCGCATCAGCCATCCGATGCCGCAGGATCGCATCTCGAACCTGCAGACACTGATCCAGAAAAGCCCGTATTTCGACAAGGTGGACTCGCCTGCCCTGCAGCAGCGCCACGACATGATGCGCATGAAGATCGCGGTCTATACCGACGGCCAGGCCGCCGTGTCGCGCATGATCCAGAAGGACCCGGGCAGCCTCGCCTCGAAATATGGCGATGCCCAGTCGACCTATCTCTTCGGCAGTCTGAGTTCCGCATTGGCCAAGACGGATGCGCTGATAAAGGCACAGCCAAAGAACCCCTACTTCCAGGAGTTGCGCGGCGACATCCTGATGAAGGCCAACAAGCCCAAGGACGCGGCAACGGCCTATGCAAAAGCGGTCAGCCTCGACCCGACCAAAGCCGGGCTGCTTTCCGTCACCTACGGGCAGGCCTTGCTGGCTGTCGGAACGCAGGATTCGCTCAAGAAGGCCGTTGTCCAGATCAACAACGGGCTCGAGCGGGATCGAGAGAACGCGTCCGGCTATCGCTACCTCGCCCAGGCCTACGGAATGTTGGGCGATGTTGCAGACGCCGATCTTGCAACCGCCGAGGGGCACTATTATTCCGGCGCGTACAAGGATGCCGCGATTTTTGCGGCGCGCGCGCAACAGCGCCTTCAGCCCGGCTCACCGGCTTGGCTTCGCGCCCAGGACATCATCAATCAAGGCAAATCGGCCAAGAAGAAATAGGCTTCGCGGCTGCGAGTGGAACTGACAAGGGATAAAACACGATGAAGAAGGCAATTCTGCTCGGCACCGCGGCAAGCGCTCTCGGATTTGCAATGCTGGCGCTTGGTTCCATCGCCGTTTCCCCGCAGGTGGCAAATGCCGAAGATGCCATCAGCCAGACGCAGGCTCCCCCGGCCGAATCGAAGATCGACCGGGCCGAAGTCGAAGGGATCATCCGCGATTATCTGCTGAAGAACCCTGAAGTGCTGCTGGAAGTGCAGGAAGCGCTGGAGGCCAAGCAGAAAGAAGAGCAGCGCCTCGCCAGCCTTGGCGTCATCAAGGACAACAAAGGCGAAATCTTCAACTCGACCTTTGACGGTGTTGTCGGCAATCCCAAGGGCAAGGTCACGATCGTCGAGTTCTACGACTACAATTGCGGCTTCTGCAAACGAGCCATGGAAGACATGCGCACGCTGACGGCGGCCGATCCGGAACTTCGGTTCGTGTTGAAGGAATTCCCCATTCTCAGCCCCGACTCGCAAAAGGCCAGCGTCGTTTCGATGGCCTTCCACCTGATGATGCCGGAGAAATACGGCGAATTCCACAACGCGCTTTTGGGCGGAGAGGGCCGCGCAACCGAGGCGACGGCTCTCAAGGTCGCCCTTTCGCTCGGCGCCGACGAAGCGGAGTTGCGCGCCAAGATGCAGGACCCCTCCATCGTCGAAGCGCTGTCCAAGACATACGACCTTGCCAACAAGCTGGCGATCACTGGAACGCCGTCCTATGTGGTCGGCAACGAAGTGGTGTTCGGCGCGCTAGGCCCTGAGGTGCTGGCGGAAAAGATCGCCGCGGCAAAAGAGGCGCTCTAAATCCCGCTAGCCCTGTTTCGCCATTTGTTTGCCTCTGTGGACAGGCAAAGAAGGCACTTGCGCTCTTTTCGCAGGGGTCTATGCCCATTATAGAGGGTCCGGCGCACCGGTTACGGTCCGCGCCGGGAAAGGTCGGTATTTTTGAAAACGGTTTTCGTTTTAAACGGTCCCAATCTGAATATGCTCGGCAAGCGCGAGCCCTCGATCTATGGCACGCAGACGCTGGACGAAATTGGCGCCGATTGCCGCAAGGCTGGCTCCGCGCTGGGGCTCGATGTGGATTTCCGTCAATCCAATCACGAAGGCGCGCTGGTCGACTGGATACAGGAAGCTTCCCAGGCGGCGGTTGGGCTGGTGCTCAATGCAGGCGCCTACACCCACACCTCGATTGCCGTCCACGATGCCATACGGGCAGCCGCACCGCTGCCTGTGGTGGAAGTGCACCTTTCCAACATTCACGCTCGTGAACCGTTCCGCCATGTCTCGAAGGTCGCGCCTCACGCGGTTGGAATGATTTGCGGGTTCGGTCCGCTCGGCTACACCCTGGCGCTGCAAGCGCTGGCCGCGCGGGTTTGACCGGCGCTTTAAACAAGAAGGCTCAACGATGACTACGAAGAAAACCGGTGTCGACCAGGAACTGATCCGCGATCTGGCGGGCATACTGAACGATACCAACCTGACCGAGATCGAAGTCGAACTCGGCGACTTCAAGGTACGCGTTTCGCGCCAGGCGCAGGCCGTTCACGCTGCAATCGCACCACAGCCGGTCTACGCGCCGGCCCCGCTACAGCCTGCTCCAGCTGGCGCGCCAGTTGCCGCCGCTCCAGCAGCCGACTCGAAGAACGCGGTGCCTTCGCCGATGGTGGGAACCGCCTATCTCGCCCCCTCACCCGATGCCAAGGCGTTCATCGAGATCGGGCAAACGGTCAAGGAAGGCCAGACCCTGCTGATCATCGAGGCGATGAAGACGATGAACCAGATTCCGTCGCCGCGTTCCGGCACGGTGACCGCCATATTGATCGAGGATGCGCAGCCGGTCGAGTTCGGCATGCCGCTGGTCGTGATCGAGTAGGCCAGCCCGGGATGTTCCAGAAGATCCTCATCGCCAACCGCGGCGAAATCGCTCTCAGGGTGCTTCGGGCCTGCAAGGAACTCGGAATCCAGACCGTGGTGGTGCACTCGACCGCAGACGCGGACGCCATGCATGTGCGCCTCGCCGACGAGAGCGTTTGCATCGGGCCGCCGCCTTCGCGCGACAGCTACCTCAACATTCACCAGATTGTTGCCGCCTGCGAAATCACCGGCGCTGACGCCGTGCATCCGGGCTATGGATTCCTGTCCGAAAACGCCAAGTTCGCGGACATTCTCGCCGCCCACAACATAACCTTCATCGGGCCTTCCGGCGACCATATCCGCATCATGGGCGACAAGATCGAGGCCAAGCGCACCGCAAAGCGCCTCGGCATTCCCGTCGTTCCCGGCTCGGACGGCGCGGTCACCGAGGAAAAGGAAGCAAGGCGCATTGCCGCTGACATCGGCTATCCGGTCATCATCAAGGCATCCGCCGGCGGCGGTGGACGCGGCATGAAGGTGGCACACACGGAAGCCGACCTGGAAATTGCGCTGGCAACGGCGCGCTCCGAGGCTGGCGCGGCGTTCGGCGACGACGCCGTCTACATTGAAAAATACCTGGAAAAGCCGCGCCATATCGAATTGCAGGTATTCGGCGACGGAGCCGGCCACGGCGTGCATTTCGGCGAACGCGACTGTTCGTTGCAGCGCCGCCACCAGAAGGTTTGGGAAGAAGCCAATTCGCCTGCGCTCAATGCCGACCAGCGCGCCAAGATCGGCGCGACCTGCGCCAATGCAATCGCCGAACTTGGCTATTCCGGCGCGGGCACCATCGAGTTCCTCTATGAGAATGGCGAGTTCTACTTCATCGAAATGAACACGCGCCTGCAGGTGGAGCACCCGGTGACGGAGGCGATAACCGGCATCGACCTAGTTCACGAGCAGATCCGCGTTGCTTCCGGCGGCGGGCTTTCGGTGAAGCAGGACGATATCAAGTTCAACGGCCATGCCATCGAGTGCCGCATCAATGCCGAAGACCCGCGCACATTTGCGCCGTCGCCCGGCACGATCACGCATTTCCATACCCCCGGCGGGCTCGGCATTCGCGTCGATTCCGGTGTGTACTCCGGCTACAAGATCCCGCCCTATTACGACAGCCTGATCGGCAAACTGATCGTGCACGGGCGCAACCGCGTGGAATGCATGATGCGACTGAGGCGCGCGCTGGATGAGTTCGTCGTGGATGGCATCAAGACGACGCTGCCGCTGTTCCGCGACCTTGTCGGCAATCATGACATCGCCGACGGCAACTATGATATTCATTGGCTAGAAAAGTATCTCGCCTCAGCCGACTAGACGCAAAGATGACCCGTCCATTTGCCCCGGGTTTTCGCATACCGACCGACCTTCTGCTGAAGGCTTACGCTTCCGGTGTGTTTCCGATGGCAGAAAGCGCCTCGGACCCGGAAGTGTTCTGGGTGCGGCCTGAAACGCGCGGCATCATCCCGCTGGACGCGTTTCATATCCCCAAAAGCCTGGCCAAGACGATCCGCAGGAATGTGTTCGACATCCGCTTTGATTTTGACTTCGAGGCAGTGATCGACGCCTGCGCGGAAAAGCGCGAAGAGCGCGCGTCGACCTGGATCAACGGCCCGATCCGCGAAGCCTATGTGCAACTGCACAGGATGGGGCACTGCCACTCTGTCGAAGCCTGGCGCGACCGAAAATTGGTGGGAGGCCTCTACGGCGTTTCGCTTGGCCGGGTCTTCTTTGGCGAAAGCATGTTCTCGAAAGAAACCGACGCCTCGAAAGTCTGCCTCGTTCAACTGGTGGAACGCCTGAACCAGCGTGGTTTCGCGCTATTGGACACGCAGTTCACGACAGAACACCTGAAGCGCTTCGGCGCCATCGATGTGCCGCGCGGAAAATACGAAAAGATGCTGACCGAGGCGCTGGACGGAGCCGCAAGCTTCAACCCCTGACCAGATTGCGCTGGAAGAACAGCCACAAGCGCTACAGCACCAGCCGGACGAGCGGGCGTCCTGCCTTGCGCTCGACCATGCGCTGGAAGCCTGCCTTTTCGAACACGCGCGTCGAGCCGACGAACAGGCCGATGGAACGCGAATCGCGCGAAAGATCCATCGGGCACGCTTCCAGAAAGCGCGCGCCGTTCTCGCGCGCAAACTCAATGCCACCCTGCACCAGTTGATGCGTGAGACCCTTCCCACGCGCCTTGGAGCGAAGGAAGAAGCACGAAATCGCCCAAACGTCGGGGGCATCTGCATCGGACGGCTCGATCGGCGCGGAGCCCCTGCCCGCATTGTTCCATTCAGGTACGTCAGCGCGTGGACCGATCTGCATCCAGCCGACTGCCTTGCCATCCTGAAAGGCGAGCAGACCGGGCGGCGGCCCGGCTTCGATGCGCGCTCGGATATGATCCTTGTTGCGCTCGCGATCATTCTCGCGCCGCGCCGCCGGGGGCAACCGGAAATGCGTGCACCAGCACCCGTAGCAGGCACCCTGCTTGCCGAACAAATCCTCGAAATCCGGCCAGCGGTCAGGCGTAACTGGAACAATGGTCGTACTCATCGGCCTCTCCAGCGCACCGCCTTGCCGCTGCCCGCATCCTGACATACCATAGTGCTTGTTCTCTTTATGTTCGCATCGATGCGCACCGCTGTCAACGACCCAGAGCATGGTTTCTGCCGCGACTGCCTGACGCTTCAGGCCAGCGCAACGAAGCGTTGCGAGCGCTGCGGCAGCCCGCGGCTGGCACGTCATCCCGAACTTTACCAGTTGCACCTTGCCCATATCGATTGCGACGCCTTCTACGCGGCGGTGGAAAAACGCGACAATCCAGCGCTGAAGGACAAGCCCGTCATCATCGGCGGCGGCAAGCGCGGCGTTGTCTCGACGGCTTGCTACATCGCCCGCATCAATGGCGTTCGTTCCGCCATGCCGATGTTCAAGGCGCTGGAAGCGTGTCCCGAGGCCATCGTCATCAAGCCGGACATGGAGAAATATGCCCGCGTCGGGCGCGAGGTGCGCACCATGATGCAGGCGCTGACGCCACTGGTGGAGCCGATCTCAATCGATGAGGCCTTCCTCGATCTTTCAGGCACCGAGCGCTTGCACGGACTGCCGCCGGCGCTGGTGCTTGCCCGGTTTGCGCTGACTGTGGAGAAGGAAATCGGTATCACCGTTTCCGCCGGCCTATCCTACTGCAAATTTCTTGCGAAGGTGGCCTCCGACTTCCGCAAGCCACGCGGCTATTCGATTATCGGCGAAGCCGAGGCGGTCAGATTCCTGGCGGAGCAGCCGGTGACGATGATCTGGGGCGTGGGCAAGGCATTTGCCGCATCGCTGGAGCGCGACGGCATCCGCCAGATCGGCCAGTTGCAACGCATGGAACGCAGCGACCTGATGCGTCGCTATGGCGTGATGGGCGACAGGCTTTACCGGCTGGCCCGTGGCGAGGATGACCGCCGGGTGAGCGCCGACCGCGACTCGAAAAGCGTTTCGGCGGAAACCACGTTCGATACCGATATCGGCGAGTTGAACGATCTCGTTCCGGTGCTGCGCGCCCTGTCTGAAAAAGTGTCGGCCCGGCTGAAGAAGGCCGGCATCGCCGGGCGTACGATCGTGCTGAAGCTGAAGTCGCACGACTTCAAGATTCGAACCCGCAACCGGCAACTTGGCGACCCCACCCGCCTGGCCGACCGCATATTCTCGACCGGCCTCGAGCTTCTTCGCAAGGAAACAGACGGCACCAGATACCGGCTGCTCGGCATCGGCGTCAGCGATCTTTCCGACGACGACAAGGCCGACCCTCCCGACCTTGTCGATGTCCAGTCGCGCAAGCGCGCGCTGGCCGAGGGCGCCATAGACGCACTGCGCGACAAGTTCGGCGGCAAGGCGGTCGAGACCGGCTACACCTTCGGCAAGGGCCATCGCGGCAGGGCTGCACGCCCGGACGAGGACGACGAACCGGAAATCCGGCATCCGTGGGAACGCATCTGAGGGTCACGGGATATCTGGCCTATTGTTTTAGAGCCACTAGCGGTTGCAGCAATCCCGGCGGGCTGCGAGATAGCGTGCATGACGCCTGCTCCCTCGATACCCAAAGCCGCCCTTTGGATGGCACTCTCGATTGCCTCGTTTCTCGGCATGACCGTGGCAGGGCGCGAGACCACCAATGCGCTGAATGTCTTCCAGGTGACGGAGCTGCGGTCGGTGGTCGGCTTCATCATTCTGTTACCGCTGGTGATGGCAAGCGGCGGTTTTTCGGCCATGCGGACAAAGCGGCCGATGCAGCATGTGGCGCGCAACGTCGTCCACTACATGGGCCAGGCGGGCTGGCTTTATGCGCTGACGCTGATACCGCTGGCCGAACTGGTTTCAATCGAGTTCACCACGCCGATCTGGACGGCGATCCTCGCGGTCATGTTCTTGGGCGAAAAACTCAACGCCCGCAAGTTGATTGCCATCGCCTTCGGCATGCTTGGCGTGCTGGTCATCGTGCGGCCCGGCATGGGCACGATAGCGATGGGCCACCTCATCGTGCTTTGCGCCGCCGTCAGCTTCGGCATCTCCATGGTGATGGTAAAATCGCTGACCCGAACCGAGAGCGTCGTGCGCATCATCTTCTGGATGCTGGTGGTGCAATCGATCATCGGCTTCATCCCGGCATGGATCGAGTGGCGCAATCCACCACTCGCACTATGGCCCTGGATCGTTGCAATCGCCTTCACCGGAATGTCCTCGCACTTCTGCCTTGCCCGTGCGCTGACCTATGCCGATGCCACCCTTGTCTCGCCGATGGATTTTCTGCGCCTGCCGTTCACCGCGCTGGGCGGCTGGCTGGTCTACAGCGAAAACATCGATGCCTTCACCGTGGCAGGCGCGGCACTGATCCTGCTCGGCAATCTGGTGAACCTGCGCCGGCGCGCGATGAAGCCGGACGAAGCGGCGGCGGCCGCTTCCTGACAGCAAACGAAATGAAGCTATTCCCCATCATTGGGGATGTTGAGCAGGTGGCCGCATGCCTTGCAGTGAACTGCATCCGGTTCATGGCGCTGCAATCCGCATTGCGGGCAGGGAAAGAACACCTTCGACGGCCGGAAGATCGCTTGCGCAAGCCGCACGAACAGCGAAATGCCGATGATCATGGTGACGATTGCCGTGAGTTTGCCGGCGACGCCCGGAAGCACGATGTCGCCAAACCCCGTCGTGGTGACGGTGGCGACCGTCACGTACATGGCATCGACGTATCCGGTAAAGCCCGAGCCGTCGCGGAAGAAGAATGTGTAGACGAAGCCCGTAACCACGAACAGGAAGGTCAGCAGATTGATCACGGCGTGACTGGCATCGCGCCACACGCGAAAACGCCGCATTTCCAGATGCCGCCACAATGCGCCGCTGCGCGACAGCGACCACAGGCGCAGGATGCGCAGGAACGCCAGGTTGGCCAGTGCGGTCGGGAAAAGCAGTGTTAAGAGGATGAACCCATCGATCCATGAGGTCGGCTGCTTCAAGAGCCGCCAGATATCCGTCGAGGCCAGCAACCGCCCCGCCATGTCGGCGGCCACCAGTGCGGCAACCAGATAGTCCAGCCACAGGAAAGCTCGCGATTCCTGCAGCACCGGCGTGAGAATGAAGAAGATTATGATTGCCAGATCTACGGCAATCGCTGCGATCTGGAACCTGAAAGCGGCAGGCGCATTCCCGTGGTAAAGCTTGCGCAAACGGTCGCGGATACCGGTCAGGGTGGACTGAGGATCGGCCGGTTGTTCTCTTCCATCCATGGTTTGGGATAGCCTGCCACTGGCAGCACGTCCAGTGACCTGTGATCCGGGCCTAGGTCGTGAACTCATAAATCTGGTCGAAATGGTGTGAGGCCATCTGTTCGGATAC
>CAZROU010000072.1:0-12902 GCA_964601795.1 uncultured Mesorhizobium sp. | reverse complement strand
CAGTAGGGCAGTAGGGCAGTAGGGCAGTAGGGCAGTAGGGCAGTAGGGCAGTAGGGCAGTAGGAAACTGCAAACAGCCGAATGCCGCCTACGCAAGCCCAGGCAGCGAAACTGCAATCACATATTGCCTTACTGCCCTACTCGCATACCCCCCTATTCTTCAGGCTCTGTCGTGAACGTCAGCGGATAGCCGGCTGCCTTGCCGGCGTCGGTAGCGCGGGTGGCCTTGGTCTCGGCAACATCCTTCGTGAACACCGCGACGACACACACGCCGCGCTGGTGCGCCGTGATCATGACGCGCTGCGCCTGGTCGGCATTGAGGCGGAATTCCGCCTTGAGCACCCGCACGACGAATTCGCGCGGCGTGTAGTCGTCGTTGAGCAGGATAACCTTGTAGAGTTTCGGCCGTTCGGTCTTGGGCCGCGTTTCGACACGCGGCCTGACGGGCGGCTCAATGGTAGGGCTGGATGATGCCATGACGCCTTACTTCATCATCACCGCCGGACAGTTCAAGAGCCGCACTGCCACCACACCGTATCAAATTGCGGTCTTCACCAGCGGCGGACAGCGGCAGACACCATGAAATCCGCTTCGAAATCAGGTCTTTCAGGCGCTTTCCTGAATCAGTCCACTAACCGTTGTCACTTTCGCAACACCGCGCTCAGCACATCGCGTATGCCGATCGAGCCGACGAAGCGCGACTGCTCGTCAAACAGGGCAACGGGCGCCGTTTGTGAACGGTGCATGGCAAGCATTACTGTCTTGAGCGGTGTTCCCGGCGTTGCCCAGAACACTTGCGAGACTTCTTCCGGCTGCTTGTCGACATCCGCACACGAGACCCACACCGCCGGCTTGCCGTTGCGTTCCGCAGCGACGACGAGATCGTTCTTGTCGAGCTTGAAGCGCGTCGTGGCGCGGCGGTCGAGCCACACCCAGCCGCCCTTGTCCGTTTCAAGCTCGCTCTTGGCGCGCATGACGTTCCATGCGGTCAGCACCGAAAGCGGGTTCACGTTGGCGATGAAGTCGCGCACATATTCGTTGGCCGGGCGAAGCACGATGTCTTCCGGCGCGCCCGTCTGCACGATGCGGCCGCCTTCCATGATGGTGATGTGGGTGCCGATCTTGAGCGCCTCTTCGAGATCGTGCGACACGAAGATGATCGTCTTCTTGAGTTCCGCCTGAAGCTGCAGCAATTCGTCCTGCAGCTTAGTGCGGATCAGCGGATCAAGCGCTGAGAACGGCTCGTCCATCAACAGGATCGGCGCTTCGGTGGCAAAGGCCCGCGCCAGCCCGACACGCTGCTGCATACCGCCCGAAAGTTCATGCGCATATTTCTTCGACCACTGCTCGAGGCCGACGAGCTTGAGCTGTTTGGCGACGCGCTCGCGCCGCTCCGCATCCGGCACGCCGGCCAATTCCAGCCCGAAGCCGACATTTTCCTCCACCGTGCGCCAAGGCAGAAGGCCGAACTGCTGAAACACCATCGCCACCTGCTTCTGGCGCAGACGGCGCAAGGTGGCATCGTCGCAACTGACGACATCGACGGTGCGGTCGCCGTCCCTGACCATGACCTGCCCGCGCGAGACGATGTTGAGCCGGTTGACGGCGCGCAACAGCGTCGACTTGCCCGAGCCGGACAGCCCCATGAGCACGGAAATCTCGCCCTCGTGGACGGTGAGGTTCGCGCCCGCGCAGCCGAGCACATTGCCCGTCTTTTCGAGGATTTCGGCGCGGGTGGCGCCCTTGTCCACCATCGCCAGCGCATCGCGCGTATCCGGCCCGAAGACGATATCGACGTTCTTGAAATCGACGGCGATGGTCATTTTGCGCCTCCCGTGCGGACGCGGCTCATGCGGTCGAGGATGATCGCGACGATGACGATTGCCAAGCCGGCTTCGAGACCGAGCGGGATGTTGACCGAGTTCAGCGCCCGCACCACGGGCTTGCCGAGGCCGTTGGCGCCGATCAGCGCGGCGATGACCACCATCGACAGGCACAGCATGATGCATTGGGTCAGCCCCGCCATAATCGTCGGCAGCGCCGCAGGCAGTTCCACCTTCCACAGAAGTTGGCGCTTGGTGGCGCCGAAGGCCTCGCCGGCCTCGATCATCGGCTTCGGCACCGAGGTGATGCCGAGATAGGTGAGACGGATGGGCGCTGGTGCCGCAAAGATCACGGTGACGATCAGGCCGGGCGCGATGCCGAGGCCGAACAGGATCAGCACCGGGATCAGATAGACGAAGGTCGGCATGGTCTGCATCAGGTCGAGGATCGGCTGCAGGAAGCGGTAGCCGCGCTCGTTATGCGCGGCCCAGATGCCGACCGGAACGCCGATGGCCATCGACGCAGCGGCCGCGCCAACCACCAGCACCAGCGTCTCGACCGTATCCTTCCAGAGTCCCTGGTTGATGATGAAGCAAAGGCCGATGGCAACGGCGACGGCGAGTTTCCATGAACGCTGCAGCCACCAGGCAAGCGCCGCGATCAAAAGCACGACGACAAAGGGCGGCACCCACAACAGGATGTTGATCAGGCCCTGCAGGACGAAGGTCACGCCATTGGCGATGGCGTCGAAGAACCACTCGAAGTTCGTGGTCAGGAAAGTGAAGAACGACTTTCCCCACTGCCCGATCGGAATCTTGAAACTGGCGATCAGTGCCGAGACCGGATCCATGCACCCCTCCTGTGCCTGTCACGAGAACGGCGGCCAAACGCGCGTGATTTGGCCGCCGTCGAAATCCGTCAGAGGACGAGCCGGGATATCAAAGGCCCAGCGTCGACTTGACCGCGGCGGTGGCGTCGCCGCCGTCGAAGGTCGTCACGCCATTGAGCCACGGCGTGATCGCATCCGGATTGGCCTTGAGCCATGCGATTGCGGCGGCCTTCGGCTCGGCGCTGTCGTTGAGGATCGAGCCCATGATCTCGTTTTCCATCTTGAGCGAGAAGACGAGGTTCTTCAGGAACACGCCCATGTTCGGGCACTCCGTGGTGTAGCCGGCACGCACGTTGGTGTGCACGGTGGCGCCGCCGAAGTTCGGGCCGAACACCTCGTCGCCGCCTTCAAGGTACTTCATATCGATGTTGGCGTTCATCGGATGCGGCTCCCAGCCGAGGAAGACGACGTCTTCCTTCGACGGAACGGCCTTCTGCACCGCCGCCAGCATGCCGGCTTCCGAGCTTTCGACCAGTTCGAAGCCCGCGAGGTCGAACTTGTTGCCGGAGATCATGTCGAGGATCAGGCGGTTGCCGTCATTGCCGGCCTCGATGCCGTAGATCTTGTTGCCGAGCTTGTCCTTGAACTTGGCGATGTCCTGGAAGCTCTTCAGGCCGGCATCGTAGGTGTAGCTCGGCACGGCCAGCGTATACTTGGCGCCTTCGAGGTTGGTGACGATGTCCTCGACCGACTTGTCCTCGAGATAAGGCTTGATGTCGGCTTCCATGGTCGGCATCCAGTTGCCGAGGAAGACGTCGATGTCCTTGTTCTTCAGCGAGGTATAGGTCACCGGCACCGACAGCACCTGCACGTCGGGCGCATAGCCGAGCGCCTCGAGGATGACCGAAGTGGTTGCCGTCGTCGCCGTGATGTCGGTCCAGCCGACATCGGCGAAGTGCACGGTCTTGCAGCTTTCAGGCTCGGCGGCGAACGCTCCCGTGCTGACGACCGCCGCCAAAGCAAAAGAAACGGCGAATGATTTCAAAGCCGGCATAAATTTTCTCCCATTGTGGCTATTTGCGACGCTTGAGACGCGCAATTTTGAATTTCTTGTTGAGCCAAACACCATTTTCGTTTGGTTTCAAGCACTAACACATGGCAAGCGGCGGCGCGGAATGGCTTCTAAGCGACATCGCGGCGTTTTCCAGTGGAAGCCAGCGCCGTGCCACTCCCTTCGCTGGCCGCTTGGGCTTAAAGAGTGCCGATGGCCAAGCTCTATTTCAACTACGCAACGATGAACGCGGGCAAGACGACGATGCTCTTGCAGGCCGCGTACAACTACCGCGAGAACGGCATGACCACCATGCTGTTCGTCGCCGGCCACTACCGCAAGGGCGACAGCGGGCAGATTTCGTCGCGCATCGGGCTTGAGGCCGACGCCGAGATGTTCCGCGAAGGCGACGACCTGTTCGCCCGCGTCGCCGCCCACCACGAACACACCACTGTCCACTGCGTCTTCGTCGATGAAGCGCAGTTCCTCGACGAAGAACAGGTCTGGCAACTGGCAAGGGTGGCCGACCGGCTGAACATTCCCGTCATGTGCTACGGCCTGCGCACCGATTTCCAGGGCAACCTGTTTTCCGGTTCGCGTGCGCTTCTGGCTCTGGCCGACGACCTGCGCGAAGTGCGCACCATCTGCCGTTGCGGCCGCAAGGCGACGATGGTCATACGCCTTGGTCCCGACGGCAAGGTTGCAAGGCAGGGCGAGCAGGTCGCCATCGGCAAGGACATTTACGTGTCGCTGTGCCGCCGCCATTGGGAAGAGGAAATGGGCCGCATCGCGCCGGACGACTTCATCGGCTTTGCCGGCTGACCGGATTCATTTTCCGAGAATTCGCACTTAACACACTGGTTTGAAATTATATTCCGGCATGGCGTGCAATTCATCCGCATTGCCCCTATATAGGTTCCTCTCGCTATGTTCCCGGCGCTCTTCCATCCGAGCCCCGAGTCATGTCCCGCAAACACCAAAAGGAAGAAGGCAAGTCATTGCAGGTTCTCGTTCGTGACAACAATGTCGAGCAGGCCCTTCGGGTCCTGAAAAAGAAATTGCAGCGCGAAGGCGTGTTCCGCGAAATGAAGGCGCGGCGCGCTTACGAAAAGCCGTCCGAACGTCGCGGCCGCGAAAAGGCTGAAGCTGTCCGCCGCACCCGCAAGGCCGCACGCAAGCTGGCCATCCGCGAAGGCCTGATCGCCGGCCCCGCCAAGAAGCCGCGGCCCGAGCGCAAGCCGGCCGGTCGTCCGGAATCGGCTGCATCCTAGGCAGTCTTGCAACTCCATGAACACCACGAGGCGAATTCATTTACGGCCTCGTGGTGTTTTTGCATTCAGCGCAGGTCTTCGCGCCTTCCCATAGGGTTGAGCGCCACTTATATTCGCCGCTGCTCGCAAAACGCGAACCACGCCGAATCTGGAGGCCCCGATGGCGACGTTGCAGAATTTCGACGCTGAAATTGCCAAGACCAAGCAGGTCGTCGAGGACATGCGCTCCAAGATCGAGCAGTCCGGTACGGTGCTCGAGACCTTGGCCGAAGCCGACAAGAAGATCGGCGATGCGAACTTCGATATCGAGAATGCCCGCATCCAGGATGTGCTCAACCAGCAGAAGGTGATGGAAGGCAACATCGCCGACCTCATCATCGGCCTCGAAGACGCCACCAACGTATTCGGCGCCGAGTTCGAGAGCATGAAGAACTACACCGGCTGGGAAAAGTTCATCGGCATCTTCTCCAAGCAGCGCCAGCAGCGCATGCGCTCCGACCGCGTGCGCAACATGTCGCTGGCCGGCAATCTGCAGGAACTGCTCACCAAGTCCGACACCATCGTCGGCATCCTGAAGGCGCAAAAGCAGGTGCTCGACACCCGCTACAAGACCTCCGAGACCAGCCTTGGCCAGGTGATCGAGCGCCGCAAGGCAACCATCGAAAACCTCACCACCACGCAAAAGCGCATCGAGGAACTGAACCCGCTGCTGCTCGATATCGAAAACCGGATCGCCGCCTCGACCAGCCAGACCGAGCGCACCAAGCTCGAAGGCGAACGCTCGAAACTGGCCACCGAATACAACGAGAAGCAGGCCAAGGAGCAGGAACTCTTGGCTGAGAGCCAGACGCTGGAACGCTACACCTCGATGTTCCAGACCTTCGTCGATTCGCTCAACAACCAGATCGCCGCGCAGGCAACGCTCATCAACAAGCTCACCATCGACACCGAGCAGCGCATCGTTCTCTACAAGGCGCTGGAAGATTCGTTGAAGACCGCCGCCCAGCAGGACGTCGCCCACAAGATCAACACGCTCGGCTCCCAGGTCGACAACACGGCCGAGGAAACCATGGCCGGCATCGGCGCCGCCTCGCAAAAGCACATCGGCGACCTGCTCGAACTGCACGAAAAGAATATGGTGGCATCCGCCGACATCCAGCGCCGCAAGAAGCTGGCCGATGACGCCTTCGCCCGCCGCTTCGACGACGTTTTGAAGAAGCACAACGCCGCGAACTACGTGCAGTCGTAAGACTTGAGTACGGTCGTCTCCGTGCAGCCCACAACACCCCCCTCTGGCCTGCCTGCCATCTCCCCGTCAAGGGGGGAGATCAGCGGTTAGTGCCTTAGCCTTCTTCTTTCCAAAACTGGCGAAAACGACGAATATCGCCAATCTCCCCCCTTGAGGGGGAGATGGCCGGCAGGCCAGAGGGGGGTATCAGGCGATTTTGGCGGAGCCGCCCCATGAGCGCCGAAACCGACGCCGCCGAGCGCTACTTCTCCTCGATCGCCGCAGCGCTTGGCGGGCTCGAAGTGTTCATGCGCGACGACCGCTCGCCGCTCTACCGGCATGGCATCGTCGCCCGGATCGTGGCCGAATACATAACGCGGCTGGAAAAATCCTTTTCCTGCTGGCGAAACCGTCTTGGTTTCCAGGAAGCCTTTCGCATCTCGCGCGCCGAGAGCGGCTATCCTGTGTTCCAGAACCTGCTCGAACTGGAAAACGACCGCCGCCAGGCAGACCAGCGGCTGGCCAACATTCCGGCACCCGACGAGCTGCGCGCCGAAATGGCCGACTTCATCTTGCGCCGCAAGGAGTTTCCCAAGGCGCTGCAAAAGTCGATGGCCGAGCGGCTCTATCTGGAGGACGTGAAGAGCGAGGAAACATTCGGCCCCTTCTCACTGTCCGAGACGGTCAAGGTCTCGGTCAATCCGAAGTCCGGCCTGCCCTATTATCTCGTTCACTGGGCCGCGTTCGACGGCGCCGCCAACCTGCCTGTGGTGTATATGGTCACAGTAGAGGACTCCACCGAGGCCATGGTGCGCCAGCTTGTCACCAAGGACGGCAAGCTGAACGAGAAGGTGGAAATCCCGCTGCCGGTGGAAGGCCTGCTCAACCCCGAACTGGCGCATAAGTTCGACGACTTCACCGAAAAGAACTCGGCCTATTCGCTGGCGCCGATGACCATTGCCGTCAATCTCGACCGCGACTTCGAGACACTGCACCCCAAGCAGTTGCGCCGCGTGGTGCTGGGGCCGTTCTATACGGCGGGCATCACCGAGAACAATTCGACTGTCAGCGAAGTCCTGGCCAAGGTGCGCAAGCCGGAAAACGCCTGGCTGCTCACCTGGACCATCCAGGAGGTTTACTCCAAAGGCGAGAAGCCGGGCCGCAAGGGCCTGTTCTCCAGCGAAAAGACCACGCAGGAATTCTTCATCGATACCGACGACCTCGAGGCGACGCGGCAGGGCGTATCGAGCTACGAGAACCACGCGCTGGTGCCGCACGAAGCCTATCAGGCGCTCTACGCCGCAGGCGAGGTGCAGAAGGTTTTCTCCGGCTACAAGGTCCACATTCTGTCCAACGGACAGGTGATTTCGGATGTTTGATTGCGCTTGGGCGGCCCCTCACCCTTACCCTCTCCCCGCAAGCAGGTAGAGGGAGTCGCCGACGTCGAAGCCTCCCTCTCCCCGTTATTCACGGGGAGAGGGTAAGGGTGAGGGGCAGCGCGACAAGTCCAAGCAGCAGCGGAGCGCATGACATGGACACCGGCCTGACCACCATCCCGGAAGCCGATATCGAAAAGCATCGCGCAACGGCGCAGAGCTTCATCACCCGCATCGTGGTGCTGGAAGACCCGTCTAGCTCCTCCGGCACGGCGCTGGCCGGCACCAACCGTCGCTTCGTTTCCACGGTCTCGACCGGCTCGGTACGCCGCACTCGCGAAGTCGAGTTCGCCAAGACGGTCGGAGCGGTCCATCCGGACGACCAGTTGCTAACCATCCCGCAGCACACGCTGCTCTACAGAGCCCGCCGCGGCATCGCCATTGCGCTGGCCGTGTCGGACGTGTTCGCCCAGAACTCGGACCTCGAAAGCCTGAGGGCGGAAAACACTCGCGCGCCTTTGCAAGGCGAGCAGGCCAGCAACTTCAAGAAGCTGCTTTCGGCCTCCGCCTATATCGCGGCCTTCAGCTTCGCGGCCTACCTCGCCCAGTTGATCGACGGCGACGGCGAAGCGCCGAACGATGTCGCCGAACCCGACTTCCTGTTCGACACGCCGCAGGACGCGGTGAAGTCGCTCATCGCGGGCCTGCACAGCGCCATTGCCGGCTCGAAGGACGATGCCGACCTCACCACGCGCGCCAAGGCGTTCGCCCGCGTAGCCATCGACGGGCTGCTGCAACGCAAGGGCCGCTTCGACGGCACGCTCGGCCCGTTCGAAAACACGCATATCCGCATCGACGCAGACGATTTCACGCTCGACGGCTTCGACGTCGCGCCCGGCAAGCGCTCAAAGCCTTTGGTCATGACCTTCAAGAAACCGGAAGAGGTCGTCGGCAACCACATCGCCAAGTACCAGTCGATGAAGCTGGCCAAGATGCTCATGGCCTACGACTTCGACCGCCAGATGAACCCGTTCGTTGAACTGGGCGGATTTCTGTTCACCTTCATCGGCGACGGCGCGCCCGGCACAGGCAAGACGACGCTGATCCAGATGATCGCCGGCCTCGTCAACGGTTATTGCCAGGTCGCGGGCTACCCGTTCGTCTACGAGAATTTCGGCGTCGATCAGATTTCGTCCTATCAGGGCAAGTCGGGCCAGAACTGTCGCCAGTTCATCAACAACGTGCTGAACCCGCGTGCCATCGGCTTCGGCACCATCGACGACATCGACCAGGTCGCCGCGCGCCGTTCCGACGACCGCGCCTCTGCCGGCCAGCAGGAAATCACCGGCGTCTTGATGGATGCCTTTGCCGGCGCTTCGACCGTGGTACGGGGCAACTGCTCGTTCGGCATGTTTTCCAACTATCCCGAAAATGTCGACGATGCGCTGCGCCAGCGCGCCGGCGCCCGCTGGCTGGTGGACGGGCCGCAGACGCGCAACGACTACATTGATATTTTCGTGCTTCTTGCTGGAAAGAATCACAAAATCCCGCTCGGCGAACACGAGCTTTATGCGGCGCAGGAAATAAAGCGCGCTGTGGCCGATGCCTATGAAGGCCACGACAAGCCGCAGGAAGACGGCCTGATGAAGGTTTACGAGCGCTTCATGAAGGAGAACGGCGAGCCGAAGACGCTGGCCGATGTCGGCGACTACCTCCACCGCATCAAGGAAGCCGAGCCGCGCTTTACCGGCCGCGCCATCAAGAACGTCACAGACGCCATCAAGATGCGCGCCATGGACATCGAACTGCCGGACGACTGGTTCGCTGCGCCCGACACCTTCATGCGCAAAACCTACGATGAGAAGAAGGCAATGATCGAGGAACTGCGCGGTCCGTTCTCGATGGACATGGTGGTGCAGGAAATCAACCGCTACGCCGATTCCGAATTCCGCTACTCGGACAAGTCCGACGATTCCGCCGTCGAGAAGTTGCTGCGTGACGCCCGCCTGCGCGAACGCGCCGTGCGCGAGATAGAGGAATTGAAGAAAAAGGGGCTGTGGAGCTGATCTTTCTTCTCCCCGTTTACGGGGAGAAGGTGCCCGAAGGGCGGATGAGGGGCGGCGCGATGCGTGGTGGAAACGAACTGAAAGTGGCGAGAGCCAGGGAACTGAGGCACTGTGAAAACGAAGCCGAAGAGAAGCTGTGGCACGAACTGCGCGGTCGAAGACTCAATGGATTCAAATTCGTAAGGCAGCTTCCCATCGGCCCGTTTTTCGCTGACTTTGCGTGCCGGGAGCGCAATCTGGTCATCGAGATCGATGGAAGCCAACACGCAGGTAGCGCAGCAGATTTGTATCGTGACAAAACAATGAATCAGAACGGTTGGTCTGTTTTGCGAGTTTGGCACGCGGATGTGCTGGCCAACCGGCGAAATGTGCTCGACACGATCGTCGCAGCACTCGACGGCAGTCTGGCAAAGAAATTGGTCGCAACTGATATGAAGTTCATGCCTTCGACGACTATCGAGAAAAGAACATGAGTGTCAGCGCCGCCCCTCATCCGCCCTGCGGGCACCTTCTCCCCGTAAACGGGGAGAAGGGATGAGCAAGTTCCCCCTTCTGCGCGACAATGCCCTGATCTACGGTCGCCTTTTGCCGGTCGAGGAACCGCACCTTATCGAGCGCTACAACAAGGCGCTGAAGGCATTCGGACTGAAGCCGACCAAGCTGAAGAGCTTCGAGATCGACCGCACCGGCTTTTCCCCGCAGGTCGCCGAAGAATTCGACGACTACGACTATCTCGACCCGAACGGCATCAACCGCCGCTTCATCATCCTGACGCCATCGCAGCGCGACCTGCCGGTGGTGCACACCGCCTTCTCCAACACCTCGCAACTGATGTTCGAGTTCATGTCGAAGAACCAGCGCGCCATCGATGCGCTGACCATCAAGGACGTGATCTACGGCGAGATCGAGGATTCGGTGTCGAAGGTCGAGGATATCGAAGACCTGTTGTCCATCAACCAGGTCGAGTTCCGCGTGCTGTCGGCGGAGGATGTGCTGGGCAAGGCGGCCGAACTCGGCAAGCTGGTCGACCGGCTGAAGCAGGAGCCGGACGCCTGGCGCGACGACAAGATGCTCGAAGAGATGGTGGAACTGGCCAAGGTGTGCGGCGACATCCGCGAGAACACGCTGGTGCCGGACCAGGTCATCTTCCGCCACAACGCTTATTGGACCAGTCATTTCGGCGGCCTTTACGTGTTCGTCGACCCCGACGCCACCACCGTCATCGGCGATCCGGCGGCTCCCGGCTTCCGCCGCTCGCGGCCGTGGCAGGTCAGCTATCTGTCGATCCACGATGCCGACAAGGTGTTCCGCTTCCTCGCCGGCACGGGGCGCATCGAACTGCCGCGCGCCTCGTGGATAGAGTCGTCCGGCTATCTGGAGCACCGCGCCGAAATGGTGGTGCGCAGCCTCATCCGCGAGGCCGAGCCGAAGCGCAATATTTCCGATGTGGACAAGGTCTGGTTGCAGACCTGGATCCACAGCAACGCCGACATGATCAATCGCGACGGCAACTTCCCCTTCCTCAACGCAGCCAAGCGCGAGATCAGGCAGGTGGGGCAGTTGAGGCTGGAAGATGTCTTTCCCCAGCAGCGCTTCCTGGTGGTGCGGGCCAAGCCCGACCATCCCGATGCATGGCTGACCAATCGGCTCATCTCGGACTTCGTTCCTTCGGATTTCGTCTCGCGCTATGTCTTCAACAAGCAGGGCTTCTACAAGGATTACGAAGGTTTCAGCCAACCCTGGCGCGAGCATGTTGTGGACATTCTCAAAACCACATACTTGAAGGACAAGGTGGCGTTTCGCACACGCCTCTACGGTCTGGCCGATTGAACCGATGCGAGGTGAAACGTCATGCTTGATCCGATCGTGAACTTCGTCACCAAGGTGTTCCAGCTTATCGGCCGGGGCATCGGCTTCGTCATCGGCATCATCCTGTGGCCCTTCATGTGGGCCGGGCGCTGGTACAACCAGCGCGGCTGGACGCTGAAGGCGATCTTCGGCGCAGTCCTGATCGTCATCATCGGCCTCTACGCCTATTTCTTCTACGTCACCCAGTGGTGGACGAACTTCAATCCAGACTATCCCAACGCGCTGGCAGCGGAGACAAGCAAGACGCTTGCCGGCGATCCCGTGGCCCCTAACGTGGCCAACAGTTCCGCCGCCACCTCGCAGGCCGGCAGCGCAGCCACCACGACCGCGCAGGCGCAGCAAAGCTGCAAGCCTTCGGCCATCGCAGCGGTTTCGGCCGATCTCATCGACTTCAACGTCAACCAGAATGCCTGGATTTCGTCGATGGTCATCTCGAAGATCGGGCTGTTCGGCATCGAATGGCGGCGCACGCCCTTCTTCGACAACAAGGCCGCCTTCCAGCTTGGCATCAACCAGGTCATGCGCCGCACCACCACCGAACTTGTCGATACGCTGGGTCGCGTGCGCGGCACCTCGCAGATCGACCAGAACCTACAGGATGCCCGCACCGCGCTCGCCTGGAACGAGGACGCCTGGTACATCGGCTGGCGTGGCCCGACCCGCCCGACGCCCAGCGTCTACCGCGAGGCGATCGGCAAGTTGCGCGCCTTCAACTCCAGCCTCGAGAAGTGCCAGGCGACCTTCGACGCCCGCGCCGACAACCTGATGCAGTTCCTCGACCGCATCGCCGGCGACATCGGCTCCACCTCGGACATCCTGCGCGCCCGCATCGAGGCATCGGACGCCGGCTGGTTCGATCTGCGCGCCGACGACCGCTTCTGGTTCGCCTATGGCCAGCTCTATGCCTATTACGGCGTGCTGGTGGCGGCGCGCTCCGACTTCGCGGCCATCATTGCCGAGCGCAACCTGACGGCACTTTGGACGCGCATGGAGCAGCAATTGCGCAACTCGCTCGACGTGCAGCCGTGGATCATCTCCAACGGCAACGAGTCGAGCGCCTTCTTCCCGTCGCACCTTGCAACGATGGGCTTCAACCTGTTGCAGGTGCGTTCCAATATCGTGGAGCTGAGGTCAGTGCTGGATCGCTGATCCGGCACTTATGCTGTTGCGACATCCTGTCGTTTTCCGCGTATCGTGCGCCTGTTTTGGGATGGCGGCGCGATAGCGGTCGCGCTTCTATGCGCGACCCTTCAACATCACTCTCAGCCGACGACATCTAACACGGGAATTGAGCCATGGCGGAAGTAAAGAGCGACATCTCGATAGCGCGCGCAGCGAAGAAGAAGCCGATCCAGGAGATTGGCTCGAAGATCGGCATTCCGAGCGAGC
>CAZROU010000071.1:0-12915 GCA_964601795.1 uncultured Mesorhizobium sp. | reverse complement strand
GGAATCGAACCCGCGACCTTCGGTTTACAAAACCGCTGCTCTACCAGCTGAGCTACAAGGGCATCGCGCTCCGGTTAGCATATTTGCCGCGCCAGTAAAGACAAATGTCCGACACGAGTTCCGTTGGAGCGTCGTCCGGCATGAAATTTCGCCGCTTGTTCCTACATATGTGTGTGTCGATGCGAACCCAAGGATGAAAGGACCCCGATGATCCGGTTTGTCGTGATTGCCTTGATCGTTCTTACGGTTTGGGTCGCTCTGGTAAACCTAGTGCGGTGGCTGAAGGGCGCGAAGATCGACTGGACCGGCGTGACTTTCATGGTCGGCTTCATCGTCCTCGCTTTCTATCTGCGGCACGTGACGGGAATGGGGTAGGGGCTTGTCCGCTCCTTCAAACCTTGCCGCCGATCATGGCGGTAATTGCTGCCGCGGCGTCCCGCACGGCTGGCCCAATCTCGAAAAGCCGCTCGGGCGTTACGCGAACCGTGGGGCCTGACACGGAGACGCCCCCGACAGGTTCTCCAAACTCGTTGAAAATGGCGGCGGCGACGCAGCGCATGCCGAGGTTGCGTTCCTCATCATCGACCGACCACCCGCGCGCCTTTATCTCGGCAAGATTGCGGGTGAGGGCGGGCATCGTCGAAAGCGTCTTTTCGGTGAAGGCCTCCAGGCCCGCCTTCTTGATGATCGCCGCAACGCGCTCTTCGTCCAGATGCGCCAGAACTGCCTTGCCGATGCCAGAGGCGTGAAACGCGGTTCGAGTGCCCGGCCTGAAGAATGCGCGGATTGCCTGGTGGGTTTCGACCTGGCTGACGAAAACCACGCAATCATCCTCAGTGACACCGAGGTTCGAAGTTTCCCCGGTCTTTTCCATGAGATCCTGCATGACGATGCGGGCGCGGTCGACTAGCTTGCGGCTGCGCAGGAATGCCGACCCCATGCGGTAGGTTTCGACACCAATCGACCAGAGTTGCTCCGTCTTGTCGAACTCGACCATGCCGTGGTTCTCAAGCGTGGTCAGCATCCGGTAGGCGGTCGATGCGGCGATGCCGGAACTGTCCGCGATCTCGCTCAGCGAAAGCCCGCTGCCTTCCGCCACGATGGCCAGAATACGCAGCGCGCGGTCGAGTGCCTGCACCGATCCGGTTTCGGCAGGAGTGTTGAATGAGCGCGGTCGCCCGCGCTGGCGTTTTTCGACCGTATCCATTCCCGCATATTGACCGAGTTTTCCGATCGCGCAATGAAAAAATATTTTATTATGTTTCCAAGAGTGTAAATTGAAAAACGAAAATACTAGCCTATTCAGTATGTTGGGTCATTTTTATAGAAATGAAAAATTATTTTGAAAAAATTGAAAAATCGTACGGCGAATGGCAGAGTCGGTTCATCAAAATCGCCCGATGGAGGATACTGCCATGGCCCGGATGCGCGCCGTCGATGCCGCCGTTCTCGTTCTCGAAAAGGAAGGCATTTCATGTGCCTTCGGCGTGCCGGGAGCCGCCATCAACCCGCTCTATTCGGCCTTGAAGGCAAGGGGCACGGTCCGTCACGTGCTGGCGCGCCACGTCGAAGGCGCTTCGCATATGGCGGAAGGTTACACTCGGGCCAAGGCGGGCAATATCGGCGTGTGCATCGGCACATCCGGACCGGCCGGAACGGACATGATCACCGGCCTTTATTCGGCCTCCGCAGATTCGATCCCGATCCTGTGCATCACCGGGCAGGCGCCGCGCGCCCGTCTCAACAAGGAAGATTTCCAGGCAGTCGATATCGCGGCCATCGCGGCTCCGGTCAGCAAATGGGCGGTCACTGTCATGGAGCCGTATCTGGTTCCGATGGTGCTGCAGAAGGCATTTCACCTGATGCGCTCGTCAAGGCCCGGTCCGGTGCTGGTCGACTTGCCGGTCGATGTCCAGTTGGCCGAGATCGAGTTCGACATCGATGCATATGAGCCGTTGCAGGTCTTCAAGCCGGCGCTGACGCGCGCGCAGGCCGAAAAGGCATTGTCGATGCTGAACGAGGCGGAAAAGCCGCTGATCGTCGCCGGCGGCGGCATCATCAATGCCGATGCGTCCGACCTTCTCATCGAGTTCGCGGAGATCACCGGCGTTCCGGTCATCCCGACCCTGATGGGCTGGGGCACCATCCCGGACGACCATCGCCTGATGGCCGGCATGTGCGGCCTGCAAACTTCGCACCGCTACGGCAATGCGACGATGCTGGCCTCGGATTTCGTGTTCGGCATCGGCAATCGCTGGGCCAACCGGCATACCGGCTCGGTCGAAAAATACACCCAGGGCAAGAAGTTCGTTCACGTCGATATCGAGCCGACGCAGATTGGCCGCGTCTTCGCGCCCGATCTTGGCTTCGTTTCGGACGCAGGCGCAGCTTTGAAGATGCTGCTGGATGTCGCCACGGAGTGGAAGACGGCCGGCAAGTTGCGTGACTGGTCGGGCTGGGCCAAGGAGTGCCAGCAGCGCAAGAAGACCATGAAGCGCAAGACCCACTTCGACCAGGTGCCGCTGAAGCCGCAGCGCGTCTATGAGGAGATGACCAAGGCGTTTGGGCGTGACACCACCTTCGTCACCACCATCGGCCTCAGCCAGATCGCCGGCGCGCAGTTCCTGCACGTCTACAAGCCGCGCAACTGGATCAATTGCGGTCAGGCCGGGCCTCTCGGCTGGACGCTTCCGGCGGCGCTGGGTGTTCGCGCTGCCCGTCCTGACGCAAACATTGTCGCCTTGTCGGGCGACTACGATTTCCAGTTCATGATCGAGGAACTGGCAGTCGGCGCCCAGCACAAGCTGCCCTACATCCACATCCTGGTGAACAACGCCTATCTCGGCCTTATCCGCCAGGCGCAGCGCGGCTTCTCGATGGACTACGAGGTCAGCCTCGCCTTCGAGAACATCAATTCTTCCGGAGATGCCGAGGCAGGCTATGGCGTCGATCATGTCGCTGTTGCCGAGGCGATGGGCTGCAAGGCGATCCGCGTTCGCAAGCCGGAGGAGTTCGCCAACGCCTTTGCCGAAGCCGACCGTCTCATGAAGGAGCATCAAGTGCCGGTCGTGCTTGAGTTCATCCTCGAGCGTGTCACCAACATTTCGATGGGCACTGAGATCGACAACATCACCGAATTCGAGGAGCTTGCCGAGAGGAACGAGGACGCGCCATCCGCGATCCTGCTGCTCGACTGATTCAGTTTGTGAGGAATTACTGCCATGCCACGGTTTTCAGCCAATCTTTCCACGCTCTTCAACGAGTACGATTTCCTTGACCGCTTCGACGCAGCAGCCCGCGCGGGCTTCAAGGGGGTCGAGTATCTCGGTCCCTACGATCACGCACCGGATGTGGTGGCCGCGCGCCTGAACAAGAACGGCCTCAGCCAGGTCCTGTTCAACGTTCCTTCGGGCGACTGGGCCAAGGGCGAGCGCGGCATCGCCGTATTGCCCGACCGGGTCGAGGAGTTTCGCGCCGGCGTCGACAAGGCCATCACCTATGCCAAGGCACTCGGTTGCCCGCAGGTGAACTGTCTTGCCGGCATTGCACCGGCCGGGGTCGCCCGCGAGGAACTGGAGAAGGTCTTCGTCGGCAATCTGAGGTTTGCTGCGGAAAAGTTAGGCCAAGCTGGTATCCGCCTGCTGATTGAGCCGATCAACACGCGCGATATTCCGGGTTTCTTCCTGACCAATACAAAGCAGGGGCTGGACCTGATCGAGAAGGTCGGCTCGCCGAACCTCTATTTGCAATACGACATCTATCACATGCAGATCATGGAGGGGGATCTCGCCCGTACAATAGAGGCGAACCTTGGCCGCATCGCGCATATCCAGCTTGCGGACAATCCCGGCCGTCATGAGCCGGGTACGGGCGAGATCAACTACCCGTTCCTTTACGACCTGATCGATCGCCTCGGTTATTCGGGTTGGATCGGTGCAGAGTACAAACCCAATGCCGGCACCGAAGCCGGGCTTGGCTGGTTCAAGCCGTTCGCGGGCAAGGGCAGCGTCGCCGCCTGATTGAAAAGACCATCGGAGAAGAACAATGGAAAAGATCGGCTTCATCGGCCTTGGCATCATGGGCGCGCCGATGGCGGGGCACCTTCTGGATGCCGGTTATACGGTTATCAGCACCGACCACAGGTCGAAGGCTCCGGCAGATCTCGTCGCCAAGGGCCTGAAGACCGTTACCGGCAATAGCGCGGTCGCCAAGGCTGCCGACATCATCATCACCATGGTTCCCGACACGCCGCAGGTGGATGAGGTGCTGTTTGGCGAAAACGGCGTCGCCTCGGGTCTGTCCAAGGGCAAGCTCGTGGTGGATATGAGCTCGATCTCGCCGATCGCCACAAAGGAGTTCGCCAGGAAAGTCAACGCGCTTGGCTGCGACTATCTCGATGCGCCAGTGTCTGGCGGTGAGGTCGGCGCTAAGGCGGCGTCGCTGACCATCATGATCGGTGGTGAGGAAAAGCCTTTCGAGCGGGCGAAGCCGGTCTTCGAAAAGATGGGCAAGAACATCACGCTTGTGGGTCCGAACAGCGTTGGCCAGACCACCAAGGTGGCGAACCAGATCGTCGTGGCGTTGACCATCGAGGCGGTGGCTGAGGCGCTGGTGTTTGCCTCAAAGGCGGGCGCCGACCCGGCCAAGGTCCGGCAGGCGCTGATGGGCGGGCTGGCCTCGTCGCGCATTCTCGAGGTTCACGGCGAGCGCATGATCAAGCGCACCTTTGCGCCCGGCTTCCGCATCGAGCTGCACCAGAAGGACCTGAACCTTGCGCTGGAAGGCGCGAAGTCGCTCGGCGTCTCACTTCCCAACACCTCGACCACGCAGCAACTCTTCAACTCTTGCGCCGCCAATGGCGGAGGAAAGGATGATCACTCCGGGCTGGTCAAGGCGCTGGAGCGGATGGCCGGGCACGACGTTGCATAGCCGGTAAAGCAGGTGGCGAACGGGTGCCCGGTTCCGTTCCCAACGGGGGTGCGTTCGCCGCCTGCCTCTATTTCAGGAATTTCCTCGCCGCGTAGAGCGCGACGGCAGTGGCGTTGGAGACGTTGAGCGAGCGAATGGCTCCCGGCATGTCGAGGCGTGCCAGCGCAGTCACGGTTTCGCGGGTTTTCTGCCGCAACCCTTTGCCTTCCGCGCCCAGCACCAGCGCAATTTTCTCGCCCGAAAAGGTTTTTTCCAGTTCTGCGGGGCCGTCGGAATCCAAGCCAATGGTCTGGAAGCCGGCTTCGTGCAACTGCCCAAGGGCATCGGCAAGGTTGCGCACCTCGATCTGGTCGATGTGTTCGAGCGCGCCGGATGCGGACTTCGCCAGCACGCCGGATTCGGTTGGACTGTGGCGCGCGGTGGTTACCAGCGCGCCCGCGCCGAAGGCGACTGCCGAGCGCAGGATCGCGCCGACATTATGCGGGTCGGTGACCTGGTCGAGCACCAGGATAAGATTGGTCTCGCCAAGCGCGTCCAGCCGCTTTGGCTTCAGTGGTTCGGCTTCGATCAGGACACCCTGGTGAACCGCATCAGACCCCGTGATCTTGTCGATGTCGCGCGGCTCGGCAAGTTCGGCCGTGAAGGGCAGGGCGGCAATGTCGTCGATGCCAAGCCGTTCGGCTGCGTTGCGCGTTACCAGCATCTTGCGGATCTTGCGGCTGGGGTTGTCCATAGCGGCCCGAACGGTGTGCAGGCCGTAAAGCCGCACCAACCCGTCTTCCGCCTGTTCGCCCGCCGGCAGTTTTTGGCGTTGACGGAAAGCAGGCGTGCCGCCGGCCTTCTCGTCGCGGTGCGCGCGCCTCAGTTTGGCATAGTGTGAATCTTTTGGCGTTCCGGGGAGTTTGCCGGGCTTTTTAGGATCGGTCATGACGGTTCTATAGCGGTGTCACCCCACTTTGCCTATGGCCGTTAGCGGTGGCACAAGAACTGCGACGAAAAAGGCCTGCTTCGCGGTTGACACTCCAGAACCTTGCGGCCATAAGGCGCTTCGCGGATTTCGGGCTGCGGGAATGTTTTCCGGGATCGGCAAAATGCCTCGCAGCAAGGCTCCGTCGGCAGACTGGAGGGGTGCCCGAGTGGTTAAAGGGGACGGACTGTAAATCCGTTGGCTTAGCCTACGTTGGTTCGAATCCAACCCCCTCCACCACTGCCGGACCGGAGACCAAGCGGCGCGGGTGTAGCTCAATGGTAGAGCAGCAGCCTTCCAAGCTGAATACGAGGGTTCGATTCCCTTCACCCGCTCCAAAAACCGGCTAAAGGCCTTTCCTATTCCGGCGCTTTGTTTGCTGACGGTTTGAATGACACCTTCATCACAATCTGACCGGTCAAGGTGAGGCGGCTGACACGCATGCCGGTGTCGTCTGTCCGCGTGTTGGTTGTGATTCTGGAAATTTCACACGCCTTCGCCACCGTATCTAGGACGACGTCGCAGCTTCTGGACGCGATGGCATAGAACGATTTCAGCGCCTCTTCCTGCTGGGCCTCAGTGCCCTTGGTTTCGTCAAGCGGAACCATGATCGTTATCGACGACTGGATCGAGCTTTCTTGGCCCGGCCGCAGCCGTTGTTCCGGTAGGTAGTCCTGTGAAAATGCCGGCAGGCTAGAGCCTGCAACGGCAGCTAGAATGGCGATGACTATTAAATTGCGGTACATGGAATTTCCTCACTCTTACCGTGTGACTTTCGCAATCAACAATTCAAAGGCGAGTTACGTTATTGGTTAAATACCGAACGATGTGAGGAATTGCCGGAGAAGGCCCTGGCCCTTGTCTCATGCGGCTATTTCAATGGTGAAATCATTCCCTATATTAGGGGCACATCCTCAACCGGACCTGCAACTGATCGAGCCGAACGCGCCCGACCCGGTGGCATTGGCCAAAAGACGCTTGTGTTTTTGGGCCTTTGTCGCTAATCGCCCCGCATTCGATTGAACCAAGGTCCACGCGCCCAAGGAAAGAGACTATGGCAAAAGGTAAATTCGAGCGCACGAAGCCTCATGTGAACATTGGCACGATTGGTCACGTTGACCATGGCAAGACGTCGTTGACGGCGGCGATCACGAAGTATTTTGGCGAGTTCAAGGCGTATGACCAGATTGACGCTGCGCCGGAGGAGAAGGCCCGCGGCATCACGATCTCGACGGCCCACGTCGAGTATGAGACGGCAGCGCGCCACTATGCGCACGTCGACTGCCCCGGCCACGCCGACTATGTGAAGAACATGATCACGGGTGCCGCGCAGATGGACGGCGCGATCCTGGTTGTTTCGGCAGCCGACGGCCCGATGCCGCAGACGCGCGAGCACATCCTGCTTGCCCGCCAGGTTGGTGTTCCGGCGCTGGTCGTGTTCCTGAACAAGGTTGACCTTGTCGACGACGCCGAGCTTCTGGAACTGGTCGAACTCGAGGTTCGCGAGCTTCTGTCGAAGTACGAGTTCCCCGGCGACGACATTCCGATGATCAAGGGTTCGGCGGTTGCCGCCCTGCAGGACGGCGACAAGAAGATCGGCGAGGACGCGATCCGCGAGCTGATGGCGGCGGTTGACGCCTACATTCCGACGCCCGAGCGTCCGATCGACAAGCCGTTCCTGATGCCGATCGAGGACGTTTTCTCGATTTCGGGCCGCGGCACGGTTGTGACGGGCCGCGTCGAGCGCGGCATCGTCAAGGTTGGCGAGGAGCTTGAGATCGTCGGCATCCGTCCGACGGCCAAGACGACCTGCACCGGCGTCGAGATGTTCCGCAAGCTGCTCGACCAGGGCCAGGCGGGCGACAACATCGGCGCGCTTCTGCGAGGCGTTGACCGTGACGGTGTCGAGCGCGGGCAGGTTCTGGCCAAGCCCGGCACGGTGAAGCCGCACAAGAAGTTCAAGGCCGAGGCCTACATCCTGACGAAGGAGGAGGGTGGCCGTCACACGCCGTTCTTTACCAACTACCGTCCGCAGTTCTACTTCCGCACGACGGACGTGACCGGCATCGTGACGCTTCCGGCCGGCACCGAGATGGTGATGCCCGGCGACAACGTGACGGTTGATGTTGAACTGATCGTGCCGATCGCCATGGAAGAGAAGCTGCGCTTCGCTATCCGCGAAGGCGGCCGCACCGTCGGCGCCGGCATCGTCGCCTCCATCGTCGAGTAAGACGACTTTTGAAAATTGGATGGCGGCTCTCTCGGGAGCCGCCATTTCCGTCCGAAAATGCTTGAAGCTTTTGTTTGGAGCGACTAGGAACGGACACCAACGCCGATCCGGTATTTGGCAACTTGGCCACCCGGATTGGTGACTTAGCTAGGGGTATAGCTCAGTTGGTAGAGCGGCGGGCTCCAAAACCGCAGGTCGCGGGTTCGAGCCCTGCTGCCCCTGCCACTCGTTCCTGAAGCCGGACCTGTCATGGCGCGATATCTTGCCATGGAGAAGGCTTTGAGGCATAAGGACAGCATAGCCGGGACGGAACGACTGGATGGTTCCGATGCGGCGTTTGTTCGTAAAGCGGATACTTGCCACTTGCGTGGACCAAGAATCGGTTTTATGTAGACGTAACAGACACGCGACGCGTGGAGCTGGGAATCCGGCTTTGCGCGTCTGATTTGCATGGACGAAACGGTCGAATTGATTCGGCACAATCGCTTCATGCTCCATGTCCCGGTCAGCGGGACCATCCAGGAGACCCGGCCCACGGGTCTTGAAAGCAGAGCGGCGCATGGCTTCGAAGACACTTAATCCTTTCGTCTTCCTTCAGCAGGTTCGGTCGGAGACTGCCAAGGTCACTTGGCCGACACGGCGCGAAACGCTGATTTCGACGGTGATGGTCCTGATCTTCTCGGTCCTGACCATGCTGTTCTTCTTTGCCGCCGATCAGCTGATGGGTTTTGCCGTCGAGCTGATCTTGGGTATCGGGCGCTAAGTTCGGCGATTACGGAGAAGCCTTGAAATGACCGCGCGCTGGTACATCGTCCACGCTTATTCGAACTTTGAGAAAAAGGTTGCCGAAGACATTGAGAACAAGGCCAAGCAGAAGGGGCTGAGCGAACGCATCGAGCAGATCGTCGTCCCGACTGAGAAGGTCGTCGAGGTCCGTCGCGGCAAGAAGGTGGATGCCGAGCGCAAGTTCTTCCCGGGCTATGTCCTGATGAAGGCCGAGCTCAACGATGCGGTGATCAGTCTGGTCAAGAACACGCCGCGCGTTACCGGTTTCCTCGGTGAAGACAAGCATACGGCAAAGCCGATGCACATCACCGACAAGGAGGCCGAGCGCATCCTGCATCAGGTGCAGGAAGGCGTGGAGCGGCCGAAGCCGTCGGTCACTTTCGAGATCGGCGAGGCCATCCGCGTATCCGACGGGCCTTTCGCGTCGTTCAACGGCTTCGTTCAGGAAGTGGACGAGGAGCGCGCGCGCCTCAAGGTGGAAGTATCGATCTTCGGGCGCGCCGTGCCGGTCGATCTGGAATTCGGACAGGTCGAAAAGGGCTGATCCGTAATCCTGCCGCAGCGATGCGGCAGCGATGAAGGCAACGCGGTATTTTTGCGTTGTCATCGAAGGTGGGAGGCGAGGCGGCTTAGCCGGCTGTTCGAACCGCACCACCAAACTGCAACCGCCGGATATCCGGCAGAGAAGTTAAGGCAGGAAAGAGATGGCTAAGAAAATTGCAGGCCAGCTCAAGCTCCAGGTTCCCGCGGGTTCGGCTACGCCGTCGCCGCCGATCGGACCTGCGCTTGGTCAGCGTGGCATCAACATCATGGAATTCTGCAAGGCGTTCAACGCGCAGTCGCAGGAGATGGAGAAGGGGTCGCCGATCCCTGTCGTCATCACTTATTACCAGGACAAGTCGTTCACCTTCGTCATGAAGACGCCTCCGGTGACCTACTTCCTGAAGAAGGCCGCCAACCTGAAGTCGGGCTCGAAGGAGCCGGGCAAGACGAAGGCTGGCACGATCGGCCGTGACAAGGTGCGCGCGATCGCAGAAGCGAAGATGAAGGACCTGAACGCGAACGACGTTGAAGCCGCCATGCGCATGGTTGAAGGCTCTGCCCGTTCGATGGGCCTGGAAGTGGTGGGCTGATCAGATGGCAAAGATTGCAAAGCGTGTAGCCAAGTCCCGCAACGGCATCGATCCCAACAAGGCCTATGCCTTGGGGGATGCGCTGAAGCTGCTCAAGGATCGCTCGGGCGTCAAGTTTGACGAGACCATCGAGATCGCCATGAACCTTGGCGTCGATCCTCGCCACGCCGACCAGATGGTCCGCGGCGTTGTCAACCTGCCGAACGGCACTGGTCGTACCGTGCGCGTTGCGGTGTTTGCGCGCGGCGACAAGGCTGACGAAGCCAAGGCTGCCGGTGCTGATGTTGTTGGCGCCGAAGAGTTGGTCGAAATCGTCCAGAAGGGCACGATCGACTTCGATCGCTGCATCGCGACGCCGGATATGATGCCGCTCGTCGGTCGTCTGGGCAAGGTGCTCGGTCCGCGCGGCATGATGCCGAACCCTAAGGTTGGCACGGTGACCACCGATGTGGCCGCTGCGGTCAAGGCTTCGAAGGGCGGCGCCGTTGAGTTCCGTGTCGAGAAGGCTGGTATCGTCCACGCCGGCGTCGGCAAGGTGTCGTTTGAGGTCAAGGCGCTGGAAGAAAACATCCGCGCTTTCGCCGATGCGGTCACCAAGGCCAAGCCGGCCGGCGCCAAGGGCAACTACGTCAAGAAGGTGTCGGTCACCTCGACGATGGGCCCGGGCTTGAAGCTCGACGTTGCGACGCTCGTAGCGTCTTGATTCGATTTTTCCGGATCTCTCCCTAAGGGACTGATCCGGCTGTGAATTCCGATCCCTGCTTCGGTGGGGATCGGAGACCCGGAAGCCGAAAGGGTTCCGGATATCCTGTCCGAGATTGCGGGCGGTCCGGTTTCGATTGGACCTTAATTCATGTGGGCCTGCATGAGACGGGTGAAGACCGGACAAAGGAGGTTTCGCCTCCAATGAAAGGTTCGAACCGTGTTTGCCTTTTGTCTGCGCATCCGGCGGCTTTGCCAATGGATGTGGCGAAAGGGGGCAGGATCCTCGAGCGCCGTTCGGGTGATCCAGAAATGGAATAGCCCGCCCGGCAAAAGGCAACCAGACGCCTGCTTTCGCAAATGAGGCAGGGGTCAACTGGAGATAGGCAGTGGACAGAGCGGAAAAACGCGAACTCGTCTCGGGCCTGAACGACGCCATCAAGGGCGCTGGTTCAGTGGTCGTGGCCCACTATGCCGGTATCACCGTCGCGCAAATGAACGATCTTCGCTCGAAGATGCGTCAGGCCGGCGGCACCGTCAAAGTCGCGAAGAACCGCCTCGCCAAGATCGCTCTTCAGGGCACGGAATCCGAAAGCATCATCGATCTGTTCAAGGGACAGACGCTGGTCGCTTATTCGGAAGATCCGATTGCGGCGCCGAAGGTCGCGTCCGATTTCGCCAAGGGAAATGAGAAACTCATCATTCTCGGCGGCGCAATGGGCAAGACCTCGCTCGATGCCGATGGAGTGAAGGCGCTTGCCTCGCTTCCGTCGCTCGACGAACTGCGCGCAAAGCTGGTTGGCATGATTGCCACGCCGGCGACCCGGATCGCCCAGATCGTCAATGCGCCCGCGGGTTCAGTCGCGCGCGTCATTGGTGCTTACGCCCGGAAGGACGAGGCGGCATGAGGCCGTTCCTCTTGAATATCAACACACGTTCGAACCTTACGAAGGAATACAAAAATGGCTGATCTCGCAAAGATCGTAGACGACCTCTCGAGCCTGACCGTCCTCGAGGCGGCTGAGCTTTCGAAGCTTCTGGAAGAAAAGTGGGGCGTTTCCGCCGCCGCTCCGGTGGCTGTTGCCGCTGCTGGTGGCGCTGCCGCTGCTGCTGCTCCGGCTGAGGAAAAGACCGAGTTCGACGTCATCCTGACGGATGCCGGCGCTCAGAAGATCAACGTCATCAAGGAAGTGCGCGCCATCACCGGCCTGGGCCTCAAGGAAGCCAAGGACCTGGTCGAAGCCGCTCCGAAGCCGGTCAAGGAGGCTGTTGCCAAGGCCGACGCGGAAAAGATCAAGGCTCAGCTCGAAGCTGCTGGCGCCAAGGTCGACCTGAAGTAATTGTTCGGGTTAGGCGGGCGACTTCGCGTCGTCCGCCACCTCCTGCAAGGGAGCCCGGATTTGTGTTCGAGAACCTCTTTCCTGATGGCCGGAACCGGCTTTCAGGAAACAGGTTTTCACCTGTTTTAGACAAGGCCGTCGTTGAAACGGCCTGAAAGGCGAGGCGAACCGCGGCGTGGTTCGCCCCAACATGCTAAGGAGCGACGATGGCCCAGACCCAGACTTTCAATGGCCGCAGACGCGTAAGAAAGTTCTTCGGAAAGATCCCTGAAGTTGCCGAGATGCCGAACCTCATCGAGGTTCAAAAGGCATCCTACGATCAGTTCCTGATGGTCGACGAGCCGCAAGGCGGTCGCCCGGACGAAGGCCTGCAGGCTGTTTTCAGGTCTGTGTTCCCGATCTCCGATTTCTCCGGAGCGTCGATGCTGGAATTCGTCAAGTACGAGTTCGAAGCGCCGAAGTTCGACGTTGACGAGTGCCGTCAGCGCGACCTGACCTATGCAGCACCCCTCAAGGTGACGCTGCGCCTCATCGTGTTCGATATTGACGAGGATACCGGCGCGAAGTCGATCAAGGACATCAAAGAGCAGGACGTTTACATGGGCGATATGCCGCTCATGACCATGAACGGCACCTTCATCGTCAACGGCACCGAGCGCGTCATCGTCTCGCAGATGCACCGTTCGCCGGGCGTGTTCTTCGATCACGACAAGGGCAAGACCCATTCCTCGGGCAAGCTGTTGTTCGCCGCGCGCGTGATTCCGTATCGCGGCTCGTGGCTCGACATCGAGTTCGACGCCAAGGACATCGTGTTCGCGCGCATCGACC
>CAZROU010000070.1:0-13670 GCA_964601795.1 uncultured Mesorhizobium sp. | reverse complement strand
GGTGAGGCAAGACCACCGGACGGGCGGCCGCAAGGCCGCACTACTTAACTAAACGCGCGACCGAACGGCCGCCCGTCCTCCCGACCTCTCAGATGAGGTCAGTTCTTTGACAATGGCCAGACGGATGAGAATCCGGGCGTGGCGATGAACAAGCATATCCATCCTTCGTCATCCTAGGGCGGAGCAGGCCTCTGGCCGTGCGGAGACCCTAGGATCCATGCCGCGACATCGCGGCAGCGCGTAAAGGGCGCAAAAGAAGGCTCCTCATTCGGAACCACCCCATACAACTCAATCCTCACGGCATGGATCCTCGGGTCGCGCCTTTCGCTGCGCTCGGGCTTGCCCGAGGATGACGAAGAGAACGAGGCGAAAGGGCGCTGCGCACCACACCTCACTCTATCGGATCATTGACCCTTTGGCCCTGTCATGCCAAAGCCCCCGCATCGAAGCCACCCACTCTTTCGGGTGGTGCCTGCGGAGAATTCTAAATGACGGACCGGATCGAGATCGCCGGGTTACGCATCGCGCGCCCCTTGCATGACTTTGTTGTCGGCGAGGCGCTGAAAGGCAGCGGCATCGAGGCGGAGAAATTCTGGGCCGGCTTTTCGGAAATCCTCCACGACCTCGCGCCGAAGAACCGGGCGCTGCTGGCAAAACGCGACGACCTGCAGGCACAGATCGACCAGTGGTATCGCAACAATGGCGCGCCGAACGACATGGAAGCCTACAAGGCCTTCCTGCGCGAAATCGGCTACCTCGTGCCGGAAGGCCCGGCCTTCTCGGTCACGACCGAAAACGTCGATCCCGAGATCGCCGTGGTTGCCGGCCCGCAGCTCGTCGTGCCGGTCATGAACGCGCGCTATGCGCTGAACGCCGCCAACGCCCGCTGGGGCTCGCTCTACGACGCGCTCTACGGCACGGATGCCATTTCCGACGACGGTGGCGCGGCAAAGGGCAAGGGCTACAATCCCAAGCGCGGCGCCACGGTCATCGCCTGGGCGCGTGCCTTCCTCGACGAGGTCGCCCCGCTGGTGTCAGGTTCGTGGAAGGACGTCGCGGAACTCGCCGTCTCCGGCGGCCGTCTCAAGGTCGCTTTGGAGGCCGGGCCGACGGCGCTGAAGGAGGCCGCGCGCTTTGCCGGCTGGCGCGGCGAGGCGGGCAATCCAGCCGCCGTGCTGCTGACCAAGAACGGCCTGCATGTCGAGATCGTCATTGACCGCAACAGCGTCATCGGCAGGGCCGACAAGGCCGGCATTTCCGATGTCGTGGTCGAGTCGGCACTCACCACCATCCAGGATTGCGAGGATTCGGTCGCCGCCGTCGATGCCGACGACAAGATCGCGGTTTACACGAATTGGCTTGGCCTGATGCGCGGCGACCTGTCGGAAGAGATCGCCAAGGGCGGCAAGTCCTTCACCCGCCGCCTCGCCGCCGACCGCACCTACACCGCGCCGAACGGCAGCGAACTGGTGCTTCCCGGCCGCGCCCTGATGCTGGTGCGCAATGTCGGCCACCTGATGACCAATCCGGCCATCCTGCTCTCCGATGGTTCGGAAGTGCCGGAAGGCATCATGGAT
This sequence comes from uncultured Mesorhizobium sp., assembly GCA_964601795.1. GTDB lineage: Bacteria > Pseudomonadota > Alphaproteobacteria > Rhizobiales > Rhizobiaceae > Mesorhizobium. The sequence goes on along the minus strand of CAZROU010000070.1, from coordinate 12,093 downwards.
GCGGCGATCACCGCGCTCATCGCCTTGAACGACATCGGCCCGGAAGGCCGCCGCGCCAATTCGCGCAAGGGTTCGATGTATGTCGTCAAGCCGAAGATGCACGGGCCGGAGGAAGTCGCCTTCGCCGTCGAGATATTCGACCGTGTCGAGGCCCTCGTTGGGCTCGCGAAAAACACCATCAAGATGGGCATCATGGACGAGGAGCGGCGCACCACCGTCAACCTCAAGGAATGCATTCGCGCCGCCTCGGCGCGCGTCGCCTTCATCAACACCGGTTTCCTCGACCGCACCGGCGACGAGATCCACACCTCGATGGAAGCCGGCCCGATGATCCGCAAGGGCGACATGAAGCAGGCCGCGTGGATCGGTGCGTATGAGAACTGGAACGTCGATACCGGGCTGGAATGCGGCCTCGTCGGCCATGCCCAGATCGGCAAGGGCATGTGGGCGATGCCGGACCTGATGGCGGCGATGCTGGAGCAGAAGATCGGCCATCCCAAGGCAGGCGCCAACACCGCCTGGGTGCCGTCGCCGACCGCTGCCACGCTCCACGCCACGCATTATTTCCGCGTCGATGTTCACGCCGTGCAGGAAACCCTGAAAAGCCGTCCCAAGGCGAAGCTGGACGACATCCTCTCCGTGCCGGTCGCCACGCGGCCCAACTGGACGCCCGACGACATCCAGCGCGAGCTGGACAACAATGCGCAAGGCATCCTCGGCTATGTCGTGCGCTGGATCGACCAGGGCGTCGGCTGCTCCAAGGTGCCCGACATCAACGACGTCGCGCTGATGGAAGACCGCGCCACCTTGCGCATTTCCTCGCAGCACATGGCCAACTGGCTGCGCCACGATGTCTGCACCAAGATCCAGGTCATGGATTCGCTCCAGCGCATGGCCGTCATCGTCGATCACCAGAATGTCGGCGATCCGCTCTATAAGGCGATGGCTGCCGATTTTGACACCTCGATCGCCTTCCAGGCTGCTTGCGATCTGGTGTTCAAGGGAACAGTCCAGCCGAGCGGCTACACCGAACCGATCCTCCACGCCCGCCGTCTGGAGTTGAAGGCCAGGCAGAACGCGGCGAATACCTAGCCGCATGATCGTCCTTGCCATCGATTGCTCCGCCAGCCTCTGCGCCGCCTGTATCTATGATGCGGTAGCCGGTCGCGAGCTTGGCCATCAGGCGCTCGACCTCGGCAAGGGACACGCCGAGCATCTGATGTCGGTGATCGCTGGCGCGCTGGAACAATCCGGCAAGACCTATGCCGATCTCGACCGGGTTGCCGTCTCCGTCGGCCCGGGCTCTTTCACCGGTGTCCGCGTCGGTGTTTCAGCCGCGAGAGGATTGGCCCTGGCGCTGAAAATCCCCGCCGTCGGCGTCACCACGCTTGAGGCGCTGGCGATCGAAACTGCCATCAAATTCCCAAGTCGCACAATGCTTGCTGCCCTCGACGCCGGGCGTGGTGAAATCCACACCGCGCTGTATGATGATAAGATGCAGCTTCGATTTGGGCCCGCTGTGACGACGCCGGAAGAGATCACCGAAATGGCAGTCAGTTCGCAGGCGGTTGTGAGCGGCACGGCAGCCCGTCTCGTCGCAGGCGCAGCCGGTAAATCTTTCGACCTTGGTCCGGTTGGGGCAACAGCCGATATCGCCATCTACGCTCGTCTCGGCGCGGCCAGAGAGCCGGGTGAAAAGCCTGCGCCGGTCTATCTGCGTGAGGCCGACGCCAAGCCGCAGGCGGGCTTTGTCTTGCCGAGGGCGAGCCCGTGATGGCTGCCGGGGACAAGTTCTGATGCGGATCCCGTTCCTGACGCCTCGTCGCCGCGAATATGTTCTCGAGCCGCTGTCGACGACCGACAGCGGCGCGCTCTCGCTTCTGCATCAGGAAGATTTCGTGCGGCCATGGTCCGACGCGGAGTTCGCTACCTTGCTGGAGCAGGACACCGTCTTTGGCTATGCCGCGCGCGAGGTCGGGCAAGGTGGCCGCTCACCGGTCGGCTTCGTGCTGGCAAGGGTTGCCGCCGGGGAGGCTGAAATCCTCACCGTCGCGGTTGCCCGCTCGCACCGAAGGCAAGGCATTGGCTGGCAGTTGATGGATGCCGTGTTGCGGGAATTGCATTCTGAGCGTGCCGAAGCCCTGTTCCTCGAGGTCGATGAAACCAATGCCGCTGCTATCGCGCTCTACCGGCGGTTGGGGTTTGGCGAAGTCGGCAAGAGGCCAAACTACTACCGCTCGCCCGAGCATGGTCCAACTGGCGCGTTGGTCATGCGCCGCGATCTTCGCTGACGAAAGGCCATAGGCTGGATGATGGCCAAGATCAGGACCTTTCTGGCGCTGGTGTTCATCGCGGCTACCACGCTTGTACTGGTGCCGCTGCAACTCATAGCGATGAAGACAGGGCTCTGGCGCGAGACCTTTGTGCTGAAAATCTGGCACAAGGCGGTCCTTAAAACGCTCGGCATCCGCGTCCATGTCACAGGGGCGTTGTCTTCCGGGAGGCCGTTGCTGGTGGCGGCCAATCACGTTTCGTGGACCGACATTGCCGTGCTTGGCTCGATGTCCGATGTTCGTTTCATCGCCAAGGCCGACATGGCAGGTTGGCCGCTGATCGGCTTCTTGTCGAAGCTGCAGCGCACCGTATTCATCGAGCGTGATCGCAAGCGCAAGTCTGGCGACCAGGCCATCGAAATCGCCGGGCGGCTGGCCAATGGCGATGCCATGGTGCTGTTTGCCGAAGGCACCACCGGCGACGGCAATATGGTCCTGCCTTTCAAGAGCACTCTGTTCGGTGCCGCTGCGATGGCGATCTCAGGCGGCGGAGCGGAAGAGGTTTTAATCCAGCCGGTCGCGATTGCCTATACGCGGTTGCATGGCGTGCCGCTCGGTCGTCGGCACCGGCCTCATGCCGCTTGGATCGGGGATCAGGATCTGGTGCCGCACGTCAAGGAATTGCTTGCAGAAGGCGCTCTCGACGTCGAGGTCCATTTCGGTGAACCGGTGGCGTTTTCGTCCGCGACAAACCGCAAGCATACCTCACGCCTTATGGAAGAGCAGGTCAATGTAATGCTCCAGCGGGCCTTGCGGGAGCCTCGCCCCAGCCGGCCTACTGTCGCGAGCCCGTCGAAGGCGTAGAATCGGCTGTTTTTTGCTGCTGAAAGACGTTAGAAGCCGCCACATGGAACTGGAAACCACAACCATCGAAAAGGAGCCTTCCGCGTCGGAAGGCACTTCTGGTGCACCGAAGAAGGTCTTCGTGAAGACCTACGGCTGCCAGATGAACGTCTATGACTCGCAGCGCATGACCGATGCGCTTGCGGTTGATGGCTACGTCGCGACTGAAGTCATGGACGATGCCGACCTGGTGCTTTTGAATACGTGTCATATCCGTGAAAAAGCAGCGGAAAAGGTCTATTCGGAACTTGGTCGCATCCGGGATTTGAAGGCGGAACGGAGAGGTAGCGGACGCGACCTCACCATCGGTGTTACCGGATGCGTGGCGCAGGCTGAAGGCGGCGAGATAATCCGCCGCGCACCTGCCGTTGATCTGGTTGTCGGGCCGCAGACCTATCACCGCTTGCCCGACGTGCTTGCCAAGGTTCGTAAAGGCGAGAAAGTCGTCGAAACGGAATATGCGATCGAAGACAAGTTCGAACACCTGCCTCAGCCAAGGCGCGCCGAGGTCATCAAGCGTGGCGTCACCGCCTTCCTGACCGTTCAGGAAGGTTGCGACAAGTTCTGCACATTCTGCGTCGTCCCCTATACGCGTGGTTCGGAAGTATCTCGCCCGGTGCAACAGATCGTGGCCGAAGCCGAGCGTCTCGCCGATGCGGGGGTGCGCGAGGTGACGCTGCTTGGTCAAAACGTCAACGCCTGGCACGGCGAGGGGCCAGACGGCAACGAGTGGGGTCTTGGCCGGTTGCTGTTCCGCTTGGCCGAAGTCCCCGGCCTTGCTCGCCTGCGCTACACCACCAGCCATCCGCGCGATATGGATGACGAACTGATCGCTGCGCACCGCGATCTGGCTGCGCTCATGCCCTATCTGCATCTGCCGGTGCAGTCCGGCTCGGATCGTATCTTGAAGGCGATGAACCGTCGTCACAAGGCGGTCGACTATCTGCGGCTGATCGAACGTATTCGCGGTGCGCGCGCCGACATTGCCATGTCCGGTGACTTTATCGTCGGCTTCCCGGGTGAAACGGAGGCGGATTTCGAAGCGACGATGCAAATCGTGCGCGAAGTCAGTTACGCCTCGGCTTTTTCATTTAAATATTCGCCGCGTCCCGGCACGCCTGGTGCAGAAATGGACGACCATGTACCAGAGGTGGTCAAGGACGAGCGCCTGCAGCGGCTTCAGGCGTTGTTGACCCAGCAACAACAGAGCTTCACGCACGGCATGGTTGGGCGCACAATGTCGACGCTGATCGAGAAGCCTGGTCGACAAACGGGGCAGAAGGTCGGTCGGTCGCCGTGGTTGCAGCCGGTTATTATTGATGAAAAGGCCGCCGAAATCGGTGACATTATTGACGTGCGAATCACGAAGACTGGCTACAACAGCCTGTACGCCGAGCCAGCCTGATCAAGGCTCAGGCAGATGAGGAGGGACGGTTGAGCGCTGCCGATCTGAAGAACGTGTCCTCGAAGCTGGTATCGTGTGCATCTGACATGGCGCACATCGTTCTGTCCTTCGACAACAACAAGCTTGCGAGCGCCCTTTACGGTCAATTTGATGAAAACTTAGCCCGGCTCGAGCAGAAGCTCGGTGTCGATATTCGCTCGCGTGGTAACCAGCTTACCATCAAGGGTTCGTCTTCGGCCGCTGAGCAGGCGCGCCGAGCGCTAGACAGCCTGTATGACATCCTGCAGAAGGGTGCCGATATCGGCCAATCCGACGTTGATGGCGCGGTACGCATGGCGGTTGCCGCCGATGACCAACTCACGCTGCCGACATTGGAGCGAAAGGGCAAAGTGTCAGCTGCACAAATCTCGACCCGCAAGAAGACCATCTACGCCCGCTCGCTCAATCAGGATGCCTATATGCGGGCGCTTGAGCGCTCCGAACTGGTGTTCGGCATCGGCCCTGCAGGTACTGGAAAGACCTATCTGGCAGTCGCGCACGCGGCCATGTTGCTTGAACGCGGCATGGTTGAGCGCATCATCCTGTCCCGACCGGCAGTGGAAGCCGGGGAGCGGCTTGGCTTCCTTCCCGGCGACATGAAGGAGAAGGTCGACCCTTACCTTCGGCCGCTCTACGACGCTCTCTATGATATGATGCCGGGCGACAAGGTCGAGCGGGCCATAGCCGCAGGCATCATCGAGATCGCACCGCTTGCCTTCATGCGGGGGCGCACGCTGGCACACGCTGCCGTCATCCTTGACGAGGCACAAAACACCACGCAGATGCAGATGAAAATGTTTCTGACGCGCCTGGGTGAGAATTCACGCATGATCGTCACCGGCGATCCGACCCAGATCGACTTGCCGCAGAACACGCGCTCCGGGCTCGTCGAGGCATTGCGGGTTCTGGACGGGGTTCCAGGCATCGTCACCGTGCGCTTCAACGACGTCGATGTTGTACGCCACCCATTAGTCGCCGAGATTGTCAGGGCCTACGATCGCGATGGCAAAGTCTCACGCGGCCTTGGCGTGGAAGGCTGATTACGGCTCCAAATGCCTACTGGTACTTCATTGACCGCTACGGCGCTTTTGCATCCTCTTGAACTCGATCTTCTGGTCGAGGCTGGCACTTGGCCGGAAGAAGAAATGTTAAAGCGCCTTGTTGACCGGGCCGCGAGTGCTGTATTCGCCGAAATTGGCACGGCGTGGTCCGGAGCCAGCGAACTCAGCATCGTTTTTTCGGATGATGCCAACATCCGGGAACTGAATGCGGGTTGGCGAGGAAAGGACAAGCCGACCAATGTATTGTCCTTCCCGGCCTTTCCAGTTTCCGGTGGTGGTTCGCTACCACCGATGCTCGGCGACATCGTGCTTGCCGCCGAGACGGTTTTGCGAGAGGCGGAACTGGAACAAAAGCCGCTTGAGAACCATATTAGCCATCTCGTCATCCATGGCCTCCTGCATCTTTTAGGCTATGATCACGAGACAGACGCTGAGGCGGAAGAGATGGAAGCAGCCGAGCGTGCCGCGCTCGCAAGGCTTGCCATTCCCGATCCCTATGCGTAACTACAAGTACAAACCGACCGGACGACGATGAACGACACACCACAGACCGCCGCCCACCCAGACGACGGCAGTGCGGGCAAGCCCCACGAAAATGCGGACGAGGACCCTAGTCCCAGTACTATGTCTGGCAGTGCAGCGGTTGACGTCACGCCTGCCGGGCCATCCGTATTCGAACGACTGATAGGGCTGTTCAGGCATCGCAATGGCACAACATTGCGCGAAGACATCGCCGATGCTCTGGCCGAGACTGCGATTGGCGCGGGCTCGTTCTCCCCTGGCGAACGGGCGATGCTCAACAACATCCTGCGTCTGCGTGAGGTGCGCGTCGAGGACGTCATGGTTCCACGTGCAGACATCGAGGCGGTGGAAGTCACCACAACGCTCGGGGACCTGCTCGCGGTGTTCGAGCAGTCGGGTCACTCGCGTATGCCCGTCTACGCGGAAACGCTCGACGATCCGCGCGGTATGATCCATATCCGCGATGTGTTGGCTCACATTACCCGCAGCGCGCGCGGCAAGAAACGCCGTACCACCCGCAGGCAGCCCACTGGCGCAGAGCTTGACCTCGCCCAAGTCGATCTCACCCGAACCATTGGCGATCTCAATCTCATGCGGCCGGTGCTGTTCGTGCCACCGTCGATGCTCGCCTCGGACCTGATGGGGCGTATGCAGACGGCGCGAACGCAGATGGCGCTTGTGATCGACGAATATGGCGGTACCGACGGGCTCGCTTCGCTGGAGGACATCGTCGAGATGGTCGTCGGCGATATTGAGGACGAGCACGACGACGAGGAGCCGATGATCACGAAGGCCGGCGACGGCGTCTTCATCGTCGACGGCAAGGCCGAGATCGACGAAGTAGCGTCAATGATCGGCGAAGGATTCGCAGCCGGTGAGCACGGCGAATCCGTCGATACCATCGGCGGCATGATCTTCAACACGCTTGGCCGTGTGCCGGCGCGCGGAGAAGTTGTGCAGGCAATCCCCGGTTTCGAATTCCATGTGCTCGACGCCGATCCTCGCAGGGTCAAGCGGGTGCGGATCGTGCAAATCCTGAAAGGGGACCGGCGCAAGCGCGCTGCGCGCACCGAGCAGGCCTGATCCTTTTTGCTGGCCGACTGGCGTTGGAGTGAAGGCCGCAGCCTGATAAGTCTTCTTTCCGTGATTCACGCGAATCGGAAGATTTCATGGAGCGCCTGGCGGGCCGGATAATTCTGCTTTGGGGATGGCGCCGTGCCCTTGTGGCGTTCCTCGCTGGCGCGTTTGCCGTTCTAGGGCAGGCGCCTTACGACTTCTTTGCCGTCTGTTTCGTTTCTTTTCCGGTACTCGTCCTTTTGCTCGACGGCGCCACTGGTGGTCCGTCCGTTGGACGGTTCCGACGCTTGCGCCCCGCTTTCGCTATCGGATGGTGGTTCGGTTTTGGCTATTTCCTGGCCGGGCTTTGGTGGATTGGCACAGCGCTTCTCGTTGAAGCTAAAAGTTTTGCGTGGGCGCTTCCCTTTGCCTTTGTCGGCGTTCCGCTCGTGCTTGCCTGCTTTTATGGTTTCGCAACGGCTGTCGCCCGGCTGCTTTGGAGCAGCAATATCGGGCGCATAGCGGCTCTCGCATTCGGTTTCGCGCTCGCGGAATGGCTGCGCGGATTTCTGTTCACCGGCTTTCCTTGGAACGCCATTGGCTATGCGGCGATGCCCGTGCCTTTGCTGATGCAAAGCGTGTCCGTGGTCGGCATGAACGGGATGAATGCGCTGGCGGTATTCGTTTTTGCGCTGCCGGCCTTGCTCGCAAACCGTCAGAACCTGCGCCTTGGCATTGTGTTGTTTGCCGGTCTGATTATTGGCGATGTAGGGTTCGGTTATTATCGGCTTACCAAACCGGCGCCGGATACAGTTCAGAACCTTGACGTCCGCATTGTCCAGCCTGCTGTCGATTTGAGCGAGAAGTGGGACAAGGCCGTCCGCGACCGCATCTTCTCCTCGCTGCTGGAGCAATCGGCCAAGCCGCCTCCGCCAGGGCATAGCAAGCCCAAGCTCATCATCTGGCCGGAAACTGCGGTGCCATTTCTGTTCAATGAGCGGCCAGACGCGTTTTCGGCGCTCGCAGAAATGCTGGATGATGGCCAGATGCTGCTTGCGGGCATAGTGCGTGAAGAAGCCGCTGTGGCTGGTGCGTCCGATGACCGCTATTACAACTCGGTCGCGGCAATCAATGACCGTGGCGAGATCGTCGACGCAGTGGACAAGGTCCATCTGGTTCCATTCGGGGAGTATATTCCTTTCGCTGATCTGTTCAGCCGTATCGGTTTGGAGCAAATTGTTGCGGGTCCGATGAACTTTGCCGCAGGAAATGAGCGCCACGCCATTCCCATACCCGGTGGACTGACGGCGCTTCCCTTCATTTGCTACGAAGTCATTTTCTCAGACCTTGTAGCAGTTGACGCTACGTCAACTGAGCTTATTGTAAATGTAACCAATGACGCGTGGTTTGGAAACACACCGGGCCCTTACCAGCATTTCAGACAGGCCCAAGTGCGGGCGGCCGAGAACGGAATTCCTTTGTTGAGAGCGGCTAACACCGGGATTTCCGCGGTCGTGGATCAAAGGGGGAGAATTGTCGACGCTTTGGCGATCGGCGCGAAGGGGGAGATCGACGTTCAACTGCCGGTTTACCGGTTGGAGGCGGTTTCGGTCGATCAGCGGCGCATTAACGGATTGCTGACGGTGCTGCTGTTTGCTGCCGCTTCTCTTGTTGTGAACGTAAGACAAAGGCTACGGGCGAATTGACAGCCTGTATATTAGAAATCCATATAGTAGCCGCCTGATAATTTTCGGTGCGCATTGGCAAGTTTCATTGGGGTCGCTTTGGCCGGACGCCTTCAGGCATAAAAAACAGAACAATGCCGGAAAAATTCGGCGAGGAAAAAATGGTAGAAGAAAACAAAAAGAAACCAAACCCAATCGACATTCATGTAGGTGGCCGTATTCGGCTGCGCCGAAATATGCTTGGAATGAGCCAGGAAAAACTGGGTGAAAACCTGGGAATCACGTTTCAGCAGATTCAGAAGTACGAAAAGGGCACGAACCGTGTGGGCGCCAGCCGATTGCAGGCGATCGCGTCGATATTGGAGGTACCTCCTGCCTTCTTTTTCGAAGATGCGCCTGGTCACGAACCTTCCGCGGGGCGCGGCTTCGCCGAGGATTCGTCGATGAATTCGGTGATGGAATTCTGTTCCAGCACGGAAGGCCTGCAACTCAACCGCGCATTCGTGAAAATCACCGATACCAAGGTACGTCGCCGCATCCTTGATCTGGTGAAATCGCTTTCCCAGGACGACTTCGACTAGGAAATCTCCTTGCAGGACTTGGTGCCGTCAATGGTGTTATTCCATTGTCGGGCATATTGCTTGACGAGTCATGGCGCGTGCCGCTAACAGGTGTCGCGCTTTTCGGCGCGCGTGATATTTTTCGAGAGGGGACACCCCGTGAGTCGCCAGAACTACTTCTTCACCTCTGAATCGGTGTCAGAGGGCCATCCCGACAAAGTTTGTGACCGTATTTCCGATGAGATCGTCGATCTCGTTTATCGCGAGGCAAAAAAGACGGGCATGGATCCATGGAAGGTCCGCGTCGCCTGCGAAACGCTTGCGACGACCAATCGCGTGGTCATTGCCGGCGAAGTACGTGTTCCGGATACGCTTTTGAAGAAGGATAAGTCGGGCAATATCCTCAAGGATGCTTCCGGCCACGCCGTTATCAATCCTGCCAAGTTCAAGTCGGTTGCTCGCAAGGCAATCCGCGACATTGGGTACGAACAGAGCGGCTTCCATTGGAAGACCGCAAAGATCGACGTTCTCTTGCATGGCCAGTCCCCGGATATCGGCCAGGGTGTAGACAATGCTTCCGACCGCCAAGGCGAAGAAGGGGCGGGCGACCAGGGCATCATGTTCGGCTACGCCTGCCGCGAGACGCCCGACCTCATGCCGGCACCCATTTATTACAGCCACAAGATCCTCGAATTGCTGGCATCCGCCCGTCACGAGGGCAAGGGCGAGGTAGGTAAGTTGGGGCCGGACGCCAAGAGCCAGGTTACCGTCCGATATGCGGACGGCAAGGCAGCCGAAGCCACCCAGATCGTGCTTTCCACACAGCATCTCGACGGGAGCTGGGACTCGCACAAGGTGCGAAAGGTCGTCGAACCCTATATCCGCGAGGCGCTGGGCGACCTGAAGATCGCCGACAACTGCAATTGGTACATCAACCCGACCGGCAAGTTCGTCATCGGCGGACCCGACGGCGACGCTGGCCTGACCGGGCGCAAGATCATCGTCGACACCTACGGCGGGGCCGCCCCGCACGGCGGCGGTGCGTTCTCGGGCAAGGACACGACGAAGGTTGATCGGTCCGCTGCTTATGCAGCACGCTATCTGGCGAAGAACGTGGTTGCGGCCAAGCTCGCGGATCGCTGCACAATACAGCTTTCCTACGCTATCGGCGTTGCCCAACCTTTGTCGATCTACGTCGATCTGCACGGTACCGGCAAGGTTGACGAGGCCGTTCTGGAAAACGCATTGCGTCACGTCATGGATCTGTCGCCGTCGGGTATCCGCCGGCACCTGGACCTCAACAAGCCAATCTACGCGAAGACCACGGCCTACGGCCATTTCGGCCGTAAACCCGGCCGCGACGGCTCCTTCTCCTGGGAGAAGACCGATCTCGCCAAGGCGCTCAAGGAAGCAATCGCCGCTTGAATGCATGGCGCGCGCTGTGACCGCCGACGAACGACCCACACGCGCCAGTGAGGCCTTCTTCGGCCGCCGCCGCGGCAAGACCATTCGCCCGGCGCAGTCGGTGGCGTTGGAAAGTGGTCTGGCGCGTTATGGGCTGGATTTATCTGGCGCAGCGCCGATCGATGTGCGCCGCCTCTTCAATACGCCAGTTGGCGCGGTGCGTCTGGAGATCGGCTTCGGCGGCGGCGAACACCTCCTCTACCGGGCATCATCTGCGCCGGATAGCGGCTTTATCGGGGCTGAGCCGTTCGTCAACGGCATGGCCAAGATGATGATGGCGCTGGAAAGAGAGCCACTCGCCAATATCAAGGTCTTTGATGAGGATGCGACCCGGTTGTTGGATTGGCTGCCGACTGCATCGCTCGACGGCATCGACCTGCTTTATCCCGACCCTTGGCCGAAGAAGAAGCACTGGAAGAGACGCTTCGTCAGCAAGGTCAATCTTGACCGCTTTGCACGGGTCCTGAAGCAGGGCGCTCAATTTCGGTTTGCGTCCGACATAGGTACCTATGTCAATTGGACGCTCCTGCATTGCCGCGCCCACGCTGCCTTCGAGTGGCAGGCTGCACGTGCGGCCGATTGGCGCCAGCCATATGAAGGTTGGCCCGGTACTCGTTACGAGGCCAAGGCAATCCTGGAGGGCCGCCCGCCCGCCTATCTCATCTTCATTCGCAAGTAAGTAGCTGCGGCTGCCGGAACGCCGTCCCGTCAGTAGTAGCGGCTGATCTTGTCGAAAGCGCGTGGATCGATGCCGAGATCGTTGAGATGCCGGTCGCGGGGTTTGCGGCCTGCTTCTACTGCTCTCGACACGGCGACTGCGCTGCCAAATGTGATGAACAGGTCGCCGATTGCTGCCAATGCGTTACGCTTGGTCATGATCATGTCTCTTCCCGGCGCTCTATGCGCCATCCATGTTGCATCGCAATATAGATAGGTTGCGGCGCAAAAACGGGAATAGCTGTTTCTACATATTCGCCCTGCGCTGTGTGCATCGCTGGCAAAATCGCTTCTTGGCTCGGTGCATCGCAGTCTTCGGCCTTGAAACGCCGTGGCGGATCGTCTATATCGCGTTCAAATTCTTGGTCGGTATGACGAAGAGTGGGTCCACCCGGTCCCGCTCTTTTT
>CAZROU010000069.1:0-15018 GCA_964601795.1 uncultured Mesorhizobium sp. | reverse complement strand
TTGGCGATCCCGGCAGGATTCGAACCTGCGACCATCGGCTTAGAAGGCCGGTGCTCTATCCAGCTGAGCTACGGGACCGCTAACCAACTGCCTAGTGGCGGCCGGCGTTTGCCAAGGACACCTCAATGGGTCCAAGGCGAGCGGCGGTCATAGCGGAAATTGTCGGAATAGGAAATCTGCCGACGCTTCGGTTCCTTCGGTTCTTCAACTCGATATGCGAGGCCTTGGCTTTCTGCGTAAGTAACGGCTTCTTCTCGCGTTTCGAATGACAGCCTGATCTGGCTCTTCATGTCACCGGAAGTCGTGTAGCCCATCAGCGGGTCGATCTTGCGCGGCTGCTCGGGGTCGAATTCCAGCAGCCAGTAGCCGGTTTTGCCTTTGCCGGATTGCATCGCGGTCTTTGCTGGGCTGAAAATGCGCGCGGACATAAAAACCTCGTTGCTGCTTGGGCGCTTGCCGTACTGCCAATTTGCTTACTGTGCAATGTGGGTTCCGGCAAGAGCACACGCTTTTGCACTTGCCATGCCATCTCTAAATCAATAGGCAACACACGGCCTCGGAGTGTAGCGCAGCCTGGTAGCGCACCTGATTTGGGATCAGGGGGTCGCAGGTTCGAATCCTGCCACTCCGACCATCGATCTTCATCTCGTAGATGTTTACGGATAAGGTTAACGGTGCTGTTGCACGTTCAAACCAAGACTAAACCTGCTTTGGCCTCAGACGAAGGCCATCAGAACGATCGCCCCGATAACGATGAGAACGAGGCCGCCGATCAGCATCGGCAGAAGCGTATTTCCGGATTCGGCGCCACTGGCGGCTTCCGCAGTTGTTGTCACCGCCGGTCTCTTGCCCTCGGGGGTAGCCATGGTTCTTTTCCTCCGGCGTATCGGAATCCGTCTCTAGAGTTTCCTGATATCCTCCTCGGAGGGCTGTTCTTTGCGCTGGAGCAAACTTGAGAGCCAACCAGCCGGTCGTCCCGCAAGGAACAACTCAGGTCGTGGCTGCGGCCCTGAGGCCTCGAAGGATGTCCACCTTCAGGTCCTCGATGTCTTCGAGACCGATCTGCAGTCGTATCACCGGCCCCTCATAGGGCCCTTTGGCAACAATACGGTCGCCCAGAAACACCGGCACGGCAAGGCTTTCGTAGCCGCCCCATGAATAGCCGAGCCCAAAAATCTCGAGGGCATCGAGAAAGGCGTGCGCCTTGCTTTGGCCACCCGCGGCTAGCACCACGGAAAAGATGCCGCTGGAGCCGCCAAAATCCCGCTTCCACAGGGCGTGGTCAGGATGGCTTTCCAAAGCCGGATGAAGAACACGGGCAACGCCGTTTTGTTTCTCCAGCCATTGGGCGATGGCAAGCGCGCTGCGCTGATGATGCTCCAACCGCACGCCCATCGTACGCAAGCCGCGCAGCACCTGATAAACGTCATCGGGCCCAGCGCAGCAGCCAAGCGTGATGAATGCATCATGCAGGCGCTGCCAGCAGGTTTCGTTGGCGGAAACGGTTCCGAGCAGCACGTCGGAGTGACCGCCAGGATATTTTGTCGCCGCATGGATGGAGATGTCGATACCGTGATCCAGCGGCTTGAAGTAGAGCGGCGTCGCCCATGTGTTATCCATCATGACGAGTGCGCTGGCTGAATGCGCGGCTTTTGCGATCGCAGGAATGTCCTGCACTTCGAAGGTGTTCGATGCGGGCGATTCTGTGAACACGATGCTCGTGTTTGGCTTGATAAGAGCAGAGATCCCGGCCCCGATCCGAGGGTCGTAATAGTCGACCTCCATACCAAGTCGTTTAAGCATGGTGTCGGCGAAGTGGCGCGTCGGATGGTAAACCGAATCGACGATCAGGATATGCCGGCCTGCTTCAGCAAAGGCGAGCAACGGTGTGGTGACCGCTGCGAGACCTGAAGGTACCAGGATGGTGCCTGCCGAGCCTTCAAGATCGTCAATAGCCGAGGCGAGTGCGTCCGTGGTCGGGGTCCCGCGGGTGCCGTAGGTATATTTTTGCGCTCGACCTGCCAGTGTCGCGGCATCAGGGAACAAAACGGTCGAGGCATGCACGACAGGGGGATTTACGAAGCCGTGATAGTCGCGCGGGTCGTTACCGGAATGTGCGAGCCTCGTGTTGATACCCAAAGTCTTGTCGTTTTTCGCCATTATCTCAATCACCTGACGGGAAAACTCAACGCATAAAGACGCTGCATTCATGGTGCAACTGCCACCCGCCTGACAGGTGCCCGGATTTAATGGGCCAAATCGGTAGGACGACACTCGCAATTCGAATTGTATTCCGCAGCGGAAGGCGACCGGCGGTTTCAATTTGCCAAGTGGCGAGGTGCTCCTTGCAGTCAGGGAAAACTTTATTCCCTTACCAGATGTCTTTATATTTCAATAGCTTGCTATAATGCTTTTTGAAACTCGCCACCTTTCTGTCATTTTTCTTGACCTCACAGAAATAATCGCCTTCGATGCAGTTCGTGAATGGGAGAAAGGCTTCGCGTCGATCTCGATGCCGTGTTCTGGGAGTGGGCCGGGACAGTGAGCCGCGTTCGCAAGAAAAAGTCGGGTTGTGTCCCGAATAACAGAAAAGGGTTTTGGGTTATGAAGCAATTGGCATTGGGTATCTTAAGCGCGGCCGCGTTCGGCGTCGTTGCCACGGCGGCGTCCGCCGGCACGCTGGAAGACGTCAAGGCGAAGGGTTTTCTGCAATGCGGCGTCAACACCGGTCTGGCAGGTTTTTCCGCACCCAACGACAAGGGTGAGTGGACCGGCCTCGACGTCGATTTCTGTCGCGCCGTTGCCGCCGCAGTATTTGGCGATGGCACCAAGGTGAAATTCACCGGCTTGAGCGCGAAGGATCGCTTCACAGCACTTCAGTCGGGCGAAGTCGACATTCTGTCCCGCAACACTACGTGGACGGTGAACCGCGATACGGCGCTTGGCCTGAATTTTGCGGGCGTCACCTACTATGACGGCCAGGGCTTCATGATCAACGCAAAGAAGCTGCCCGGCGTG
The DNA here is from genome assembly GCA_964601795.1 of uncultured Mesorhizobium sp. Lineage (GTDB taxonomy): Bacteria > Pseudomonadota > Alphaproteobacteria > Rhizobiales > Rhizobiaceae > Mesorhizobium. The sequence goes on along the minus strand of CAZROU010000069.1, from coordinate 12,000 downwards.
AATTCCGCGCTGCAGCTTTCGGGTGCCGCTGTCTGCGTGCAGGCCGGCACGACGACGGAACTCAATCTTGCCGACTACTTCAAGGCAAACAAGATGGAGTACAACCCGGTCGTATTCGAGAAGTTCGAGGAAGCCAACGCAGCCTATGACGCCGGTCGTTGCGACGCCTATACGACCGACCAATCGGGCCTCTATGCCGTCCGCCTGCAGATGTCGTCACCGGACGACCACGTGGTCCTTCCCGAGATCATCTCGAAGGAGCCGCTTGGGCCGTCAGTGCGCCAGGGCGACGACAAGTGGTTCGATGTCGTCAAGTGGACCTACTACGCGCTTTTGAACACCGAAGAGGCCGGCGTGACGCAGGCCAATGTCGATGAAATGAAGAATAGCGATAATCCTGACATCAAGCGCCTGCTGGGCACGGAAGCCGAAACCAAGATCGGCACCGACCTCGGCTTGAGCAATGACTGGGTCGTCAACATCGTCAAGGCCACCGGCAACTACGGTGAAATCTTCGAACGTAATGTTGGCACAGGAAGCCCGCTCAAGATTTCCCGCGGCATCAACGCTCTGTGGACCAAGGGCGGCCTGCAGTACGGAATGCCGATTCGCTGATCTCAAGCTGGGCCGGAGAATTCGTTCTCCGGCCCTGATTGCCCTTCAAGCCATAATAAAAACAGGCTGTCGGGTTGAAGTCGCGGTAAGGGGAGCCATGTGGCACAAGAGGCAATTCACGAAGCGCCCGCAAGGGCGTCTCTGATCTATGACCCGAGGGTCCGCGGCATAGTCTTCCAGATATTACTGGTCGCACTGCTAGTGCTGGGGGTCTGGTGGATCGTAGACAATACGATCGAGAATCTGCGCCGCTCCAATATTACGACTGGCTTTGCATTCCTGCGAGGGAGGGCCGGCTTTGATATTTCCGATCGTCTGATCGAATATAGTTCGGACTCTTCCTACGGTAGGGCACTTATTGTTGGTGTCCTCAATACTGCGGCAGTTGCGGTGGCTGGTATTGTAACCGCGACAATCCTTGGTTTCCTTGTCGGCGTCGGACGACTGTCGAACAATTGGCTGATCCGCAAACTGGCAACTGCCTATGTTGAGCTTTTTCGGAATATTCCGCCACTTCTGGTGATCTTGTTCTGGTATCAGGGCGTTTTGGCGCTCCTTCCGAGCGTGCGCGACAGCGTCTCGCTTCCGCTGGGCTCATATCTCAACAATCGCGGTTTTTACTTTCCACGCTTCGTGTGGGAAGAAGGGGCGTGGCTTATTCTCGCCGGATTGGTAACTGGAATCGTACTGAGTTGGTATGTAGCCCGACGTGCGAGAATGCGTCAGATGGCGACCGGCAAGCAGTTTCCGGTGTTCCTCACCAGCATTGCGCTTATAGTTGGCCTTCCATTGCTGGGTTTCTTGATAGGCGGGTTGCCAGTATCGATCGATTTTCCGCAGAAGGGCACGTTTAATCTAACAGGTGGAACTAACGTCAAGCCGGAGTTCTTGTCACTCTACCTCGCGCTGTCGTTCTATACTGCCGCGTTTATCGCTGAAATCGTGCGTGCCGGCATCATGGGTGTTCCGCGCGGTCAGACGGAAGCTTACTCGGCTTTGGGCCTACGCTCGAACCTAGGGCTAAGATTGGTGGTCATTCCGCAGGCAATGCGGATCATCATTCCGCCGCTCACCAGCCAGTATCTCAACCTGACCAAGAATTCGTCTCTGGCCGTGGCGATAGGTTACCCGGATCTGTACGCGATCGGTGGGACGATCCTCAATCAAACAGGACAAGCGATTGAGGTGGTCGTCATCTTCATGGTGGTCTACCTGAGCATCAGTATCCTCACGTCACTTCTCATGAACTGGTTCAACACCAAAATGGCGTTGAAGGAGAGGTGACCCATGCAAGAACATGACACGTCATGGGTGCGTACCGAAATGGCCTTGGCTCAGGCCGCACCTCGTTCGCAGGTCGGGTTTGGGGCTTGGGTTCGCAAGAATCTATTCTCGACACCGTTTGATGCAGCCCTATCGCTTTTGGCGATCCTTGCGCTCGCTTGGTCAGTTCCGCATATCCTGAACTGGCTCTTCCTGGATGCGGTGTGGACTGGTGCGGACAGGACGGCTTGCCTGACGACCGACCAAGGGGGCCAACTTCCCGCCGGGTGGAGCGGGGCCTGCTGGCCGTTTGTAAGTGGTCGCTTCGGTCAATTCATGTTTGGCCGCTATCCGGTTGAGGAGCGCTGGCGGGTTATCCTGACCGGTATTCTGTTCATAGCTCTTCTTGCCCCTCTTCTCATTCCAAAGGTCCCTTACAAGGGATTGAACGCCATTCTGTTTTTCGGCGTTTTTCCTTTCGTGGCGTTCTTCCTGCTGGTCGGCGGTGTCTTCGGTCTGCGCTATGTGGAAACGCCACTTTGGGGCGGCCTAATGGTTACCCTGGTTATCTCCTATGTAGGCATCGTCGTATCTTTGCCGCTCGGCATACTGCTCGCTATGGGGCGGCGTTCGAAAATGCCGATCGTGAAGCTCCTTTCGGTGATCTTCATCGAAACTGTGCGAGGTGTCCCGCTTGTCACCGTGCTTTTTATGGCGAGCTTCATGCTGCCGCTGTTCGTGCCTCCGGGCGTGACTTTCGACAAGCTCTTGCGTGCGCTTATTGGCGTGGCATTGTTTGCGTCCGCCTACATGGCCGAAGTGGTGCGTGGTGGCTTGCAAGCCATCCCGAAGGGGCAATACGAAGGTGCGGATTCACTTGGGCTCGGCTACTGGCAGAAGATGGGTTTCATCATCATGCCCCAAGCCCTGAAGCTCGTCATTCCCGGCATTGTCAATACGTTCATCGGCATGTTCAAGGACACGACGCTTGTCCTCATTATCTCCATGTTCGACCTGCTTGGCGTGGTAAAACAAAACATCTCGGGTGACCCTACCTGGGCAACACCGCAGACTGCCAAGACAGGCTATGTATTTGCCGCAGCCATCTTCTGGGTGTTCTGCTTCGGTATGTCTCGTTACTCCCAATATATGGAACGCCGGCTCGATACCGGTCATAAACGCTAGACAAAGGGGAAAGGCTTATGGCCTCCGAAAACGCAGTCAGCGCGGAAGAAATCAACGTCAACACCAACAAGATGCAGATTTCCGATACCGACGTGGCGATCGAAATCATTGGCATGCACAAATGGTACGGCGAATTTCATGTGCTGAAGGACATCAACCTGAAGGTCATGCGCGGTGAACGTATCGTCATCTGCGGCCCTTCGGGTTCCGGCAAGTCGACCATGATCAGGTGCATCAATCGCCTGGAAGAACACCAGAAGGGCAAGATCATCGTCGACGGCAAGGAACTGACCAACGATCTCAAGAAGATCGATGAAGTGCGCCGCGAGGTGGGCATGGTGTTCCAACACTTCAATCTATTTCCGCACCTGACCATTCTCGAGAACTGCACGCTCGCTCCGATATGGGTTCGCAAGATTCCGAAGAAGCAGGCTGAGGAAACGGCCATGCATTTTCTTGAAAGGGTCAAGATTCCGGAACAGGCACACAAATATCCCGGCCAGCTTTCCGGCGGACAGCAGCAGCGTGTCGCAATAGCTCGTTCGCTTTGCATGAACCCACGCATCATGCTGTTCGACGAGCCGACTTCGGCGCTTGACCCGGAAATGATCAAGGAGGTTCTGGAAACCATGGTGGGTCTTGCGGAAGAAGGGATGACCATGCTGTGCGTGACCCATGAAATGGGATTTGCGCGCAAGGTCGCCAACCGGGTGATCTTCATGGATGCTGGCCAGATCGTGGAGCAGAACACGCCTGCCGAGTTCTTCGATCACCCACGGCATGAGCGCACCAAGCTTTTCCTGTCGCAAATCCTCCACTGAGAGTCCTGTTTCTCGATGAATGGCCCGGTCATTTTGTGACCGGGCTTTTTTTGTGAGTTGAAGCGGCGGCTGATGGAGCATCGTTGACTGAACCGGATTCAGGCAGCCGCCAACCGTAAAGCCAGTCGAGATCAGCCGCGAGTTTTTCCGGCGAACGCAGTTTCAAGACAAGATTGCGGGCGAGCGCGACTGGCCCCGCCGCGTGCCACGCGAGATGATTAAGCGCACCGCGCCTGACCACCTTGTTGACGCGATCCTTGCGCTGCTGTTCCCATGCAGAAAGCGCCGTTGCGAGTTCATCGTCACTGGCGATACAGTCGGCCAACAGGGCGGCATCCTCGATTGCCATCGCGGCTCCCTGGGCGGCGAATGGTGTCATGGCGTGAGCTGCATCGCCGATGAGCGCGGTGGCTTTTGCAGTCCATGCCCCGTTCGGATCGACGCTGTGCAGCGGCCACGCCGTCCAGGCTCCGGCAGAATTCACAAGCTCTTGGAGTTTCGGCGAAGTGTTGCGCATGGCCTGCGAGAGGATTTTGATGTCTGCGTTGCCGGACCAGCTGTCGGCTATTTGCTCGCCTTTGGTGAAAGCAACGAGATTGATCTTCGTACCAGCACTAATTGGATAGGCGATCAGGTGGAAACGGCTGTGGAGGAAAGCCGTCACGGCGTCAGCATTTGCGATACCTGCAAATGCCTTTCCGGCGGGCTCGTCGAGTGCAATTGTGGTGCGCCATGCCAATTCTCCGGTGAACCGGCTGGGGGCAGTCCTTCTTACCGCGCTGCGAACCGCCGACCAGACACCGTCGGCTCCAACAAGCAGTCCTGCGCCGACTTTCGACACCTGGCCAGCGCAATTCATCGAAGCTTCAACACGAGTCGCGTGTTGCTGCACGTCGGTTACTCGTGCGCCTGTCGTGAGTTCGATCCGGTTGCTTCGGCTGGCTGTAGCCAACAAGGCGGCTTGGAGATCCGCCCGATGGACAACGAGGTAAAGTGCCTTCCAGCGCCTCTCGGCTGCGCCACCGAGCGGTATGGCAGCGAGTGTCTTGAGGGTGCCTGCGCCCCTTAGTTCGACGGTGCGAGGTTGCACGGCATAAGGCAGCAATTCCGGAAGAACGCCCAGTTCACGCAAGATGTGCGTGGCATTGGGTGAAAGCTGCAGGCCTGCGCCGAAAGCTTCCAGTTGCGGTGCCTGTTCACAAATCCTGACCGAAAAACCTCGCCTTGCGAAAGCGATGGCCGCCGTGAGGCCGGCTATTCCAGCGCCCGCAATGATGACCGACCGGGATCGTTCATCGGTCAAGATGTCGGCTTTCAGGCAGCGCGATCGATGTAGGCGCAGTTGGGCGGCAGCGTTTCGCTCGCCTTTAATCCTGCGTTGTAGCGATACAGCGTCGAGCAATAAGGGCAGACCTTTTCGTTGTCCGCACCCAAGTCGAGAAAGACGTGAGGGTGGTCGAAAGGCGGGTTGGCGCCAACGCACATGAATTCTTTCACGCCGATCTGGATTGCCGCATGGCCTTGATCGTTCTGGAAATGAGGAATGGAACCGCCGGCCATGATCGTCTCCTTCGGGCTCGTGCCACTTGCGTTTGGAACATAACCCAGCTCTTTGCAAGATCGATGAAATGAAACTGTCGTAAAACCCTGTCAGAGGATAAATTGAGCCGGATAACCGGCATACAGGGCTGGAGAGAACAGGGACATGAGCGAGTTGAAGCCGGTTCAGACCGAGTTCGTTACTACGACGGCCCCCTCGATGGAAGGCGGGAACCCGGACCGGTTCGTCAACCGCGAGTTTTCGTGGTTGCAGTTCAACCGTCGGGTGCTCGAGGAGTCGCAAAATCCGAGGCATCCCTTGCTTGAGCGGATTCGCTTTTTGTCGATTTCCGCAGCGAACCTGGATGAATTCTTCATGGTGCGTGTTGCCGGCCTGGCCGGGCAGGTGCGCGAGAAGATTGCACTCAAAAGCCCGGACGGGCGCACTCCGGAACAGCAGCTCGAACAAATTCTGCGGGAAGTCGAACGCCTTCAGGAGGACCAACAGAAGAGCCTTTCGGCACTTATGGAACTTTTGAACAAGGAAGGGATCGAGACCATCACCAGCGATGCCTTGACCAAGGAAGAGCGTATTTGGCTCGAAGAGCATTTCCGTGAGCAGGTGTTTCCGGTCCTGACGCCATTGTCGATTGATCCGGCACATCCATTCCCATTCATTCCCAATCTCGGTTTCTCGATGGCCTTGCAGCTTCGCCACCGTAAGGAAGGCGAGGAAATGAGCGCGCTGCTGAGGCTTCCGCCCGCGTTGAAGCGTTATGTTCGCTTGCCGGATCGTAAGAACCATGTCCGCTTCATTCCGCTGGAAGAGGTGGTTGCGATCTACATAGGCAAGCTTTTCCCCGGTTATGAAGTGAAGGGGTCGGGCACTTTCCAGATTATTCGCGACAGCGATATCGAGGTCGAGGAAGAATCGGAAGATCTGGTTCGTCTCTTCGAGACTGCTCTCAAACGCAGGCGCCGCGGCTCGGTGATCCGTATCGAATTCGACAGCAAAATGCCGGAAGAATTGCGGGAGTTCGTCGCTGGTGAGCTTGGCGTGGCAGCCAATCGGGTCAGTGTGCTTAACGGACCGCTGGCGCTCAGCCAGATTGCGGAGATCGTTGCCGTGGCGCGCGACGATCTGAAGTTCACGCCCTACAATCCTCGCTTCCCCGAACGCATTCGAGAGCACGGCGGAGACTGTTTTGCGGCTATCCGCGAAAAGGATATCGTCGTCCACCACCCTTACGAGTCCTTCGATGTGGTGGTTCAGTTCCTGAGACAGGCTGCCGCAGATTCCGAAGTCGTGGCCATCAAGCAGACGCTTTACCGCACCTCCAATGACAGCCCGATCGTTCGCGCACTGATCGACGCTGCCGAGGCGGGGAAATCGGTGACCGCGCTGGTTGAACTCAAGGCACGCTTTGACGAGGAGGCCAACATCCGCTGGGCGCGCGATCTGGAACGCGCTGGCGTGCAGGTCGTGTTCGGCTTTCTGGAACTTAAAACCCACGCGAAGATGTCGCTCGTGGTACGGCGCGAGGACGGCAGGTTGCGCAACTACGTCCACCTTGGGACGGGCAATTATCACCCAATCACCGCGCGCATTTACACCGATCTGTCGTTCTTCACGACCGATCCGCAGATCGCCCGCGACGTGGCTCAGATATTCAATTTCATCACCGGGTATGCCGAACCGGCAGAGGAAATGGCAATCGCGCTGTCGCCCTATACGTTGCGCAGCCGCATCCTTGGCCATATCGAAACCGAGATCGATCATGCTCGCAATGGCCGGCCCGCGCGCATCTGGATGAAAATGAACTCCCTCGTCGATCCCACTGTTATCGACGCGCTTTATGAGGCCAGCCGCGCGGGGGTTGAAATCGATCTCGTTGTACGCGGTATCTGCTGCCTGAGGCCCCAGGTTCCGGGCCTTTCGGAAAATATCCGCGTCAAATCGATCGTGGGCCGCTTCCTTGAGCACAGCCGCATCTACTGCTTCGGCAACGGGCATGGCCTGCCGTCTGACGAGGCGATCGTCTACATCAGCTCCGCCGACCTGATGCCACGCAATCTCGACCGCCGGGTCGAGTGCATGGTGCCGATCACGAACCCGACTGTGCATGAACAGGTGCTTGGCCAGATCATGCTGGGCAACCTTGTGGACAATCAGCAAAGTTTCGAAGTATTGGCAGATGGAACCTCCAGGCGCGTGTCGCTGGAGGAGGGCGAGGAGCCGTTCAACGCGCAGGAATATTTCATGACCAATCCGAGCCTGTCGGGACGAGGGGACGCACTGAAATCGCACGCGCCCAAGCGCATTGCGCAGTTCAAGCGCCGCAAGAAACTCGACGTAGCGACGGGCGGATGATCTCAACATCCCAGGGGCGCCTGCAGGACCGCAAGCCGGTTTCGATCATCGACATTGGATCGAACTCGATCCGTCTTGTCGTATATGAAGGGTTGGCGCGGTCGCCGACCATCTTGTTCAACGAAAAGATGTTGGCCGGCCTTGGGCGTGGCATCGTTTCGACCGGCAAGCTCGATCCGGAAGCGGTTACCCGCTCGATGGAAGAGTTTAGGCGTTTCCGCAGCCTTTCCGATCAGGCTGGCGCCGAGGAAATCCACGTCCTGGCGACGGCTGCCGCGCGAGAAGCGGGAAACGGCCCGGACTTCATTCGCCGCGCGGAGGATGTTCTCAAGACCGAAGTTCGAGTGCTGAGCGGCAGGCAAGAGGCCTACTACTCCGCGCTTGGCGTGATTTCGGGTTTTCATCCTGCAAATGGCATTGCCGGCGACCTTGGCGGCGGCAGCCTTGAACTTATCGACGTCAACAGCGAGGTGATCGGCGATGGCATCACCCTGCCGCTGGGTGGTCTGCGTTTGCAGGACATGGCGAAAAATTCGCTGACACAGGCGGTCAAGATCGCGCGCATCGAGGTGGCTAGGGCAAAGCTTTTGAAGGCGGGGCAGGGCCGTGTCTTCTATGCCGTGGGCGGAACCTGGAGAAACCTGGCCCGCCTGCATATGGAGACGACGAACTATCCACTCGGCGTCATGCATCACTACGAAATCAGCGCAGAGAGCGCCGCTGCATTTCTCAAACAGGTCGCCAAGGGCGACGTCGACAAATTCAAGGGTATCGAAGGCGTATCGAAAGCCCGACGTGCGCTGTTGCCCTACGGCGCAATCGTGCAGCAGGAAATCCTGGCGGCGATGAAACCGGCAAAGATCGTGGTATCCGCTGTTGGTGTGCGCGAAGGGTTTCTTTATTCGTTGCTGAAAGGAGCGGACCAGAAAGCCGATCCGCTGCTTTCGGCCTGCGAAGAATTGGCCAGGTTGCGCTCCCGTTCGTTCACCCATGCGCAGGAACTTGCCGAATGGACGGACAAGGCATTCGCGGCCTATGGGGTCGATGAGACCGAGGACGAGGTGCGGTACCGAAAAGCCGCCTGCCTTCTGGCCGATATCGGCTGGCGGGCGCATCCTGAATATCGTGGCACGCAGTCGCTCAATATCATTGCGCATGCTTCCTTCATCGGCGTGGACCATCCGGGACGAGCCTATCTGGCGCTGACAAGCCTGTTTCGCCATGAAGGACTGTTCAAGGAATCGTCGCCTGAAATCCGCTCGCTGGCGACGCCCCGCCTGCTGGAGCGGGCACGCATATTGGCGGCAACGATGCGGGTTGTTTACCTGCTTTCGGCGGCCATGCCCGGCGCTATCCCAAGACTCAAGTGGGATAACAGGGGTAACGGCGTTCTGGCGTTGGTCATTCCGGCTTCGCTGGGTGGCCTTTATGGGGAGCGCCCCATTGGACGGCTGGCTCAACTGGCGAAAGTTCTCAATCGTCGGCTTATCCTCGCGGTAGAGGATGGCCCGAGCGCGACGGTCAAGTAGCACCTTGCCTGCGCCAGGAATCTACTGAAAGATTTCCTGAGCCTACAACGGCCAGTGCGAGGAACCCGCCCGCTATGGCAATATCCTTCATCAGCATTTGCTGATGCATGAAAATCAGCATGGTATCGCCTGCACCTTGCCCATAGTGGCCAAGGAATGCGGCGCTCAGGCAAAATAGGGCTAGGACCACGCATACAATGCGTGTCTGGAACCCGATCAGGACAAGCAATCCGGATATCAGCTCGAACAGCCCTACGCCCCAAGCCATGATTGCAGGCAGCGGCAAGCCAAGGCCGGCAAAGTAACCGATCGAGCCACCGATATTACCCAGCGTTTGAAAACCGGCGGGGATGAATAGGGCGGCGAGAAGGATGCGCGACAACAGAAGCGTCAGGTTTCGTGACATGTTCCTGCCTCCATGACCACGCGGATAGCATGGTGACCTCAAGGCTCATGCTACCAGCAGTCCAACTGGTGTGGATAAATTCACAACGAAAAAGGGGCACGGAAACTTCCGTGCCCCTTCTGGCGTCGGGTATGCAGGGCTTGTCAGCTACGGCGGCCGTCGATCGAGATCGAACCGGCGCCGACTGCAGCGAGCAGCAGGAAGCCGCCGACGAGGCCGAGATTCTTCTGCAGCATCAGCACCTGCATCTGATCGGCGAAGTCGAGGTGGGCGATTGCAGTGGCCGCAAGCGTGAAGACGGCGAGTAGAATGGCGGCAATGCGGGTCTTGAAGCCGACGAGGATGGCGAGGCCACCAAGGAGTTCAACGAGGCCGACGACGACGGCGGTAACGGTCGGCAGCGGCAGGCCGATGGAGCCGAACCATCCGGCGGTGCCGGAAATCGCGGTCAGCTTGGCGAAGCCGGACAGGATGAAGAGGATGGAAAGGAGAGCGCGGCCGACGAGGAGCGCGACCGAGGAATTGGAAGCGGCGGGAGCGCCGGCGGCGGAAGTGTTGATGGACATGGCGAAGTCTCCGGGGGGTGATCGATGCCGCCTACATAGACGGAATCGATCGTTCACCAAAGATGCGTATCCGGCGACACATCGTTCATCAATGTGATTTGTCAGCCTGGATGCGTCATGTCCTCTGGGCGAACGAGACGGTCGAAATCGGCCTCGCTGACATAACCGCCGCCAACGGCTTCCTCGCGCAAAGTGGTGCCCTTCTTGTGGGCGGTCTTGGCGATCTTCGCCGCGTTGTCGTAGCCGATGGTGGGGGCAAGAGCGGTTACGAGCATGAGGGAGCGTTCGAGAGCTGCCTTGATGTTGTCTTCGCGGGCCTCGATGCCGACGACGCAATTGTCGGTAAACGAGATGGCGGCGTCGGAGAGCAGCTTGACCGACTGGAGGAAATTGTAGGCCATGAGCGGATTGTAGACGTTGAGTTCGAAATGCCCCTGGCTGCCTGCAAAGGTGAGTGCGGCGTTGTTGCCGAACACCTGCACGCAAACCTGCGTCAGCGCCTCGCACTGGGTCGGGTTGACCTTGCCCGGCATGATCGACGAGCCGGGTTCATTTTCCGGCAGGGACAGTTCGCCAAGGCCGGAACGGGGGCCGGAGCCGAGGAAGCGGATGTCGTTGGCAATCTTGAACAGGGCAGCGGCGGTGGCGTTGATGGCGCCGTGCGAGAACACCATGGAATCGTGCGCTGCCAGCGCCTCGAACTTGTTGGGTGCGGTCTTGAAGTCGATGCCGGTGATGGTCGCGATACGGTCGGCCACCTTCTCGGCAAATCCGACTGGTGCGTTGAGGCCGGTACCGACGGCTGTGCCGCCCTGCGCCAGTTCGCACAGGCCGGGCAGGGTGAGCTCGATGCGCTTGATCGAGGAGGCGACCTGCGCGGCGTAGCCCGAAAACTCCTGGCCGAGCGTAAGCGGAGTGGCGTCCTGCGTGTGGGTGCGGCCGATCTTTACGATGTGATCGAAGCTCTTGGCCTTGGCGTCGAGCGCGGTGTGCAGGTGTTTCAGCGCGGGCAGCAGGTCATGGACGATGCGTTCCGCGGCGGCGACGTGCATGGCCGTTGGATAGGTGTCGTTGGAGGACTGGCTCATATTGACGTGATCGTTGGGATGCACGGGCTTCTTGGAGCCCATGACGCCGCCGAGCAGTTCGATTGCGCGGTTGGAGATAACCTCGTTGGCGTTCATGTTCGACTGCGTGCCGGAACCTGTCTGCCAGACCACCAGCGGAAAGTGGTCGTCGAGCTTGCCGTCGATGACTTCCTGAGCGGCAGTGACGATGGTTTCACCGAGCTTGGGGTCGAGGCGATTGAGCGCCATGTTGGCTTCGGCGGCGGCGCGCTTGACGATGCCGAGGGCGCGCACGATGGAGGCAGGCTGCTTTTCCCAGCCGATCTTGAAGTTTCCGAGCGAACGCTGCGCCTGCGCGCCCCAATAGCGGTCCGAGGCCACTTCGATCGGGCCGAACGTATCGGTTTCGGTTCTGGTCTTTTCAGCGCTCACTGTGCCGGTCTCCTGCATATGTCCAACAGTCGCGAGGGGCGTATCGCGTTGCCCCATGCGCTTCAAGCGAAGATTGCGGCGCAAAGCCAACCAAATCGGTTGAAGGCCGGACACGGCTTTTCTTGCCACGCTACCTGTCGGCCCTGGCTGATGAGAGGTCGGGAGGACGGGCGGCCGTTCGGTCGCTCGTTTAGTTAAGTAGTGCG
>CAZROU010000068.1:0-15975 GCA_964601795.1 uncultured Mesorhizobium sp. | reverse complement strand
GCCCGTCCGGTGGCTTCCCTCAACCAGTGCACCGGCCATGCGGTTACCCGCCGGCGCCCAATGCCCGGTTCGAGGGCCGAACTTAGGGGTTCATCACCCAGCCGCCTACCGAAGACGACCAGCCCGGCACCGTCGCCCTTCCCTGATCCCCGGTCCGGACCAGGTCTCCCGCAAGGGCGATGGGGAGATTATGCGGGAAGGTGCGGAGAGGGTGGATAAGTGGGGTGAATGTTTTGTGAGAAGTGAGCGGGAACAAGGGGTTGGGTGAACGATGGTCGGAGTTTGATCCACACTTGTATAGCTTTGTGCTGCCCCTCACCCTTACCCTCTCCCCGTAAACGGGAGAGAGGGAACTGAGACGCTTGTACACTGCCGCGATGTCACGGAATGGATCCCGGACATTCCTTTCTCGCTCCGCTCGAAAATGAATTCCGGGATGACGACGCGTAGAGGGTACGCTCTAGCTTGCGGGCAACGAAGCTTGGAAGTGTGCTCGTGCTTGGGCGTCTCAACCGAATTTCGCTTCCAGCGCAGCTAGCCCGGTCGTCAGCGCTGCCTGTTCTGACGGCGTAAGCGTGCCGAGCATCTGCTGCTCGAACGCTTTGGCCAGTGGGACCATGTTCCGATAGGCCTCGGCACCGGCCTTGGTCAGGGTGAGATGTTCGAGACGCCGGTCTGAATCGTCCTGCCGCCGTGTCAGCCAGCGACGCCGTTCCAGTTCCGCAACGGCCCGCGAGACCTTCGTCTTGTGCATGGCGGACTGTTCCCCGAGCGCCGAGGCGGTCATGGCGCCGTGCTGGCCAAGCCCTGCTAGCACGCGCCATTCGGGACGGGTGAGCCCGAAGTGATCCTTATAAAGCCTTGAAAAATCGCGACTGACAAGATCGGCGAGATGGTAGAGCCGATAAGGCAGGAAGGTTTCGAGGTCGAGAATTTCCGCCATCATCTGGTCCCAGCCTCCGGTTCGCATGTCATGACTGCCATGCCGTTGATAGTTACAAAATAGATAGTTACAAATGCAACCAGTTTGGTGAGAACCATGATCGCCACGGAGGATGCAATGGCTTTTTCCTACATGCCCGGTTTCGGCAACGACTTCGAGACGGAGACGCTGGCCGGTTCACTGCCGCAAGGCATGAATTCGCCGCAGCGCCCTGCCTACGGCCTTTACGCCGAGCAATTGTCGGGTTCGCCGTTTACGGCCCCGCGCGGCACCAACGAGCGTTCCTGGCTTTACCGCATTCGCCCGAGCGTGAAGCACACCGGGCGCTTCAAGAGTGTCAGTTACCCGCATTGGAAAACGGCGCCGAATGTCGGCGACCATGAGCTTGCGCTTGGCCAATACCGCTGGAACCCGGTGCCGATGCCGGCGGAACCCACCGACTTCATTTCCGGCATGCGCTCGATCACGACGGCAGGCGATGCGCTCGGCCAGTCCGGCATGGCGGCGCACATCTATGTCGCCAACAAATCGATGGTGGACGACCACTTCTTCAACGCGGACGGCGAACTGCTTGTCGTGCCCCAGGTGGGGCGGCTGAACTTCGTCACTGAAATGGGCGTGATCGAGATGAAGCCCGGCGAAATCTGCGTCCTGCCGCGCGGCCTCGTCTTCAAGGTCGAGCTGGTGGACAAGGAAGTTCGCGGCTATGTCTGCGAAAATTACGGGGCCAAGTTCACCATGCCCGACCGCGGGCCGATCGGCGCCAACTGCCTTGCCAATCCGCGCGATTTCAAGACGCCTTGCGCATGGTTCGAGGAAAAGGAAACGCCTTGCCGGCTGATCGTGAAATGGTGCGGCTCGTTCCATGTCACCCAACTTGGCCAATCGCCGCTCGATGTGGTGGCATGGCATGGCAACTATGCGCCGTATAAATATGATCTTGCTACATTTTCTCCCGTTGGAGCTATCCTGTTCGACCATCCTGATCCGTCGATATTCACCGTACTGACCGCGCCAAGCGGCGAGGACGGCACGGCCAATGTGGACTTCGTGATCTTCCCGCCGCGCTGGCTGGTGGCGGAAAACACCTTCCGGCCGCCGTGGTATCACCGCAACATCATGAGCGAGTTCATGGGCCTGATCCACGGCCAGTATGACGCCAAGGAAGAGGGTTTCGTTCCGGGCGGCATGAGCCTGCACAACATGATGCTGGCGCATGGCCCGGACGCGCCCGGCTTCGAGAAGGCATCGCGGGCGGACCTGAAGCCGGTGAAGCTCGACAACACCATGGCCTTCATGTTCGAGACCCGGTTCCCGCAGATGCTGACGCGCTACGGCGCCGAACTGCCGACGCTGCAGGACAACTACATCGACTGTTGGAGCGACCTGAAGAAGCGCTTCAATGGCACGCCGGAAGGCGACTGGAGTTGACGGTTGGTTAGGGGCAAGACCTGTTGTCCCAAGGGAAACCAATCGACAGCTTGACGGCGACGTGTCAGACCATTGTCATGGATTTTCGCGGAAGCCGCGAAAGGGAGAGGAGCCTTTATGAAGCTTGCAACGTTGAGGGACGGGTCGCGCGACGGGAAGCTGGTCGTCGTTTCCCGGGATCTGACGCGCTATACGGATGCGTCCTACCTGGTGCGAACGCTGCAAGCCGCATTGGACGATTGGGCACGCATTGCGCCGCATCTCGAAACGCTTTCGGAATCGCTGGAAAGCGGCGCGGTGCCTTCCTCCCGCTTCCACGAGCATGAGGCGCATTCGCCGCTGCCGCGTGCATACCAATGGGCGGATGGTTCCGCCTACGTCAACCATGTCGAACTGGTGCGCAAGGCGCGCAACGCCGAGATGCCGGCCAGCTTCTGGACCGATCCGCTGATGTATCAGGGCGGCTCGGACAGCTTCATTGCGCCGCGAGACGCTATCCGCATGGCGAACGAGGCGTGGGGCATCGACATGGAGGCTGAAATTGCCGTCATCGTCGACGATGTGCCGATGGGCGCGAGCAAGGATGTGGCTCGCGACGCCATCCGCCTGATTGCCCTCGTCAACGACGTCTCGCTAAGGGGCCTCATTCCGGCCGAACTCGGCAAGGGTTTCGGCTTCTTCCAGTCCAAGCCTTCGTCGGCCTTCTCGCCGGTTGCGGTGACGCCGGACGAACTTGGCGATGCGTGGGATGGCGGCAAGGTTCACCTGCCGCTCGCCGTCGACCTGAACGGCAAGCCGTTCGGCCGCGCCAATGCAGGCGTGGACATGACGTTCGATTTTCCGACGCTGATTGCCCACGCGGCGAAGACGCGGCTGCTGGTTGCCGGCAGCATCATCGGGTCGGGAACGGTTTCCAACAAGCTGGATGGCGGCGCGGGAAAGCCGGTGAGCGCAGGCGGTGCCGGCTATTCCTGCATCGCCGAAATGCGCATGATCGAAACCATCGAAGGCGGGCAAGCCAAGACCCCATTCCTGCATTTCGGAGACACAGTGCGCATCGAGATGAAGGATGCGTCAGGCCGCTCGATCTTCGGCGCAATCGAGCAGAAGGTGGAGAAATACGAAGGCTGATCGCAGCCACTGGCGGTGGGTTCAGAGGGACAATACGTGACCGTGAGGCGAGGAGAGGTCGAGCGGCTCGGTCTGTGAGCCGCCCGCTAGGTCAGCCTACTCTGCCGCCTGAACCTTGATGACGCCGCGGCGGATCTGGTCTTCCTCGATAGATTCGAACAGGGCGCGGAAATTGCCTTCGCCGAAGCCTTCGTCGCCCTTGCGCTGGATGAACTCGAAGAAGATCGGGCCGATGACGGTCTTGGAGAATATCTGCAGCAGGATCTTGGTCATGCCGCCGTCGACGACGCCTTCGCCATCGATGAGGATGCCGTGCTTCTTCATGCGCTCGATCGGCTCATCATGGCCGGTAACGCGGTCGAGGCTCTTTTCGTAGTAAGTGTCGGGCGGACCGGGCATGAATTTCAGCCCGTTGGTGTCCAGCCTGTCGGTGGCGTTGTAGATCTCGTCGGTGCCGACGGCGATATGCTGGATGCCTTCGCCCTTGTACTTTTTCAGGTATTCGACGATCTGGCTCGTCTCGTCCTTGGACTCGTTGAGCGGGATGCGAATCTTGCCGCAAGGCGAGGTGATGGCGCGGCTGACCAGGCCGGTGATGCGGCCGTCAATGTCGAAATAGTGGATCTGCCTGAAACCGAACAGGTCGCGATAGAAGTCCCACCACTTGTCCATGTTGCCGCGATAGACGTTGTGGGTGAGGTGGTCGAGGTAATAGAAGCCGACGCCTGCGGGCTTTGCGTTGCGCGCACCGAGCCATTCGAACTCGTCGTCATAGGCCGAGCCCTTGGCGCCGTATTTCTCGACGAAATAGATCAGCGAGCCGCCGATACCGACGATTGCGGGCACGTCCAGTGCCTTGTCGTTGGCCAGGTAGGGCGTTGCGCCCTTGGAGACGGCGTGATCGAAGGCATGCTTGGCATCGACCACGCGCCAGGCCATCGAGGCGGCGCATGGGCCGTGCTCGTCCACGAACTTCATCGCATGCGAACCGGGTTCGGCGTTGACGATGTAGTTGATGTCGCCCTGCCGCCAGACCGTGATGTTCTTCGTCTTGTGTTTTGCAACGGGCGTGTAGCCCATGCGGGTGAAAAGCTCGGCGAGCTTTTCCGGCTCGGGATGGGCGAACTCGACGAACTCGAAGCCGTCGGTGCCAGCCGGGTTCGCTTCGCTGATCTTTGCGGGCGGGGCGTCGTGCGGGAAGGGACCCATGGCAATTCCTCCAATGCGGATACGGCCCAGAAGGACCATTTCACGCATTGTAGCCCCAAGATGGCGCACGGTGCTTGCATTCGCGCGCCTCAAATGGTGATATTGCGCATGGATTGTGTATGTCTGATGGGCATTGTGCGATGGATGAGCGGATCGATCAATTTGATCGCAAGATAATGGCGCTTCTGCAGGAAGATGCGCGGCTGACCAACAACGACCTGTCGGAGCGGGTGAACCTGTCGCCGTCGCAGTGTTCGAGGCGGCGGCAGCGGCTGGAAGAGGATGGCTACATTCGCGGCTACCGCGCCATGCTCGACCGCGACAAGCTGGGCTTTTCACTGGTCAACGTGATCTCGGTGACGCTTGCTACCCACAACCGCGACAATGCAAGGCGCTTCGGTGAATTGCTGGCGCGGCTGCCCGAGGTGCAGGAGGCGCACGCACTGACCGGTGAGATGGACTACATTCTCAAGGTCGTGACGCCCGACCTGAAGTCGCTATCGGAATTCGTCAACGGGGTGCTTTTGCCGCACGAATCCGTGCAGCATGTGAAGACCGCGATCGTGCTGGAAACGCTGAAGGAAACCGGCGCACTGCCGATTTGACCCGCTGTGGCAGTATCGCGTCAGGCGAAGCCTACCGAGACGCCCTTCTTCCTGAAGTACGACTGCATCAGCTTGCGGCCCTGACGGTTGGGCTGGACAAGCTTGCTTGTCTCGAAGGTGGCTTCCTTGACGCCCTCGCGGGCCATCGCGCCCTTGAGGGCAGCGATGTGGGTGTCGAGTTCCTCGTTGTCGTTGCGGATGGAGGTGTAGATAGCCTCGATGGCCTCGGCGACGGTCGTATCAGTCATCATTCAAGTCCTGGGTCTGCCAGCAAAATGTGGGGAGTGGGAGAGCGTCTGTCCGCGCTCAGCTCTTCATCTGCTGGATTGCGATGAACAGGTTGCCGCTGCGCGTTCCCGAGCGGCAGAAGGCGAACACGGGACCCGGAAGTTCATCGAGCGCCGCAGCCTGATCCACGACATTTTCGGCGGTCATCTGGCCGCTGATGACAGGAATGTAGCGAAAGGTGAGTCCAGCCGCCTCGACGGCCGATTGGATGGCCTCATGCGATGGCTGGCCGGGCTGTTCGTCGTCCGGGCGGTTGCAGATGACGCTCTTGAAGCCGGCGGCCTTGATGGTGGCAACTTCGTCCAGAGAGATCTGGCCGGACACGGAATAGTCTTCACTGATCTGGCGGATATCCATGTTCGTCCTCATGATGCTTCGCCTGCGCGCGTTCCGGCGCAGTCTTGCCACTCCCTTTCGCAGGGAGCAATGACGAAATCCGGGCCGGGGAAAACTTTGCTGCCGCGGCAGGCCCCGGCAGCAAATGGTGCTCAGCTTCCGGCAATAGCGCCTTTGATCTCGCCGATGTTGTTTTGCATCATGTCGATATAGGTGGCGGCGGGGCCGTCTGCCGGCGACAGGGCATCGGAATAGAGCGTGCCGCCAACCTTGATGCCGGTTTCGCTGGCGATCTGCTCGATAAGGCGCGGGTTCGAGATGTTCTCGACGAAGATCGCCGCCGCATGCTGCTGCTTCACCTGCTCGATTAGCTTGGCGACATCGGCCGCGGAAGGCTCGGCATCGGTCGAAATTCCTTGCGGCGCGAGGAAGGTGAGGCCGTATTCGTGCTCGAAATAGCCGAAAGCGTCGTGTGAGGTGATCACGACACGCTTGGCCTGCGGGATCGCGTCGATGGTCTGCCGGATTTCCGCATCAAGTGCGTTCAGCTTTGCGGTGTAAGTGCCTGCATTGGCTTTATAAAGTTCACAACCGTCCGCATCGGCGGCGCAAAATGCGTCGGCGATGTTACTGACGTAGATCGTGGCGTTGCGCACGGACTGGAACGCGTGCGGATCGATGGGACCGTGCGCATGGCCTTCGTGCATTTCGGCCGCATCGCCATCGGCTTCCTCGGCAAATTCCGGTTTGAATTCGATGGAAGCGACTCCCTTGGTCAGTGCGACAACTGCGGCCTTGGTTGCGCTGGCATCGACAAGGCGCTTCAGGAAACCTTCAAAATGCAGGCCGTTGACGAGTACGACATCGGCTTTGGCCATGGCGACGGCATCCGCAGGCTTGGGTTCATAGACATGCGCATCGCCGTCGGGGCCGACAAGTGTGGTGACCTCGACCCTGTCTCCGCCGACATTTCTGGCGAAGTCGCCGATGATGGAGAAGCTTGCCACCACCTTGAGCGGTTCCGCCAAGGCGAGCGACGGTGTAGTCGCAGTAAATGTTATAACGCTCATGGCCAGAGCGGCACGGAAAGTGTTGAGCATTCGCAAAACTCCTTCTGGATCAGGCTGTTCTGTGGCGGTGATGGACGATGCGGGCGCGCAGCGCCCCGCGTGTCCCAAACAGGACGGATATGAAATAGACGACGCCGGCGGCGAGGATTATGGCCGGCCCTGACGGCAGCGAGGCATGGTAGGATAAAAGCAGGCCGGCAACACAGGAAGCAAAGCCGATGACCACCGCCAGCGCGCACATCGGCTCGACGCGACTTGCCCAGAAGCGGGCCGCGGCAGCAGGCAGCATCATCAGGCCGACCGAAAGCAGGGTGCCGAGCGCCTGAAAGCCGCCGACAAGGTTGAGCACGACCAACCCGAGAAAGACGAAGTGAACGGGGGTGCCGAAGCGGCTGACGGAGCGCAGGAAAAGCGGATCGAGGCACTCTGCCACCAGCGCGCGCCAGAAGACGGCGAGCCCAACAAACGTGACGACGACGATACCGCCTATCAACGCTATGGCCTCGTCGTTAAGGGCGAGCACGGTGCCGAATAGAACGTGCATGAGATCAACGCTGGACCCCCGGATCGAGACCATCAGCACGCCGACGGCGAGCGAGATGAGATAGAACGCAGCCATCGAGGCGTCTTCGCGCTGGATGGTGAAGCGGGAGACGGCACCGGCGCCCAAGGCGACGACAGCACCTGCAACCAGCCCGCCCACGGTCATCGGCAGGATTTCGAGCCCGAACAGCAGAAATCCGGCAGCGGCGCCCGGGAGGATGGCGTGAGCCATGGCATCGCCGGTCAGGCTCATGCGCCGCAGCATGAGAAAGACGCCGACCGGACAAGCACCGAGCGACAACATCAGCGAGCCGAACAAGGCGCGCTGCATGAACGCGAAATCCACAAATGGCGCGAGCAGCAGCTCATATAGCGCACTCATGATGCCGCCTTGACGTCGTGGTGATGATGGCCAGCATGGTCATGGTCATGGTCATGGTCATGGTCATGGTCATGCGAATGCCCGTGTTCGGACGGTTCGCACCAGGGCGCATCCTCTTCCCAGGCTTCATGGAAGCGGCGCGCGCGCAACAGGTTTTCCGGATGCAGTGTTTCAAGAGTGCTGCCCCATGCCACCGGCTTGCGGGCAAGCAACAAAGTGTCAGGAAAATTCTGCCGCACAAGGTCGAGGTCGTGGGCAACGACAAGGATGGTGCGCTGTTCGCCGTGCCATTGCTTGATGAGCGCAATGAGGTCGCCAACGGTCTTGGTGTCGACTGCGTTGAAAGGTTCATCGAGCAGGATCAGATCGGCATCCTGAACCAGCACGCGGGCAAACAACGCCCGCTGCAACTGACCGCCCGACAAGGTGTCGATCGGACGCTTCTCGAAGCCGGCAAGGCCGACCTCATTCAGGGCCCGGCTTACCGAGGCCCGATCCTCGGACGTATGCCTGCCAAGCAGGCCGCGCTTCGGCCACAAGCCGAGCGAAACAAGATCGACAACACGGGCAGGGAAGGACCGGTCGAGTTCGGATTGCTGCGGCAGGTAGGCTATGCGCGTTCCTTCCGCCTTGGAAACGCTGCCGGCCATCGGTTTCAGCACACCGATAATGCCCTTCATCAGCGTCGATTTGCCGGAGCCGTTGGCACCGACGACCGCCATCAGCGAACCCTTTTCCACGACGCCGTCAAGATGATGCACGGCGGGGTGGCTGCCGTAGCCCAAGGTGAGGTCGCGGAAGGTGAGGCACGCCTGTGTCATCTGGTCCGGCAGAGTTGTTGAGGTAGGCATTGGGTATGTGATGTTATTACATTTGTCAACGAGGCAAGTGCCGAAACAGAGACGCAACAGCATGAAACTCCTGATCAAGGATGGGAGGTCATTGCAGCATTCGGGACTTGCCCACCGGCGATGCAGTATCTACACAGGCGCTTCCTGAAGCCTGACCGGCACAAACAAGTGAAGAGGGAAGAAGCATGAGCATTCGCCGCATCGAAGTTGGTCCGCGCATGAGCCAGGCCGTTATCCACGGCAACACCGTTTACCTTGCCGGCCAGGTCGGCGAAGGCGAGGGCGTCGAGGCCCAGACCAAGGACATCCTGGCTTCGATCGACAAGCTGCTGGCACAGGCCGGCACCGACAAGACCAAGATCGTTCAGACGATCATCTGGCTGGCCGACATGAACGACTTCAGCGCGATGAACAAGGCTTGGGATGCGTGGGTTCCGCAGGGCCACACCCCGGCGCGGGCGACCGGCGAAGCCAAGCTCGCCGCTCCGAAGTACAAGGTGGAAATCATCGTCACCGCAGCAATCTGACCTGATTATCGGACCGAGGCTGGAAACCGGCTTTCGGTCCGAAATTCGTTCGACGTTGGCTTCCCGCGCGTGCCCAGTGCATGCAAATGGGCGCGCGGGGTGAAGGTCAGCTCTGCGAGGGCGTAAACCTCGCCACCAGAGTGTGATTGTCCGCCGCATAGGTGAAACGAACATGGGTGACCGGTTTGCCGGCACTCCATGTTCGGCGTTCGACGACTAGGCACGGTGAGCCGGCGGCGATGTCGAGCGCAGCGGCAGTCGCCTTGTCCGCCGCCGTTGCACGTATGCGGTGTTCGGCGCTGTTCCATGGAACCCGTGCCACCAGCCACGGACCGGGCGCGACATCGGTGAAGCTTTCATCCGCAGCTTCAGGGACCGATTGCAGGTTGATGACGCGATCTTCAAGGCAGAACGGACGCTTGCCGGCGAAATGCAGGCCTTCCAGCACAAGAACCTGTTCCGGCGTATCCAGCCCCAGGAGTGCCCGGTCGCTCTGGTTGCCTTTTCTTTCGCGCCTCGACACGCGCTGGTATCGGTAAGGCAGGCCAAGCGCTTCGACCTCAACCCGGATGTCGTGAATTTCGAGCACGGCGGCCTGTGACTGCGGGCGGCGCACGAAACTGCCTGAGCGACGCCTGCGTTCGATCAGGCCGGCTTTGGCAAGCTGCGAAAGCGCCTTGTTCACGGTCATTCGGGAGCAATCATATTGCTCGGTCAGCTCGTGTTCGAACGGAATGCGATGGCCCGGCGGCCATTCACCCGACAGGATGCGTTCGCTGATATCTGCAAGGATGCGCTGGTGAAGCGATGTGACTTCGCCGCCGGTCTCTTCTGTTTCAGATAGGGCCATTGCGCATCCTGGGTTCAATCACCCTGCCGAGAGTTTCTTCATGACATCGCCAAAGCGCGCCGCAATCGCGTCGCGCCGCACATGCCTGCCGTTACTAACCTGCTTTTTGCCGTGAACCCATACGCAATCGACCTTGGTTGCATTGGCGAAGACCCATGCATCCAGAATGGCATCGCCCGTTTTCCCGGCAAGCGATACTGAACCGGCGTCGAGCGAGATGAAATCCGCCGGGCCGCCGACGGCGAGTTGCCCCGGTGCAGCACCAAGCGCCGCTGCGCCGCCATCCAAAGCGGCGTCGAAAAGCGCGCGCCCATTCGATTGACCCGGCGCGGCAAGCACGTTGCGGGCGCGGTGGAACAGGCGCTGCGAATATTCGAGTTGGCGCAACTCGTCGGGCAGGCCGATGAGGACATTGGAATCAGACCCCACACCGAAACGGCCGCCATGTTCCATGAACAGGGGCGCGGGAAAGGTGCCGTCGCCAAGGTTGGCTTCGGTGATCGGGCAAAGACCGGCTATGGCGCCGGTCTTCGCCATGCCGGTCGTTTCCGACTCGGTCATGTGGGTGGCGTGGATTAGGCACCAGCGCGAGTCCATGTCTGCATTGGCAAGCAGCCATTCGACGGGACGCGCACCGCTCCAGGCAACGCAATCGTCAACCTCCTTGGTTTGCTCGGCCACATGGATGTGGATCGGCGTTTTGGGCGAGAAGTTGGCCACTTCCGCTAGCTCCGCCGGAGTGGCGGCGCGCAGACTGTGGGGCGCAACGCCGACGACGGCGCGGTCCAACGGCTTGACCGCCTCTTTCGCTCTTTCAAAAAGATGGCGGAATTGGCTGATATTATTGATGAAACGACGCTGACCATCGTTTGGCGCGGTGCCACCGAATCCCGAATGCGCGTAGAATACCGGCAACAAGGTCAAGCCTATGCCGGTTTCGGAAGCCGCTGCGGCAATACGTTCCGCCATTTCAGCAATGTTCGTATAAGGCCGGCCATCGAGGTCGTGGTGCAGATAGTGGAACTCGCCCACACGGGAGAAACCGGCTTCGAGCATCTCGACGTAAAGCTGGGCAGCGACCGCCTCGACCTGATCCGGCGTCATCGACAATGCGAAGCGATACATGACTTCACGCCAGCTCCAGAAACTGTCGGCACCCGGGCCGCGCATTTCGGCAAGACCGGCCATGCCGCGCTGGAAGGCGTGGCTGTGCAGGTTCGGCATGCCGGGCAGGACAATGGCGTGGTGCTCGTCTGACGGGGCGGGGCTGGCGTCAACTTCAATGCCGGCCAGACTGCCGTCCGCTACGGTCAAGCGGACATTCTGTCGCCAGCCATCTGCCAGCAGGGCCTGTTCCGCAAAAATCGACGTCGCCATTCCGTCTCCCCGAATCTTCACAGTGTGTCACGATACCACTTGCGTGGCGTTTCGATATGTATATACATAACAGCCAAGGAAAGAAATGGGAAAGATGATGAGCGGCAAGGAGAAATCAGGCGAGCATCCGCGTATCTGGCGAAATGCACGTCTGGCAACCATGGCCGGATCTTCAGGCGGGCTCGGCATTGTCGAGCATGGCGCCGTTTCAGTCGACGGTGGGCGCATTGTCTATGCCGGCCCGGAAGCTGGAATGCCCGCCGCGCCGGCACATGCGGAAACGATCGATTGCGAGGGCCGCTGGATCACGCCCGGCCTGATCGACTGCCACACGCATCTTGTCTATGCGGGAAACCGCGCCAACGAATTCGAGATGCGGCTGGCCGGCGCGACCTATGAGGAGGTTGCGCGGGCAGGGGGCGGCATCGTCTCGTCGGTCAAGGCTCTGCGCGCCGCAAGCGAAGACGAGCTTGTCGCGCAATCGCTTCCGCGCCTCGACGCCTTGATGGCCGAAGGCGTGACAACCGTCGAGATCAAGTCGGGCTACGGCCTTGATCGGGAAAATGAAGCCAAGGCGCTGCGTGCTGCACGCCGGCTTGACGGAGAACGCGCGGTTACCGTCAAGACGAGTTTCCTCGGCGCGCATGCGCTGCCGCCTGAGTTCGCCGGCAATAAGGATGGCTATATCGACAGCGTCGTGAAGGATATGCTGCCTGCGATTGCGGCGGAAGGCCTGGCCGACGCGGTGGATGGGTTTTGCGAAGGGCTCGCCTTCTCGCCGGATCAGATCGAGCGGGTGTTCGATGCGGCCAAGGCAGCCGGGCTTCCGGTGAAGCTGCATGCCGACCAGCTTTCGAACCTGCACGGCGCGGCACTGGCCGCGCGCTACGGCGCGCTGTCGGCCGACCATCTGGAATACACCGACGAAGCCGGCGCTGTGGCTATGGCCAAGGCCGGGACGGTAGCGGTGATCCTGCCGGGAGCGTATTATTTCATTCGCGAGACGAAGAAGCCGCCAATCGATCTGTTCCGCGCTTATGGAACGAAAATGGCAGTGGCCACGGACAGCAATCCTGGCACCTCTCCGCTGACCTCGCTGTTGCTGACCATGAACATGGCCGCGACGCTGTTCGGCATGACCGTCGACGAATGCATCGCAGGCGTGACGCGCGAAGCGGCAAGGGCGCTCGGCCTGCTTGGCGAAACCGGCACGCTGGAAGCCGGCAAATGGGCCGATCTTGCCATCTGGGACATCGAGCGGCCCGCAGAACTCGTTTATCGCATGGGGTTCAACCCGCTCCATGCGCGCATCTGGAGGGGACAATGACAGAACTTATGTTGAAACCGGGCAGTGCAACGCTTGGCGACTGGCGCGCGATCTATCGCGGCGCTGTGCCGAAGCTCGACCCGGCCTGCAAGCCGAAGATCGAGGCGAGCGCGCAGGCCGTGGCGCGCATCATCGCCAAGGGCGAGCCGGTCTATGGCATCAATACCGGCTTCGGCAAGCTGGCCAGCGTGCGCATCCCGGCTTCCGACCTCGAAACCCTACAGCGCAACATCGTGCTGTCGCATGCCGCCGGCGTTGGCGAACCGATGCCGGTTGCCGTGGTGCGGCTGATGATGGCGCTGAAGCTTGCCAGCTTGGCGCAAGGCGCTTCGGGTGTCCGCCCGCAGACGATCGAGTTGCTCGAGGCGATGCTGGCGAACGACGTCATCCCGGTGGTGCCGTCGCAAGGGTCGGTCGGGGCATCGGGCGATCTAGCGCCCTTGTCGCATATGACAGCCGCAATGATCGGCGTCGGCGACTGCTTCACGCCGCATGGCCGTTTTCCGGCGCAGGTCGCGTTCGTATCGCACGGGCTTGAACCGGCGGTGCTGGGCGCAAAGGAAGGGCTGGCACTGCTCAACGGCACCCAGTTTTCGACAGCGTTTGCGCTGGCCGGGCTGTTCGAGGCCGAGGTACTTTACCAATCGGCTTTGGTGGCTGGCGCGCTCTCGACGGACGCAGCGCGCGGCTCCGATGCACCGTTCGATCCGCGCATCCATCTTTTGAGGAAGCATCGTGGCCAGATCGAAACTGCCGACACGCTGCGCAATCTGATGGCAGGAAGCGCGATCCGTGAATCGCACCGCGTCGGCGACGAACGCGTGCAGGACCCATACTGCCTTCGCTGCCAGCCGCAGGTGATGGGCGCGGCGCTCGACGTTTTGCGCAAAGCGGCCGATACGCTTGAAACGGAGGCCAATGGTGTTACCGACAACCCGCTGATCTTCGCCGAGGACGATACCGCGCTTTCAGGTGGCAATTTCCACGCTGAGCCGGTGGCATTCGCAGCCGACATGATCGCACTTGCGGTGTGCGAGATCGGTTCGCTGTCGGAACGGCGCATCGCCATGCTGGTTGACCCGGCGCTGTCGGGCATGCCGGCTTTCCTGACGCCAAAGCCCGGCCTCAACTCCGGCTTCATGATCCCGCAGGTGACGGCAGCAGCGCTTGTCTCGGAAAACAAGCAGAAAGCCTATCCGGCCAGCGTCGATTCCATTCCGACATCGGCCAATCAGGAGGACCACGTCTCGATGGCCGCGCATGGTGCGCGCCGGCTCATCGGCATGGTCGAGAACGCGACGGCTGTCATTGGCATCGAGCTTCTAGCCGCTGCGCAGGGCTGTGATTTCCACCAGCCGCTGGCGTCGAGCACGCCGCTGGAAGCCGTGCGCAAGCTGGTTCGCGCCGAGGTGCCACATCTTGATACCGACCGCCATTTTCATCCCGACATGGAAAAGGCGATTGCAATGGTGCGCAGCGAAGGGATCATCAAGGCTGCAAGCTCGGTTGCGTTGCCGACGATTTCGGGGGCTCGTCAATGACCCACCCGAACTGGCTGACCGTCAGGCGCGGTGACGCGCCACTGGTGGTCAGCATGCCACACACCGGAACAGACCTGGCGGACCTCGACAAGAAGCTGGTCTCGCCGTGGCTGGCGCGGCGCGATGCCGACTGGTGGATCGACAGGCTGTACGATTTTGCGGCCGACCTTGGCGCGACGGTGGTGCATACTGCGATCTCGCGCACGGTGATCGACGTCAATCGCGATCCGTCAGGCGCATCGCTCTATCCGGGGCAGGCCACGACCGAGCTTTGCCCGACGACGACATTCGACGGCGACCGGCTCTACAAGGTGGGTCAGGAACCGGACGATGCCGAAATCGCGCAACGCCGCTCAACCTACTACGACCCCTATCACGCTGCACTTGAGGCGGAGATTGCGCGGCTGCGCGCGCTGCATCCCCGCATCGTGCTTTACGATTGCCATTCGATCCGCTCGGTTATTCCTCGGCTGTTCGAGGGGCGTCTGCCGCTGTTCAACCTCGGCACCAACAGCGGCAAGAGCGCCGATGCAAAGCTGCAGGACGGCGTCGCGGCGATCATGGCAGAGACGGGGCGACCTTTTGTGGTCAACGGCCGTTTCAAGGGCGGCTGGATCACCCGCCACCACGGACGCCCCGAAGACGGCGTTCACGCGCTTCAAATGGAACTGGCCTGCCGGGGCTACATGCTCGAGCCCAACGGACGCGTCGATGCGTCCAACTGGCCGACCCGTTACGATCCGGAATTCGCCGCGCCGATGCGCGCCACACTCACCAAAATCCTCGAAGCCGCGCTTGCCTGGGCGCGTGGCTGAGAAACCCATTTTATCGGAGGCATCCATGACCACGCACACCCGTATCGACAATGCCCGTGTAATTCGCGCTGCCACCGGCACCGATCTTTCGGCCAAGAGCTGGCTGACGGAAGCGCCATTGCGCATGCTCATGAACAACCTCGATCCGATGGTCGCCGAAAAGCCGGGTGAACTGGTTGTCTATGGCGGTATCGGCCGCGCCGCGCGCGATTGGGAAAGTTTCGACCGCATCGTCGCTTCCCTAAGGACACTGGAAGAGGACCAGACGCTCCTGGTTCAGTCCGGCAAGCCGGTCGGCGTCTTCCGCACCCACAAGGATGCGCCGCGCGTGCTGATCGCCAACTCCAACCTGGTGCCGCACTGGGCCAATTGGGATCACTTCAACGCCCTCGATAAGAAGGGCTTGATGATGTACGGCCAGATGACTGCCGGTTCGTGGATCTATATCGGCTCGCAAGGCATCGTGCAGGGCACTTACGAAACCTTCGTCGAACTTGGCCGCCAGCACTACAACGGCAGTCTCGCCGGCCGATGGATCCTTACTGCCGGCCTCGGCGGCATGGGCGGCGCGCAGCCACTGGCCGCGACGATGGCCGGAGCCTCGTGCCTTGCGGTCGAATGCCAGCCAAGCCGCATCGAGATGCGCCTCAAGACCGGGTATGTCGATGTCCAGGCCAAGGACCTCGACGACGCGCTGGCGATCATCGCCAAGGCATGCAAGGAAAAGAAGGCGGTCTCCGTCGCACTCT
>CAZROU010000067.1:0-16230 GCA_964601795.1 uncultured Mesorhizobium sp. | reverse complement strand
CGGGCGGCGGCAAGTAACAAGGAGATTGGCGCATGGCAGGGGAAAGGCCGAACATCCTGATGATTGTCTCGGACGATCAGGGCCACTGGGCAATGAACACTGCCGGGACGCCCGAGCTCCACACGCCGAACCTCGATCGGCTGGCACGGGCGGCCACGCGGCTGGAATCGCTCTATTGCGTTTCGCCGGTATGCTCGCCCGCCCGCGCGTCGTTGCTGCCTGGCCGGATTCCGTCGGCCCATGGCGTACATGACTGGATACGCGCCGGCAACGCCAGCATTGAGACCGAATTTCACAACCGGCTGATCCAGTATCTCGACAAGCACCAGACCTTCGTCGAGATCCTCGCGCAGGCCGGATATGTTTGCGGGCTGAGCGGCAAATGGCATCTCGGCAATACGCATCAGCCGCACCGGGGCTTTTCCTATTGGCAGGCCTATGCGACCGGTGGCGGCTCCTACCAGTCGCCGACGATGATCCGTAACGGCGAGGTGCATTGCGAGGACGGCTATCTGACCGACATCATCACCCGTAATGCTCTGGCCTTTCTCGATGCGCGGGCGAGGGAAACCCCCTGGTACCTCAGCGTGCACTACACGGCGCCGCATTCGCCTTGGGAGGAGGAGCAGCATAAGCCCGAGGATTTCGGCCGCTACTATCCGGATTGCCCGTTCTCCGGTCTCCCCAATACCCCGATGCATCCCCACTTCTACAATCCCGACAAGTTTCCGCAGGACGCGGATGCGCGCAAGCGGATGCTCTCGGGCTATTTCGCGGCGGTCACCGCGATGGACCGCGGCATCGGACAGATTTTGGACGCGCTCGACAAGAAGGGGCAAGCCGACAACACGCTCGTCATATTCACCTCCGACAACGGAATGAACATGGGGCACCACGGCATCTACGGCAAAGGCAATGGAACTTATCCCCAGAACCTCTTCGAGACGTCCGTGAAGGTGCCCGGCCTGTTCATGCACCAAAACCGGATTGCTCCGGGCAGCTTGCGGGGGCTCTATTCGCACTACGATTTCTTGCCGACCATTCTCTCCTATGCCGGGCTGAGCGATCGGACACCGGTTGGATTGCCCGGTCGTGATATCGGCAAGGTGCTGAATTCGGACGCGCCGGAAGAGGACGGCTACATCGTGGTCTTCGACGAATACGGCCCGAACCGGATGATCCGGGAAGGGCGCTGGAAATATATCCATCGCTACGCGGAAGGACCAGTCGAGCTTTACGACCTCGACAGCGATCCCGGCGAAGAGCGCAATCTCGCTGCCGAGCCGGACAAAGCAGCTCTCGTTATGCATCTTCTCGACCGCCTGGATGGCTGGTTCACGCGTTACGGCACTGCGAATATGGACGGCTCAAGGCTTCCCGTCATGGGTGGCGGCCAGATTGACAAGGTCGGGGGAGAAGGCGTTGGCGGCGCGATTTTCGTGGACCATAAAGAAAGGCTTCACGCTGGCACCCATCAGTAGAGAATGGCTGGAGTTGGTGCTGACGACAGCCGGGAACGGCATCAACACGTTCGCGATGCTATCGCGAACGTAGCATCGCCATATGCTCACAGGGGACCTGGCGTCATTGCGCCTTCCGTCGCCCGGCTCTTAGGGGTTCAGGCTTGGCCTGACCGGCATCCGGCTCGCGGAACAGATCAACGAGTGGAAACTGCAAAGCTGCGGCGAGCTTTTCGATGGTGAGCAGGGTGGCGTTCTTGGTGCCGCGCTCAAGATGGCCGACATAGGCGCGTTCGACATCGGCCTGCAGGGCAAGCTCGTCCTGGGAGATGCCGCGCATCACCCGCAACCTGCGCAGGTTCCATCCAACGAGCTGGCGAACGTCCATGCGGGGAGATGGCCCGCGGATCGTTCAAGAAACCACGTTCTATGACACCATGATTTAAGACTTCGACGCTATCCCTGACATGGCCTGCAATTCCTTCGCAAGGCCATGAAAGGCATGACCGCGATGGCATATGGCAGGATCGATGGGGATGGCAGCGCGACTGGGCGCAGTTTGCCGCGTGTTGGCGAGCAGCTTGCCGGGATGCAGTTTCGCTACATCAAGCTCGGCCCCAATGGACGCTGGTCGGCACGGGCAATCGAAGAGCAGGTGCTGTTTCTGGGGCACAAGGAAGTGCCACATGACCTTGCCCTTGGCAGAGACAAGCACGAAGTAGCTGCCTTCCTGCAGCAGATGGGACGATCAGCCGGCAAGGCCAGCGACTTCGCCCGGGAGATCGTCGATTTCTATACGCTGGGTTCGGATACGATCTGGATCACCTTCCACAATGGCCGCCTGTTCTGGGCCATCGCGGACAGTGAGGTCATCTGGGTTGGGGAAGATGAGGAACGCGGGGCGCGCAAGCGCAAGGCCCTGTTTCCCTGGCGCGATACCGATCTTAAAGGCGACCTGCTGATCCAGCAGCAATTGAGCAGCCTTCTCACCAAGGTCGCTGCTTATCGCCAAACCATCTGCTCGATCGCCAACCTCGCCTATCTGCGCCGCAAGCTTGCTGGTGGTGATGATCCAGACGCAACAACAGCCAAGCAGGCGCTTCAGGCCCTCGTCGATGCCGCTGGCACATTGATTGCCAAATTGCACGAGGATGATTTCGAGACGCTGGTCGGCATGCTTTTGGAACGGCAAGGCTACCACAGGGTCTCACGGTTGGGCGGAACACAGAAAGACGTCGACATGATCGTCGAACAACCGTTCACGGGCGAGACCGTCTTCGTGCAAGTGAAGTCGAGCACCAGCCAGGCCGTGCTCGATGATTATGTCCGCCGCTTCGACGCCACGCCCGGCACCGCGCGCATGATCCTGGCGGTTCATACCGCCACCGGCAGGCTTACCGCCTCCAACCGCCCCGACATCACCCTCTGGGACCGGACCACACTTGCCACCGTTGCCGTCAACGCCGGCTTCGTCCAATGGCTCATCGCAAGGGCGGAGTAGGGCCTCTTGACTAATATCGCCCGAACATTGCCGTTGGGATTTGCCGTTGGTTTTCCCACCAGTCGATGGCTTGAACCATGGAATCGACCTGGTCGTCATGGCGGCCTCCCGGGAAGGCAAGCGCTTCTTCAAGGAAGAGGTCGATCGCGGGGTCTTGCCCTGCCGGAAGGAACACACGACCCTGATTGATGGCAACTGAAGCTCGCCCGGCACGAACTTCCTTCGGATCATTACAGCGATAGGGTTCAACTGAGACCTTATCATTATAAAGATCCTGGATGAGGCTGGTTCCTGCTCCCTTGTCCTCGATGATCAGGTGGTGCGGTTTGTAACCTCTTTTCTCATCGAGGATCGCTGCTTTCAGGTCTGGGTAGACGAGACGTTTGCGAACGATGTCGATCAGATAGAAGCAGTCCCTTACGACCAGCCAGGTGGTGCAAACCGACCAATCGGCATTATCGTTCGATACCATGGCGGTGTCCCAGCTTTGGATGATTTGCCAACTGGGGTCGTCGTAGGGATAGGCATCCTGTTCGGCGATCCTAAACCAGGCTCGTTTGAATATGCCGCCGTCGGGCAGGTTGGGCGCTTGGAGGTATTGGGCGGCAAAAGCCAGGTCGCCCATCTGATGCCGTTGATCCTCGAGCAACCAGAGCGGCTCCCGGTTCTCGTCAAGGGCACTGCCCGCCAAGCGGCGATGGGCTCTTCCGTAGGAAAGTGGAATGATCTCGTCATGGTTGGCGATGGCCGGCAGATTGAGATGCTTCCACCCTCCGCTTGCCAGCACGGCGCCTGCCGGGTCCTCGGCGTGGACGCGTTGCATCAGCATGATCATCTTGTCGTGCAGCTTGTCGTCGGGTCGAGAGGCAAGGGTGTTGCGCAACCAATCATTGGTGGCGTCCCGCTTTGGCTTGGACAGCGCATCGACCGGTTTGATCGGATCATCGATGATGAACAGGTTGCCGCCTCTCCCGGTCAATGGCCCGTTGATCGAAGTGGCAAAACGACTGCCACCGCGTGTGGTGGTGATTTCTCGATCGGTGTTCCTTTTCGTCACCATTCTTGGGAACAGGCGTCGATACCAGGAACTGGCAATAACCTTGCGGAATTGGTTTGCGAGGTCCACCGCCAGTTCCTCTGCGTAGGATATGCACACAACCCGCCGCGTCGGATTTCGGCCAAGCACGAATGCCGGCAGGGCTACCGAGATGATGATCGATTTCAATGAGCGCGGCGGCAAGGTAACCAGAAGGCGCTGGTTAGTTCCGTCAACCATTTGCATCACCTCATGGCAGATCGCGTCCAGATGCCAGTTCGGTGAGAAGCGGTCTCCGGGCCGAAGCTCAGTGAAGACCCTGCGGACAAAGGCATAGAAGTCGATTCGAAGGATCGCGTCCCGAAGAAGCGGGGTCGCTGTTGCGGTCTCAGCCTTGCTCATCTTCCCCTCCCGTGCCCGTACCTTTGTCGGAATCGCGCGAGGGCTTGCCGGCCTTGCGCGCCATAAAATCAGCGATGATGTCCTCGTCGCCGTCGTCGAGGATTTCGACTGGCGGCTCCAAATTCTCCACGAACATGCCAGCCGAAGCGGCGAGTGCCCGACTTTCTTTCAGAGCACGAATGTCGCCAGTCAGAGCTTTCCCGTGCAAAATATGGGCCTCGGCGACGAGGCGGGTCATCCAGACCGTTTTGTCGCCAACCCGGACCCTTATCTTCTGCATGTAAAACTCATTGAGCAGTTCGGTCGGGCTCTTGCGGCTTCGCGGCCGCCCTTTCGGATTGCGGCGCTCTCCCGGCTTAATCCGCGAGGCGATCGGGGGTTTGAACTTCCCGACCTCATAGTCGCGGTTGCGTGATGGATGGTCGGCATCAAGATGCGTAAACGCGTCTTCGCGCGCGTCGTCTTCCTCACTCATTTTCGCCTCCATCGCCGCTCGACAGGGCCTTGCGTTTCCGGGAATTGAAGGTTTCACCCGTCACGGCATGAACAGCGTCATCCTTCGCAAACTGCTGCCAGCGCCTTACCGTTCGATCGACATAGATCGGGTCGATTTCGATCAGTCGGGCCCGTCGCCGTGTCTTTTGTGCCGCGATCATCGTCGAGCCGCTGCCGCCAAAGGCGTCCAGGACAATGCCGCCACGTGTCGAGCAATCGAGCATGGCATCGGCGATCATCTGGACCGGCTTCACCGTTGGGTGCAGCGCGAGTTCCGCCCGCCTGTTGGGACCGGCTCCGGCGAGGCCGCGATATTGCCAGATGTTACTGCGATGACGACCATACTGGCCAAGCCCGAAATTGTTGATGTGCGGGCCGGTGCCGTTCTTATAGATGAAGATCAGCTCATGCCGGCTGCGATAGAAGCTGCCCATGCCGGCAGTTCCCTTATCCCAGACGATAAGGTTCTTCTGTTCTGAATAGATCCCATTTGCGGCGTTGGCTATTTCCTGCGAATGTCGCCAATCCATGCACTGAAAATGGATCGAGCCGTCCGTCGAATAGCGGACGAGAAGCATAAATGCCTGCTTGAGGAACGCCGTGAAGGCAGCCGCATCCATTTCGCCATGCGCCATGGCGAATTCGCGGTGCCGGATCTTGCCCAGACCGCTGACATGACCGTTGATCGGAACGTTGTAGGGCACGTCCGTAAAGACCATCTCGGCCAATTCCTCCCCCATCAATGCCGAGAATGTTTCTTCGCGAAGACTGTCGCCGCATACGATCTTGTGCTCACCACAAAGCCAGATATCACCGGCCTTTGTAGTTGCCGGACCATCCGCCTCTTGCGGCAGCCAATCGTCCTCCGGTTGTCCGCCCTTTTCTCGTGGCTCGACGGCATCGCTAAGAATGTCGATCTCGACTGGGTCAAGCCCCACTGCGTCCAGCGGAACGACAAGGTCTTGTTGGATGATCCGGACCTCGGCGGCATAAATGGCCTCATCCCACGTCGCGTTGAGGGCCAGTTTATTGTCAGCGATGACAAAAGCGCGCTTTTTCGCCTCGCTCAGCCCGGAAATCAATCTACACGGGATGAGATCAAGTCCGATCTCGATGGCCGCCGACACACGGCCGTGGCCAGCCAGAATGTTGTCGACCTCATCTATAATGGCGGGATTTGTGAACCCGAACCGCCCGATGCTCGCCGCGAGCTGGCGAAGCTGCTTTTTTGAGTGAAGGCGGGCATTGGTCTGCCACGGCTTCAATTGCCGCGGATCGCGTTCGACATTCGAAACGTGGGATAGGGCTATAGCGTCCGGGCGCATGGGTGCGACTCCTTTGACAGCGCAAGACCCGGCCGGTGCGGCCAAGCCAATTCGTCCCGAGGCCGCGCACCGCGCAAACCAAAGAGACAGCACGAGTTGTCAGAAAGAAATCGCCCTCAGTCGCTAAGGCATCCGCCACGAAGCCATCCGGCTTCTCGTCCTACTCGGCAATCCTGCTTACTACGCTTATCCTACGGTAGAGGCATCCGCCACCAAGACATCCGTCGAGCATCCGCAATCAGAATGGCTTGTCCGTATTCGTTAACGGCTCAGCAAAATACAAATTACCCCTTCGCTGCGGCTTGTCAATCCGGATGCTCCACACCGGTGCGACAAGGCGAGCAAGCCCGGATGACCTTCTGAAACTGGCTGTGCGATTGCCGTTCCCACACTTCCAGCTTTGCGGCTTTGCGCGGGCCGTTTGCCCGTTTGCCGTTCCGCCGTTCAGGCTTTTCCCAGTTCCACGAATCTGTTTCCCAGTTTCCACGTCATGGGAAAATTTCCGCAACGACCTAGGAAAGCTGGCCTGTTCGATCCGAAAAATCGTCAAACCTGCCGATTTCACCTCGGGTTCCCAGTTTTTTACCCCAAAACTGGGAAAACCAAACTAGAGACTCGTTCGCCAAAGACTGCGCACACCACCAGTCAACTATTTCGCTGAGGCGACAAATCAGCGCTGACGCTTGCCACAATTTTGGCTGACGC
Organism: uncultured Mesorhizobium sp.; assembly: GCA_964601795.1. Classification (GTDB taxonomy): domain Bacteria; phylum Pseudomonadota; class Alphaproteobacteria; order Rhizobiales; family Rhizobiaceae; genus Mesorhizobium. The sequence continues at coordinate 9,306 of CAZROU010000067.1, read as the reverse complement.
AGCTTTGGCAAGGGTTAACGATAAGATTTTGTAATCATTGAAAAACTAAAAAAATTCTCTGGCGCTAAATCTGCTCTTGCCCCGAAAAAGCCATAGAATTGCCGCTATCGCACTTGCTGATTCACAACTCATCTTGATTCATTCGCAACTCACGCTGATTCACGAGCGAAGTCCTTCTATCTGCAGACGGAATCACGGCCTATTCGTGAGAACGGGCCTGATGGGAGGCTCGGCTTGGGATCGGAGGCGACTGGACCGAACCCCCGGGGGGACGGATCAGACGCTGCTTACTACACCCATACCGTCTTGGGGAGTTTGCGCCGGCTATATAGTGCATGCGCCGTCAACGAGTTAATCCGCGGAAATCTGAAACCCGATCTTCTTGACGACGTTCTTGCCGACCCGCATCGACGGGCCGTGCGATTTCGTCTCGGGAAGGAATTCGACGCCGAGTTCCTCCAACGCATGCTGCACCCTTAGGCTGATCTCCAGGCCGACAGGTTCGCGCGCTTCTATCCGGACGATCGATCGCTTGCTCACCTTGGCTTTCTCGGCGAGTTGCGCCGGGGTGATGTCCAGGAGGGCGCGTGCGGCGCGCAGAAAGTCGTAGGATGCCTGCATGAAAACGTTCTAGCCGGAGCGATGGGGGAACGCCAGCCTTACGATCGTCAGGCGTCCGGACGCCTGTATTGACCGGTGGACGCCCAATGTCCGACGCCGTATGCCTGTCCTGCTAATTCCAGCGAATCGCAAGGATCCAATTGCAACGGATCCTTGGCCGGACAGACGGAGGCTTGCTGATGCTGTTGTTCAACCAGCACTCGGAACCCGATACCGATTTCGAACGCGACTTCTTGAGGTTCTCCTCGCTGGTCGCCGATATGGACCATATTCGTCATGGCGTGCCGCCAGTGACAATGGCCGGTGACGATGCTCCGCTTCTCGACCGCTGGCTTCTCGGGAATGTGTTGACACCGGCTTTGGTGGGACTGTCGACAGGCCATCCGGCTCTTCCGGGGACCAACCGCCCGATCGCCACCTCTCAGGTCTTTCTGATGTCAGCCGACATGAGTTGGGCACGGACTCTGTCCCGTTGGTACCGGCTTGGCCGCCCGGCCGAGCGGTCCGGCCTGGATGCCTGAGCGGTTGCGGCGATGACCATGTCCGGCAAGGATTCACGCGGCGGTCGGGACCGGCACTTCGAGCGACGTTTGAAAGCGGCGCAAGCGGGATTGCACCTGCCGACGGAGATCGAACTGCTGCGAGGCATGCCGTTCCTGTTCGACGACATGGCGAGCGACATCAGGGAATTCGGCGAACGCCTGTCGCGCCGGCTGAAGCACAAGCCAAAGTTCGAGATCGCTCCTTTGGTGGCATCCCTGGACGATCTTGCCGTTGACCAGAGCGACGAGGCGCTGCGCTGTGTCGAAGCCGCCCTGGAAGCGACGAGCGGTTTCAACACGATGTCTGCTTTCAATGCTCGACTTCGTGTCAAATTCTATCTGGCGTCGATCGGCGATCCGGATGCGGCCGCTATGATCGCCGGCAGGACGGCATCCGTTGCGCTCGACGACGTTCGTGAATCCTGTGACTTCAGCCTTCTGCCATGGGCGCTCGCCTGGGCCGTCCTGGCCAACGACTATGGCCATCTGCGCCATGACGGGATTGTCGCCATTCCCCGAGGCCGGGTGAGCCGTGACCTGCGTTCGAATGCAAGAGAGTTCGAGGTGGCGATCCAGCTACCGGAACGGGAGACAAAACAGCCGGCAGACGAAACTCCTTCATCCTATACGGCTGATGTCGCGAGGGTTCCCGCGACGGAGCCTTCTCCGGTCGCCAAGCCGAAGGGAACTGTCATCATCTTCACTTCGATCGGCAACGACAGCACCTCCGAAGGCAAGCGCGTCGTCAAGGAGTTCGAGAAGCTTCTCAATATCGCCCTGCCGTTGCCGCTTGTCCCCGATCTCGCCCGGGTACGGGAGCGGCTGGTCGAAGAATTCCCTTACGCCGTCGCCGTCATCGACGAGTTGCTGAACCGCCTCGTCGGCCGGGACCATGTCAATATCCGGCCGACGGTCCTGGTCGGCACGCCGGGATGCGGCAAGACAAGGCTGGCCCGGCGGCTCTGCGAAGAACTCGCCGTTCCTTTTGAGCTGGTATCGTGCGGCGGGCTGAACGACAGCTCGATCGGCGGGACGGCCCGGCGCTGGTCGTCGGGCGAGCCGAGCATCGCCGTGCTGTCGATCCGTCGCCATCGCTGCGCCGGTCCCGTCATTATCCTGGACGAGATCGAAAAAGTCGGCACCTCCAGGCACAACGGTAATGTCCATGACGTGCTGGTCGGCCTGTTCGAACGGGAGACCTCGCAACGCTGGTTCGATCCTTATGTCGAATCCCCCTGCGATCTGTCCCACGTCTCCTGGCTGATGACGGCGAACACGCTCACCACCGTGCCTTCGGTACTGCTGGACCGGTGCCGGGTCATTGCTTTCCCGGAACCGGGGGCGGAACAGCTCGATATTCTGGCGCCTCGTCTTGTCGAGCGGATCTATGTCGATGCCGGGCATGATCCGCGCTGGGCGACGCCGCTCGAGCAGTTTGAACTGACGGCACTCGCCGACCATTGGCGTGGCGGTTCCATTCGCAGGCTCCAGCAACTTGTGGAAACGCTGGGCGAGGCGCGCGAGCGGCACAGGATGAGGCAATGAGCGGGAGCCGTCCATGAAACGCCGGAAGAAACGGAGCCGTCATGTTCAGCCGGTGCAACACGACCAGGCAGGAAGCGGCATGAACGAGCGGCTCGCAGATCACCTTCTCGATCGGCTGCGACGCAAGGCGATGGCGCTCGCTCTTGCGGATGCCGTCGAAGCGGGAATCCTTTGCCAGGAGGATGTCGAGAGCCACGGCCGGGTGGTGTCCTTTTATCACGGCAATAGAGAAACGGGTGCGATGTCTCCGGCGCAAGCCGTCGCCATGCTGTCGCGTCACCGGCGCAGGCTCCCTGACGAAACGACGCATCCAATCCTTGGGTCGGACGAGTTCGCCTTCGATACGGACAGAGAAAGGGACGCAACACCTACGGCAGGATCGCTGGAGGAAGCCCTTGGCGGACCGATACCTTCCGAACAGCGTCGGCACGACGACCGCGCTTTGGTGAAGGCAGTACGCGGGGTGGCAGAACCGCCGTCGGCCGCCGATGTCGCCGCCATGCTTCTGCTTGCGCAGGCCGTTCCGGACAATGCGGCCGCCCTTGCCGATGTCCTGCGGGCGCTGAGGTTGCGGCGGCCGATCGTGACCCTGCTCGGCGAGACCAGAGGATTCGAGCGGACTTTCCTGGAACTCCTCAAACGCGGTCACATCCTGCCCGGCGCGGTCGAGCGCTCGAACGGCTATGACATACGCGAGAATGTGCGCTTCGAGCATGTTGCCGCCGCCCGTCGGCGCCTTGTCGTCTTTGTCGGCAGCGATCGGGACCAGGAGGAGGATGACCGGCAATACGATACCGCAGCCATCAGCCCCTATCCGATCCTTGCCGTCGCCGAGCGGAAGGAAGCGCTCGCGCCAAAGCTGGTCCAGGCATCGCAACTCAATCTGGTCTGCGGCACGCTGACCCTCGACATCGTCCGCCGCACCATCGAGACGGTGCTCGGCGCGCCGCCCTCGGCGGGCAGGCTCGACGGCATCGACTTCGGGCGGCTCGGCCTCGGCGACATCGCGATCGCCATCCGGCCCGGGGTCGCCGCCGACGCGGCGGCCGACAGCCTGCGCAGGCTAGCCGGGGCGGCAAGCGAATCCGGCGATGGTCCTGGCGATGGTCTGGGCAGACCGTCCGGGAAGGCGAAGGCTCGGTCCTCCGATTCTTGGCCGACGCGCCGCAACGCCGATCCCGGCTTCGGAAGCGACATCATTCAGCCGGAAGCGCCTTCCGAAGCCCGCGCCGGACATCCTGCGCCGACGATCGAGACTTTGTCCGGCTATGGCGAGGCCAGGGACTGGGCCCTGCAGATCCGGGACGAGTTGCCGCTCTGGCGCGCCGGCGACCTTGCCTGGAGAGATTTGAGTACGAAGGTGCTGCTGTCCGGTCCGCCAGGCGTCGGCAAGACGCATTTTGCCCGTGCGCTTTGCCATACGTTGCACGTCCCCTTGCTTGCGACATCGGTGGCGCGCTGGCTCGAGCCGTCCAATCTCGGCGACGTGCTGAAGCGCATGAAGCGGACGTTCGCCGAGGCGGAAGCGCAAAGGCCCTGCATTCTGTTCGTCGACGAGTTCGACGGCATCGGCCGTCGCGTCGATCTTTCCAGGGACTACGCCGACTACTGGAACTCGGTGGTCAACTGCTGCCTGGAACTGCTGGACGGGGCGGCCCGCACCAGCGGTGTCATCGTGGTCTGCGCCACCAACAACCCATCCGTCATCGATCCGGCATTGCTGCGCTCCGGCAGGATCGACAGGCAGATCGAGATTCCGTTGCCGGATGCCGAAGCGCGGCTGGCGATCCTGCGCCACCATCTCGGCAGGGACATCGTGACGGTCACGGCCAGCGTCTCAAAGGGCGCCATGGTCGAGAACGACCTGCGGAAAGTCCTGGAGGAAGGATTCGCGATGATGTCCGACGATCCCTATGCCACGCTGGTGCAGGCCGCCATTCCAATCCGAACTGAGGCTCCTCGGCCATGACGATCGTGCAATCTGCGAAATCGTCAGGACAGACATTGGCTTCCACCGCCCTGAAGGCGCTTGCCCGCAGAGCGCAAGGCATGACGGGCGCCGACATCGAGCGATGGGTCCGGGAGGCAAGACAGAAGGCACGACGCGACCGCCGTCCGCTCTCCTACACCGATCTCGAATTCCAGCTTGCCGGGTCAAAGCCGTCTCGCTCGATGGCGCTGCGCTTACGCATCTCCACCCACGAAGCGGGTCATGCCGTCGCCCGCATGCTGGTCGGCTTCGGCCCCATTGCCGAAATCACAGTCGACGCCAAAACGGGAGGCGGTTTTGTCGACGGAAGCATCGGCACGCATGATGAAATGACGGAAGCCCGGCTGACGGCCGTGCTGATCGGCGTGCTTGCCGGCCGCGCGGCGGAAGAAGTGATGCTGGAAACGGTGACGGTCAATGCCGGCGGCGCCGACCACAGCGATCTGGCGCTCGCCACCCGGCTGGCGCTCGACATGGAAACCATCCTTGGCATCGGCGGCAAATGGCCGCTGGTTCATCGCAAGCCAAGTGATACCACCGAAATGCTTGCCGCCGATCCGGAACTCGCCGCCCGCATCAACGAGCGGCTCGAGCGTGCCTACCAGGCAGCCTGCACCATCGTGCGCGAACAGACCGACGCCATCGACTTCCTGGCCGAGCGCCTGTTCGATGCCGGAACGCTGGATGGGCCGGAACTCGATGCCGTCCTGACCGAAACCCGAAAACGCATCCGCGAGCGGCCTGGCTAAGCCGGAAACGCGCCCAGACAAGCATTCAGTCCTCCAGCTGGGGCCAAAACCCGGCCGGACAGGCATGCCCATACGCCATCCAAAGGATTCGATCTTATGAAACTCTGGCTGTTCTCCGACCTGCATCTCGAAGTCGCCGATCTTCGAGCGCCGCTCGCCATTCCCGTTGCCGACGTCTGTGTCGTCGCCGGCGATCTCTGCCGGGCGCCCGCCAACGGCATCCATTGGCTCGCCGAAAACATCGCCCATGCGATGCCCTGCATCTATGTCGCCGGCAACCACGAGTTCTACAAGGGCGGGATCCGCGAAGGTCTCGAAGATGGCAAGGCAGCGGCAGCCCGTTTCCCCGCCGTTCACTTTCTCGAAAACCAGTCGGTCGTCATCGCCGGCGTCCGTTTCCTTGGCGCGACGCTATGGACCGACTACCGTATTGAAGGCTCTCCGGAACTGGCGATGCGTTACGCCCGCGAGCGCATGAACGACTACCGGCAAATCGCCGCCCAGAGAAATCCCTGGCAGCGCTTCCTTCCGCAGACCGCTTACCGGATGCACCAGGATTCGCGGTCCTTCATCGAAGCTGCCCTAAAATCCGATCCGATTCCCACCGTCGTCGTCACCCACCATCTGCCGCATGCGAATTCCATTCCGGCCAGGTTCAAGGGCGACTTGCTGAACGCCGCCTACGCTTCGGACCTGTCGCAAATTATCGAGGAGCAGCAACCCGCGCTATGGGTTCACGGGCATACGCATGACAGCGCCGATTACCTTGTCGGAGAAACACGGGTGATCTGCAACCCGAGGGGGTATGAGGATGAAAACGCGGAGTTTGATCCAGGGCTGGTCGTGCCTATTGGATGATCGCGAAATCTAGTGAATGGTGAATGACGGCTTCGCGCCGCCATTCCTGCCATTCAGGCGCAGACGAACTTTGCCCGACAGCGGACGTTCATTCGGCGCTGTGCTTGTTGATTGGCTACGGGCTCACATCAGCCTTTCGAGATCGGCAAAGGTGGAAGTCCAAGCTCCCGCAAGAATGTGTTGTGCTTCGCAGTCGCTTCGCGAACCTGTTTCTCGATATCGACCAACTCTTCATGGACAGCCATCAGATCGATCTGGAGTTCTTCCCCGGCCGTGCTGATGTAGCGGGAGATATTGAGGTTGTAGCCCTCCTCGGCGATGCGCTCCATGCTGACGCGCTTGGAGTAGCGGTCCTCCTCCTTCCGGAACTGATAGGTATCGACGATCTTGCCGATATGCTCGTCCGTGAGTTGGTTCTGTCGCTTGCCCTTCGCAAAGTGATCGGCAGCGTTGATGAAGAGCACGTCGTCGGGCTTCTTGCACTTCTTGAGGATAAGGATGCAGACCGGGATACCCGTCGAATAGAACAGGTTGGCGGGCAGTCCGATGACCGTATCGATGTGGCCATCTTTCAGCAGCTTGGTTCGGATTCGCTCTTCCGCCCCGCCTCTGAACAGCACGCCGTGCGGCAGGATGATGGCCATGACGCCTTCATCCTTCAGGTAGTGGAAACCGTGCAGCAGGAAGGCGAAGTCTGCGGCCGACTTTGGCGCCAGCCCGTAGTTCTTGAACCGCACATCGTCGCCCGTTGCCTCGGCCGGCTCCCACCGAAAGCTGAAGGGCGGGTTGGCCACAATGGCATCGAAAGCAGCCTTCTTGGCGGGGTTTAGCTCGCGCAGCATGTCCCAGTCATTGGCTAGGGTATCGCCGTGGAAGATCTCGAACTCGGTATCCTTCACCCCATGCAGCAGCATGTTCATGCGAGCGAGGTTGTAGGTCGTGATGTTGCTTTCCTGCCCGAAAATCTTGCCGATGCCGCGCGGCCCCATCCGCTTGCGCACGTTGAGCAACAGCGAACCCGATCCGCAAGCAAAGTCCAGCACGCTCGCGAGGCGGTCCTTCTTGCCTGTGGCGGGTTCCTGGCTGTCTAGTGTCACGATTGCCGATAGAATGTCGGAAATCTGCTGCGGCGTGTAGAACTCGCCCGCCTTCTTGCCCGAACCGGCGGCGAACTGTCCGATCAGGTACTCATAAGCATCTCCGAGATGATCAACCTCCGACGAGAATTCGGCCAACCCTCGGGCGATCTCGACGATGATAGAACAGAGCTTCTTGTTCTTGTCCGGTTGACTCTTGCCGAGCTTTTCCGAGTAGAGATTGATCTCAGAAAACAGGCCGCTGAAGGTGCTCTGGAAGGATTCGTTCTCGATGTACTTGAAGCCGTCGTAAAGAGTTTTCAGCAGTTCATCGCTTTGAACGCGGGCAAGTTCAGCGATGTTATTCCACAAAAATGGCGGCTCGATCACATAGTGCACCTTGCGGCGCATCTGCTTCTCGAACTCGGCTACATCCTCAGGATTACGACTATACCACAGTTGCAGCGGTGTCGTGATATCGAGTGTTTCCGCATCGGAACCCTCCAGTCGAATGTCATCAATACTCCTTGCCTTCTTACGAGCCCTTGAAGTCTTTTGCGCCGCTTCAGCCCTGAGGGCAGCAACCCTCGCTCGCTCAGCAGCAACCTCCGCTTCACTGGGATAATCACTACCCAATTCGCGCTTCGCCGCGGTCTCGTAGTTGTCTGAGAGGTGGCGCAAAAAGAGGAACGACAGCATGTAATCGCGGAAGTCATCCGCGTTCATCGCGCCGCGCAGCTGATCGGCAATGTTCCAGAGCGTTTTGCCAAGTTGCTTTTGGATTTGGTCATTCATTGTACGGGTGCTTCCTGGGGGGCGAGCGCTGGCGCCGCGGCGACGGTCTGGGCTGGAACAACTCCCGGCAGGGCGAATTCGAACCGCGTGATGAATTCGCGCAGGATGCGGCGGAACAGTTCCTTGTTGTCCTCGCCCATCTCTGTGGGTTCCTGGATGGCATAGGCGCCGTGGCTCAGCAGGTTCAGGGCCCGGTTGAACAGCGCCCGGTCTTCTTCGTTGTTCAGCGCCTTCAGGCAGAAGGCCATGCTTGGATGACCGAAGAAAGAGGCTGTCTTCTCCATGACGCTGCGCAAGGCGTTGAAGTGGAAGGTGTAGAGCTCCCCCTTGTCGGGATCGGCGGCACGCTGCAATTCGGCCAAGGTAGCAACGTGGTGAAAGAAGGGCGTGTCTTGTGTGGCCTGGAGAGTGTAGGTGCCGTCGTCGCTCGGGCGATGCAGAAAATAGCGCCGATGGTCGACCGAAGGCGCATCATCAATCCTTCTGCCCATTTCGTTGCACATGACATTGAAGAACAGCGCGTGGTGGGAAGAGAAGATGACCTTAATCGGGGCGGGTAGACCGGCGCCGTCTTTTCGCATGGTCGCCCGACGGAGGAGCTTGGCCAGGTCGCAGGCGACGGAGATTGCGTTGTTGTCATCCAGTGATGAGATGGGGTCGTCGATGTAGAGGTACTTCTTCCCCTGGTAGGACTGATGCCCATCAAGCATACGCTCGCATATCGCCATAAAGACGCACCAGATGAAGATGTTCTGTTCACCTCGAGACACCTTGATGTTGGCCACATCGCCCTTTCGGAAGCTCACGAAATCCGGCTTGAAGAGCTTCTCTCCGCCCTGCTCGACCTCCTTGTAGGCAAAGTCGAATTCGAAGTCGGCGTAGCGGGAAAGGTAGCGGGCGATGGTCTCGTCCAGCGCGAGTTCCGTCATCGCATTGAAGAAGGACGACTTCTGGTTCAGCTGGAGCCGGCGAACGCTGTCGCCTTCAAGGTCGTTTTCCCAGACGAACAAATCCTCGGTGAAGGCGTTGAAATAGAGCGTGTCGGGGGTCCCAGTCGGGTTCTTCTTGTTCTTGCTGTTGATTTCCGCCGAGAACTGACCCGGGATTGGGCGGTTTTTCCATTGAGAAGT
>CAZROU010000066.1:0-16401 GCA_964601795.1 uncultured Mesorhizobium sp. | reverse complement strand
CAGATGAGGTCAGTTCTTTGACAATGGCCAGACGGCTTTAGCCGGGCGTGGCAACGAGAAAGCATGTCCATCTCTTCGTCATCCTAGGGCGGAGCAGGCCGAAGGCCGTTGCGGAGACCCTGGGATCCATGCCGTGACATCCCGGCAGCGCGCAAAGGGTGCAAAAGCAGGCCCCCCATTCTGAGCCGCCCTGCACCACACAATCTTCACGGCATGGATCCTCGGGTCGCGCCTATCGCTCCGCTCAGGCTTGCCCGAGGATGACGAAGGAAGCGGGCGGAGCGATGAGCAAGCATGATCACACTCACCCTTGAACGAAATCGGGGAATGGGGCACACCGCGCTGAATGACCCATCCGCTTGACCATCTTGTCCTGCCAACCGCCGATCTCGACGTTGCGCGCGCCCGGTTGACCGCCTTGGGCTTTACGGTTGCGCCGCGCGGCCTTCATCCATTCGGAACGGAAAACTGCTGCGTCTATTTCGCCGACGGCACCTTCATGGAACCACTCGCCGTTGCCGATGCAAAGGCTGCCGACACGGCTGTTGCGGCTGGCAACGTCTTTGTGGCGCGTGACCGCAAGTACCGTGAAGACATCGGCCAGGAAGGCTTTTCGGCCATCGTGTTCGGCACCTCCGATGCAGACGCCGATCATCGTCGCTACACCGCAGCCGGTATCTCCGCCGGCGCGCGTCTGGACTTTTCCCGCCCCTTTGTCGATGCCGCAGGCAAAACCGACACGGCATCGTTTCGCCTTGCCTTTGCCTCAGTCCCCGAGGTTGCCGACACCTTTCTGTTTGCCTGCGAGCGGGTCAACGCGCCGAAGGTCGATCGGTCGGCACTCCAGCGTCACGATAATGGCGCGGTTGCAATCGTTGAGGTCATCGCGATCAGCGCAAATCCTTCAGCACAGCTTCCCATCGTGGCCGCCGCTGCTGATGCACAACCCGCCCCAACATCGCAGACCGGCGAGTTGACCCTGCCGAATGCGCGGTTGAGCGTCGTCACGCCGCAGGACTACGAGCGCCGTTTCGGCCTGCCGGCTGGCAAGGCAACGGAACTGCGTTTTGCAGCGGTCGTCTTTTCGGTCCCCAATGCGGAAAAGCTGCGTGCGCTTCTTGCGCAACGCCGCATAGGTCACGACATAGGCGGCAATCGCGCCATCGTCGCCCCTGCACCGGGGCAGGGCGCGGCTTTCATTTTCGAGGAGCAGGCATGAGCAAGCCAAATGCGTCGGTCAAAGTCGGCAATGTCACCTTCGACAATCGCGCGCCGCTCGCTCTCATCGCTGGTCCGTGCCAGTTCGAATCGCGCCAGCACGCATTCGACATGGCCGGCGCACTCAAGGAACTGACCGGCAGGCTGGGTATGGGGCTCGTCTACAAATCCAGCTACGACAAGGCCAACCGCACGTCTTTGACCTCCACGCGCGGTGCCGGCCTCGATGCCGCGATGCCGGCCTTCGATGATCTGCGCAAGGAGTTTGGCCTGCCGATCCTCACCGATGTGCACACCGAGGAGCAGTGCGCAATCGTCGCGCCGCATGTCGATGTGCTGCAGATCCCGGCCTTCCTCAGCCGCCAGACCGATCTTCTGGTCGCCGCTTCCCGCACCGGCAAGGTCATCAATGTGAAGAAAGGCCAGTTCCTGGCGCCGTGGGACATGAAGAACGTCATCGGCAAGGTCACCGGTTCCGGCAACGCCAACGTGCTCGTCACCGCGCGCGGCGCGTCGTTCGGCTACAATACCCTTGTCTCCGATATGCGCGCGCTGCCCATCATGGCCGATATGGGCGCACCGGTCATTTTCGATGCAACCCATTCGGTGCAGCAGCCGGGCGGGCAGGGTGCGACTTCGGGCGGTGAGCGCCGGTTCGTGGCAACGCTCGCACGCGCTGCCGTCGCTGTCGGTGTCGCCGGTGTCTTCATCGAAACGCACGAGGATCCGGACAACTCGACCTCATCCGATGGCCCCAACATGGTGCCCTTGAAGGATATGCCGGAACTGCTCGAGCGTCTGATCGCACTCGACAGGGTTGCCAAGGCCTGATCTGCGCCTTGTTCATGACAAGCGGCGGTTGTACGTTTCGGGGGCAAATGATCTCTTTGACTGGGAGTTCAAAATGTCCGTTGCCCGTGTAACCGAAATTTCGTCTTCATCCAAAAAAGGCTTTCAGGACGCCATCGAAAAGGGCATCGCCCGAGCCGCTAAGACTTTGAAGAACGTCGAAGGCGCGTGGATTCAGGAGCAGAAAGTCGTTGTCGAGGACGGCGCCATCGTTGCGTACCGCGTCAACATGAAGGTGACCTTCATCCTCACCGACTGAGGATTTATCCACCTGCTTCCGGGCGACGGTACAATTTCCTCGGTCGCGTTTTGTCTGCATCCCTTGAAGGGCGTTCGCGGTCATGGAAAGGCCCTCATGGCGAGGGCCTTTCCATCGTCATTGGGCTATCTGCAAGATGACATGCGAGGGAGTATCTTGCGATGGCTGCTGGCCCGTACATGAAGTCAGGAATGCAGCCGCAATCAGAAATAAACTCACGATACCGCTTAACTCGGACATGGCGAAACTCCCTTCTGTTTCGCCCCGCGCGAATCGGAATTTAGCCCAGAATTCCGTACGCGGCTTCCCGTCAGACGATGACTTATCGTGACCAAGTTTTTCGGAACGTGAATCGTCGCAGATGCGATTTTTGCGACCGTAGACGATTGCGTTTTGCCCCACTTTGTCTAAGACGTGCCCCAACGTTTTCAACGATTAGAACGGGGATTTCCAATGACCGCCATTATCGACATCGTGGGCCGTGAAATCCTGGATAGCCGAGGCAATCCGACCGTCGAGGTCGATGTCGTGCTGGAAGATGGCTCGATGGGTCGCGCTGCCGTCCCCTCCGGCGCTTCCACCGGTGCGCACGAAGCCGTCGAGCTTCGCGATGGCGGCCCTCGCTATCTCGGCAAGGGCGTCGAGCGGGCGGTCGAAGCGGTCAATGGCGAGCTGTTCGAGGCGATCGGCGGGCTCGAGGCCGAAGACCAGATCCATATCGATCAGACCATGATCGAACTGGACGGCACGCCCAACAAAAGCCGCCTTGGCGCAAACGCCATCCTCGGCGTGTCGCTGGCCGTCGCCAAGGCTGCTGCGGAAGCTGCCGACCTGCCGCTCTACCGCTATGTTGGCGGTGCGCATTCGCACATCCTGCCGGTGCCGATGATGAACATCATCAATGGCGGCGTTCATGCCGACAATCCGATCGATTTCCAGGAATTCATGATCCTGCCGGTTGGCGCTTCCTCGATCCGCGAGGCCGTGCGCTGGGGTTCCGAAGTCTTCCACACCCTGAAGAAGGGCCTCAAGGAGGCCGGCCACAACACCAATGTCGGCGATGAGGGCGGTTTTGCCCCGAACCTGAAGAGCGCACAGGCGGCGCTCGATTTCGTCATGGGATCAATCGAGAAGGCCGGTTTCAAGCCGGGCGAGGAAATCGCGCTCGGCCTCGACTGCGCCTCGACGGAGTTCTTCAAGGACGGCAACTACGTTTATGGCGGCGAGAAAAAGACGCGCGATCCCAAGACACAGGCCAAGTACCTTGCCAAGCTCGCCGCCGACTACCCGATCATCTCGATCGAAGACGGTATGGCCGAGGACGATTGGGAAGGCTGGAAGTACTTGACCGACCTCGTCGGCAAGAAGGTCCAGCTTGTCGGCGACGATTTGTTCGTCACCAACTCGGCCCGCTTGCGCGACGGCATCCGCATGGGCGTTGCCAACTCCATCCTCGTCAAAGTCAACCAGATCGGCTCGCTGTCGGAGACGCTCGACGCGGTCGAGACGGCGCACAAGGCTGCATATACGGCCGTGATGTCCCACCGTTCCGGCGAGACGGAAGATTCCACCATTGCCGACCTCGCGGTTGCGACCAACTGCGGCCAGATCAAGACCGGCTCGCTTGCCCGCTCCGACCGTACCGCCAAGTACAACCAGCTCATCCGCATCGAGGAAGAACTAGGCAGGCAGGCGCGCTACGCGGGCAAGTCCATCCTCAAGGGCTGATCCGGCCACATCGCATTTCGGAAAAGGCGGGGCGACCCGCCCTTTTTCGTTTCTGCGGGGTTTCCGACCGGCGCGCCGTAACCGTCCATTAAGCACAATCGAGCGACAAGGAGTCGAAAGGGATTTCGGCCCATGTGGACGCGCCAGCACAAGCAGACAAATAAAGGTCGCCTGATCATTCCGGTGCTGTGCGCAGCCTTTGTCGCCTATTTTGGCTTTCATGCCTATCACGGCGAATTCGGTATCAACTCCAAGTACAAACTGCAGGAGCACAAGGAGCAACTGCAGGCGCAGCTTGCTTCCCTTCAGTTGGAGCGTGGCGAGCTTGAAAAGCGCGTGCGCCTGCTGCACGATGGTTCTCTTGAAAAGGACATGCTGGATGAGCTGGCCCGGAAGGCCCTCAACCTGTCACAGCCTGACGAGATTATCGTCATGTTGCCCCGGAAGGCTGATTAACTGAAAAGCAGTTAATCAAGAGAAATTTCAATGAATATAACCGTTTAGATGCATGTCAGCCATGCATTTTTCCGCATGGCGAAATGCCCCTTTGCGTGATAGCTTTTTCGGCAGTTGGGGGAGGAAAAACTCCCTTCCTGTCCGCAAGAGACACCACTAGGGAGACATGCATGGCCACCGCCGCCAAAAAAGCGCCCGCCAAATCACGTTCCGATTTCAAATCGTCCATACTGACCGCTCCGAAGCCCGCCGAGTTCAACAAGGACGACGAGCTTTCCGCCTACCGTCATATGCTGCTCATCCGCCGTTTCGAGGAAAAGGCGGGCCAGCTTTACGGCATGGGGTTCATCGGCGGCTTCTGCCATCTCTATATCGGCCAGGAAGCTGTCGTGACCGGGATGAAGATGGCGCTGATCGAAGGCGACCAGATGATCACCGCCTACCGCGATCACGGTCACATGCTGGCGATGGACATGTCTCCGCGCGGGGTTATGGCCGAATTGACCGGCCGCCGTGGAGGCTACTCCAAGGGCAAGGGCGGTTCCATGCACATGTTCTCCAAGGAGAAACAGTTCTATGGCGGCCACGGCATCGTCGGCGCGCAGGTTTCCTTGGGTACCGGCCTTGGCTTCGCCAACCGTTATCGCGGCAACAAGAATGTCTCGCTAACCTATTTCGGCGACGGCGCCTCCAACCAGGGCCAGGTCTACGAAAGCTTCAACATGGCTTCGCTGTGGAAGCTGCCGGTCATCTACATCATCGAGAACAACCGCTACGCCATGGGCACCTCGGTGACGCGCTCGTCAGCCGAAACGGATTTCTCGCATCGCGGCGCTTCCTTCAAGATCCCCGGGATGCAGGTTGATGGCATGGACGTGCGCGCGGTGAAGTCTGCCGCCGACATGGCCACCGAATGGTGCCGCACCGGCAATGGCCCGATCATTCTTGAAATGCAGACCTACCGCTACCGCGGCCATTCCATGTCCGACCCTGCCAAGTATCGTTCGAAGGAGGAGGTGCAGAAGATGCGCTCCGAACACGATCCGATCGAGCAGGTGAAGGCGCGGCTGATTTCCAAGAAATGGGCCACCGAGGATGAATTGAAGGCTGTGGACAAGGACGTCCGCGACATCGTCGCCGACGCCGCAGATTTCGCCCAGACCGATCCGGAGCCGGATGCGTCCGAACTCTGGACCGACATCGTACTTTAAGGGAGAGGGCAAATGCCGATCGAAATTCTCATGCCTGCGCTCTCGCCGACGATGGAAGAGGGCAACCTGTCGAAATGGCTGAAGAACGAGGGCGACAAGATCGTCGCCGGCGACGTCATCGCCGAAATCGAGACCGACAAGGCGACGATGGAAGTCGAAGCGGTCGATGAAGGCACGCTTGGCAAGATCCTGATCGCTGCCGGCACCGAAGGCGTCAAGGTGAATACGCCGATCGCGGTTCTGCTGGCTGACGGCGAAAGCGCTGCCGATGCCGCCAAGCCATCCGCTCCGGCCAAGGCCGAGGCGCCTGCCGCCGCTGAAGCTGCCCCGGCCAAGCCCGCGGCGGAGCCTGTTGCCGCTGCGCCGAAGGCTGAGATTGCCGCCGATCCCGACATTCCCGCCGGCACCGAGATGGTCTCCACCACCGTGCGCGAAGCGCTGCGCGATGCGATGGCCGAGGAAATGCGGCGCGATGCCGATGTCTTCGTCATGGGCGAGGAAGTCGCTGAATACCAGGGCGCCTACAAGATCACGCAGGGCCTCTTGCAAGAATTCGGTGACCGTCGCGTCGTCGACACCCCAATCACCGAGCATGGTTTCGCCGGCGTCGGCGTTGGCGCTGCGATGTCGGGCCTGAAGCCGATCGTCGAGTTCATGACTTTCAACTTCGCCATGCAGGCCATTGACCAGATCGTCAATTCGGCGGCCAAGACGCTTTACATGTCCGGCGGCCAGATGGGTGCGCCGATTGTCTTCCGTGGCCCGAACGGTGCGGCTGCCCGCGTCGCTGCCCAGCACTCGCAGTGCTACGCGGCCTGGTACAGCCACATTCCCGGCCTCAAGGTGGTGATGCCTTACACGGCCGCAGACGCCAAGGGCCTGCTCAAGGCGGCGATCCGCGACCCCAATCCGGTGATCTTCCTCGAGAATGAAATCCTCTATGGCCAGTCCTTCGACGTGCCGAAGCTGGACGATTTCGTCCTGCCCATCGGCAAGGCTCGAGTCCACAAGGTCGGCAGGGACGTCACCATCGTGTCGTTCGGCATCGGCATGACCTATGCCGTCAAGGCGGAGGCGGAACTCGCCAAGATGGGCATCGACGCCGAGATCATCGATCTCAGGACCATCCGCCCGCTCGATTTCGACACCATCATCGCTTCGGTCAAGAAGACCAACCGGCTCGTCGTGGTCGAGGAAGGCTTCCCGCAGTCCTCGGTCGGCGATCATATCGCCAATCAGGTGTCGCAGCAGGCCTTCGACTTCCTTGACGCGCCGGTCATCACCATCGCCGGCAAGGATGTTCCGATGCCTTACGCGGCCAATCTCGAAAAGCTGGCTTTGCCGAATATCGGCGAAGTGGTCGAGGCGGTGAAAGCCGTCACTTATCGATAGGCCGGGCGGGAGGACGATATGCCAATCAACATCACGATGCCCGCCCTTTCCCCCACGATGGAAGAGGGCAATCTCGCCAAGTGGCTGGTCAAGGAAGGCGACAAAGTCTCTCCCGGCGATGTGATCGCCGAAATCGAGACCGACAAAGCGACAATGGAAGTCGAAGCCGTCGATGAAGGCACCGTTGCCAAGATCGTCGTTCCAGCCGGTACGGAAGGCGTGAAGGTCAACGCGCTGATCGCCGTATTGGCTGCGGATGGCGAAGATGCTTCCGCTGCCGCCAAGGGCGACGGCGGTGCCGCACCCAAGGCAGAGGCCCCGAAAGCAGAGGCAAAGGCCGAAGCTCCGGCTCCCGCCAGTCAGGCTGCTCCAGCGCCAGCCGCAAAGCCTGCCGCTGCAAACGGTGCCGCGCCCTCCACGGACGCGAGGACGTTCGCATCTCCGCTCGCCCGCCGTATCGCCAAGGATGCCGGCGTCGATCTCGCCTCCGTATCCGGCACCGGTCCGCATGGACGTGTTGTGAAAGCGGATGTCGAGGCTGCGATTGCCGGCGGTGGCGCGAAGCCTGCCGCGCCTGCCACTGTTGCTCCGTCTGCCGGTTCGGCTGCGCCTACAGTCAAGCCGATGTCGGACGATGCCGTGCTCAAGCTGTTCGAGGAAGGCTCCTACGAGCTTCTCCCGCACGACAACATGCGCAAGACGATTGCGAGGCGGCTGGTCGAGGCAAAATCGACCATTCCGCATTTCTACCTCACCATCGATTGCGAACTCGACGCACTTCTGGCGCTGCGCAAGCAGCTCAACGACGCCGCGCCGGTCCGGAAGACCGAAAAGGGCGAGGTGCCGGCCTACAAGCTCTCCGTCAACGACATGATCATCAAGGCGATGGCGATGGCGCTGGTGGAGGTGCCGGACGCCAATGCGTCATGGACCGAAAGCGCCATGGTCAAGCACAAGCACGCCGATGTCGGCGTGGCTGTCTCGATCCCGGGCGGACTAATCACGCCGATCGTGCGCCGGGCGGAAGAAAAGAGCCTGTCTGCGATCTCCA
This sequence comes from uncultured Mesorhizobium sp., assembly GCA_964601795.1. Classification (GTDB taxonomy): domain Bacteria; phylum Pseudomonadota; class Alphaproteobacteria; order Rhizobiales; family Rhizobiaceae; genus Mesorhizobium. The sequence continues at coordinate 8,237 of CAZROU010000066.1, read as the reverse complement.
ACGAGATGAAGGACCTGGCAGCGCGCGCCCGCACCCGCAAGCTGAAGCCGGAGGAATATCAGGGCGGCACGACGGCTGTGTCGAACCTCGGCATGTTCGGTATCAAGGACTTCGCCGCGGTGATCAACCCGCCGCATGCGACGATCCTTGCGGTTGGTGCCGGCGAGGAACGGGCGGTGGTGAAGAACGGCGAGATCAGAATAGCCACCGTCATGTCGGTGACGCTCTCGACCGATCATCGTGCTGTCGACGGCGCGCTCGGAGCCGAACTCATCGGCGCCTTCAAGCGCCTCATCGAAAACCCGATGGCCATGCTGGTGTGAACATAAGCGCGGAATGGAGCGGTTTGGTGCCAGCCGGTGCCTGCCGCTACTCCCGTCCCGCCACCTTGAACTAGGAGATTTCCGTGGCTGAGAATTACGACGTCATCATCATCGGTTCCGGCCCTGGCGGTTACGTCACCGCCGTGCGCTCCGCCCAACTCGGCTTCAAGACGGCCATCGTCGAGCGCGAGCACCTTGGCGGCATCTGCCTCAACTGGGGCTGCATCCCCACCAAGGCTTTGCTCCGGTCAGCAGAGATCAAGCACTATGCAGAGCATCCCGAGGCCTATGGCCTCAAGATCGACGGCAAGGTGACAGCGGACGTCAAGGCGGTCGTCGAGCGCTCGCGTGGCGTATCGGCTCGTCTCAATGGCGGCGTCGGCTTCCTGATGAAGAAGAACAAGGTCGATGTCATCTGGGGCGAGGCCAAGCTCACCAAGCTAGGCGAGATCGTCGTTTCCAAGACGTCCAAGAAGCCGATGGAGCCGCAGCATCCAGCGCCCAAGGGTACCAAGGGCGAGGGCACCTACACCGCGAAGCACATTATCGTCGCCACTGGCGCACGGCCGCGTGCGCTGCCGGGCATCGAGCCGGACGGCAAGCTGATCTGGACCTATTTCGAGGCGATGGTGCCGAAGGAAATGCCCAAGTCGCTGCTGGTCATGGGTTCCGGGGCCATCGGCATTGAATTCGCCTCGTTCTACCGCACCATGGGCGCAGAGGTCACGGTGGTCGAACTGATGCCGCAGGTGATGCCGGTCGAGGATGCCGAAGTCTCGAAGTTCGCGCAAAAGCAGTTCGAGAAGCAGGGCATGAAGATCATTCTCGAAGCCAAAGTTACCAAGGTCGAGAAGGGTGCCAATTCGGTTACCGCCCATGTCGAGCTGAAGGACGGCAAGGTTGAGAAGATCACCGCCGAACGCATGATCTCCGCCGTCGGCGTGCAGGGCAACATCGAAAACCTCGGGCTGGAGGCTCTCGGCATTAAGACGGATCGCGGCTGCGTTGTCGTGGACGGTTACGGCCGCACCAACGTACCGGGCATCTATGCGATTGGCGACGTTGCCGGCCCGCCGATGCTGGCGCACAAGGCCGAGCATGAAGGCGTGATCTGCATCGAAAAGATCGCCAACGTCCCCGGCGTGCATGGCCTCGACAAATCGAAGATCCCCGGCTGCACCTACTGCAACCCGCAGGTGGCGTCGGTCGGCCTGACTGAAGCCAAGGCCAAGGCGGAAGGCAAGGATATCCGCGTCGGCCGCTTCCAGTTCGCGGCCAACGGCAAGGCCATTGCCTTGGGCGAAGACCAGGGTTTCATCAAGACGATCTTCGACAAGAAGACGGGACAGTTGCTCGGCGCGCATATGGTCGGCGCGGAAGTGACCGAACTGATCCAGGGCTTCGTCGTGGCGATGAACCTCGAGACGACCGAGGAAGAACTGATGCACACGGTGTTCCCGCACCCGACCCTGTCGGAAATGATGAAGGAAAGCGTGCTCGACGCCTATGGGCGCGCCCTGAACGCATAAGCTTACAGAGGCGGCCTTTTTCTTTGCGGCAAAACGCCTTAGATGAGACTGGCTCTTTGGGCGCTATGAAGCGACCGGTATAGAACGGATTGAAGATGGTCACCGTCCTCGACAACATCGCCAACCCGCCTCGTGTCAGGCACCCTGAAAAGGCGCATCGCCCGGATCAGGAAGTGCTGCGCAAGCCCGACTGGATTCGCGTCAAGGCGCCCGTATCCAAGGGATATGCCGAAACACGCGAGATCGTGAAGTCAAACAAGCTGGTGACGGTTTGCGAGGAAGCGGGTTGCCCGAACATCGGCGAGTGCTGGGACAAGAAGCACGCAACCTTCATGATCATGGGCGAGATCTGCACGCGGGCCTGTGCCTTCTGCAATGTCGCCACTGGCATCCCGACCGCGCTTGACGCCGGTGAGCCGGAGCGTGTCGCGACCGCCGTGAAGACCATGGGGCTCACCCATGTCGTCATCACCTCGGTTGACCGTGACGACTTGCCCGACGGTGGGGCGCAGCATTTTGCCGATGTCATCAAGGCGATCCGAACGATGACGCCCAAGACGACCATCGAAATCCTGACGCCGGACTTCCTGCGCAAGGACGGTGCCTTGGAAGTCGTCGTTGCCGCGAAGCCGGACGTCTTCAACCACAATCTGGAGACCGTACCGTCGAACTACCTGACCGTGCGGCCCGGCGCGCGCTACTTCCACTCCATTCGCCTGCTGCAGCGGGTGAAGGAACTCGATCCGTCGATCTTCACCAAGTCGGGCATCATGGTCGGGCTCGGCGAGGAGCGGAACGAAGTGCTGCAATTGATGGACGACCTGCGTTCGGCCAATGTCGACTTCATGACCATCGGCCAGTACCTGCAGCCGTCGAAGAAGCACCACCCGGTGATCCGCTTCGTCACACCGGAAGAGTTCAAGTCGTTCGAGACGATCGGCAAGACCAAGGGCTTCCTGCTCGTTGCGTCGAGCCCGCTCACGCGCTCCTCGCACCATGCCGGCGAAGATTTCGCGCGCCTGAGAGCCGCGCGCGAGGCAGCCTTGGCCAAGTCAGCGTAGCTTCCCGGATTCATGCCGCAATTCGAAGCCACCCGCCGCGTCGCCCATTCGCCCGATGAGATGTTTGCGCTGGTCGCGGACGTCGAGCGCTACCCTGAATTCCTGCCGTTGTGCGAGGCGCTGACGGTGCAGTCCCGCCGCGAACGCGATGGCCGTACCTTGCTCGTCGCCAGTATGAGCGTCGGCTACAAGGCGATCCGCGAAAGCTTCACGACGCAGGTCCTGCTGAAGCCCGACGAGAAGGTCATCGACGTCAAATACATCGACGGACCGTTCAAGTATCTCAGCAATGTCTGGGGATTCGAGCCGGCAAGCGACGGATGTTTTGTGCGCTTCTTCATCGACTATGAGTTCAAGAGCCGGTTGCTCGGCGCAGTCATGGGCACGATGTTCGACCGGGCTTTCCGCATGTTTTCGGAAGCATTCGAAAAGCGCGCCGACGTCATTTACGGCACGGGCTTATCCGAAAAGCCTGCGCCGGACGTGGCTTAACTCCTATCACTTCGCCAGAGCGTCGAGGCCCATCGTCAGCGCGTGGCGCACCGTCTCGCGGCGGATGAAGTCGCGGCCGCGATTTTCAAAGATGCGCTTTTCCGTCACCACCGGCTTGCCTGTCAGCGCCAGGCCGAACCAGACCAGCCCGACCGGCTTCTCGGCGCTGCCGCCATCCGGGCCGGCGATGCCTGTAACGGCGAGCGCGATGCCGGCCCTCGATCGCTCCAAAGCGCCCTTGGCCATCTCATGCGCGGTTTCGGACGACACCGCGCCATGTGCGTCCAGGGTCGCGGCGGATACGCCCAACATGTCCATCTTGGCTTCGTTGGAATAGGTGACGAAACCGCGGTCTACCATCGACGAAGACCCCGGAATGTCGGTCATAGCTGCGATGATGAGGCCACTGGTGCAGCTTTCGGCTGTTGCCGCGAGGATGCCGTGCCTGTGGCAGGCTTTCAGAAAGCGGTCGGCCAGATCGCCGATATCGGCCTGCTTGACTTCACCTGTACCAGCCTCAGTCATTCGGGTACCTCGCCGGGATAGATCACGCTTGCCGTCGCGATGGCCGCAATGCCTTCCTCGCGGCCGACGAAGCCCAGTTTCTCGTTCGTCGTCGCCTTGATCGAAATTCGTTCACCCGAAATGCCGAGCATACTGGACAATGCCGCAACCATGGCCTCGCGATGCGGTCCGACCTTCGGTGCCTCGCATATGAGTGTTATGTCGGCATTGGCAATGCGCCCGCCGCGCCCGCGCACCAACTTGACTGCATGCTCGACGAATATCCGCGATGCGGCGCCTTTCCATTGCTGCTCTGATGGCGGGAAATGCGTGCCGATATCGCCAGCGCCGCAAGTCGCCAGCAACGCGTCGGTCAGGGCGTGCAAGCCGACATCGGCATCGGAATGGCCGGAAAGCTTCTTGGAATGCGGGATGGCCACGCCGCAAAGCGTGACGTGATCTCCCGCCTCAAACGAATGCACGTCGTAGCCATTGCCTGTGCGCACATCGGGAAAGCTCGGAGCCATCGTCTTCAGCCTCTGGTCAGCCATCGCAATATCCCTTGCCCAGGTCAGTTTCACATTGTCCGGCGAGCCGGGCACCAGCTTGACCGGAATGCGCGCCCATTCGGCAATCGCCGCATCATCTGTAAAATCGTGACGGCCGATCAGGTGCGCCTTTTCGTGCGCTTCGAGGATCGGACCGAAAGGAAAGCCTTGCGGCGTCTGCGCGCCGTGCAAGCCGGCGCGTGGCACGGTTTCGCCCACCATTCCGCCGAATGCCTCGCGCTTCAGTGTATCGGCAACCGGCAGCGTCGGCAGCGCGCCCTGGCTGTCCCCAATCGTCTCGATGGTCCGGCTGAGCAACTCGCCATCGGCGAAGGGGCGCACCGCGTCGTGGATCAGCACCTTGGCAGGCGCATGATCCCGCAGCGCCAGTAGTCCAAGCCGCACGGATTCCTGCCGGGTCGGGCCGCCGATAACAGTCACCACCCGTTTTGAGTTTTCTCCGGCGGCGTGTTCGAAAAGCTCCTTGTCGTCAGCGTGGATCGCAACGACCACAATGTCGACCATCGGGTGCGAAAGGAATGTTTCAAGCGTATGCGCAATAACGGCCCGACCGCCGATGAGACGATATTGCTTTGGCCCGTCGGCTTGCCCCGCACGCTCGCCCCGCCCGGCGGCAACGATGACCGCCGCGATCCGGTTCGCACGTCCTGCCGGGGAAATGTTGGTCGGGTCTGCCATGGCCGCTGCTTAGTCGGGACCTTCGTAGAAGACCAGCATTTTCCAAAATTAGCCTCAATGTGGCGTCATGGCGCGTTGCGTGCCGATCTCAACTTGTCTAGTAATTATGCAACAAGGAAATCTGCTTGGTTTTTGTGCATGAGTGATGTGACCATTCTGGCCAAACCGCTTGATATAGGCGGCGTCGAAATACGCAATCGCGTGTTTCTGGCACCGATGTCCGGCATCACCGACGAACCGTTCCGCAAGCGCGCCTACAAACATGGCGCGGGGCTGGTCGTGTCCGAAATGGTCGCCAGCGGCGAACTGGCCAAGGGTAGGGCCGGATTCAACGTCCGCATCCGCCACTCCGGCTTGCCGGTCCATATGGTGCAGCTTGCCGGGCGGGAAGCTGCCCACATGGCCGAAGGCGCGCGCATTGCAGTCGGCGAGGGTGCCGACATCATCGACATCAACATGGGTTGCCCTGCCAAGAAGGTGACGGGCGGCTATGCCGGGTCGGCCTTGATGCTCGACCTCGACCACGCGCTTTCGTTGATCGAGACGGTCATTGGGGCGGTTGATGTTCCGGTCACCGTGAAGATGCGGCTTGGCTGGGACGAAAATGCGCTCAATGCGCCCATGCTCGCGCGCCGTGCCGAGCAGGCTGGCGTGAAGATGGTGACGGTGCATGGCCGCACGCGCTGCCAGTTCTACAACGGCAAGGCGGACTGGCGCGCCATCGCCCGCATCAAGGCCGCCGTCTCTATTCCCGTCGTCGCCAATGGCGATGTCGCCTCTGCCGAAGATGCCGCCGGCATCCTGCAGCAGTCGGGAGCCGATGCCGTGATGGTCGGGCGCGCGCACTATGGCGCTCCGTGGACGGCAGGCGGTGTCGCTGCTGCGGCTCTGGGAACAGAAACGCCAGATCGGCCCGAGTGGGCTCCAGACCTCATTGACTACATCATCTCGCACTATGAAGACATGCTCACCCTTTATGGTGTGGAAAGCGGGCTGAGGCAGGCGCGCAAGCATCTTGGCTGGTATCTCGACCGACACGCTCCCGCTGTTTCGCTGGAGCGACGCAAGGCGATCCTCACCTGCAGCGAGCCGGCTACCGTCATCTCCCTGCTGCGCGACACGCTGGCGTCAGACGCCGCATCCCTGGAAATCGCCGCATGACCATCGCGCAGGCTCAAAATTCCGGCGCTGCGGATGCCGCGCAGGTGTTGCTCAACACCATCAGGCGGCCGGTCATCATGGTCGATCCGGATGGCTTCATCTCGTTTGCCAATGCCGACGCGGAAGACTTCTTTCGGTCGAGCGCCGCTACGCTTGCCCGCAACACCCTGTCGAAGCTGATCCCGTTCGGCAGCCCGCTGCTGACGCTTGTCGACCAGGTCCGCGAACGTCGCGCTCCGGTCAACGAGTACCGGGTCGATGTCTCGTCGCCGCGTCTCGGCATCGAGAAGATGGTCGATCTCTACGTCGCGCCCGTCCCGGAGTTTCCGGGCTCGGTGGTGGTCATGTTCCAGGAACGCTCGATGGCCGACAAGATCGACCGCCAGATGACGCATCGCGGCGCCGCCCGTTCCGTCACCGGTCTGGCTGCGATGCTGGCGCACGAGATCAAGAACCCGCTGTCGGGTATTCGCGGTGCCGCGCAATTGCTCGAACAGTCCGCCTCCGATGAAGACCGCGCACTGACGCGGCTTATCACCGACGAAACTGATCGCATCGTGGCGCTGGTCGATCGCATGGAAGTCTTTTCCGACGAGCGTCCCATCGACCGCTACCCGGTCAACATTCACGTGGTCCTGGATCACGTAAAGGCGATTGCCAGAAATGGATTCGCAAACAAGATCAAGATCTTTGAGGACTATGATCCATCATTGCCTCCGGTCTATGCAAACCGCGACCAACTGATCCAGGTGTTCCTGAACCTTGTGAAGAACGCAGCGGAAGCGGTCGGCAGCGATCCCTTGGGCGAAATCGTCCTTTCGACGGCATTCCGGCCGGGCATCCGCATGTCCGTCCCCGGCACGCAGGAGCGTGTCTCGCTGCCGTTGGAATTCTGTGTCCACGACAACGGGCCGGGCGTTTCCGAAGACATCTTGCCGATCCTGTTCGATCCTTTCATCACCACCAAGCCGAACGGCTCCGGCCTTGGCCTCGCGTTGGTGGCAAAAATCGTTGGTGAACACGGCGGCATTGTCGAGTGCGAAACCACGCCGCGCGGGACCACCTTCCGCGTGCTGATGCCGGCGTGGAAAGAACTGCCGGCCGGTCTCGATGCCGATAGCGAGGGTAGCCGCCCATGACCACGCCCGGCCATATTCTCGTTGCCGACGATGATGCCGCCATCCGCACCGTGCTCAACCAGGCGCTGTCGCGTGTCGGGCACGAGGTGCGCGTTACCTCGAACGCCGCAACCCTGTGGCGCTGGATCGCCGCCGGCGAGGGCGATCTCGTCATCACCGATGTTGTCATGCCGGACGAAAATGCTTTCGACATGCTGCCCCGTATCAAGAAGGCTCGTCCCGAATTACCGGTCGTCGTGATGAGCGCGCAGAACACGTTCATGACGGCCATCCGTGCCTCCGAGGCGGGCGCTTACGAATATCTGCCGAAGCCTTTCGACCTCACCGAACTGCTCGCCATCGTTAATCGCGCGCTCTCTGAACCGCGCCGCCCGAAGATCGAGCCGCGACTGGACGACCAACCGGAGAATATGCCGCTGGTCGGCCGTTCCGGTGCGATGCAGGACATCTACCGTATGCTTGCCCGCATGATGCAGACGGACCTGACCGTCATGATCAGCGGCGAATCCGGCACCGGCAAGGAGTTGGTGGCGCGCGCGCTGCACGAATATGGCCGCCGCCGTGGCGGCCCCTTCGTCGCCATCAACATGGCGGCCATCCCGCGCGACCTTATCGAATCCGAGCTTTTCGGCCATGAGAAAGGCGCGTTCACCGGTGCGCAGAACCGCTCCACCGGGCGCTTCGAGCAAGCCGAGGGCGGCACGCTTTTCCTCGACGAGATCGGAGACATGCCGATGGAGGCGCAGACCCGCCTGTTGCGCGTGCTCCAGCAGGGCGAATA
>CAZROU010000065.1:0-20304 GCA_964601795.1 uncultured Mesorhizobium sp. | reverse complement strand
CGTCATCATCACCATGGTCATCTGCAGGATGACGCCGAGCAGGCCCGGCACGATGTTGTATTGCGAAATGCCTTCGGGATTGTAGAGACGGTGCACCACGACATCGAGGCGGCTTTGCGCATTCTCGGCCGCTGCCGCCTGCTGCCCTTGCGCCCTGAGCAAAGCCTGCCCGGCAATGGTGCTGAGCGTCGAGATCGCGCCGCTTGCCACCGACGGATCGGTGGCGTCCGCCTCGATCAGGATTTGTGGGCTGTCGCCGCGTTCCACCCGCCGCCCGAAGTCGGCTGGAATGGTGACCAGGAATGCCACCTTTCCGCTTGCCATCAACTCGTCCGCCTCCGCCGCGGTCTGGGCGATATGTTCGAAACGGTAGTAATTGGTGTTCTCGAGTGCCGCCACCATGGCACGGGTGTACTGGTCGTTGCTCATTGCAAGAAGGGCCGCCGGCAGGCCTTTCGGGTCGTTGTTGATGGCAAAGCCGAACAGCACCAGAAGCATCAGCGGCACGCCCAGCATCATGGCGAACGTCACGCGGTCACGCCGCATCTGGATGAATTCCTTGCGCAGCAAGGCATTGAGCCGCGCGGCCGAAAAGACGCTGGTGATGCTCATCCCATATTGTCCTTCGCGCCGGCCATAAACTGGATGAACACGTCTTCGAGGCTGGTCTCTCCCGGGGTTATGCGCACGCCGGGATAGATTCTTTCCAGCACGGACAAGGTGTTTTGCAGCAACGCCCGGTTGGAGCCGACGACATGCAGCGTTGCCCCGAACGGCGCCACCTGCTCGACGCCCGGTTTGCCTGCCAGGGCTGTGGCAACCTTGTCCAGCCGCTTGCCTTGGACGATGAAGGTGGTGAGCCCGGCATTTTTAACCACCTCGTCAACGGTGCCCGTTGCCAGCATCTTGCCGTAGGAAATGTAGCTGATACGGTGGCAGCGCTCGGCCTCGTCCATGTAATGGGTGGAGACGAGCACGGTCAGTCCGCTGCTCGCCAACACATGGATTTCATCCCAGAACTCGCGTCTTGCCTTGGGGTCGACGCCTGCCGTCGGCTCGTCCAGCAGCAACAGCTTCGGCTTGTGCATGATGCAGGCGGCCAGCGCCAGCCTCTGCTTCCAGCCGCCCGAAAGCGTGCCGGCAAGCTGGTTGCGCCGCGACGTCAGGCCGAGATCGGCAAGCGTGTCGGCGACATAGGTCTCGACAGGTTGCAACTCGTAGAGCCGGGCCACGAATTCGAGATTCTCGCCGATGGTCAAATCCTCGTAGAACGAGAACTTCTGCGTCATGTAGCCGACTTCGCGCTTGATCTTCAGCCCGTCGCTGAGAAGGTCGTAGCCAAGCACGGTGCCCGTGCCCTCGTCCGGCGTCAGCAGGCCGCACATCATGCGGATCGTCGTCGTCTTGCCCGAGCCGTTGGGGCCGAGGAAGCCGACGATCTCGCCCTCGGCGACGGCCATGGTCACATGATCGACCACCGTCTTGTCGCCGAAGCGCTTGACCAGTCCGCGAACGTCGATGGCGTTCATTGGCCGGGGTCCACCAGGCCGACATCGACGATCTGGCCGGGCTGCAGCCGCGTGGCATCGCCTTCCGGACGCGCTTCGACGAGGTAGACCAGCTTCTGCCGGTTATCGAGCGAATAGATCACCGGCGGCGTGAATTCGGGATCGGGCGACACATAGCTCACCCGTGCCTTGAGGCCATCCGCGCAGCCGTCGCAGTTGACGGAAAGCTCGGAGCCGACCTTGATCGAGGAAAACGCATCCTGCGGCACATAGACGGTGAGCTTCACCGCCCCGTCCGGCAGGATGGAAACCACAGGTGCTGCCGGCCCTGCCGTGTCACCGGGGTTGCGGATCACGTCATCGACCCGGCCGGCGGAGGGGGCTGTCAGCGAACGTTTCGACAACCTCCATTTTGCCTGTTCAAGCTCCGCCTGCGCTTGCTTGACCTGGCCGCTCGCCGCCTTGATCTCCTCCGCGCGCGCCGGCAGGCCGGCTACCGCGAGGTTGGCTTCGCTCTGCCCGATCTGCGCTTGCGCCACCTCGACGGCGGTCGTTGCCTCGTCGAGTTGCGCCTGCGTGGCAATGCCGCGCTTGGCGAGGTCCTTGGTCCGTTCGAGCACGCGGCTTGCCTCGTCGGCCTGCGCATTGGCCGAGCGCACCGCAGCCTGCAGCACCGCGATCTCTTCCGGTCGCTTGCCGACCTGGAGGTTGGCAAGCTGCGCCTCGGCCTGTGCCAGCGCCGCCTCGGCCTGCGCGACCGCAATCTGCGCGTCAGCACTTTCCAGCGTCACCAGCGGCATGCCCGGCTCGACCCGGTCGCCGCGCTTGACGTTGATGTCCTTGACCTGCGCCACTTCGATCGGAGCGAGCAGCACATAGTCGCCCTCGACATAGCCGACAGCCAGCGATGGCGGCGCTGAACAGGCGGAGAACAACTGCATGGCCAGCGGGACGTAGCAGAACAAGCTCATTCGTTCGCATCCTTTCGCGCTGCCAGGAGGGCGCTCAGATTTACGCTTATCGCGCCAAGCACTTGGCCGGCCTCCTTGTCGCCGATGTCGTCCCAGCCCATTCGTCTCAACACGACTTCCCGGCCGATGCGGAAATAGACCACCTGGCCGATCAGTGTGAAAACGGTAAGCCTCGTGCGCTCGCTTTCGGCCGGTTCGCCCGTCGCCTGTTCCCAGATCAGGCAAAGCCGCTTGTGCAGCGGCTCGAACACGCCGCGATAGATGCGGTCCAGCGCATTGGTCGGTTGCGAGGTCTCGCGCAGCATGAACTGGGCGATATCGCCGGCCTCCGGGCTCACCACGAAAAAGCCGACCATGCGCTCCAGCGTCGCGAACATCAGCGTCTGCGCAGCTTCCGGGTCGGGCGGACCGCTTGCGGCTGCGTGCACATTGCCAAGGGTCTGCGCCGCGATCTGCTGGATCGTCTCGACGATATGGTCGGCGGTCGCCGCGTGCAGGCCTTCCTTGCAGCCGAAATGATAGGCGATGGAACCGATATTGGCCTTGGCGAGCGCTGCGATCTCGCGCGTCGAGGTGCCTTCGAAGCCTTGCCGTCCGAACAGCTTCAAGGCTGCCTGGATGAGGGCCGCGCGCGTTTCGTCGGCCGCGGTCGAAACCGCACTGTGTTCAGCCGTCCTCTCCATTCGCGCCCGCAGCATGTCGGCGATTTAATCAATCGATTGATTAAAGTCAAATTCGCTGGCCTGACTGGCGTCGCGCAGGTTGATTTGCTTTGGTTCACAGGCTTTAGTCCCGGCCATGGCCAAGGAAGTCGAACGCAAGTTTCTGGTGAAGGATGCCGCGTGGCGCGATGCCGTCGAGGACAGCATTGCCATCGTCCAGTTCTATCTGGCCATCTCCTCCGAGCGCTCCATCCGCCTGCGCATCTCCAACGGCAAGAGTGCCAAGCTGACGCTGAAATTCGGCAGCGACCTTAAACAGCGCGACGAGTTCGAATATTCCGTCCCGCTGGCCGACGCCCGCGAGATGCTGGCATTCGCCATTGGCACGGTGATCCGCAAGACGCGCCATCATGTCCGGCATGAGAACTACCTCTACGAGGTCGATGTCTTCAACGGCGAGCTCGACGGCCTCGTCGTTGCCGAGCTCGAAACCATGGACAAGGTGTCGGATGCCCTTTTGCCGCCCTGGCTTGGCGAGGAAGTCACCGGCCAACTGCGCTATTCCAATGCCTCGCTTGCCTTGAACGGTTTTCCGGAACGTGTGCTGCGATGAGGCATCTCATAGGCAGCCGCATGCCACGGCCGGAGGTTCGCTGACGTCATGACCGCCCCTGCCGAAACCTTTCTCGACAAGCTTGGCCGTTGGATTGCGGGGCGCTTGCAGGCGGAATCCTCGGGCTACGAGCCTTACACCCCGTCTGATCCGAACACCTTGCGCCGCACGCTGGAGCCAGGCGACATCCTGCTGGTCGAAGGCAACCAGAAGATATCGGCGGCCATCAAATACCTCACCCAGTCCACATGGTCCCACGCCGCGCTCTATGTCGGTGATGCCTTGCCGGAACCGGCGGACGGGTCGGAACGGCCGCGCCTTATCGAGGTTACCATCGGCGAGGGCTGCGTGGCGGTGCCCCTGTCGAACTACCGCACCTACAACACCCGCATCTGCCGCGCGAGCGGCCTGTCGCCGGAAGACCGCGACCACGTCGTCTCCTTCATGATCGGCAAGCTCGGCCTGCGCTATGACCTCAAGAACATCTTCGACATGCTGCGCTACTTCTTCCCGACACCGCCGGTGCCGGTCCGTTGGCGTCGCCGCCTGCTTGCCTTCGGTTCCGGCGATCCCACCCGCGCCATCTGCTCGACGCTGATCGCGCAGGCCTATGGCGAGATCCGCTACCCGATCCTGCCGGAAATCACGCTTGCCCCCGGCCGCGCGTCGGCGCAGTCGAACTATTCGCGCCGGGAAATCCTGCACATCCGCCACTACTCGCTCTACACGCCGCGCGACTTCGACCTCTCGCCCTATTTCCGCATCGTCAAGCCGACGCTGGAATATGGCTTCGACTACAAGGCGGTCGTGTGGGGGGAAACGCCCAACTCTATTCTGCCGGCGCGCTCGCAACGTCTTTGACCGACGCTGCAAAGCGCACCAGCGGCCGTTTCACCCCATGCGTGATCAGCATGCGCCGCACCTGCGGCGACGCCCCTGCAATGTAGAAACGCACGCCGGCCTTCCTCGCCTTGCGCGCCGCACCCTCGATGACGTTCGCGGCAGTGGAATCGAGGAACGGCACCGCCGAGCAATCGAGGATGAAGGTGCGCCGCTGGTCGGCGATGCGGTCGAGCACCGAACCCACCGTCGCCGCCGCGCCGAAGAAGAACGCACCGGAAATCCGGTAGACGACGGTGTCCGGGTCGGTTGAGCTTGCCGCATCGTAGGCCTTGCGATCGCCGTTCGTGTCGTCGGCGACATCATCGACCAGAAGCGGCGTATGCGCTTCCACCTCCACTTGCCGCGCCATGCGCCCGATGAATAAAAGCGCCCCCAGCGCAAAGCCGACGACGATGCCCGTCGTGAGGTCGCGGAAGATCACCAGACCGAAGGTAACCAGCAGCACGGCCGCATCGCCGCGCGAGGAAGCCAGAAGCGCGCGGAACGCCGGCCGCTCGATCATGTTCCAGGCAACGACTGCCAGCACGCCGGCAAGGGCCGCCAGCGGAATGTAGCTGGCCAGCGGCGCCGCCAACAGCATGAACAACAGCAGGAATGCCGAATGCAGCATGCCGGAGACCGGCCCGTGCGCGCCGGCCCGCACATTGGTCGCCGTTCGCGCAATGGTGCCCGTCACGCAGATGCCGCCAAACAGCGCCGAGCCGATATTCGCCGCCCCTTGCGCCACCAGTTCGCAGTTCGAGCGATGGCGTCGCCCGGTCATGCCATCCGCCACCACCGCCGATAAAAGCGACTCGATCGCTCCGAGCAGTGTGAAGGAAATTGCATCCGGCAGCACGGCCACGATCTTGGCTGCATCGAAGGCGGGTAGCGACGGCTCCGGCAGCATCGACGGAATGCCGCCGAAGCGCGTGCCGATGGTCTCGACATCGAGCCCGCCAAGCACCGCCACCAGCGAGCCGAGCGCTACCGCGATCAGCATGCCCGGCCATGTCGGCCGCCATTTCTTCAATCCAATGATGATCACGCCCGTCAGCATCGCGATCCCCAGCGCCGCCGGGTTCAGGCTGGGCAGCGCCTTCGCCAGCACCATCAGCTTCGGGATCAGGTCGCCCGGTTCCTTCTGCGCCAGCGTCAGGCCGAACAGGTCGTGCAACTGGCTGGCGAAGATGATGACCGCAATGCCGGCGGTGAAGCCGACCGTGACGGGGTAGGGGATGAACTTGATGTAGGTGCCGAGCCTCAGATATCCGGCCGCAACCATCATCAGGCCGGACAGCATGGTGGCGAGGATCAGCCCGTCGACGCCGTGCCGGTCCACGGTCGCGGCCACCAGCACGATGAAGGCGCCCGCCGGCCCGCCGATCTGGAAGCGGCTGCCGCCCAGGAGTGAAACGAGAAAGCCGCCGACTATGGCCGTGAACAGGCCCTTTTCCGGCCCGACACCGGACGCAATGGCAATCGCCATGGACAGCGGCAGCGCCACGATGGCGACCGTCAGGCCGGCAACCGCATCCGCCTTGAACTGGGCAAGGTGGTAGCCTTCGCGCAGCACCGTCACCAGCTTGGGCGTATATAGTTCGGAAAAACTCGCGGCCCTGTGCCGGCTCGTCTGGTCCATCGGCCTGCCTTCAAACCTGGAAGACAGCGGCATCGTCGGCATTTTTCAAGAAACGTCGGCGGCCGCCGTCGCGGCTTTGTGCAGACCCAAACCGGAAGACTGGGGCCGAAAGGCTTAACGGCTCTTGAGGCGTACGCCCCGGCCGCCGCGCTCGCTGGCCTGGTTCTCGCCGATCAGTTCCACCCCGGCCTCGTCGAGCGCCTGGACGACCTTCATCAGCGTGTCCACCACGCCGCGCACCACGCCTTCGCTGGCTTCCATCCTCTGGATGGTGGGCAGCGAAACCCCGGCCCGCTCGGCGAGCGTTTTCTGGTCGATTCCGGCCAGTGCCCGCGCCGCGCGCATCTGCGCTGCTGTGATCACCGGCCAGACCTCCCGTCTAAGTCTGCAATATGCATATATGATACAGTCATAATGATGTGTCAAACATAAGTATGAATATATAGTACGTTATAGTTACTCGTCGATCTCAGGCTCGCCGCGCCGCTGCAACAGGCGCGCCGCCAGCCACCACAGCATGGCCCAGGCAAAGCCCGCGCACCAGCCTGCCAGCACGTCGGAAGGCCAGTGCACGCCGAGATAGATGCGCGAGACGCCGACCAGAAGCGACATGAAGACCGCGAGCGACAGCACATAGGTTTTCGTGGTCCGCCCGTGCACCACGCGGCTTACAAGCGCTCCCAGCGTGAGGAAGGTAAGCGCGGAGATCATGGCATGGCCGCTCGGAAAAGACAGCGAGGTTTCCTGCACCAGATGGGAGACAAGTTCCGGGCGCGGCCGGTCGACGCCTGCCTTGAGCAGGCTTGAGAGCATCTGCCCGCTGGCAATCGAGGCGATCACGAAAAGCGCGGTCGCGGGTCGCTTGATCAGGAACAGGTAGATGGCCGCCGCCGCCGTGATCAGTGTCAACACGCTGGCGCTGCCGAGCGCCGTGATATCGCGCATCGCGCCTTGCAGCCACGCCGGACCTATCGGCATGTCGGGATGCCCGGCGACGCGGAAGTAAAGCAGGATTTCGCTGTCCAGCGAATGAGGAGACGTATCGCGCGCCACCTCCATCAGTTCGAGGAATCCCCACATCCCGCCGGCAATGATGATGCCTGCGAGCAGCATTGGAAATTCCACTCGCTTGAGAACCGCTGTTATCCCGTTCATGCTGCCGCTTCCATGCCTTTCATCGGCCCTGCAAATAGGGGCCGAACGTGATCAACGCCACCGCCACGATTGCCAGCACGATGCCCGCCGCCTGCAGCGAGGTCACGCGCTCGCTGAAAAAGGCCAGCGCCACGAAATTGACCGCGACAAGCTGGATCATCGCCGACAGCGAAAATGAGATCGACATGCCGAACTCCTTGATCAGCTTCAGCATGATCAGGTTGCCGAGCGAATAGAGGATGAGCGTCAAGACGAGTTTGCCGAGGCTTGGTCCCAGCGCCCAGTATTTTGCAACCGTAGCCGCCAGCAGGAATATCGCGGTCGAAAGACCGAGCAGGAACATTCCCAACGCACTCATGGCTGGCTTCCCCGAAAATGGCACTTCAAGGCGTTGTTTCTGAACCGCATGGCGCGGTCAAGTCGTCGGCCCTTGGCTTGTGGGGACAGCCGATTTCTGGTTCGCTGGTCATGAAACTGTGATCCGCCGCCGTTACCCGTTCGCCACTGCAATGTTCCAGCCACTTTAAAAGCCAGAGGACAAGCCATGACCGGACAGACGGCGCACGAGGCGCAATTCCGCACCAGCCTGCTTGAAGAAAATGACGGGCCGGGCACCAATCCCACCGACAACCGCACCATGGGCGAGATCATTGCCGCCCGCTTCTCCCGCCGCGGCTTCCTGAAGGGCTCTCTTGCGGTTTCAGCAATTGCGGCAACCGTCAGCCCGATGGCGTTGATGAGCGCTGAAAAGGCGCGTGCCGCCGGTGCGTCGGCCTTCACCTTCGATGAGGTTGAGGCCGGCATCGACGACAGGCACCATGTTGCCGCCGGCTACGATGCCGACGTGCTGCTGCGCTGGGGCGATCCGCTGTTTGCCGACGCGCCCGAGTTCGATCCCGTGAAGCAGAGCGCCGAAGCCCAGGCAAAACAGTTCGGCTACAACAACGACTATGTCGGCTTCATCCCGCTGGAAGGCTCGTCCGAGCACGGCCTCCTCGTCGTCAACCACGAGTACACCACCGCGCACCTGATGTTCCCCGGCCTCGTCACCCTTGGTGAGAAGGAAGGCAAGAAGGTGCTGGAGCAGGCTGCTCTCAGCAAGGAGCAGGTCGATATCGAGATCGCCGCGCACGGCGGCACCATCGTCGAGATCAGAAAGGACGGCGGCAAGTGGCAGATCGTGCGTGACGGCAAGTTGAACCGCCGCATCACCGCCAACACCGAGATGCAGCTTTCCGGTCCCGTCGCCGGCCATGATCGCGTCAAGACCAATGCCGATCCCTCCGGCCTGAAAGTATTCGGCACCATCAACAACTGTGCCGGCGGCGTGACCCCTTGGGGCACATACGTCATGGGCGAGGAGAACATCCACGGCTACTTCTCCGGCGAACTGCCGGCCGATCACAAGGAAGCAGGCAACTACAAGCGCCTCGGCATTCCCGAAGGCTCTTACGAATGGGCTGCCCACTACGACCGTTTCGATCTTGCCAAGGAACCCAACGAGGCCAACCGTTTCGGCTGGATCGTGGAAGTGGACGTCAACGACCCCACCTCTGCGCCGAAGAAGCGCACTGCGCTTGGCCGCTTCAAGCACGAGGGTGCGGAATCGATCGTCGCCAAGGATGGCCGCGTCGTCTTCTATCTCGGTGACGACGAGCGCTTCGACTACGTCTACAAGTTCGTCACCGCCGGCAAGTTCAATCCGGACGACCGCGCCGCCAACATGGACCTGCTCGACGATGGCACGCTCTACACGGCCAGGTTCGCCGAGGACGGCTCGGTCGAATGGCTTCGGCTCACATTCAACGAGGGGCCGCTGATGGTGGAAAACGGCTTTTCTTCGCAGGCCGACGTCCTGATCGAGACCCGCCGCGCCGCCGACCTTCTCGGCGCAACCAAGATGGATCGCCCCGAGGACATCCAGCCGAACGGCGTCACCGGCAAGGTCTATGTCATGCTGACCAACAACACCAAGCGCAAGGACGATCAGGTCGACGCCGCCAATCCGCGCGCCAGGAACGCCTTCGGCCACATCATCGAGATCATCGAGGACGGCGGCGACTTCACCGCCACCAAGGGCAAATGGGAAGTGCTCCTGAAATGCGGCGACCCGTCCGTTGCCGAAGTCGGCGCGTCCTTCTCCACCGCCACCACCGCCAATGGCTGGTTCGGCATGCCGGACAACTGCGCCGTCGATTCAGCCGGCCGTCTGTGGGTTGCGACCGATGGCAACAACGCCAAGGATACCGGCCGCACCGACGGCCTTTGGGCGGTGGATACCGAAGGCGAGGCGCGCGCCACCTCGAAGCTGTTCTTCCGCGTGCCTGTCGGCGCGGAAATGTGCGGACCGCTGTTTACGCCTAACGACGAAACCGCCTTCGTCGCCGTCCAGCATCCGGGCGATGGCGGCGAGGAATGGGAAGGTTTTGGCCGCCCGTCCTACTACGAGGATCTTTCGACCCGCTGGCCGGACTTCAAGCCGGACATGCCGGTACGCCCGGGCGTCGTCGTCATCACGAAGCAGGGCGGCGGCAAGATCGCCGTCTGACCGGAACTCAAGGGTAGGGGCGCGCTTCGGCTCGCCCCTACGTCCTCAGCCGGTAGCCTGTCTTGAATATCCAGCCCACCACCGCGATGCAGGCAAACAGGAAGGCCAGCGTCATGCCGAGGCTGACGCCGAGCGACACGTCCGCAGTGCCGAAGAAGCTCCAGCGGAAGCCGCTGATCAGGTAGACCACCGGATTGAACAGCGTGATCGTGCGCCAGATGCCCGGCAGCATGTCGATGGAATAGAACGATCCGCCAAGGAACGTCAGCGGCGTCACGATCAGGAGCGGCACCAGTTGCAGTTGTTCGAAGCTCTGCGCCCAGATGCCGATGATGAAGCCGAACAGCGAAAACGTCACCGCCGTCAGCACGAGGAAGCAGAGCATCCAGAAAGGATGCTCGATATGCAGCGGCACGAACAGCGAAGCGGTCGCCAGGATGATGAGCCCGATCGCAGTCGATTTCGTCGCCGCCGCACCGACATAGGCGATGACGATTTCCAGATAGGACACCGGCGCCGACAAAAGCTCGAAGATAGTTCCGACGAATTTCGGGAAGTAGATGCCGAACGAAGCGTTCGAAATGGACTGCGTCAACAGCGACAGCATGATCAGCCCCGGCACGATGAACGCGCCGTAGCTCACCCCGCCGATCTCCGAAATGCGCGAGCCGATCGCGGCCCCGAACACCACGAAATAAAGCGAGGTCGAAATCACGGGCGAAACGACGCTCTGCAAAAGCGTGCGCATGGTGCGGGCCATCTCGACCCGGTAGATGGCCCAGATCGCGTGGCGGTTCATGAGTGCCTCACCAGGTTGACGAAGATTTCTTCGAGCGAACTGTTTTCCGTGTCGAGGTCGCGGAACTGGATGCCTGCCGCCTCGAGGTCGCGCAAAAGCGAGGCAACGCCCGGCCGCTCGCTCTGGTTGTCGTAGGTATAGGTCAGCGATCCGCCATCCTTGCCCAACTCAAGTGCATATTTCGAGAGTGCTGCCGGTATCGCCTCCAGCTTCTGGCGCAACTCCAGCCTCATCACCTTGCGGCCGAGCTTGCGCATCAGCTCGGTCTTGTCTTCGACCAGGATGATCTCGCCGTGATTGATGACGCCGACCCGGTCGGCCATCTCCTCGGCTTCCTCGATGTAGTGCGTGGTCAGGATGATGGTGACGCCGCTTTCGCGCAGCCGTCGCACCATCGCCCACATGTCCTGCCGAAGCTCGACGTCGACGCCGGCCGTGGGCTCGTCGAGAAACAGGATCTGCGGTTCGTGCGCCAGCGCCTTGCCGATCATCACCCGCCGTTTCATGCCGCCCGAAAGCGTCGTCACCTTGGCGTCGCGCTTGTCCCACAGCGACAGGTCCTTCAATATCTGGTCGACAAGCTCAGGATTGGCAGGCTTGCCGAACAGGCCGCGGCTGAAATTGAGCGTCGCCCGCACCGTCTCGAAGGCTTCCACTGTCAATTCCTGCGGCACCAGCCCGATCAGCGAGCGCGCGGCGCGATAGTCCGTGCCGATGTCATGGCCGTCCACCGTTACCGTGCCGCCGGACCGGTTGACGATGCCGCACACGATCGAGATCAGCGTCGTCTTGCCGGCGCCGTTGGGGCCGAGCAGGGCGAAGATTTCGCCGCGCCTGATGTCGAGGTTGACTTTCTTCAGCGCGTTGAAGCCGGAGGCATAGGTTTTCGAGACGCCGGAAATCGAAATGATTGGCTGCATGGGAATGGCTTTGGATTGGAATGGATTTCTCTATCTGGCGCCTGAATGTCGGTGCGCGACGCATAAAGTCAACGCCACTCCTGACATCTCACGCCATTTCTTTTCCTCGGAACCGTTTGGCGCATGGCGAGTTATAGATTGTTTGGTTGTATCAACCGCAGTCAGGGGTTCTCATGCTGAAGACCGTTTCCGCCGCCGCCGTCGCGCTCTTGTTTCTTGCCGGCGCAGCCTATGCGCAGGATCCTGATCGCGCCCCGCCTGCCGATGCGAAGAAACTTTCGGAGATCGTTGCCAAGGTCGAACAGCGCGACGGCTTCCGGTACATTGACGATATCGAATGGGACGATGGAGCCTACGAGGTCACGTATTACACCACCGACAAGGCCAAGGTGGAGATCAAGTTCGATCCCGTCACCGGCGAGCCGAAATAGCTGCGAGTCCGGCCGCGACCTTCCGCCTCGCGTGACGCCGCGCCACTTTGACGTCGCAGTAGTGAGCGCATAGTTTCTGCGTGGGAGAGCAGCCGGAGCCTTTGCCAATGGACCCGCTCATACTGTCTCGCATTCAGTTCGGAGCGAATATTTCGTTCCACATCCTGTTTCCCACCATCACCATCGCGCTTGGCTGGGTGCTCCTCTTCTTCAAGCTGCGCTACAACGCCACCGGCGACACCGCTTGGATGCGGGCCTATTTCACTTGGGTGAAGGTGTTTGCGCTGTCCTTTGCGCTGGGCGTCGTCACCGGCGTCACCATGAGCTTCCAGTTCGGCACCAACTGGCCGGGCTACATGGAAACGGTCGGCAACATCGCCGGCCCCTTGCTCGCCTACGAGATACTCACCGCCTTTTTCCTGGAAGCCGCCTTCCTCGGCATCATGCTGTTCGGCTTCCGCCGTGTGCCGAACCGTATTCATACCCTTGCCACGGTTCTCGTCGCCGGCGGCACCACCGTCTCGGCCTTCTGGATCATCGCGCTGAACTCATGGATGCAGACACCGACGGGCTTCGAAATGCGCGATGGCGTCGCACACGCCGTCGACTGGTGGGCAATCGTCTTCAATCCCTCGATGCCCTACCGGCTCACCCACATGCTTATCGCTTCGGGCCTCACGGTCTCCTTCCTCATCGCCGGCTTCTCGGCGCTGCGCTATCTCGCCGGCGACCGTTCCGATTCCATGTGGAAGGCGCTTCGCACCGGCACCTATCTCGCTGCCATCCTGATCCCGGTGCAGATTTTCGTCGGCGACCAGCATGGCCTCAACACGCTGGAGCATCAGCCCGCCAAGATCGCCGCGATGGAGGCGAATTGGCATACCGGGCCCAACATCCCTTTGGTGCTGTTTGCCATCCCGGATGAGAAGGCGAAGGAAAATCGCTTCGAGATAACCGTGCCCAACGGCGCCAGCCTTATCCTTACACACAGCACGGACGGCGTGGTCCCCGGCCTCGATCAGTTCGAAGGCAACCACCCGCCCGTCTTTCCCGTCTTCTGGGGCTTCCGCATCATGGTCGGCACCGGCCTTCTGATGCTGGCCGTTTCGTGGTCCGCTGCCTTTTTCCTCCGCCGCCGCGGCCTGCCGAAGCCTTTGGCGCTCCTCATGGTGCCGATGGCGCTGTCAGGCTGGGTCGCGACGCTGGCCGGTTGGTACACCACCGAAATCGGCCGTCAGCCCTGGCTTGTCACCGGCATCCTCAAGACCGCCGACGCGGTCGGTCCGGTCGCCGCAAGCCACGTCGCCCTGACGCTTGCCGTCTACCTCGTCCTCTACGCGGCCCTGCTCGTCACCTATCTCGGCGTGCTTGTGCACCTTGCATTGAAGGCCGCGAAGGATGGCGACACCTCGCCCTTGCCGGGCGTGCTCAACGCCCCGCTCTCCCAACCGGCGCAAAGTGAGAGGTGAGGAGTATGTTGGTCATGCTCACCCCCCTCTGGCCTGCCGGCCAAGATCGACTGACCGCGCCTCCATCCCGCCTCATCGAAGTTGAAGATAGCGGCAGGAGCCCGAAGCTGCTGATCTCCCCCCTTGAGGGGGAGATGGCCGGCAGGCCAGAGGGGGGTGGGCTTAGAAAAAACCTTGTGAGGAACAGGGAACAAGCCTCATGACCCTCGACTGGCCAACCCTTCTCCCGTTGATCTTCGCCGGCCTCATGGGCCTCGCCATCCTTATCTATGTCGTTCTCGACGGCTTCGATCTGGGCATCGGCATCCTGTTCAACTTTGCCGACGATGCGGAAAAGGATACCATGATCGCCGCCATCGGCCCGTTCTGGGATGCAAACGAAACCTGGCTGGTGCTGGCGGTAGGCCTTCTGCTCGTCGCCTTTCCGCTGGCGCATGGCGTCATCCTCACCGCCCTCTACCTGCCCACCTTCCTGCTGCTTATCGGCCTGATCCTGCGCGGCGTCGCTTTCGACTTTCGCGCCAAGGTGCCTGCGGGCCGCAAGCATCGCTGGAACCGCATCTTCTTCGCCGGTTCGCTCATCGCTTCGCTGGCGCAGGGCTACATGCTCGGCGTCTATGTGCTCGGTCTCGACAGCGGCCTCGCCGCGATGGCCTTCGGCGTATTGGTGGCGCTTTGCCTTGCCGCTTCCTATGCGGCGATGGGTGCCGCCTGGCTGATCTACAAGACCGAAGGCGCCTTGCAGCAGAAGGCGGTGCGCTGGCTGCGCTCGACACTGGTCCTCACCGTGCTTGGCATGGCCGCCGTTTCCCTCGCGACGCCCTTTGCCAGCACCCGCATCTTCGACAAGTGGTTCGTGTGGCCGCAGATGCTCTATCTGTCGCCGCTGCCCATCCTGTCCGCGTTGCTGTTTGTCTGGCTGTGGCGGCAGACCTTCCATCTGCCGAAGGAAAACGACCGTCATTCCATCGTGCCGTTCCTCACGCTCGCAGCCATCTTCGCGCTCGGCTTCGCCGGCCTCGCCTGGTCGTTCTATCCCTTCGTGGTGCCGGACAGGCTGACCATCTGGCAGGCAGCTTCTGCACCCGAAAGTCTGGCTCTCATCCTCGTCGGCACGGTATTCGTGCTGCCGATCATCATCGCCTATTCTTTCTATTCCTACCGCGTCTTCGGCGGCAAAGCCGGCGACCTGACCTATGACTAGCGGGAGGCGGTCGGATATTAACGAATGGTTTCCAGCGCACCGTTCCGGACGAATCCGATGTGACATTTGTGCTACTCTTGCCGCAGAAGCGTCTTCTAAAGCCTTCCTTTTCTAGTCAGGTTTCACAATCTCGATTGTCAACTGGCTCGGCTTGGCGGAAGGATGGATGAAGTGAAGGCACGAATCGGAGAGGGGTCTCCGTCTGCATTGATCGCAGTCTTGGTCTCTGCCTTCTGACTGGAGAATACGGATGAATATAAAGAGCGTCCTTTTCGGTTCCGCCGCGGCTCTGATCGCAGTTTCCTCGGCCCATGCAGCCGATGCCGTCGTTGTGGCGGAACCTGAACCTGCGGAATACGTCAAGATTTGCGACGTCTATGGCGCTGGCTATTTCTACATTCCCGGCACCGAGACTTGCCTGCGCGTTGGCGGCTACGTCCGCTACGACATCGGCGTGGGCGACCGCGAGGGCGTGCAAAATGTTACGGATCTCAGGGGTGGCGGGCTGAACGACACCTACTGGAAGCAGGCCCGTTTCGCTCTGAAGACATGGACCGGTTCGGAAACCGAACTCGGCACGTTGAAGACCTATACCGAGACCCACTTCAATTTCGGCAACACGCCTGGCGACTATGATCCGGCTGTTGTCGATCCCGCTGATGCTGACAACTGGCAGGCACGCAACTCGGAATGGTCCCTCAACTTCGCCTGGATCCAACTCGGCGGCCTCCGCATCGGTAAGGACGAGTCGGCATTCGACACCTTTATCGGTTATGCCGGCGGCGTCATCGACGACACGCTCGTTCCCTACGGCGATTTCGACACCAACCTGATCAGCTACTACTTCGACGGCGGCAATGGCTTCACCGGCGTGGTTTCGCTGGAAGAAGGTTCCGGCGACGAGACGATCGACAGCTACGTCCCGCACGTCGTGGTCGGCGCCAAGTACGAGCAGGGCTGGGGTGCAGTCTCCGCTGTCGGCGCTTACAACAGCAACTGGGAAGAGTGGGCCGGCAAGGTTCGTCTCGACGTGAACGCTGGCGATAGCCTGACCCTGTTCATCATGGGCGGCTACGGCACCGACGACAACGCTGCGACCAATTTCTACAAGCTGTGGGACGGCAACTGGGCGGTCTGGGGCGGTGCCACTTACACCGTCAACGAAAAGACCACTTTGAATGCGCAGCTTTCCTATGACGAAGGCGAGACGTTCGGCCTTGCAGCCAACGTTGCCTACGAGGTCGTATCCGGCCTGACCGTCACGGCGGAAGTCGACTACTACAACAAGTCGACCACCGACATTCGCCCGGTCTCCGAAGACGGCATCGGCGGCATCCTCCGCTTCGAGCGCGCTTTCTGATCATAGCACTTCGGGATCAAGGCATCCCGACAGTCGCAGTTGTGAAAAGCCCCGCGGCCATGGTCGCGGGGCTTTTCATTTTGGCGAAGGCTTTATCGAGATCAGCAAGCGAAAACAGGGTTACGCTTGCCGCGCCCGCTCAGCTCTTCTTTGCGGCCATCACCAGCACCGGCTTGTCGCTATAGAGCGTCGGGAACAGCGCCTTGAGGTTTTCCACCTTCGGCAGATCGTTGTAGACGATGTAGAGATAGGTCGGGTTCAGCTCGAGGAAATCCTGGTGATAATCCTCGGCGGGGTAGAACGCCTTGCCGCTTTCAAGCGTCGTCACGATCGGCTTGCCGAACAGCTTGGCCTTGTCGAGCTGGGTAATGTAGCTTTGCGCGATCTTTTCCTGCTCGGCGTTCTCCGTGAAAACCGTTGAACGATACTGCGTTCCGCGATCCGGCCCCTGGTAGTTGAGCTGCGTTGGATTGTGCGCCACCGAGAAATAGACTTGGAGTAACTGGCCATAGGTCACCTTGGATGGATCGTAAGTAATCTCGACCGATTCCGCATGTCCGGTGCGACCGGTTCCCACCGTCTCGTATTCCGCGTCATCGGCACTGCCGCCGGCATAGCCTGAGACCGCGCTCGTCACGCCCTTGACGTGCTGGAACACGCCTTGCACGCCCCAGAAACAACCGCCTGCGAACACGGCCTTTTCCAGCCCCGGCTTTGCCTGTTCGTCGAGCGCTGGCGGTGGGATCACCACCGCGTCTTCAGCCGCGAGTGCCGGTGATTGCCAAAGCCCGACCGCGCACAGCGCAAGCAATCCCGCCATCATGGTCCGGTTGCGGAGAGAGGACCGTTTCGTGGCATTGGTCATGCGATATCTCCTTCAATTTGGAGCTTCGGGCGGAACGCTCGCGTTTGCCGCAAAGCATAGATCGGAACGCTCCGCCGCGCGTCTCACAACTGCGTGCGCGTTGACAAAGCTCAGTTCGAACTTGCCGGCTTCATGGCATCCGTGCTCATCGCGTCGCCCTTCATCGCCATGTCGTCGCAGGCCTTTATGGCCTCGTCCTTCTTCATGGCGTTGGTTTCCATGCCGGCCTTCGCCATGCAATCGGCTTTCATCGCATCCGCCGCCATCGGATCGGCAGGCTTCATGCTGTCGGTGGCCATGCTGTCCGTCGCTGGCTTCATCGCATCTTCGGCGAAAGCCGGCCCGCCTGCGAACAGGAAGATCGAGGCAAGTGCAAAGCCGATCGCCGATAGTGAGGTGGTGCGTGTCATGTTCTTCTCCCGTGGCCGGTGCGGCTGCCTGCCGCCCGTGGATAGTGTTGCGACGCCGCCGCGCGGCCACCGCAGGCCAGGCCATCGCCAACTTGCTGGCAAGGCCGGGTCCTGCCCGTATTTCGCCGGGCAGGAGCAAATGTTACGCTCAGCTATCGACACGCTTTCGTGATCGGCCGGCGGTTTACTTCGCCAAATTCGCAAAGCACGTAACAGCGGTGGCCCTGCCGGCGAATAGCATTGTGGGAAGCGCTTATTGACCAGACCCGACGACGCCGAGCTTGCCGGATTGCTCAGGGCCGCGATGGCCGGCGACGAGCGGGCCTACCAGCGCTTCCTGTCGATGACGGCGCTGCGCGTGCGCGCGCTGGCAAGACGGCTGGCCACACCGGGCGGCGGGGTAGAGGCGGAAGACATCGTGCAGGATACGTTGCTGGCCATCCATCTCAAACGGCACACCTGGCGTCAGGATGAGCCCGTCCTGCCGTGGATCTTCGCCATCGCCCGCTTCAAGGCCATCGACGCCTTCCGCCGGCGCGGCCGCAGGATCGAACTCGACATCGCCGATTTTACCGACACCCTTCCCGCGCCCGAAAGCGAGGCGATCAGCCAGCGCGACCTTGGCCGCGCGCTTGATGCGCTGTCGCCCTCGCAAAAAGCCGTCGTCGCCTCCGTGTCGGTCGAGGGCCAGTCCATAGCCGAGACGGCGGATGCGCTCGGCATGACCAACACCGCCGTGCGCGTGGCGCTTCACCGTGGCCTTGCCGCGATTGCCCGGCGCTTCGGGGAGCGATGACATGAAGACCGACGACCTCATCGCCACTCTGGCCAGGGACGCCCGCGCCACCGGCCCGTCCGCCACCGCAATGCTTGCCGGCGGCGTCGCCGTCGCCATCGTGCTGGCGGCGGTCGCCTTCTTCGGCATGCTCGGCCCTCGCGCCGACATCCACGCCGCCGCCTCCACGCCGCGTTTCCTGCTGAAATTCGTCGTCACCGCCACGCTTGCATTCACCGCGCTCGCCGCGGCCTCCGCCCTTTCGCGCCCGCAGGCCGGTTCGCGCGTTCTCGGCCTGCTGCTCGTCGCTCCGATCCTGCTCGCCGTCGCCGTTATGTCGGAAATGATGCTGGTGCCGATGTCGGACTGGCCGGCCCGCTGGATCGGCAACAACAACATGCTCTGCCTCGTCTTCATCCCGCTGATCGGCCTTGCCCCGCTTGCCGTCCTGCTTGCCGCCATGCGTCGCGGCGCGCCCGCCCGTCCGCGCCTCGCCGGCGCCGTTGCGGGCCTTCTGGCCGGCGGCATCGCCGCCACTTTCTACGCCGCCCACTGCACCGACGATTCGCCGCTCTTCGTCGCCACCTGGTACAGCATCGCCATCCTCGCCCTGGCCGGCCTCGGCGCGCTTGCCGGCGGCCGCGCCCTGCGTTGGTAGAACTCAGTTCCGCGCGCTTGCCGCCGCGCGGCCTGCCTGATAAAGCCCGCGGCCATGACCACACCGCTCGACCACATCCGCAACTTCTCCATCGTCGCCCATATCGACCATGGCAAGTCCACGCTCGCCGACCGCCTGATCCAGCTCACCGGCGCCATGGATGCGCGCGAGATGGCCGGCAAGGAGCAGGTGCTCGACAACATGGACATCGAGCGCGAGCGCGGCATCACCATCAAGGCCCAGACCGTGCGCCTCGCCTACAAGGCCAAGAACGGCGAGGACTACGTCCTCAACCTCATCGACACCCCCGGCCACGTCGATTTCGCCTATGAGGTGTCGCGCTCGCTCGCCGCCTGCGAAGGCTCGCTTCTGGTTGTCGACGCCTCGCAGGGCGTCGAGGCGCAGACGCTCGCCAACGTCTACCAGGCCATCGACAACAACCACGAGATCGTCGTCGTCCTCAACAAGATCGACCTGCCCGCCGCCGAGCCCGAGCGCATCAAGGAGCAGGTCGAGGAAGTCATCGGCCTCGATGCCTCGCAGGCCGTCATGATCTCGGCCAAGACCGGCATCGGCATCGAGGACGTGCTGGAGGCCATCGTCCACCAGTTGCCGCCGCCGCGCGAAGGCGATGCCTCAAAGCCGCTCAAGGCCATGCTGGTGGATAGCTGGTACGACGCCTATCTCGGCGTCATCGTGCTTGTGCGCGTCATCGACGGCATCCTGCGCAAGGGCCAGACCATCCGCATGATGGGCACCGGCGCGAAATACCCGGTTGAGCGCGCCGGCTTCTTCACGCCCAAGATGGTGCAGGCCGACGAGATCGGCCCCGGCGAGTTCGGTTTCATCACCGCTTCGATCAAGGAAGTGGCGGACACCCGCGTCGGCGACACCATCACCGAAGACCGCCGGCCGCCCGCCGAGGCGCTGCCCGGCTTCAAGCCCGCCCAGCCGGTGGTGTTCTGCGGTCTGTTCCCGGTCGATGCCGCCGACTTCGAGGATTTGCGCGCCGCCGTCGGCAAGCTGCGCCTCAACGACGCCTCGTTCTCCTACGAAATGGAAACCTCCGCCGCTCTCGGCTTCGGCTTCCGCTGCGGCTTCCTCGGCCTGTTGCACCTCGAAATCATCCAGGAGCGGCTGGAGCGCGAGTTCGACCTCGACCTCATCGCCACCGCGCCCTCGGTCGTCTACCGCATGCATCTCACCAACGGCGAGATGAAGGAACTGCACAACCCCGCCGACATGCCGGACGTGGTCAAGATCGACCATATCGAGGAGCCGTGGATACGCGCCACCATCCTCACGCCCGACGATTATCTCGGCTCCATCCTCAAGCTCTGCCAGGACCGCCGCGGCATCCAGGTAGACCTCTCCTATGTCGGCAAGCGCGCCATGCTGGTCTACGACCTGCCGCTCAACGAAGTGGTGTTCG
>CAZROU010000064.1:0-20477 GCA_964601795.1 uncultured Mesorhizobium sp. | reverse complement strand
CTCTTTCGACAAAGTAGCCGGGTAGATGGACCACATCCGAAGGACGCCGGAACGGCTGCAAGCTGCCGCGTAGTCGTTCAACGCCAAACAGATCGCCAACTGAACGCCGACCGGAACCTACCAACGCGCCAATGTCTTAGGAAGTCAGCTTTCCGCTCACTATCCATGAATGCACCTTCCCGGAATTGTCGCATAGCGAGGGCAGATACTACCGGTTTCATCCAATCGGATTAATGGTGTGACTGATTGCTTGAATTGACCCTCAGGTGCAAAGCCGGGACGCTAACGAAGATCTGCGACAACCGTAATGGTCTATCATAACCTTGCTGAGCAAAGACGACACCTACGACCATGAAACGTGGCCCCATCGGGTGCGGTCGTTTTTCTCGCCCATCTGGTTTCCCCTACTTCTTTTGATCGCAACCACAGCTCTTGCGAACGAACAACCCTATCCCGATAAATTCAATACCGGTGTGCCGACATCGGTCACCCTTACCCGCTATGAGGGCACGCTCCACATCACGACAGACAACCAGGTCGTCGAAGGAATAGAGGTCGTCGGAGACATTTTGGTAGAGGCAGCCAACGTCACCATAAAGAACTCCAAGATTATTTCCCAAACTCCTTGGCATGCTGTAGCGATTGATGACAACGTGACCGGATTTACTCTGATGGATTCAGAAATCGATGGTCGGGGTACTACTGGCAATGGGGTCTACGGGCACGGAACCATTCTGCGAACAAACATCTACGGTGTAGAGAATGGTATGACTATATGGGGACCATCCGTCATAAAGGACAATTTCATTCACAGTCTGGCTGCGCGCGATGGAGACCCTCATTTCGACGGCATCCAGATTAACGGTGCAGATAACGTCTCCATCGTTCACAACACTGTTATCAACGAGCACGATCAAACTGCTGCAATCATATTGGGAAATACCTTCAGCGGACTGTCAAATATTATCATCGACAACAACCTGCTGATCGGCGGTGGATATACGCTCTATGTTGACGGCAGAAAAGGCGGGGGGCCAGTTGATGATGATTCAATTCAAATCATCAACAATCGAATAGGCGGCGGCCATTGGGGCAGTTTCGCGCTTTACGACCAGAAGCCGATCCTCTCGGGCAACATAATGATCAAACCTCCATTGCCTTCCGCGAAAGATAGCCCCATGCGCCCTCAGATTGGGGCCTCTTCGCCATAGAGCAACATGGATCAAGTTAAGCCCATTAGTCGTTGACGTTTTCCGCCTTCTTGTTGCGCCACATGGCCCTTAGGGAACGTGTCCAACCCAGACGGTCGGCCAGCCTACGTGCTCGATCATTAAGCACAGCCAGCGATGAGTACGTTGCCATTCTCAACAAGGCAACAGGCCTTGGGGCGACCAACAACAAATCACGCTCCCAACGGGCACAGCGACCAAAAGCGGACTTGTATTCCGCCTCGCCATGGCCAAAATCAAGCAGGGAGATGGCTGGATCCGCACACAAATCCTCAAGCATCCGCAACATCGTAAATCGCCCTACTGATTCCTTGGCGAATTCTGGGTCAAAGCCAGGGGTTCCTATGTAGAAGGTGTGCCCGTAGGCCATGCCTGTCCAAAACGATACCGGTCGGCCTCCCAAATAAAGGACCCATGTCCGGGTCCAGCCTTTCTCCAGACCAAGGTGGATCAAAGCCATCTGAAGCGGCGAACCGGAAAAGGCCACGCCTAACCCGTGCTGATACGATCGAGACCCAACAATGCGCATGGCCTCACACATTTCGTCCATCTGGTGCCATTGGTCAAAACGGCGCAATTCGATGCAGCCTTCATAACTGGCTCTCAAAGCGCGGTCATGGCGGCGCAACGTATTGCGGGTTTTGGACGAGCGGGTTGAAAGGAATCCGTCGAATGAGTCCGGAATATCAGCGACCCACCGTCGTGAAGGCGGCGGGCTGAAACCACGCAAGAGCCTGATCGTGGACGCGGCCCCGGCAGTGTATCTGTCTGAAGCAGCATCGATATTGCGCATGATGACGACATCCGCCGCACCATTCGAGAGCGCGCGACGCAAGCAAGCAAAGGCAACATCTTCATCGGTTCTGCCGCGGCTTCCCATTATACCGTCGAACGACACAATCAGCGCTGGCAAGGTAATGTGGCCGAGAACACCATACCCCACCCGCAACGGTAACCCAACCCGTTGGATCCTCGCAACCACGAGCAGGTCATGCCCATCCTCCAGGCAGATGTGCAATACATAAGGTCTCACATCCTTATCGGCATTGGCGACGACCGCCATGAAATGGTCGATATCTGAATCGATGTCGGATACTTCAAAAGTGCACCAAAGAGGCCGCAATGCCTCGACACCGGCAAGGCTCGTCACTTCCTCGACCCGAGCATTCACACCCCAATCGTTATCGGATTTGACGAGCATAGGTTAGCATATCCAAATTGTTACGAGTTCGAGCACAAAGACTCCTAACATTGAAAATAGCGTCTGAAGACCCTTGCCGATCTCGTCAATTCTGGCTCGGTATCGCCGGTACTACCGGTAAATTGTAGCCATGCGGGCGAAGCGCTGCGCGAAGAGCCGCTCTGTGCGCAGGGCTTCGCCCAACCCTCAGCGTCTCGCCCACGATCAGCGCCAGTCGAAACACGGCGGTAGCCGGCTTGCTGTGGTGGCGCGCATAGTCTTTGATGCGATTGGCCATCATCAGACCCGACAGGAAAGAGCTGCTCTCATAGTCGCCGCCAAAATGCACGACCGTCGCCTGTGGTATATAGCTGACTGACAGACCGCTTTCGCGCACCCTGCGCAAATAATCCACTTCCTCGCTGTAAAGGAAGAAGGACTCATCCCAATCGCCCACCGTCAGCCTGGCGCGGGCGGAAATCATAATTGCAGCGCCGGTAGCCCAATCAACTGGTCCCCCGTCCCGGTAAAGGATAGGACTGTTTACTACCTCACCTACATCCAACCTGGCTGCTAACATCCCTCCCAGCAGCGCCTCCGCCCAAGCTGTAGTCAGTGATGGCTCGCGCCGGATCGAAGGTGCAAGATGTCCATCCTCCGATACCATCCGGGGCACAGTGATGCCGACCGCCAAATCCGATAGTTGCTCGCACAATATGCGGGCTGAACCGGGCATGAGGCGAATGTCCGGGTTGAGCACCAGTACGTCGCAATGCTTGCCGATGGTGGCGGTTGCGGCATTGATGCCGGCCGCATAGCCGGCATTCCTGCCGGTTTCGATGACGCGCGCACCAACAGGATGGTTGCGCGCAATCTCGACCGAGTGGTCACGGGAATCATTGTCCACCACGATCACGTCGAGTTCATCGATGCCCGCGCAGCCGGCGGCAAGCGAGTCCAGCAAGCCGGGCAGGACCTCGGCGCTGTTATAGGTGACGATGACGACGGCCAGCGAAAGGGGATCGCGGATGGCTTCACGCCTTGCGGTTCTTCGCATTTCGCCAGATGCCTGTTCCAAGTCCCGCCCGATCTCGCAATGTTGCGCCTCCACCCGGGGATAGCGCGCTGATTTTGCGCAAGACTATCGCCGATACGAAAGGCCGGTTGCAACGCGGCCCAGCGACGTAGTGCAGCCTGCCTCTTCAGCCAGACAAGGCGTGCGCGTCGTAGAACCCCTAGTCCTATCGGCGTAACCCATCGTAAGCGCGCCACGCCCGCGCACCGCCCAGTAAGCCTTTCAGGCCAATGGCAAAACCGGCCAGATTTTCTAGCATCAGGGAGAGTTGGGGGCGTGCGCCCCCGACAGCAGCACACGATGCAGGCCCTCGCCCACATCGACAAGGCAGACCGACCACGGACCAGGAGCGTTCCCTTGGGCATAGTACAACAGCCAGTGCCGATCGCCGCCGACCGAAGCGATATTTTCCCTCTCGACCGGTTGAGGGCGCTCGGCGCCGTCGCGCCGGCGACCCGCGCCCGGATGGACCAACTGGTGGAATTGGCAAAGAACGGCCTGCCGCGCATGTATAGCAAGGGATCGTTAGCACACACCGTCAGGGGCGTTAAGACAGCCAAGGGCAAGGCCGTGCGGGCGGAAGGCGACAGCCTGCGCTATGCGATCGATGTCGCACTCGGCCTCTCGTTCACCAGCATCGAAGAGCAGCGCCGAATCCTGAAGGGCGTGACGGCGGCCGATCTCATCAGCACCACCGCCACGCGCGCGGAATTTTCCAGCGATCCCGGCGCCGTCGCACTCGCGGCCTGGACGTCGGCGGAAGCCGCCGGAAAATATGCAGCGCCCCTCTTCAACCGGCTCACGGCATGGCTGGAGTCTGGCGAGCCCGTGAACACCGTCGATTGCGCCTGGGCGCTTCTTGCTGCGGTGGCGGCGCGTCACCTCGGTGATACCGCCCGGCTTACGACCATGGCCCGCAACAGGTTGATCGAGGCACAGGGACCGTTCGGCCTGTTTCCGCACGGCCTGCCCGCCTCATCCAATGGCCGCTGGCGCGCTCATGTCGGCTGCTTTGCCGATCAGGTCTATACGATCCAGGCGCTGGCCCGGCTTCATGTCGCCTCGCCGGACGAGGAAGCGCTTTCCGCGGCTGAAGCATGCGCGGCGCGCATCTGCGCCCTGCAAGGCCCGGCAGGGCAATGGTGGTGGCACTATGACGTCCGCGACGGCAGCGTCGTCGAAGGCTATCCAGTCTACAGCGTCCACCAGCACGCGATGGCGCCGATGGCGCTTCTCGACCTTAGAGAAGCCGGCGGCACCGACCATCTGGCTGCGGTCGTCAAGGGCGTGCAGTGGCTGGACACACACCCGGAAATCGACACGCCGCTGGTCAGCGAAGAGCACGGCGTGATATGGCGCAAGGTAGCCCGGCGCGAGCCGAAGAAGGCCGCGCGCGCCATTGCAGCCGTGACGACCGCGATCCGGCCGGGCCTGCACCTGCCCGGCCTCAACCTTGTGTTTCCCACCACCTATGTCGACTACGAATGCCGGCCCTACGAATTCGGCTGGCTGCTTTATGCCTGGCTGTGCGGCGGCACGGTCGCTGGCCTAAGCGGGCGCGATCCGAAACCGGCCGTTTCCAGAACCTGGGGAGCGTAGCATGCGCACGCAGCGGCAGCTTTTGTTCGGCGTCTATATGGATGCGATCCGCATGGAGGACGTGATCAACCGCTGCCGCACGGCGCTGGTGACACGCAACCGCCTGCTGCTTGGCGTTCTCAACGCGGCCAAGGTCGTCAATCTGCGCAAGGACTCGCTGTTGCGGAACTCGCTCATCGAGTGCGACATGCTGCTTGCCGACGGACAATCTGTGGTGTGGGCCAGCAAGATGCTTCGCCGCCCATTGCCGGAACGCATCGCCGGCATCGACATATTCGAACAGTTGCTGATGCTGGCCCATCATGACGCCCGCTCGATCTATCTTCTCGGCGCCCGCCCGGACGTTCTGGCGCGCCTGGAGGAAAAGGTCGCTGAACGCTTCCCCAGCCTGCGCATTGCCGGCAGCCATCACGGCTATTTCGATGTTTCCGGCGGTGCGCAGATCGCCGAGGACATCAGGCAGTCGGGCGCAGACATGCTGTTTTTGGGCATGACATCTCCCAAGAAGGAAATATTCCTCGGCACCTATGGGCGTTCGCTCGACGTGCCGATCCTGCACGGGGTCGGCGGCTCGTTCGACGTCATGGCCGGCATCACCAAACGTGCACCTCGTGTCTGGCAACGCGCGGGCATGGAGTGGGCCTACCGGGTGCTGCAGGAGCCGCGCCGCCTGTGGTGGCGCTACTTCTCGACCAACGCCACCTTCCTCGCCCTGACCGCGCGCGAACTGATCGCTCCGGCGCGCGCCTTCAAGGCCGGCAAGGAAACACCGCCCGACCACATTTTCAGCAGCGTGCGGCGCTAACAGCCAAGGACATTACTGTAGGAAGCTTTTGCTGCGCCTTCAGGCGATCGGCGTCGCCGCGCCGCTCAGCGACTGGATTTTCCTGTCGGCGATGACCTGCCGGATAACATCGGCATCGACAAGCTTCTCGTCCTCGGCGAAGGCATAGACCAGCGCATAGTCGCAGATCTGGTTGATGACGCGTGGCAAGCCGTTGCTGGCCGCGGCGATCAACTCGCAGGCCCCGCGCGTGAAAATCTTGTGCTTGGCGCCAGCCACATAGAGACGGTGTGCGATATAGGGGGCCACGGCTTCGGCCGGCATACCCGACAAGTGAAACTGTGCCGATACGCGCTGAGCGAACTGCAGCATTCGCGGCCTGGCGATGATTTCGTTGAGCTCGGGCTGTCCAACCAGGACTATCTGCAGGATTTCGTCGTTCTCGTCGTTAAGGTTGGACAGGCAGCGCAGTTCCTCCAGCATCTTGGCTGAGAGGTTCTGGGCTTCGTCGAAAATCAGGACGGTATGGCGGCCCTGGGCACGTTCGCTTCGAAGGAACTCCTCGAACTGGCTGAATCGCTGAACATAAGACAGGCCACGGCCCAGCGGCTGTCCCAGCGAATCCAGCACCCAGTGCAGCAATTGCCCTCTGTCGCCATGTGCGTTGGACACCAACCCGATGCGCAGGTCAGGCGCGGCGGCGCTGAGCAGATGACGGATCAGCGTCGTCTTTCCAGCACCAATCTCACCGGTGATGACGCTGATCGGCGCAAATGTCGCCAGCGCATATTCGAGCATCGAATAGGCCCGGCTGTGATTGGTCGACCAGAACAGGAAACCCGGGTCGGGAACAAGACTGAACGGCCGCCCGCTTATCCCGAAATGGTCCGAATAGATCAGGAAACTGCTCGATCCGCCCGCAGGCCGGCCATGAGGCACCTCCTGCCCTGCCGGATTATCGAATTTGGACACGAACTGCTTTCGGTTATGCAACACGGTCACTCCAGTCAGTACCCGTACTTTTCAGGCGCATAGCGACACTTGTTGAGCACGGTGCCGAGCAGATTGGTTTTTTCGGAAAGCTCGCGTTCGCACAGATCGACCTCCGACACCGTGCTTTCCTCGGCCGCGACAACGAGGATGGCGCAATCGACGTTGGGCAGGAATCCCATGACGTCGTCGTTGGCCAGCATCGGCGGCAGGTCGAAGATGACGATATCGGCCGCAAGTTTTTGCCGCACCGACGAGACCGCACGCGCAGCCTCGGGGCTCTGCAGCAATTCCGCGGCCATGCGCACGGGACGGTTGTTGGCGGCGACGGCAAGATTTTCACCGTAGCGCGCAAACATATTCTCAACCGCGATATTGCCCTTCAGGAACTCTTCCATGGAAGGGGGCGACTTTACACCGAGCACCTCGGCGACCTGCGGCCTGCGCAGGTCGAGATCCACCAGCGCGGTGCGGCAATCCTTCTGGTTGGCAAGCGAGAAGGCAAGGTTCAGTCCCACGACGGTCTTGCCGCAACGCGCCGTCGGCGACGTGATCATCAGGGATTTCCAGTCGTTCTCGCGCATCACATGCATGACCTTGGTGCGCAGGATGTCGAACGCGACATGGGCGGGGTCGGTACGGCCAACGGTTACCAGACGGCCCTGTTCGATCCGCCAGGGGTCCGGCCTTCCTATTTGCAAACCTTCCCAGACCGATTGCGGAGATGCGGCAGGCAATACCGCAGGGCGAGCCAAGGCTTCAACAGAGAGAGCGGCAGACGGCATCGGCTGCGCCTTGCCGTTGGCCTGGTGTTTTTTTGCCGGTTTCTTTTGCGCGGGCATGGAAATCTGCTGCGGCACGGGCGCAAACGGCGCAGTCGGTCGCTTGTCTGCCCTGTGCTTTGCAGGTGCAGGTATCTGCTGCTGGGCCTTTGCCTTGAGCAGCGCGGCCTGGATCAACTCCATACCTTCAGCTTTTGTACCTTCCAGCACGGCCCTTTTACCTTCCTGCTTTCGTGTCACGTCAGAGGGTCCCATCGGCAAGAAGGCCGAGGGCCATATTTTGAGGGCCGGGAGCGACGATTCCGGAAGCACCGGCGCCAAGAAGCGCCGCAACGGCGATGCTGCCGGTCAACGCCATCCCCAACCGCAATCGCCGGAATTTCGACCGTTTCTCCTCGGGGCTGAGAATATAGGGAATGGTGGCGAGCGGCTGAGTTTCCAGCAATTCTGCGAGTTCGGACGGACGACGTACCGTCTTGTTGAGCAGTTCAAGCATCAATACCAGGCCAAGCCCGCCGGCTACGCCCGCCAGAATGCTTGTCGCCACTATGCGAAGCTTGTTTGGCCGGATCGGCTTTTCCGGGGCGACGGCAGGTTCCACCACCGAAAAACGCCCGCCCTTGGAGCGCGCTTCGATCTGCTCGCCCGTCGATGCCTGCGCCTGAAGGGCGGTCGCGGAATTATACTGCGCCTGGATGTTGTTTCGTGTGCGCTCGAGCGCGCTGAGCTTGGTGTCGTTGCCCGGCGTTGCCGCGATCGTTTTCGTCAGCTTGGCAAGGTTGTCGGCAATCGACGTCTTTTCCTCGGTAATGTAACGCAGCCGCTCGTCGATATCCGACAGTTGCAGGTCGAGTTCGGTCGGGCCCGCCTTCTTGCCGGCGCTGCCAGAGTTCGTGATCTGCTCCTGGAGGGCCGCAATGCGCTTGCGCAACGCCACGATGTTCGGGCTATTCTCGGAAAAGATGCTGAGCTGATCGGCGAGCGCCCTGTTCATATCCTGGAGCATCTGCTGCTCGGGGCTCAGCGGCCCCGTGGTCGCCAACTGCCCGGTGTTCTGGAAGAGTTGGATGAGATTGTTTCGCCGGCTACGCAGGCCTGCCTCTTCCCGCTCTAGCTGGGACAGTCTGTCCTGCAGGCCGCTTTGCTGGCTGCGCCGGAAGTCCAGGCTGTCGGGAAGTGCATCCTTGTTGGCATTCTTGAATTGCAGGATTTCAGCTTCCAGTCCGCTCAACTCCTTGCCCAGCCTATCGACCTCCTGGTCGAAGAACTTCATCGTCTCGCCAGCCCGGCCGGTACGCAGGCTGAGGTTCTTGTCAACGACACGGTCGACCAGATCATTGACGACGCCGGCGGCAAGCTGCGGGTCCTTGGCGTCGAACGAGATGGCAAAGACGGTAGCGCCTTCGCCTCGGCCCTGGGTTTCCAACTGCACCTGTTCGAAATGGAGGCGATCGCGCATATTGTCGGCAATGTCAGTCGCCGACATGTTGGCAATATCGCTGCCATAGACATCGAGCCGCTTTGCCAGGTCCTGCAGCTTGTCCTGGGTCGTGACTTCCTGCTGGATGACCTCGAACTGCTCCACGGCGCTGATGGGAACGGTGGAGCGCGCCATTTCCGTAGGAATTTGCGGTGCCTCGACCAGTATCTTCGCGCTGGCGCGGTAAAGCGGCGGCAGCAGCAGGGCGACGGCTATGCCACCGACGGTGCACACCGCGATGATCGCCGCTACCTGGGGCAGTCGCCGCAAAAGCAGCGAGAGATAAAAACGGATATCGATATCACCCATGGCAGGCCCAACAACTGTAAACCGGCACTGATGCCAGCCGGTGCATTTTCGAGTTTCAGCCTAGCAGACGATAGACCGCTGATAGGTGCTAAGGGTGTCAGCAACGGCCAACAGGCCTAATCCTTTTGCGGGACAGCCTGTCACCTCGGGCTATACGAAAGGGTCTAGTTCGCAGGCTCAATAGCCACTTCCGGTGCGATGCATTGCGGCCGCCGGTCCCTGAATCGCGATGCCATATTCGCGTGTGAAGAGCGCAATGTCCTCCAGCAACCCCTCGACAAATTCGGCCTGCGCCTGCAGCACGGCGATGCGTTCGGAATATCTCGACATCGAACTGGTCAGGCCATCCACCTTCCCCGACAGGTGATCGGCCCCGTCGTCCTCGAGCGCCGCCATCGAGAAGGCGGCGTTTTCAGCAGCCTGTTCGCGCCTTGCCCGAAGGCCGGACCGCTCGCGCTCGATCTCCGCGACGAGCGTAGACAGCGTGTCGGCAAGACGCTGCATGCGCGCGGCGTCCCCGGCGCTGTCCCGATCAGCGCTGCGAACCCTGAAACCGAACAAGGCCATGATCTTCTCCGTTGCGTCGACGCGCCCGGCGCATCAGCTTCGAGGCAATACTGACCTATCCTGCCGGCTTTTCCATCTGGTCATTCGGCTACCGCAGTGCCGGTTGCGAATGCTTTATCTTACGCCATAAAGCTTATGCGTAAGTTCGGCCGATGCTTGCTATCAAAGTCTTCATGCGCGTGACGTTTGCCAAAGTTGCGTGACCGCGCCGACCTGTCGACAGGAAATGCCATGGATTCGCCTCCTCGATTGAGCGTCGTCATCCCGCATCTCAACGAGCCGCACGACCTGCGGCGCTGCCTGCTTTCGCTCGTTGAACAACGGCAGGACGGAATGGACTTCGAAATCCTCGTCGTGGACAACGGCTCCGCCCATTTGCCCACGCAAGCCTGTGCCGGCCTGCCAGACGTGCATCTGCACCGGGAGACAACCCCCGGACCTGGGCCGGCGCGCAACTTCGGCGCTGGCATGGCGCGCGCGGATCTCATCGCCTTCATCGACGCAGACTGCGTCGCTTGCCCCGGTTGGGTGCGTTCGATCGTCGAACACCTGGAGCGAAATCCCGAAACCGGCTTCCTGGGTGGCGATATCGGCATCCTGCCGGCCGATCCCGCCATGCTGACGGGCGTCGAAGCCTATGAAAGCATCTACAGTTACCGCGCCCGCGACTATGTCCGAAAATACGGGTTTGCGGCGACAGGCAACATGGCTGTCCGGGCATCCGTGTTTCGCGCCGTCGGACCATTCGGCGGCATAGCCACCATGGAAGACACGGAGTGGGGACAACGGGCAACCGCGATGGGCTTCAAGATCGCGTACCTGCCGCAAGCAAAGGTGCTCACGAACTCGTGCAAGTCTTTCGCGGAACTGGCAAGGCGATGGGACAGGCACGTCGCGCACGAATTCCGCAATGTCGGCGGCAGTAGCAAGGCCATGGCCCGCTGGCTCGCCACTGCCGTGGCGGTTGCCGTGTCGCCATTGCCCGGGATTGTCTCAATCATGCGATCTAGCCGTATCAGCGGCTTGCGGGCCCGAGGGCTGGCGCTGGCCTGCCTGACCCGCATCCGCCTCTATCGTGCCGGACGCATGTTCGGCCTTGCGCTCAAAGACAACAGCGCCGCAGTGGTCGGCACCTGGAACCGGGAAAAGTCCTGAGCGGTTTTACACCCGATGGACCATTGCGCTCATTCAGCCTACGCCTTGCGTCTACCCATATACCAAAAGCCTCATCCTTTTTGATGCGTGCTGCATCGCAGCATTCTCCATTCGCATAGGATATCGGTCGATCGGTGATACCACCTGCGCACTTTGAACAAGTGTAGTTGGAGAGAGGGTTGGTCATCCGGCCTCACGAGAAAACAAAAGCCCGCCAGAGATTCTCTTATCGGCTTAGAAAAAAGCTGAGATTTCCCTTTCTACCCTCACCGAATCGTGAACTGCTCTCAAATAATTTTGCAAGTGTCGGATAACTACTTTCCGTATCTAGATCGAACTGTCTAAAGTCGATGCATTGCTGCCAAAAATCATAACTGGTTAAGTTTTTATTAACGTGAACTATTCTGTGGCGGACTTGCTCCCTCCTGAAGACGTTCACTTGGGCTTGGCTTCGGCGTTCGGGTGCCTGAAGCATGTATCATTGGGCGGGGCAGTTCATGCTGGAAGAATATTCCAGAACGCACATTCATGGCCTGCCGTTCGATTTGCCGGAAGGCAATCGGAAGCCTTGGTCTCGGCAAATCTATTTCGGCTTCAAGCGTGGCTTCGATGTCGCGGCGACCGTAGCCGTCGCGCCCGTAGCACTGTCCCTGGTCGGCGCCATGGCGCTGCTGGTTAAGCTCGACGGCGGCAAGGCGTTCTACGCCCAACCCCGCGTCGGCCGCAACGGCAAGGCTTTCAAGCTGTGGAAGCTGCGCACGATGGTGCCCGATGCCGAGGCCAAGCTGGAGCAATATCTGAAGGAGAACCCGGCAGCGCGGATCGAATGGGACCTCAACCAGAAGCTCAGGCAGGATCCCCGCATCACCAGGATAGGCAGGTTCCTGCGCAAATATTCGGTGGATGAGCTACCGCAATTGTTCAACGTGTTCTTGGGGCAGATGTCGCTCGTGGGGCCGCGCCCGATGTGCCTCGATCAGCGCTCGCAGTATCCAGGCACAGCCTATTTCGAGCTACGGCCAGGCCTGACCGGCCTTTGGCAAGTCAGCGACCGCAACAATTGCACATTTACCGAACGCGCCCTGCATGACACGCGCTACGCGCGCATCATGTCGTTCGGGACAGACCTGCAAATCATCTTCCAGACCGTTGGCGTGGTCTTTCGCGGCACCGGGCTGTGAAGCTGGAATTTGGCCAATTCATAAAAATCGGAGCCATAAAAACGGGCCGCCAATGCTATGCATGGCGGCCCGGCCCCGGTCAGAAATGAGGCCTAAGCTGTCTTGGTCACGAATGAATGACAGGCATGCGCGCGCCGGTATGGATGCCGTGCGAGGGCACTACGAAATCGCCCGGGAACAGATCGTTGATCTTGAAGGCAACTTCGGTCCTGTTCGTGGCCTTGAGCTTCTTCATGATGTTGCGGATATGAACCTTGACCGTGCTTTCACGAAGGTTGAGCTCATAGGCAATGATCTTGTTGGCCTTGCCACGACGCAACGCTTCGACCACTTCGGTCTGCCGCGAGGTGAACATTCCAGCCATCGGACGTGCAGGCTCGGCGCCGGACTCCAGCATCTGACGCATTGCCATCACGCTGCTTGCCGGGACGAATACGCCGCCGGCCAGCGCCAGCCCGATCGCCTCGATGCAAACCTGGATGTTTACCGACGACGGAATGTAGCCGCGCGCACCGCATTCCAATGCCTTGACGATTTGCGGCAGCTCGTCGCCGTCAGCCAGAACGATGACCGGTACGCCTTCGAGTTCCGCCGAGAGATTCCTTATCTCGTCAGCCACGGACGGTTCCGTGATCTTGCGGCTGCCGACATTGACAAGGATGGCGGAAGCTGAGGGATGGTGCAGCCTCTGCATCTTCCATTCTTCGATCGACGCAAAGGCAAGCACATTCATGCCCGACTTCTGGGCCGCCACACTCTGTACGAAGCACTCACGGCCGAGCGCCCTGGAATCGATCATTACCACGAACTTCGCTGGCAGTGCCGACATATCCGCAACGCTGTCGCCATCGTCAGGTCTGACAGACTGCTGCTGAAAGTCGAACTGGGCATGATTAACGTTCATTTCTCCCATAAGTGTCATAGCACATAGCTCCTTTCCCTACGGCACCAAGGCCGCAGGCCGCCTTCCCCACCGCTTCCCCGAACACCAACAGCCCTTGGCAATCTGCCAATGGCGCCACCCTGTCCCACAGGGTTCCCAACTCGGTTTCGCGGACTATTGCACCAGACTGGAATAGATAAAAAGATTGTACTAGTCATTAATTTAGGTTAACGAAGCTTTAAATTTATGATCTTTTTCCCCAATGTCTCATATCCAATCGGGTTAGTTGGTTAATTTGTAAACTTTACACATATTATTCTAATAAAATGTCAGCTAAATTACCACACTCAATCATTCTCTGACTAACAATTTGAAACCTGGGCGAATATTTCCGCCAATCATGGCGAGGCATAAACTCAGAAATCGGATGTATCGTCTTTCCGAAGGCATCGCCCCTGGCCAGGTTGGCGCCTCGGAGATTCCGCAGACCTTGATTCCCGGCTCGAATCGCGAATCAGACAAACAGCGATCCTCAAGTTTCTTTCCGAATATATCGATCCGTTGAAATTACCCGTTTCGATCATATTTTTTTGATTAGTGTCAGTCGCAGGCATTTTAGACGGACTTACTGCGGGCATGGAAATAAAAGCCGAGGTGATTTTGAGGTCACGCCCCCACACATTTCGATCTATGCGCCCTATGCAGCAAGGATCGAGGAACCCTCTCAGGACGCCTTTGCAAAAATTCACGGCGCAAAGAATTTTTGCCTGCAACCTTCGAAAAACCATCCATGAAGCTTACGCAAAACTTGCACGAATATTGAATAGCTTGAATCTCAAGGCTATTTGCACGTTTGATATTAACTTAAATTAGTGATTCATGCTTAATTATGGGACTATAATTTAAATTGCCGCTAGCGATCACAACCACAGATTGGAGCCTGCCTGCGACATGGTAGCTCGCATGGACGCAATTTTCCGCAAATTGGGGGCGTATACGACGCTTGGGGCCCAAGAGGCGGCCATGCTCGAAACGCTGCAAGGCGCGCGCACTTTTGTCGCTGCGGGCAAGGAGCTCATTTACGAAGGACAACAGCAGCACGCGGCCTATATTCTGCATGACGGATGGACTTGCGCCTATAAACGGTTGCGTGACGGCGCGCGCCAGATCATCGAGATTGAGATACCGGGTGATTTCATCGGCCTGCGCAGCCTTTTGTTGCGAAACTCCGACCAGAGTGTCGTGGCACTGACCAATGTCGAGGTCAGCAAGATCAACACCGACCGACTATGGGAAGCGTTTCGCCTCACGCCGCGACTGATCATGACGCTGTTGTGGGCGGCATCCCGGGACGAAGCGATGGTGACGGAGCATCTCGTTTGCGTGGGCAAGCGCGACGCCATGGCGCGTACCGCGCACTTCCTGCTTGAACTCGGCGCGCGGATGGAACTGATCGGGCTCGGCTCAGCCACCACCTACCGATGTCCGCTTTCGCAAAGCATCGTCGCCGACGCCGTCGGCATCACCGCCATCCATCTCAACCGCGTGCTGCGGCATCTTCGTGAATCCGACCTCCTTCTTTTCCGGGACGGCGTGGTCACCTTCCTCGATCGGGACCGGCTCGCCCAGCTCACCGATTTCGACTTCACCTATATGGACCATTACAAGCCCGGCTGAGTCTCGACCATCGCAGCGGCCTGGCTTTATCCGCCAAGGCCCTGTGTGATTGCCTGGGCGGTCGCCCGCACCTTTTCGCCGAGAAGCGGCATATCCTCGGCCGGCACCTGAGATGTAAAGCCAATCAGGCAAATGCCGCGGCACACATCGTCGTTCGGCGAAAAAACCGGCGCAACGGCAACAGTGTTTCCGGCGTAATACTCGCCCACGCTAAGCGCATATCCGTTTTCGCGCACCTGCTCGATTTCCTGCAGGATCGTCTTGCGGTCGGTCTTGGTCAGCGCCGTGAATTTCGCCTGGCAGTGCGTCTCGATGTAGTCGTCGACATCGGCCAGGCTCATATTCGCCATTGCCACACGCGACAGCGCGGGCGTTCCGGCCGCGAAGTATTTGCCGATGTCGATCGTGACCTTGATTTCGCGTGGGCTATCCGTCTTTGCGATAATCAGGAAGCTCTTGTTCGCCAACTGGGTGAAGGTCAGGCACGTCAGGCCCGTTTCCTGCACCAATGCCTCTATAGGTCGCTGTCCGATCATCAGGATATCGCGCCGCTGTGCAGCGGTGGCTCCCAGCACGATCAGCGACGAGCCCAACGAATACGCTTTCGTCGTGGGGTCGTATTCGACCAGATTGGAGAACTCCAGGGTTCGCAGAATGTAGCTGCAACTGCTTTTGTGGACATCAATCGCTTTGGCAATCTTCGTAACCGTGCACTGCGTCGGGACGGAGTTCTCCTGTAAGTAATGCAAAATGGCAGCGGCGCGCTCGACCGCGGGAACCAACGAGACGGCACCCTTTGCTTCTGCCTGTTCACTCGACTGAGGTTTTCCGGTCTGCATTGCTTTGTGTCTTTCGATGAATTTTCCGCACTCGTGGACTTTCGTTGATACCTAAGTCAAGCGACGCAATTCGAGACGCCCTGATCGGATTTCATTTCGCACATCCCTGTCATCGTTGCCTTTCCTTGCCGGATTCCGGCTCGAAATCGCCCTGCATTCGACTTTCCGAACCCACATTGCATTCCGCAAACCACCCCCTCTCGTGATTGCTGCCACGAGGCGCAGATCCCGGCAATGCGGCTTCCGCGCATTAAAATCGCGTGACCTGCTTGTGCCTCAAAAAATTCCATGCTACGTATTGTTCAACATACAGATCATTGTTCA
Organism: uncultured Mesorhizobium sp.; assembly: GCA_964601795.1. Lineage (GTDB taxonomy): Bacteria > Pseudomonadota > Alphaproteobacteria > Rhizobiales > Rhizobiaceae > Mesorhizobium. The sequence continues at coordinate 4,423 of CAZROU010000064.1, read as the reverse complement.
GTATACAGAACAAACTGATTTGTGACAAGAAGAGCTCGTTTCGAGCCTGACGGTTTGGGAGGTAGACATGGTGGCGGAAACAGCCTCGTCATTGGACGAGCAGGACGACTTCGTTGCCGTTGCCCAGACCGATGAACTGGTGCCGGGAGAAATGAAGCGGTTCGTCGTTTCGGATCGCGCCCTGGTGCTAGCCAATATCGACGGCTCTTTTCACGCTTTCGAAGATCGCTGCCTGCATTGGGGAGTGAAGCTTTCGAACGGATGCCTTGAAGGCAACGCCGTTCGTTGCCGGGCACACGGCTGGAAGCACGATGTGGTGCGCGGTGTAATCGTCGCGTCGGAGCCGCCGGGCGACGAAGGCCGGCCAGTCCGCACTTTCAAGGTCAAGATCAGGGAGAAGACGGTGTTTGTCGGCGGGAGCATTGCTTCGCCGAAGGCAAATGCCGCGAGGTAATTCGATGCGCCCCAACCACGGGTGGGCATCCGAATAAGTAGGCAATCATAGTTTTTGGTGAGGAGAGAACTGCCATGGATATGGATATCGAAAAGAAGAAGCCGGACCTCAGCAACGCTGAGGTGATGGACATCGACACTTATTTCAAAAGGTTGGTACAGCCTGAAACTCCGCCCGGAATCTGGCGCTGGGACGACATCGTCAAGGTGATGGACGGGATGGAAGCGGACCCGAAGCGCTATCCGAGCTATCGGCGCGCCGTATGTCTCGTAAACAACTCATGGGCCGGAGCGCCGGGCGCATCGCCTGCCCTGTTTGCGGGCTTCCAGCGCTTTCGTCCAGGCGAGCATCTGCCGCCGCACAAGCACAATTCGGTGGCGCTCTATTATTGGGTGCAGGGCAAGGGCCGCGCCATCGTCAATGGCACCGAGATTGATTTCAAGGCGGGCGACGTCCTGACCTGCCCGGCTTGGAACGAACACCAATTCTTCAATACCGGCGACGAGGACCTGATCATGTTCTCGATCCACGATTTGCCGATCCTCGCACAGATGCGTGCGCTGTTCTGGGAAGAGCCGATGGGACAGGAAAACATCCAGCACATCGTCAAGTCCGAAGCGGCCTCATGGAACGCGGAGGAGCAGGAAGAAGACGTCGCGAACCTCAAGTCGATCCTTATCAAAACGGCTAATTGACGGCCGGTTCGCAACTTAGCCCACTGCCAGCATCCACCTTCATCGCAAGGGAGACTATCTTGAGTTCCACAACAACTTCCTTGCAAGGCGGCTCAGCTGGCAGTGTGTTCAAAAGCACCGCGGGCGGTCCATCTCCCGTGGTTATCATCCTGCCGGCGGTTGCAGGCCTTAATCCGTACATAGATCGCATGTCGGGCGCGCTGGCCGCGCAGGGATATGCCAGCGTCGCCATGGACTACTACGCGCGGTCCGGCGGCGTGCCGGATCTCAGCGACCGTGCGAAGATCATGGCCGCCGTCGCATCCTTGGCGGACCGCGATGTATTGGCCGACATCGCAGCCAACGTTGAATTTCTGAAGTCGCGGCCGGATATTGACGGCAGGCGAATCTCGGTGATGGGATTTTGCGTCGGCGGAAGTTTCGCAATCCTGGCGGCCTCAAAAATCGAAGGCCTTGCTTGCGCGGTCGGGTTCTACGGAACGATCCGGTACGGCCAGACAACCGACCGCAAGCCGGTATCACCGCTTGACGCAGCCCAGCACCTGAAGTGCCCGTTGCTGGCTCACTATGGCGAGCAGGATCCCCTGATTCCGCAAAGCGACGTCGAAGCGTTGAGGTCAACTCTCAAGTCGCACCCAGCAGAAATCTACAGCTATCCGGGTGCCGGCCATGCGTTCCACGAAGACTACCGGCCGGAGGTCTACCGGCCGATCGCTGCGCAGGAAGCATGGCGAAGGTCCATGGCCTATCTGGACTGGTATCGAGCGAAATAACGAGCGTCAGGCGAGCGTTCTACACCAAGGCGTGCGCCCAAATCATCAAGCGAGGAGAATCGGGACAGACGAGGGATTTGACGGACGGAATTGCCAAGCCACACGGCCAACGAAAAACAAAATATTTCGGCCTCGGCGTAGCCATGAGCCGAAGGTTTCCAAGGGAGGGGAACCCATGTCGCGCATCGTTAATGTGGAAGACACCATCGATAATTTGAAGATTGGTCGATTTAACATCAATCTGCTGTTCTGGCTTTTTATTGTGATGATGCTGGACGGATACGACATCACGGCCGCCGCGTTTTCCGGCCCGCATCTTGTTTCCGACTGGGGTATCGATCGCGCCGAACTCGGGCCAATGCTGGGCGCAAGCCTGTTTGGAATCCTGATCGGGTCGCTTGTTCTCGGCAATGTCGGCGACCGCTATGGGCGCAAGATCGGGACCATCGTTTCCTGCATGATTTTCGGTGTTTTCACGCTTGCGGCCGCCTGGGCGTCCTCGCTGGGCGAGCTCTCAATCCTGCGCTTCCTTGCCGGTGTCGGCATTGGCGGAGTGTTTCCAAACGCGGTTGCGCTCAGCGCGGAATATGCGCCGAAGCGTCTGCGCGCCACCATGGTCATCCTCATGTTCACCGGGAACACGTTTGGAGCCTCGCTGCCCGGCCTCGTATCCATGTGGCTGGTGCCGACACATGGCTTCCAGATTCTATTCTCTCTCGGCGGCATCATCATGATCGCCGTCGCTCTGTGCCTTTGCTTCACGCTGCCAGAATCCGTCAGGTACCTGGCACTCCGCGGCAACAAGCAACGCACCATCGAAATGCTGCGCCGCCTCGACCCCGGCATCGACGTCAACGAAAATGATCAGTTCGTCACCCATGAGGCCGCTGGCAGCAAATTCCATCTGAGGCAGTTGTTCGAGGGAAAATTCGCTTTTGCGACACCCTTATTGTGGCTGGTCTTCGCCATCAACCTGATGATCTTCTATTTCATCAACAGTTGGATGCCGACGCTCGTTTCCACCGTCGACGGCACGGCAACGCGCGGCGTTCTCGCCCTGACGATCTTCCAGTTGGGTGGCACATGCGGCGGCCTTGCTCTTAGCCGGCTGGTGGACAAGCAGGGCCTCAAGCCCATCACCATCATGTTCTGCATTGCAGTACCCGTGGTCGCCTCGCTCGGCTATCTGGCAACGTCGTGGCCTGACCTTATGCTGTTTGCGGCATTTCTTGGCGGCTTCTGTGTCCTTGGCTTGCAGTTCGGCCTGAACGCCACGCCGGGCATGCTTTACCCGACTTCGTGCCGCGCCAACGGTGCAGGCTTCGCCTTCGGCATCGGCCGTGTCGGCGCCGTGCTTGGCCCGGTCGTCGGCGGCATTCTCGTCGGCATGCAACTGCCGATCAGCGCGCTCTACGTCTATGCAGCTATCCCGCTCATTATCGGAGCGGTGGCCTGCTTTGCGCTGACGAAAATCTTGAAGCCGGCAGCGGCGTAACTGGGGACTAGCAAAATGAAGCTCTGTCGTTTCAACGACAATCGTCTGGGTGTGATCGATGGCCGGGAGGTCATCGATATCACCGACGCCCTTGATGTTATCCCGCGATCCGGTTATCCGCTGCCGCCTTTCGATCCACTGGTCGCAAATCTCGACGCAGTAACGCATCGGATCGACGCGCTTCGGGAACAAGCGAAGCGGCTGCGGCTCGAAGATGTGTGCCTGCTCAGCCCGGCTGCAAATCCGGGCAAGATCGTCGCTGCGCCGGTCAACTACCGCAAGCATCTGGAAGAGGTGTTGGCCAACGCCGACCTGCACCACGACGTCAAGATCAACCACATCGAAAAGGCGGGCCTGTTCCTGAAGGCCCCTAGCTCGCTGGTCGGCGCGGGACAGGGCATCCAGTTGCGAAAGCTGGATCGCCGCAACGATCATGAGGTCGAGCTGGCGGTGGTGATCGGGCGTACCGCCGACCGCGTGTCGTGCGCGCAGGCCCTGCAATATGTCGCCGGCTATTGCATTGGCCTCGACATCACGATCCGCGGCCCGGAGGAGCGCAGTTTCAGGAAATCGCCCGACACCTATACCGTGCTCGGTCCCTGGCTCACGACCGCCGACGAAGTTCCCGATCCGGGCCGTCTCGACCTGCAAATATCGGTCAACGGCGAGATGCGGCAGAAATCCAATACCGCCGATCTTATCCTCGGCGTGGCGGAACTGATCGAATTCGCGTCTTCGTTCTACACGCTCCAGCCGGGAGACGTCATCCTGACTGGAACGCCCGAGGGCGTCAGCCCGATCAGGCCTGGCGATGTAGTATTGGCCGAGATCAGCGATCTGGGCACGATGACCGTCCAGGTTTCAGCACGAAGTGAGGTGCTTGAGCAGAAGGTCGCGTAGTCTGCTTGAGGTCACTACCTGACGTTGCCGCCGTTTCCCCTATTCCCACTCGATAATTTTGGGTCAACCTAGTGCATTGAAAAATAATGCGAAAATATTTTTTCGC
>CAZROU010000063.1:0-21071 GCA_964601795.1 uncultured Mesorhizobium sp. | reverse complement strand
CACCGCCGCCCTAACCGTTGCCCGGTGCGCAGCCGGTTCCCGCAAGAGCGATGGGACTGAGTATGGGAGAGGTGCGAAGGGGTGGGGATAAAGGAGGTGAGAAGTTTCTGCGGCAGGCGAGCGGGATCAAGGGGTTGGCATGGGGTGTGGATAGGAAAGTGGGTAGTTCGGTCCACGTCTAGCGAAGTCAGCGCTGCCCCTCACCCTTACCCTCTCCCCGCACGCGGGGAGAGGAAGACACCAGCGTTTGCGCTAGTCACCCCTCATCCGACCTCGCTTCGCTCGGCCACCGCGCAGCCGGTTCTGTACCGTTGATGCGCGTCCTCGATGTCACGAAATGGATCCCGGATATTCCTCCCTCGCTCTGCTCGGAAGCGAATTCCGGGATGACGAGGTGGAGGCCAGGGTGCCTGGCGGTTGGGTCAGCGCGGGACGCCGGCGACGGAGCCGCGCACGACGAGATCGACGGGCCAGACCTCTCCGCGGATGTCGGTTTCGAGACCTGAAATGCGGGCCGCCAGTCGCTCGGCGACGCGCGCGCCGGCAGCGCGGATCGAGGAACGCGTGGTGGCGAGCGGTACGGAGAAATTCTCCGGTTTCAGCCATGGAAAAACGTCGTCATGCGCGATCAGCGACACGTCGCCCGGAATGCTGACGGCAAGGTCGCGCGCCGCCCGCACGACGCCGAGTGCCATGATGAGGCTGGAGCAGAGTATGGCGGTCGGCGCATCGGCGCTTTCGAGCAGCCGCCGCGCTGCCCGGTAGCCGTTCTCCTCGGTCATCGTCATCGAAACGACATGCCGCTCGTCGAGCGACAGGCCGTCGCCGGCGAGCGCGCGGCGCACCCCTTGCTCGCGATGGATGGCGAAGGTTTCCTTGATGTCGCCGTTGATCAGCGCGATGCGCCGGTGGCCGAGCTGCAGCAACAGCCGTGTGGCTTCGCGAAAGGCGCCCTCATTGTCGATGTCGATATAGGAATAGTCGAACGCGTGGCCGTCGCTGCGGCCATGCACGATGAAGGGGATGCCGAGCGCATGCAGGAGCGCGATGCGGCGGTCGGCAGGACGGGGCGAGGAGATATAGACGGCATCGACCTGCTTGTTGGCCACGATGCGCCGGTAGGTGGTTTCCTGGTCGTCGGCATCGGCGGGCGAGAGCACGAGGTCCAATTCATGCGAGCGCGCATAGTCGCCGAGGCCGGACAGGAATTCGACGAAATGCGGATCGATGTCGACGCTGGCCCCGGTCGGCAGCACATAGCCGATCATGCCAGTCTTGCCGGTGGCGAGCCGACGAGCGCTCGGGTTCGGGCGATAGCCATGCCGCTTGGCGGCGTCCATCACGCGCCGGCGCGTTTCCTCGTTGACCTCCGGATAGCCGTTCAGCGCACGGCTCACCGTAGTCTGCGAAAGCGCCAGCATCTGGGATAGCTGCTTGAGGTTCAAGAACCGGTCTCCGAAATCCAAAGCGCTTTAAAAACTCGCGCCAAAGACGCGAGTGTGCTCTGTTCAACAATAGGCGCAGCGACCGCCCGAAGGAAGGCGGAACCGTTGCTGCGGCGCAAAAATGCATGATGCAGTGCGGAAAAGGAGCTATCCGGTCAAAAATTAAATCGATTAATGTTTAAGCGTCTTGACTCTCTGTCGATTCGGTGGCGAGATAAGAGGAACCAAAGCGCTTTGAAATTGCCTTCAAAGAGTCAGGTCTGGCCTTGAAGGCGGAAAAGCAGCCTCGGCGCGCGGAATGGAGGTTCCGCACGATATATATCTTGCACCATTGGGAGGAAGCCGATGAAGAAGATGCTTTTGACGGGCGTGGCCCTTGCCGCGCTGGCGTGGAGCCTGCCCGCGCATGCGGACCTGAAGTTCAAGCCGGGTGAGGACCAGAAGTTCCACTGGGCGAATTTCGACGAGTTGAAGAAGGTCGATCTCAAGGGCGAGACGCTGACCATTTTCGGGCCGTGGCGCGGCGAGGACGAGGAACTGGTGCGTTCGGTGCTGGCCTATTTCATCGAGGCCACCGGCGTTGAGGTGAAATATTCCTCCTCGGAAAATTATGAGCAGCAGATCGTCATCGACACGCAGGCGGGCAGCCCGCCCAACATCGCCATCCTGCCGCAGCCGGGCCTGATCCAGGACCTTGCGTCCAAGGGCTTGCTGACGCCGCTTGGCGACGATGTCGCCACCTGGGTGAAGGACAATTACGGCGCCGGCCAGTCGTGGGTCGATCTCGGCACCTACAAGGGCAAGGACGGCACGCCGGGCTACTACGCTTTCCCCTACAAGGCCGACGTGAAGTCGCTGGTCTGGTATTCGCCGGACAATTTCGAGGAAGCCGGCTACGAGGTTCCCAAGACGCAGGAGGAACTGGCGGCCCTCGAGCAGAAGATCATTGCCGACGGCGGCAAGCCGTGGTGCATCGGGCTTGGCTCCGGCGGTGCGACCGGCTGGCCGGCGACCGACTGGGTGGAAGACATCATGCTGCGCACGCAGCCGCCTGAAACCTACGACAAGTGGGTGAAGAACGAGATTCCGTTCAACGACCCGGCGGTGGTCAACGCCATCGACATCTTCGGCAAGATCGCGACCGACGACAAGATGGTCGACGGCGGCGCGGCGGCGGTTGCGGCGACCGACTTCCGCGACAGCCCCAAGGGCCTCTTCACGGTGCCGCCGAAGTGCTACATGCACCACCAGGCATCGTTCATTCCGTCATTCTTCCCGGAAGGGACCGAACTCGGCGTCGATGCGGACTTCTTCTACTATCCGCCCTACGCCTCCAAGCCGGAGCTCGGCCAGCCGGTTCTGGGCGCCGGTACGCTGGTGATGATCACCAAGGATTCCAAGGCCGCGCGCGAGTTCATCAAGTTCCTCGAAATGCCGCTCGCGCATGAATTGTGGATGGCGCAGAAGAGCTTCGTGACCCCGTTCAAGGGCGCGAACACCGAGGCCTATGGTTCGGACGCGCTGAAGAAGCAGGGCGAAATCCTGGCCAATGCCACGACCTTCCGCTTCGACGGTTCCGACCTGATGCCGGGCAAGATCGGCGCAGGTTCGTTCTGGACCGGCATGGTCGACCTGGTTGGCGGCAAGCCGGCGGAAGCCGTGGCAACCGACATCCAGAAGAGCTGGGACGCCATCAAGTAGAGGCGAGGGGCGGACGCAGCCTCCCAGGCGCGCTGGCCCGGACCTTGTAAGGCCCGGGCCAGTGGGAGGGGAGACAAGCGTGACATTTCAAGCGGCCTGACGCGGCGCTCACCGGCTGACCGTGCGTGGCGGCTGCGCGACAAGGGACGGGGCAGGGATTGCCCTGACCGGAAAAGAATCGGCTCTCGGGGGAGGAACCCATGGCAGCGCAGATTTTCTCGGCCATTTTCGTCATCATTGTCGGCGTCGGCGGTTGCGTCGCCTATTTCTGGGGCGCGAACAAGCTGCTCGACCTGATCTTCCCCTCGCGCGGCGTGGCAGGGGCTGCTGCGGTCGACAATCTGCGCCGGCAAGGACTGGTGCGGCCGTGGCTGTTCGTCGGCCCTGCGTTGCTGATCCTGACGATCTACCTGATCTATCCGGTCATCGAGACGCTCAGGCTTTCGTTCATGGACCGCGGCGGCGAGCATTTCGTCGGCTTCGCCAACTATGCCTGGGCCTTCGGCGACCGCGAGTTCCGCAACTCCATCCTCAACAACATCTTGTGGCTGGCGGTGGTGCCGGCGGCTTGCACCTTTCTCGGACTGGTGATCGCGGTTTTGACCGACCGCATTTGGTGGGGAACCATTGCCAAGAGCCTGATCTTCCTGCCGCTGGCGATCTCGTTTGTCGGCGCCAGCGTGATCTGGAAATTCATCTACGAGTATCGCGGCGAAGGCCAGGTGCAGATCGGCATCCTCAACGCCATCGTGCAGTATTTCGGCGGTGCGCCGCAGGTGTGGATCTCGATCCCCTTCTGGAACAACTTCTTTTTGATGGTGATCCTGATCTGGATCCAGACCGGCTTTGCCATGGTGATCCTGTCGTCGGCGCTGCGCGGCATTCCGGAGGAAACGCTGGAGGCGGCGGTGATCGACGGGGCAAGCCCGTTCCAGATTTTCTGGAAGATCATGATCCCGCAGATCTGGGGCACGATCGCGGTGGTGTGGACCACCATCACCATCTTGGTGCTGAAGGTCTTCGACATCGTCTTGACCATGACCAACGGCCAGTGGAACAGCCAGGTGCTCGCCAATCTCATGTTCGACTGGATGTTCCGTGGCGGCGGCGATTTCGGCCGTGGCGCGACCATTGCGATCATCATCATGATCGCGGTGATCCCGATCATGATCTGGAACATACGCCAGGCCAACCGCGAGACGGGAGGGCATTGAGATGAGCAGTTCAGGCAAATCCGTCATCGGCCGTTTCGGCGTCCATTTTGCCGTGCTGGTGTTCGTCGTCATCTGGACGATCCCGACGCTAGGCATCCTGGTGTCGTCGCTGCGCGACAAGGACCAGATCATCGCCTCGGGCTGGTGGAATTCGTTTTCGACCGCGAGCCAGACCGGCGCGGGGCGGCTGGGAACGGCAGCCGACCAGGTCGAGAAGGACGGCAAGTTCCTGATCATGGGCAACCTGTTCGAGGCGGGAAACGCCGCGACGCTGTCGGCCTTCGGCGTGCGCTCGCAGGAACCGACCAAGTACGAGGCAGGCTCGGTCGCTGAGCTCAACGACGGCGTGACGCTGCAGGTCAACGAGGATGGTTCGTATGTGCTGACCTCGCCGGTGAAGCTGGAAGGGGCGCGCGGCCAGCGCGTCTACTACGCCGCTTCGACGCCGCCGCGCTTTACCACGGAGAACTACCAGACGGTGCTGTTTTCCGAGGGCATCGGCCGCTCGTTCATGAACTCGCTGACGGTGACGATCCCGGCCACGGTGATCCCGATCCTGATCGCGGCCTTCGCCGCCTACGCGCTGGCATGGATGCGATTTCCGGGACGGGCGCTGTTGATCGCGGTCATCATCGGCCTGCTTGTGGTGCCGCTGCAGATGTCGCTGATCCCGCTGCTCAAGCTCTATAACGGCGTCGGCGTCTTCTTCGGCGTGCCGGTGAAGACCTATCTCGGCATCTGGCTGGCGCATACCGGCTTCGGCCTGCCTTTCGCTATCTACCTGCTGCGCAGCTATATCGCCGGCCTGCCGCGCGAGATCATGGAATCGGCGCGCATCGACGGCGCCAGCGACTTCGAGATTTTTGTCAAGATCGTGCTGCCGCTGTCGTTCCCGGTGCTGGCGTCTTTCGCCATCTTCCAGTTCCTGTGGGTGTGGAACGACCTTCTGGTGGCGATGGTGTTCCTCGGCACCGAGGCAGACCAGATCGTGCTGACCGCCAAGCTGAACGCCCTGTTGGGTTCGCGCGGCGGCGACTGGGAAATCCTGACCACCTCGGCCTTCGTCACCATCATCGTGCCGCTGATCGTGTTCTTCTCACTGCAACGCTACTTCGTGCGCGGCCTTCTCGCCGGCTCGGTCAAGGGAGGCTGATTTCAATGCAGGCGGCGCAACGCGTCCAGAACCCGGCCCTTGCCGTCAACCGTGATTGGTGGCGCGGCGCGGTGATCTACCAGATTTATCCGCGCAGCTACCAGGACAGCAATGGCGACGGCATCGGCGACCTGAAGGGCATCATCCAGAGGCTGCCTTACATCGCGGGCCTCGGCGTCGATGCGATCTGGATTTCGCCCTTCTTCAAGTCGCCGATGCGCGACTTCGGCTACGACGTCACCGACTATTGCGACGTCGATCCGATGTTCGGCACACTGGCGGACTTCGGTGAGCTGGTGGACGAAGCGCATCGGCTTGGCCTGAAAGTGATGATCGACGAGGTGATTTCGCACACCGCCGACGATCACCCCTGGTTCAAGGAAAGCCGCGCCAGCCGCACCAATGCGAAGGCCGACTGGTATGTGTGGGCCGACGCCAAGCCGGACGGCACCCCGCCCAACAACTGGCTGTCGATCTTCGGCGGCTCGGCCTGGCAGTGGGATACGCGCCGCCAGCAATATTACCTGCACAATTTCCTGTCGGAGCAGCCCGACCTGAACTTCCATAACCGGGAGGTTCAGGATGCGTTGCTGGACGTGACCCGCTTCTGGCTGGAGCGCGGCGTCGATGGCTTTCGCCTCGACACCATCAACTTCTATTTCCATTCCAGGGGTCTGGAGGACAACCCGGCCCTGCCGCCGGAACAGCGCAACGACCAGACCGCACCCGCGGTCAATCCCTACAACTACCAAGACCATCTCTACGACAAGAGCCAGCCCGAAAATGTCGGCTTTCTCGAACGCTTCCGGGCCTTGCTGGACGAGTATCCGGCGGCTGCCGCCGTCGGCGAAGTTGGCGATTCGCAGCGCGGGCTGGAGGTGGTGGCGGCCTATACGGCGGGCGAAAAGCGCGTCCACATGTGCTATTCCTTCGACTTCCTCGCCCCGGAGAAGATCAGCGCCGCCAAGGTGCGCGGCGTGCTGGAAAGCTTCGGCAAGGTGGCGACAGACGGCTGGTCGTGCTGGGCGTTTTCCAACCACGATGTGATGCGGCATGCTTCGCGCTGGGCAGCCGGCGAAGCCGATCCGAAGGCCTACCTCAAGGTGGTGTCGGCGCTGTTGATGTCACTGCGCGGCTCGGTCTGCCTCTATCAGGGCGAGGAGCTTGGGCTGACCGAAGCAAACCTTGCCTTCGAGGATTTGCAGGACCCCTACGGCATCCGCTTCTGGCCGGAGTTCAAGGGTCGCGACGGCTGCCGCACGCCGATGGTGTGGGATGAAAATGACGCAAACGGCGGCTTCTCGAGCGCCAAGCCCTGGCTGCCGGTGCCGCGCGAGCATCTGGCCAGTGCCGTCAGCAGGCAGCAGGGCGACGAGGCATCGCTGCTGGAACATTATCGCCGCTTCCTGGCCTTCCGCAGTGCGCATCCCGCCTTTGCCAAGGGCGATATCGAGTTCGTTTCCGGCGATGGTGACACGGTCGTTTTCACTCGCCGCGAAGGCAACGAGCAGATCGTGTGCGCTTTCAATCTCGGCAGCAAGCCGGCAGAAGTCGATCTGGGTGCCGTACATGCGCTGCAACCGTTGTCGGGGCATGGCCTGCCCGGACAGGCGGCAGAGGGCAAGGTGCGGCTCGGCGGTTACGGTGCCTGGTTCGGGCGGTTTGCCTGATCAGCGTTAAGAAATTCTACGGGAGGAAATCATGGCCGATCTGACGCTCAGGCAAGTGAAGAAGTCCTACGGCAACGTGCATATTCTTCACGGCATCGACCTCGACATAAAGTCGGGCGAGTTCATCGTCTTCGTTGGTCCGTCCGGATGCGGGAAATCCACGCTGTTGCGGACCATTGCCGGGCTGGAGGAGATCACGTCTGGCGAACTCAACATCGCCGGCGAGCGCGTCAACGACGTGCCCCCGTCGAAGCGCGGCATCGCCATGGTGTTCCAGTCCTATGCGCTCTACCCGCACATGACCGTCTACGACAATATGGCCTTCGGCATGAAGATCGCCAAGGAAGACAAGGCCGAGATCGACCGGCGCGTGAAGCAGGCGGCTGAGATCCTGCAACTGACCAAGTATCTCGATCGCTTGCCGCGGGCCATGTCGGGCGGCCAGCGCCAGCGCGTCGCCATCGGCCGCGCCATCGTGCGCAACCCCAAGGTCTTCCTGTTCGACGAGCCGCTGTCGAACCTCGACGCCGCGCTGCGCGTGGCGACCCGCATCGAGATCGCCAAGCTGAAGGAATCCATGCCCGACACGACGATGATCTATGTCACCCACGACCAGGTCGAGGCAATGACATTGGCGGACCGCATCGTCGTGTTGAAGGATGGCCATATCGAGCAGGTCGGCACGCCGATGGACCTCTACAAGAAGCCGGGCAACCTGTTCGTGGCGCAGTTCATCGGCTCCCCGGCCATGAACATATTGCCGGCGACCGTCGTCACGGCTGGAAAGACGACGGTGGTGGACCACGTCGGCGGGCGCAAGGCCACGGTGCCGATCTCAACGCCCGCTTCTGCGAAGGGGTCAGCCATCAGCTTCGGCGTACGGCCTGAGGATTTGTTCGTCGCCACCGGCAAGGATTATCTGTTCGAGGGAAAGGTCGATTATGTCGAGCAACTCGGCGAAGTTCAGCTTGTCTATGTCGATATCGGGCGCGGCGACCAGCCTCTGGTGACAAAGCTTCCGGGCAATGTCGAGGTCAAGCGCGGCAGCACGTTGAAACTGAACGCCAATGCGGAAGACCTGCATATTTTCGACGGCGAGGGTCGCTCGTTCGCGCAGGCCGATGCCGTGGCCGAAGCCGCCTGAGACAGAGTGCTGCGGGCAAAATAAAAGAGCGGCGGTCAAGCCCGCCGCTCTTTGGGTAGTCTCGCTCGGCTATTAGCTGTTGCCGCCGAGGCGCTGTTCGTCAGCGGTATTTGACTTCACCACGTAGCCGTTGGAATTCGAAGCCGCATTGACCGAAGCGGTGTAGCCGCTGTCGATATTGGTCGAAGCCGGCAGGTTGTTGACCGCATCGGAACCGTAATGGTCGCTGCCGGCAAAAGAGGCGCCGGTGACGGCAAGAATGGCGGCGGCGGCGAGAGCAATCTTCTTCATTTCAAGTACTCCAGATTTCATAATATCCGTCCATCTAGCGGCGTTTCCTTGGGAGGATTTTTGCGTCGTTTGGACCTCCCCGATGTGGGTGAGTATCGGCCCGCTTTCCAATCACGAAATTGTTCATGGCTGGACTAATCCAATACCTCTTGAACATGGGAAACGTCGGCTTAGTGGATAAATTTAACAAGCAATATCAATACGATAAATAGATTGGAACGTTGCTGGAAATGGAGCTTCCCATTTCCTCGTTCACACCGTCTTGGACACACCGTCAACAAAAGCCGGCTAATGTTGCATTTGATTTTACCTGGCATGAAATTTTCGTCGAAAATTTCTTTGCCGTCATTGGTGCTTGGGCACGCATTTGGGTGGCCAAAAGCGTGTTCGTCATGAACTGGCCCCACCATATGTTGCCCGGTGAGGCTTGAGTGCGGGCATGGAGAGAGGCTAGAAAGCCGCCCGGCCGGTGCCCGGTCACCGCGACAAAGGAGTTGGACGATGCTGCGCAAGACGGATTTCTTCATCGATGGAAAATGGGTCGCTCCGGTGGTGGCAAAGGAGCTGGAGGTCATCAACCCGGCTGACGAACAGCCCTTTGCGGTGATCTCGCTGGGTTCGGTGGCGGACGTCGACAAGGCGGTGGCCGCGGCGCGGCGCGCCTTTGAAAGCTGGAGCGTGACGACCCGTGAGGAGCGGCTGGCGGCGCTCGAGCGCCTGCTCAAGGTCTACAAGACCCGCATGGGCGATATGGCCAAGGCGATTTCCGACGAGATGGGCGCGCCGATCAAGCTTGCCTTAGAATCGCAAGCGGCGAGCGGTGCAGGGCACATCGAGGCGTTCATCCGGACGCTGAAGGACTACAAGTTCGAGACGCCGCTGAGCGACGACAACCGCGCAGAGCACATCGTGCATGAGCCGATCGGCGTTTGCGGGCTGATCACGCCGTGGAACTGGCCGATGAACCAGGTGACGCTGAAGGTGGTGCCGGCGCTTGCGGCGGGCTGCACCGTGGTGCTGAAGCCTTCGGAGATCGCGCCGATCTCGTCGGTGGTCTTTGCCGAGATCATGGAGGCGGCGGATTTTCCGGCCGGCGTGTTCAACATGGTCAATGGCGATGGACCGGGCGTGGGCGAGGCAATGTCGCGCCATCCCGGCATCGACATGATGTCGTTCACCGGCTCGACCCGCGCCGGCATTGCTGTCGCCAAGGCGGCGTCCGAGACGATCAAGCGCGTTGCGCTGGAATTGGGCGGCAAGTCGCCCAACATCGTCTTTGCCGACAGCGACCTCGAGGCTGCGATCAAGCGCGGCGTGCGCCACTGCTTCAACAACACCGGCCAGTCGTGCAACGCGCCGACCCGCATGCTGGTCGAGCGCCCGGTCTATGACCGCGCCGTGGGCATTGCAGCCGATGTGGCGGCGACCGTGAAGGTGGGCAACCCGGCCGACGACGGCAACCACATCGGACCGCTGTCGTCCGAAGTGCAGTTCACCAAGGTGCAGAGCCTGATCGAACAGGGCATCAAGGAAGGCGCGCGCGTGGTCGCCGGCGGGCTTGGCCGGCCGGAAGGTTTCAACCGCGGCTACTATGTGCGCCCGACCATCTTTGCCGATGTGAACAACGACATGACCATCGCGCGCGAGGAAATCTTCGGCCCGGTGCTGGCGATGATCCCGTTCGACACCGAGGACGACGCGGTGGCAATCGCCAACGACACGCCCTATGGGCTCGCCGCCTATGTACAATCCGGCGACAAGGTGAAGGCGCAGCGCGTGGCCCGCAAGCTGCGCGCCGGCATGGTGCAGATCAATGGCACGAGCCGTCCTTTTGGCAGCCCGTTCGGCGGCTACAAACAGTCCGGCCTTGGTCGCGAAGGCGGCAAGTGGGGGCTGGAGGATTTCCTCGAGGTCAAGGCCGTGAGCGGCTGGGACGAAGCTGTCGGCTGACGGCTAAAGGCCGGAGTTAGCATTGAGATAGTTGGCCGCGATTTCGCGCATGCGCTCGCGGCTGAAGCTCGGTCCGTGGCCGCCATGACCGATGCGGATCGGCAGGTCGGCGAGCCGCTGCATGGTGTTGCGATAGGCGGCGCGATCGGAGTCCGGCAGGTCGTCGATCAACGTGTCGTCATAGATAGCGTCGCCGCTGAACAGCGTGCCGTCAGATTCATCGAAAAGGGCGATGGAGTCCGGCGAATGACCGGGCAGATGCAGCACGGTGAACCGGCGGTCGCCGAGATCGACGACGTCGCCTTCGCCGAGCGCGCGCGTCAGCGGGGCTGGCTTGATGGCGTAGTTCGCGGCGCTCCAACCCGGCTCGGGCAGTCGCGAGACGGGGTCTTCCATGTCGCGGAAAAAGTCTGCGTAGGTGGCGGCGTCGCCCATCCGTTCGAACTCGGCCGCGCTGTAGGCTGGCCCGGCGCGATGTTCGAACTCGTGCAGCGACCCGACATGGTCGAGATGGATGTGGGTGGCGACGACGATCAGCGGCTTGCCGGCGGACGTCGGGACTTCCGGCAGAAGCGGACAGATGCCCATGCCGGTATCGATGAGCAGGTCGGCGTCGCGACCGACGACATGCCAGATGTTGGCGCGCAAATAGTCGTTGACGTAAGGCTCGGTCAGATGCGTGGTGACCGCATCAACATGCTGCTTCGCGAACCAGCCCGCCATCAGACGAATGGCCGCCCGACCTGGTATTTGGCCGGGACAAGACGCTTGAGATAATCATAGGCTGGTTGCGCGAGGCGGTTGGCGTCGGCCTGCATGAAGTCCGGCGGCATATGGCGCGTCTTGCCGGCGACGTGGTCGAGGGGCACCTTCTTGAGCACGGTCTGGCGACCGTCGAACTGCAGCGCGACCGAGCCGCCGCCCTCGCCGGCGACCGCTGCTGCGAAAGCGCCGGCCTTGAAGGCTTCTTCGCTGTCGACCGGGTTGATGGCGCCGACATAGCCGCGCGGCATGTAGCCGAGCGCATCGACGCGGGCGCGCTTGCCGGGCAGATGCGTTGCCAGCGCCTGTTCCAGCGCGGCGGTGAGGTCGCTGCCGGATAGCTTGACGTTGCCATGCGCATCACGCTCCAGCCGCTCGGGCGGCACGAGGCTTTCGACCAGCGCCTTGCCGTCGGCGGTGGACACGCCTTCGGAGACGGCGACGATGCAGCGCCGGTGGCGGTCGAGCGTGGCGCGGACATCATCGACGAAGCGCGATACCTCGAAGGCGCGCTCGGGGACGTAGACGAGGTGCGGGCCGCTGTCTTCATCCAGTTGCCACGCGGCGGAAGCCGCGGTGAGGAAGCCGGCATGGCGGCCCATGACGATGCCGACATAGATGCCGGGCAACGCGCGGAAATCGAGGTCCACGGAGAGGAAGGCGCCGGCAACGAATTCGGCTGCCGAGATGAAGCCCGGCGTGTGGTCGTTTTCTTCGAGATCGTTGTCGATGGTCTTGGGCGCATGGACGAAGGCGATGCTGCCGCCGGATGCGTCGGCGAGAATCTGCTGGGTGCCGGCGGTGTCGTTGCCGCCGATATAGATGAAGGCGTCTGCGCCGGCCTTCTGCAGGCCTTTGAGGATGACGTCGCAATAGGCGGCGTCAGGCTTGTCGCGCGTCGAGCCGAGCGCGGACGAGGGCGTGCGCCCAATCAGGCGCAACTGGTCTTCGCGTATGTCGGTGAGATCGACATAGTCGCCGTCGCGGATGCCGCGCACGCCGTGGCGCGCGCCGAGCACGCGCGCGCCGGGATGACGCTTGCGGATTTCGAGCGCCGCGCCGACGAGTGTCTGGTTGATGACGGCGGTCGGTCCGCCGCCCTGTGCGATGACGAATGTCGCGGACATGGTTCAAGTCTCCAGCGCAATCGTCGTCACAATCGCGCTTCCGGGCAAGGTGCGCAACAGAAAATTAAATCGGTTGAAAATACCTTTTATACCACGACGACCGGGTTCTTTTTCGACACGCGGCTGTAGAGGTCGATGATGTCCTGGTTGATGAGCCTGACACAGCCCGACGACATCGCCTTGCCGATCGACCACCATTCCGGTGAACCGTGGATGCGGTAACCGGTGTCCTGGTTGTTCTGGTAGATGTAGAGCGCGCGCGCGCCGAGGGGATTTTCAAGGCCGCCGGGCTGGCCGTTCTGCCACTTCACCAGTTCCGGCTTGCGGCCGATCATTTCGCGCGGCGGCGTCCAGGTCGGCCATTCCTTGCCGTACTGGATGTTGGCGCGGCCCGACCAGCGGAAGCCGTCCTTGCCGACGCCGACGCCGTAGCGGATTGCCTCGCCTTCCGGCTGGACCAGATAGAGGAAGTGCTCCTGCGTGTGCACGACGATGGTGCCGGGCGCTTCGCCGGTCGGATCGACGACGATCTGGCGGCGGAACTTGGGATCGACCTTGAGATACGGCACTTCCGGCACGGCAAAGCCACCGTCGGTCAGGCCGGCATACATGACGTCGGGGCTGGTCACCTGCTTGTCGACGCTGATGGCTGGCTTAAGCGAACGGATCGACCCGGTCGGGCCGCTGTCGAGCTCAAGCGCCGGGAATTCCATCGAGGTGCAGCCGCCCACGGTGAGCAACGCGGTAGCGCCTATGCCGCGAAGCAGCGCACGGCGGGAGGTGGAGACTTCGTCGCAAGCGGGTTCGCCGGACAGAGGCGAAGGCAAGTTGTTCTGCAACTCAGGCATGTACGCTTAACCTTACAGGAGTGCCGCAACCGGAGGGGCGGCCATTGCAAGGCATTTTCGGCAGCTATGGTTTACAAAACATGAAGGCTACAGCCGCCGGTTGTCACAATTGGCCCCGCCCGTGATCAGGACATGCAGAAGCCCCGAAATCGCGGCCTCCAATATTTTTTACGGATATCGAAAAAATAGCTTCTTGCCTCGCGATTTTTTGATATGAAAGGCTGCGAGGCGGGAGGCATCGGCGCGGAACGTTCGCGCGGTCCTGAAATTGGTCCCGCATCGCTCCGCACACTGCTTTCGGGAGGAAGTCCATGTATCTTGGCCTTGACCTGGGCACGTCAGGCGTGAAGGCCTTGCTGATCGACGCCGGGCAAAAGGCGGTCGGTGCCGGCCATGGCTCGCTCGACGTATCGCGGCCGCATCATGGCTGGTCGGAACAGGACCCCGCCGACTGGATTGCCGCCTGCGAGGAAGCGATTGCCGAACTGAAGGCGGAGCATCCGAAGGCACTCGCCGCCGTCAAGGGAATTGGCCTGTCGGGCCAGATGCACGGAGCGACGCTGCTCGACGCCTCGGACAGGGTCCTGCGGCCCTGCATCCTGTGGAATGACACACGCAGCCACGTGGAGGCAGCCAAGCTCGACGCGGACCCGCGCTTTCGTAAACTGACCGGCAACATCGTTTTTCCGGGCTTCACCGCGCCCAAGCTGGTCTGGGTGAAAAACAACGAGCCGGACACCTTTGCCAAGGTGGCGAAAGTTCTGTTGCCCAAGGACTATCTGCGGCTCTGGCTTGCAGGCGAACATATCTCCGAAATGTCGGATTCGGCAGGAACAGCGTGGCTGGATGTCGGCAAGCGGCGCTGGTCGGATGAGTTGCTTGCGGCGACGGAGCTGGACGAAAAGCATATGCCTACCCTGGTGGAAGGCACCGAGCGGGCCGGCGGCTTGCGCGCCGAGCTGGCCTCGAAATGGGGCATGCAGGCGGGCATTCCGATTGCCGGCGGCGCGGGCGACAATGCAGCATCTGCCTGCGGCATGGGAACGGTCGGCGAGGGGCACGCTTTCGTGTCGCTTGGAACATCCGGCGTGCTGTTTGCAGCCAACGGCGCTTATCTGCCCAATCCGGAAAGCGCGGTGCATACCTTCTGCCACGCCTTGCCGGATACATGGCACCAGATGGGCGTGATCCTGTCGGCGACGGATTCGCTGAACTGGCTTTGCGAGATCACCGGCAAGGATGCCGCCGAACTGACCAACGAGCTTGGCGACGGTTTGAAAGCGCCAAGCGGCGTGACGTTTCTTCCCTATCTTTCCGGCGAGCGCACGCCGCATAACGACGCGGCCATCCGGGGTGCATTTGTCGGGCTCGAACATGCGTCCAGCCGCGCGGTGCTGACGCAGGCCGTGCTCGAAGGCGTGGCCTTCGCCTTCCGCGACAGCCTCGAAGCCTTGAAGAAGGCCGGCACGAAACTCGACCGCGTCACCGCCATCGGCGGCGGTTCGCGTTCGCGCTATTGGCTGAAGGCGATTGCGACGGCGCTGGGCATCCCGGTCGATGTGCCTGCGGACGGCGATTTCGGCGCGGCTTTCGGTGCGGCCCGGCTTGGCCTGATCGCTGCCACCGGCGCCGATCCGCGCGCCGTCTGCACGCCGCCTTCGACGGACGAAACCATCGAGCCCGATACGGCCCTGGCCGGCGGCTTCGCCGATGCCTACCAGCGCTATCGGGCGCTTTATCCTGCTATCAAGGGAGTTCAAGCATGAGCACCGGGTTCTTCGGCGACATCAAGAAGATCAAGTATGAAGGACCGGATTCGACCAATCCGCTTGCCTATCGCTTCTACAACCCCGACGAGGTTGTCGCCGGCAGGAAGCTCTCGGATCACCTGCGTTTTGCCATCGCCTATTGGCATTCCTTCGCTTGGCCGGGCGGCGACCCGTTCGGCGGCCAGACGTTCGACAGGCCATGGTTCGGCGACGACATGGACAAGGCGCGGCTGAAAGCCGATGTCGCCTTCGAGATGTTCTCGCTTTTGGGCGCGCCCTATTACTGCTTCCACGACGCGGACGTGCGGCCAGAGGGCAAGGATTTTTCGGAGAGCACTGCAAACCTCGACGAGATCGTCGATATTTTCGAGAAGAAGCAGAAAGAGACGGGCGTCAAGCTTCTGTGGGGAACGGCGAACCTGTTCTCCAACCGCCGCTATATGGGCGGTGCGGCCACCAATCCGGACCCGGATGTGTTTGCGTATGCGGCGGCGACGGTGAAGAAATGCATCGACGTCACCAAGCGGCTGAAGGGCGAGAACTACGTGCTTTGGGGCGGGCGCGAGGGCTATGAGACGCTTTTGAACACCGATCTGAAGCGCGAGCGCGAGCAGGCGGGCCGCTTCCTGTCCATGGTCGTGGACTACAAGCACAGGATCGGCTTCAAGGGCACGATCCTGATCGAGCCCAAGCCGCAGGAACCGACCAAGCACCAGTATGACTACGACGTTGCGACGGTGTACGGCTTCCTCAAGGATTTCGGGCTTGAGAAGGAAGTGAAGGTCAATATCGAGCAGGGCCATGCCATTCTCGCCGGCCACTCCTTCGAGCATGAACTGGCGCTGGCCAATGCGCTTGGCATTTTCGGTTCGATCGACATGAACCGCAACGACTACCAGTCCGGCTGGGACACCGACCAGTTCCCCAACAACGTTCCGGAAATGGCTCTGGCCTACTATCAGGTCTTGCAAGGCGGCGGCTTCAAGAGCGGCGGCACCAATTTCGACGCCAAGCTGCGCCGCCAGTCGCTTGACCCCGAGGATCTTTTGATCGCCCATATCGGCGGCATGGATTGCTGCGCGCGCGGCCTGAAGGCGGCAGCGCGGATGATCGAGGACAAGGCGCTTTCCGGTCCGCTGGAAGAACGCTACGCCGGCTGGAAGTCGGCAGAGGGCAAGGCGATGCTGTCCGGCAAGCGCACGCTGGAAGAGATTGCCGAGCGCGTGGTGAAGAAGAAGATCGAGCCGCAGCCGAAGTCCGGCCGGCAGGAATATCTCGAGAACGTCGTCAACCGCTACGTTTGACGCAACGCCCGGACCCGGGATTGGCAGCAGCGACGAGAACCATATTTTTGCCGCTGCCGCAAAACTGCCGCGATGTCTTCATGAGCCCGTCACGGGTCGCCTCTATACCGCTCGTCAAACGAGTTGAAGGGAGGCGAAGCGACATGCAGCACGAACGTGAAATCGACGCTCTTCTGTCCGACGAAGTTTCCGGCTCCATCATCGACAGATTGCTGACCCTGCCGCGTCCCGGTTCGCAATCCGGCAACGAGTGGGATCGTGCGGTGGCGAGCAGATTCGAGGCGCAGCTTGCGCGCCGTCTGCGCACGCTGCTCGACCAGCTGGGCGAAGGTCGCGAAACCGCCGCCTGAAATCAGCCTTTCCTGAACTGCGAGGGCGCTTCGCCAAAACTGTTGGCGAAGGCGCGCGAAAAGGTTGCGGCGGAAGAAAAGCCGGTGCGCGCGGCTATGTCGGCCATCGGCACACGCGTATCCACGACGAGCCGCCGCGCCGCGTTGAGGCGAAGCCTGAGATAGTAGGCTCCCGGCGTTTCGCCGATCGATTTGCGGAAGATGTTTTCCAGCGTGCGCGGCGTGACCCCGGCGCGCCGGGCCACGGACGCGACCGGTAGCGGCTGGTCGATGTGCTGTTCCATGAGGCGGATCGAGTGCGCAAGGCGCGGATCGTAGCCGTCGAGCCGGCCGAGCGAGACCAGCGGCTGCGCGTCGGTGGAAGCGCGCGACTGGTCATAGATGAAGACGCTTGCCACATCGAGCGCGACCGCCATGCCGAGGCGCGAACGGATGAGGTGCAGCATCAGGTCGAAGGTGGGTGAAGCGCCGCCGCTGGTGAAGACGGGACCGTCGATGACGTAGCGGTCCGGCCGCACGTCGGTGCCGGGGAAGGCGGCGGCAAAATCCTCCATGTCTTCCCAGTGCGTGGTGGCGGCGCGGCCTTCGAGCAACCCGGCACGGGCGACCAGCCATGTGCCTGCTTCGACGCCGCCGACGGCGCGCGCTGAGCGGGCGATGCGGCGCAACCCGGCAAGCAGGGCGGCGGTGGCATAATGCTGCGTGCCGAAGCCGGCGATGACCACGACCATGTCAGCCTCATCGCTGGCGTCGAACCGCCCACTGACGGCGACGGGCAGGCCGCAAGTGGTGGCCGCCGGCTCGCCGGTCATCGAGACAATCTTGAAGTCGAACAGGGTTTCGCCGGTGATGCGGTTGGCGGCGCGCAACGGGTCGATGGCCGAGGCGACGCACATGATCGACGCGCCGGAAAACACCAGAAGCGTGACCTTGAGCGGTGCGTGCTCTGGTCGAAAGATCGTCGTTTTTTCGCTTCTTGTCATTCTCTATTCGTAAAACGCAAAGCAAGTCGCTGCAAGCGGCGCGATGATGACCAAACTTTAGGGAGGATTGCCATGCCGCTTG
This sequence comes from uncultured Mesorhizobium sp., assembly GCA_964601795.1. Classification (GTDB taxonomy): domain Bacteria; phylum Pseudomonadota; class Alphaproteobacteria; order Rhizobiales; family Rhizobiaceae; genus Mesorhizobium. Next base: position 3,278 of record CAZROU010000063.1, on the reverse strand, counting down.
AGATGAATCGCGAGGTCTTCATTACCTGTGCCGTGACCGGATCGGGCGGCACGCAGGATCGCAGCCCGCATGTGCCGCGTTCGCCGAAGCAGATTGCCGACTCGGCCATCGAGGCAGCAAAGGCGGGTGCCGCGGTGGTGCATTGCCATGTGCGCGACCCCGAGACGGGCAAGCCGCGCCGCGACGTCCACCTCTACCGCGAAGTGACCGACCGCATCCGCGCGGCCGATGTCGATGTGGTGCTGAACCTCACTGCCGGCATGGGCGGCGATATGGTGTTCGGCTCGCCGGAAAACCCGCTGCCCTTGAAGGTGCAGGGAACGGACATGGCGGGCGCTGCCGAGCGCGTCGAGCATGTGCGCCAGTGCCTGCCGGAAATCTGCACACTTGACTGCGGCACGATGAATTTTGCCGAAGCAGACTACGTCATGACCAATACGCCGGGCATGTTGCGCGCCATGGGCTCGATGATGACCGAGATCGGCGTCAAACCCGAGATCGAGGCTTTCGACACCGGGCATCTTTGGTTTGCCAAGCAGCTTGTGCAGGAAGAAGTGCTGAAGCCCGATGCGCTGGTGCAGCTCTGCATGGGCGTGCCGTGGGGGGCGCCGGACGATCTCAACACCTTCATGGCCATGGTCAACAACGTGCCGAAGGAATGGACGTGGTCGGCGTTCTCGCTCGGCCGCAGCCAGATGGCCTATGCGGCGGCGGCAGTGCTTGCCGGCGGCAATGTGCGCGTTGGGCTTGAAGACAATTTGTGGCTGGACAAGGGTGTTCTCGCCACCAACGCACAGCTTGTGGAGCGGGCCGTCACGGTGGTTTCCAACATGGGGGCGCGGGTGATCGGGCCGGACGAGGTGCGCAAGAAGCTGAACCTCACCAAGCGTGCGCCGCTGGCGGCCTAAGTTTCAGGAGAACGGACATGACAATCGCCAAGGCAGCCACCATCGGCGGCGGCGTTATCGGGGCGGGCTGGGCCGCGCGCCTTTTGCTGAACGGCATCGACGTTTCGATTTTCGATCCGGACCCGGAAGCCAAGCGCAAGGTTGGCGAAGTGATGAAGGGCGCGCGCCGCGCCTACAAGCAGATGCTGCCCGGCGGATTGCCGAAGGAAGGCAAGCTGACCTTCGCCAAGACCATTGCCGAGGCCGTGGCCGATGCCGACTTCATCCAGGAAAGCGTGCCGGAACGCCTCGACCTCAAGCACAGGGTGCTGGCCGAGATCGACATGCACGCGCCGGCCAACGCGATCATCGGCTCGTCCACCTCCGGCATCAAGCCGACCGACATGCAGGTGGCGATGAAGAAGCATCCCGAGCGGCTGGTCGTCGGCCATCCGTTCAACCCGGTCTATCTGTTGCCGATCGTCGAGATCGTCGGCGGCGAGCAGACTTTTCCCGAGGCCATCGAGGTGGCGAAGGAAATCTACGCCTCCATCGGCATGAAGCCGGTGGTGATCCGCAAGGAGATCGAGGCGTTTGTCGGCGACCGCCTGCTGGAAGCGGCATGGCGCGAGGCGCTGTGGCTGATCAAGGACGGCATCTGCTCGGTCGAGGAACTGGACGACATCATGCGCTACGGCTTCGGCCTGCGCTGGGCGCAGATGGGCATGTTCCAGGTCTATCGCGTCGCTGGCGGCGAGGCCGGCATGCGCCACTTCATGGCGCAGTTCGGGCCATGCCTGAAATGGCCATGGACCAAGCTGATGGACGTGCCGGAGTTCAATGACGAACTGGTCGACCTGATTGCCAACCAGTCGGACGACCAGTCCGGCAAATGGTCGATCCGCGAGCTGGAAAAGATCCGCGACGACAACCTGGTCGCGATCATGGAAGCGCTGTCGCGCCAGAACAAGGGCAAAGGCTGGGGCGCCGGCGCGATCCACAAGGCCTACACCAAGCAGCTTGGCGATCTGGCGTCGAAGAAGAAGCCTGCTGCGTCGAAGGCCGCGGTGAAGGCCAAGGCCGCCAAGCCGGTGAAGAAGGCAGCGGTCAAGACCAAGAAGAAAGTGGCCGCAAAGAAGAAGGGCTGAGACGATGGATTTCGGTCTTTCGGAAGAACAGCAACTGATCGTCGACACGACGCGCGCCTTTGTCGAGAACGAGCTTTACCCGCACGAGCAGCAGGTGGAGCGCAGCGGCCACCTGCCGCTGGAACTCATCAAGGAGATACAGGCCAAGGCAATTGCAGCCGGCCTCTATGCCGCCAACATGCCGGCCGAGGTCGGCGGCGCTGGCCTCGATACGCTGACGTGGCTGCTCTACGAGAAGGAATTGGGCCGCGCCAATTATGCGCTGCACTGGACTTGCGTTGCACGCCCTTCCAACATTCTGCTCGCCGGCACCGACGAGCAGAAGGAAAAGTATCTCTACCCCTGCATTCGCGGCGAGAAGTGGGATTGCCTTGCGATGACGGAGCCGGGCGCCGGCTCCGACCTGCGCGGCATGAAGGCGAGCGCGGTGCAGGATGGCGACGACTGGGTGCTGAACGGCACCAAGCACTTCATCAGCCATGCCGACCTTGCCGATTTCGCAATCTGCTTCATGGCCTCCGGCGAGGAAGAAACGCCGCGCGGCAAGCGCAAGAAGATCACCGCCTTCTTTGTCGACAAGGGCACCAAGGGTTTTGCGGTGCGCGACGGCTATCGCAACGTTTCGCATCGTGGCTACACCAACGCCATCCTCGAATTCGATGATTGCCGATTGCCGAAGGAGCAGATCCTCGGCGAGGTCCACAAGGGCTTCGAGGTTGCGAACTCGTGGCTGGGCGCGACCCGCCTGCAAGTCGCCTCGACCTGTCTTGGCCGGGCCGAGCGCGCCTTGCAGCACTCGATCGAGTACGCCGCGCAGCGCCAGCAGTTCGGCCAGCAGATCGGCAAGTTCCAGGGCGTTTCGTTCAAGCTTGCCGACATGGCGCTGGAACTTAAGGCGGCGGAATTGCTGACCCGCGAAGCCGGCTGGAAATACGACCAGGGCACAGTCACCGACGAGGACATGGCGATGGCCAAGCTGAAGGCGACGGAGGTTCTGGCATTCATCGCCGATGAGGCGGTCCAGATCCACGGTGGCATGGGCCTGATGGACGACCTGCCGCTTGAACGCATCTGGCGCGACGCGCGCGTCGAGCGCATCTGGGAAGGGACCAGCGAAATCCAGCGGCACATTATTTCAAGGGCGCTGCTAAGGGCCGTGGGCGGGTGATGGGTTTGGCGCTGAACTTGCCTTCTCCCCTTGTGGGAGAAGGTGGCCGAGCGAAGCGAGGTCGGATGAGGGGTG
>CAZROU010000062.1:0-24059 GCA_964601795.1 uncultured Mesorhizobium sp. | reverse complement strand
TCGCTGGCGGGGACCCCGGATGGCCAGACGGCTGTCAGAGTTCGTGCTTTATGGTTGCCACGCCCGGCTAAAGCCGTCTGGCCATTGTCAAAGAACTGACCTCATCTGAGAGGACGGGCGGCCGTTCGGTCGCTCGTTTAGTTAAGTAGTGCGGCCTTGCAGCCGCCCGTCCGGTGGTCTTGCCTCACCAGGGGAGCAGCACTCACGCTGCAAGGCCCGGTCGAGGCCCGGACTTGGGGGCTCATCACCCAGCCGCACACCGTCATGCGACCAATCCGGCACCGACGCCCTTCCCTGATACCCGGTGCGCACCAGGTCTCCCGCAAGGGCGGTGGCCGAGCGAAGGTGGGTCGGATGAGGGATTCTGGCAAAGGGTTTGACATGGCAGCACGCTTCCGCACTATCACTGAATGGCTTCCAGGATGACGAAGCGGAGTTGTCGCGCATGTTTTCAAGAAGAGTGCGGGAGAGGGATCGTTTGCCTTGGAGGCGAGGCGGCGCTGTTTCGCGTCGCTAGCGGCCGGCGATGGCGAGCGGATTGTTTTCCAGCGCCGCGCGGTCCGGCGTATCGACCGCCGGCCGGTTGGTGAGCGCCGCGAAAAGCCGCTGCAAGTAGTCCTGCGGCATGTCCATCGTGATCAGCACCAGCCGGGTGCCGCGCCGCGTGTCCGGCCAGGCGGGCAGGCGGGCCGGCGGATGCAGGATTTTCTGGACGCCATGCACCACCAGCGGCTGCGACGGATCGTCGGCCAACTCGATGATGCCCTTCATGCGCAAAAGATGCTCGCCATGGGTGGAGCGCAAAAGGTCGAGGAACATTTCGATGGACGAGAACGGCAGCGGGCCGTCGTGGACCAGCGTATCGGTGCGCACGCGCGAATCATGGCGGTGATGGTGATGCGCGTGATCGTGATGATGATCGTGGTCATGATGGCTGTGATCATGGTCGTGTTCGTCGGAGGCCTCGCCCAGCCAGCGGCGCACGTCGGCTGACTTGGTGGCCGGGTTGTAAAGGCCGCAGTCGAACAGTTCGGCAATGCCGGCCTTGCCGACATCAAGCAGCGGCGCGCCGGGGTTGAGCTGGTGCAGGCGGGCGTGCAGCGCCGCCAGTTCGCTTTTGTCGGAAACGAGATCGGTCTTGGTGACGACGAGGCGGTCGGCAACCGCCGCCTGCTTCACCGCCTCCATATGGGCGTCGAGCGTGGCTTCGCCATTGACGGCATCGACCATGGTGACGACGCCGTCGAGCCGGAATGCCTGCACCAGAACGGGGTGCGCCATGATCGACTGCAGGACGGGCGCGGGATCGGCTAGCCCGGTCGTTTCGATGATGACGCGCGAAAGCCGGCTGATGCGGCCGGTCTGCAGGCGGTCGATCAGTTCGGCCAGCGTGTCGCCCAGTTCGCCGCGCACAGTGCAGCACAGGCAACCATCGGACAACTCGATGATGCCATCCGATGCCTGCTCGACCAGAAGGTGGTCGATGGAGACATCGCCGATTTCGTTGATGATGACGGCGGTGTCGACAAGCGCCGGATCTTTCAGCAGGCGGTTGAGCAGTGTCGTCTTGCCAGCGCCGAGGAAACCGGTGATGACCGAGACGGGAATGGGAAAAGTGGCCATCTTACAGGTGCTCAGCCGCCTTGCGCCGTCGTTTCGTTGCCGGCTGGCGGCGGCATGTCGGGACGCCAGCTCGGAACCGGCACGTCGGCGTACTCGACCTTGCCGATCATGGCCTTTGGCAAGGGGCCGGTTGCCCCGCCCAGCCCGACCGCGACCAGCGTGGGATTGACGAGCTTTTGCCGGAAGACCGACTTCGGCGCGTCCTTCTTCTCGGCGGGCGCGGCCTCGGACAGTTCCGCCGCCGGCTTCTTCTCGCAGATTTCAGCGCGCATGTCGGTAAACGACGTGGTGTCGCCATAGCTCGGCAGTGCGGCAAGCGTGGTGGTGCCGCCCTGCGCGGCAAAACCGTCGTCGAGCATTTTGGCGACCTTCTCGGCGCGGGTGATGCCGGACTGCTCGCCCAGAACAACAGCCACCAGCGTGCGGCCGTTGCGGGTGGCGGAGCCGATCAGGTTGAAGCCCGATTCGCAGACAAAGCCGGTCTTCATGCCATCGGCACCGGGGTAGCGGCCGACCAGCAGATTGTAGTTGGGAATGGCCTTCTTGCCGACGGCAAGTCCTTCGATGCCATACCAGGAAGTGTATTGCGGGAAATCCCGGCGCAGCGCGGTGACGAGCATGCCGAGATCGTGCGCGGTGATGTACTGGTCCGGCGAAAACAGGCCGTTTGGATTGACGAAATGGCTGTTCACCATGCCGATGCGCGCGGCCTCTGCGTTCATGCGCTGGGCAAATTCGGCCTGCGAGCCGCCGATGTTCTCGCCAATGGCCATGGCGACGTCATTGGCCGACTTGACCAGCATCATCTTGAGCGCGTTGTCGAGGCGCATGACCTGGCCGGCCTTGAAGCCCATCTTGCTGGGAGGCTGGTTGACTGCGGTCCTGGTCATCCTGATCGGCGAATCCAGCGCCACTTCGCCGGCCTCAAGCGCCCGGAAGGTGACGTAGGCCGTCATCAGCTTGGTCAGCGAAGCCGGATACCAGCGCTTGAACGCATCCTCGTGCTTGAGGACACGGCCGTTGTTCAGGTCGAACAGAAGGGCGGGATTGGCGAGCGCCGGCGCAATGGATGCAGCCAGCACGAGCGCGCCGAACAGTGCGCGTTTCAGGAAATGCGTGCTTGTCATCGTGAAATTCGAAATCGCCTCTTGCCGTAGCCGCCTGCGGCTTCCTAAGATTTCCGCACGGAATTGCCAGCCTGCCGTTGGGGGCCGCCCGGCAGCTTTCGCGCAGTTGCTATTTAGCCTATGTGACATCAACATGGCAAAGGTTGAGCCTTTCACAATTATGGCAGGCCCATCCCCAAGAGTCCCTGAGCCACCAAACGAGTGTGACAAATATGCCGATCCTGAACCGCGCCGCCGAATTGCAGGATGAGGTCGCCGGTTGGCGCCGGCACCTGCACCAGACGCCCGAACTGAACTTCGATGTCTTCGAGACGGCGGCCTTCGTCACCGGCAAGCTCAAGGAATTCGGCTGCGACGACGTGGTGACGGGGCTGGGCAAGACCGGCGTCGTCGGCGTCATCAAGGGAAATCTCGGCAACGGGACGACGATCGGGCTGAGGGCCGACATGGATGCGCTGCCCATCCACGAGATCACCGGCAAGCCCTATGCCTCGACGGTTGCCGGCAAGATGCATGCCTGCGGCCATGACGGGCACACCGCCATGCTTTTAGGCGCTGCCAAGTACCTGGCCGAAACGCGCAACTTCGCCGGCACGGTGGCGGTGATCTTCCAGCCGGCGGAGGAAGGCGGCGGCGGCGGCAACGAGATGGTCAAGGACGGCCTGATGGACCGTTTCGGCATCACCAAGGTGTTCGGCATGCACAACATGCCCGGCCTGCCGGTGGGCCAGTTCGCCATCCGCCCCGGCCCGATCATGGCGGCGACGGCTGAACTCACCATCCACATCAAGGGACGCGGCGGTCACGCCGCGATGCCGCACGGAACGCTCGACCCCATCGTCATCGGCAGCCAGCTCGTCGGCGCGCTGCAGACGATTGCCTCGCGCAATGTCGACCCTGTCGAGGCGGTGGTGGTGTCGATAACCAAGTTCCATGCCGGCGACGCCTATAACGTCATTCCCGAGCAGGCGGAGCTGGCCGGCACGGTGCGCACGCTGAAGAAGGAAGTGGCCAAGCTTGCCGAGGAACGGGTGCGCGCGATCTGCGCAGGGGTGGCGGCGACGTACGGCGTGACGGTCGAGCTCGATTTCGACGCCAACTACCCGGTGACCTTCAATCATCCCGAGGAGACGGCCTTTGCCAGCGACATTGCCGCAAGCGTCGCCGGCGAGACCCAGGTGCACCGCGCCATGCCGCCGGTGATGGGCGGCGAGGATTTTTCCTACATGCTGGAAGCGCGGCCCGGCGCCTTCATCTTCATCGGCAACGGCGCCACCGCCGGCCTGCACCATCCGGCCTACGACTTCAACGACGAGGCGATCGCCCACGGCGTGAGCTATTGGGTGAAGCTGACGGAGACGGCGCTGGCGGCGTAAGGCGCGGCCGGCGACGGGGAACGAGACCCGGCGAGGCGGTGGCCGGCGCTCATTTTGCGGACGGGCCGGATTTTTCGACCGGCCTTGGCTTGGCTAAGCGGCTGCAAGCCGCTATGTGTCTGGCCGAGTGGTCCCGTAGCTCAGTAGGATAGAGCGGCAGATTCCTAATCTGTAGGTCACAGGTTCGATTCCTGTCGGGATCACCACTCAGTCGGTTATTTTTCGCTTTCCTTTGAAATGGTAGAAAAGCCTTGTTATTTCCGTGGGTTAGGTTGAGATTAAGCCTAACTGTTGGACGAGGGACGCGCTTTTGGGCCGAGTTCTGGGCCAAATAGCCGGATCGTCTCTTTCGGGCACGGCGCGTGCCCAATAGATTTCAGCGTTGATGGTTGGAGATTTGCCCGGATCGGCTCAGTTGCCTTGCGGATGAAGTCCAGTCGTCGATCGCAGGCGAACTTTGCCGCCTGCGATGTTCCGGACTGACGGCCGGAAAGGGTCACGAGCCGCCTGACCGCTTTCAGGGTCTCAAGGCGCTGAGGCGGCCGACCTTCCTGCACGAGCACGAGAAGCTTGCCCGGCTCGTGCTGGAACCACTTTTTTTAAAGGACGGACCAATTTCGGGTGAATACGTCCGGAGTGCCGCCGGTATGGACAAAGATCGTTGGCCCCTCGCTGTCCAGAATTGCGGATTCTGCCGCAGCGAACAGCCCGCTCATCGCCTTGCCGGTGTAGGTCGTGTCCAACAGGACGCCTTCGCTGCGCGCCACCCGCAAAACTGCGGCTACACCTTGCTCCGAAGGCTGGGCATATCCCGGGCCCACATGGCGATCGGAAACGATGAGCCCGTCATCGGTCGGCGCAGCGACGCCAAGAACCTGTGACGTCTCCAAGGCGCACGACCGGATCGCGCGTGTCAGCTTCTCCTCATCCCAGCTCGCGGAGACGACCAGAAGGCGCGTCTGCGGGGCCAAAAGCGCCGCACCGACCAGCAGTCCGGCCGCCGTCGACCCGGTGCCCCCGGACAGAACAAGTGTCGAAGGACTGCGCTGGCCCATCTCGGCAAGCTGCTCCAGAAGCTCGGCGAAAGCGACGACATATCCGAGGGTGCCTAGACCGGTCGCGCCGCCGAGAGGAACCGCCAAGGCCTTGCGGCCCGACCGCGCAAGCTCCTCCACCCTTTCTGCCATGCGGGCGTTGATCACACTGTAGTCTGCGATCCCACAGAAATTTATCGTGGCGCCGAACAGGGAGTCGAGAAGCAAGCTGCCTTGGCGCACGGATGTCGGCTCGGCGTTCAGGTAGAGCTCGCACGACATGCCCAGCCGGGCCGCTACGGCGGCGGTAAGCCGCGCATGGTTCGACTGTGCGCCGCCGGTCGTCAACAGCGTGTCGATGCGGTTCGCCTTCGCCTGCGCGGCGATGAATTCGAGCTTTCGCAGCTTGTTACCGCCGCCGCCTATGCCGGTGAGGTCGTCGCGTTTGAGCCAGAGATCAAGGCCGAGTTCTCCGCCGAGGCGCTTGGCCTGCTCCAGCGGCGTCGGCGCGGATATGAGGCGCGTGCGAGGAATAACGGATAGCAGCCGACGGACCTCGGCTATTTGCGGTGACAAAGCGATGCTCCTGCAACGGCGTAGACATTGGCGGCCGCCAGCATGTCGTCAATGCGCATGCTTTCGTCCACTACATTGATCTCTTCAACCTTTCCCGGCCCGTATATGACAGTTGCTATGCCCGCGTGATTGAGGTGCGAGGCATCCGTTCCGAAGAACACCTGCGGATAAAGCGGTCCGATGTAGGGTTGGACATCGAACAGTCTCGCATGCGCATCGGCGACCGCCGTCACAACGGGATGGTCCCTGTCCACGACATAGGGATGCTGCTGGCAGAATTCCGGGCGCTCGAGCAACTTGACCTCTACGTCCGGAGGCGTGCCGTAGACCGTGCGAGCCCCTTCGACTGCAGCCTTTACGTCCTTGAGCACGCTGTCGGGGGTCATGCCTGGAACCGTCCTGACGTCGACAAGAGCTTCCGCCTGCGCAGACAGCATCGACGCGATCGTCCCCCCCGAAACCTTGCCGACATTGATGGTCGGCAGGCCGGGAAAGTCCGGATGGCTCTGGAACGTGAGACAACGCGGGTCGATCTGCGCCATGGCAGGCAAGAGTTCGCCGAAGGCGTTGCGCCCCTCTGCGCTGCGGCAGACATGCACGCTGACGCCGGTGGCGCTGACGCGTAGTTGGGTCACCCCGACATGGCAAGTCATCACCTGCAGGTCGGTCGGTTCGCCATTGATGCAGAAATCCGCGGAGAGGCCGGCCTCGACGAGAGACAGCGTACCAAGGCCCAGCGTGTCGCATTCGCCCATCACGGTGGATAGGACGATCTGCCCGCAAAGCCGCTCCTTGGCCTGCGCCAGGACGGACATCGCTCCGATCATGCCGGCCACGGCGCCCTTCATGTTGTTGATCTCCGCCCCGTACAGCCGGCCATCGCGGACGAAAGGCTCGAACGGGTTATGAGAGTACCCGGCAGGTATTGGAAGCGTGTCCAAGTGTCCGTTGAACAGCAGGGTCGGGCCTGGTCTTCCCGTGTCCAGCGTGCCAACGATATTGAAGCGGCCGGGCAGGACTTCCTGTCGCCACGTCTGCAACCCGACCCTGACAAGTTCTGCCTCTACCCAATCTGCAATGTCACCTTCCGTGCCGGACACGCTTGAATGCCTGCAGAGCGCGGACGCAGTCGCTATGACATGGTCGGGATCGGGAAGTTCTATTCCCAGATTTCTAGAAACGGTATCCAACATAGCAGGCAGCCTTAGCGGTGGTGGAGGGTACGAAAGAGTTGGCAATCGGCGGCGGGCAGCGGTCCGATGCCGCCGAGCTTCCAGCAATGCCAGGCGATTGCAAGGTTGCTGGTGAGTATCGGAATGCCGAGTTCCTGTTCCAGGGCTGGGACGATCCCCGCTGTCGCGAGACCGGTGCAGCTGACCACGACGCTGTCGCCGCCGGCTTTGGCGAGGTCGCGGATGAAGTCGGCGAGCCGGTCGCCATCAATGTCCTGCAGCGCGTAGTCGTCAAGTTCCGAGGCATGCAGGCTGCGAATCTCGACTGGATCGACGCCGTGCTCTGCGAGAAAGACGCGCAGCCGCTCATTCACTTGCGCCGAATAGGGCGAGCCGACAGCCGGTCGCTTCAGCCCAAGTTCGGCAAAGGCTGCGACGATAGCCGAACTTGCGGTCGTTGCCGGAATTGTTCCTGCCGCTTCCTGGAGGCGCGCGACCAGACGTTCGTTCCCGGCGCGTCCCCATGAAAAGCTGCCGCTTGTGCATGCCCAGGCAATGGCGGACGGCCGGATTGGCAGAAGCTGCTCCACTGTGTCTACCGCCCGATCGGAAGCGATGGACAGGTTTTTGGGGGTAACGCGGCGCGGATAGACTACTCGCGCCGTGTGCAGTTCAACGTCTTCCGGCAAGATGCGCCGCAGGTCCGGTTCGATCGTCAGATCGCTATCGAGCACGATAAGGCCGATTCGCCCTGCGCGTCCGTACATGGCCGACCTCCTCAGCCGCGATCTTTTGCGAGGTCGAGATGACCTTGCGAATCGACGCGCAGCGACCAGCCGCGTGGCACGAAGGTCGTCGCGGTCGGCTCCGAGATCACGGCAGGTCCGGCAATCGTGTCCCCGGCGGCGAGATCCGCGCGCTGGGCAAACGCCAGATCGGCGGTGCCGGGAAGTCTGCTCGGCAGGCGTCCGACTTGCGCCGCTGTTCCCGTCCGCCCGGAAAGGGTTGGCAGTTGCTGAGTCTCGATCGCGATGGAGCCGGTCAGTCTCAGATTCATGATCTCGGTCTCCGCGTCCAGTTCGTCGTAGCCGAACTTTGCGCGGTGAATGGCGTGGAAACGGTCCACCAGCATCGCCACGGTCACCGTCGCCGGGTCGTCTATCGGCACGATCAATTCCGATGCCTGCCCGGCATAGCGAAGATCCGCCCGCCAGCTCCAGATCACCGCCCGCCCCTTGGCGATTTCGGTCATCTCCGGTTCCATTTCGGCGCGGAACTCAGCGAGGTTAAGGCGCAGAAGCGTATCGTCCACCGCCGAAAGCCGCGTCGGCCAGGATTTGACGAAGTCCCGCTTCAGATCGGCCGACAGAAGGCCGAAAGCGGAGAAGGCGCCAGGAAAGCGGGGAACGATGACATGTTCGACGCCAATTTCGTCGGCGACAGCGCAGGCGTGCAGCGGCCCGGCTCCGCCAAAGGCGACCAGGGCGAAATCGCGCGGATCGTGCCCTTCGCGCACGGTGACAAGCCGCACCGCATTGGCCATCTTTACATTCGCCAGGTGAAGCACCATTGCAGCGACCCTCTCGACCGGCTCGGCAAGATCTTGCGCGAGCGTCTCGAATACCTGTTCCGCTGCGTCGGGCATCAGTTCCATGCGGCCGCCGAGGAATGATTCCGGCCGAAGCAGCCCGAGCACGCAAAGCGCGTCCGTCACGGTCGGCCGCTGGCCGCCGCGTCCGTAGCAAGCCGGGCCAGGATTGGACCCGGCACTTTCCGGGCCAACCTGAAGCATGCCGCCGTTGTCGAGCGCGGCGATGGAGCCGCCACCGGCGCTTACGGTCTCGATCGCGAACATCGGCAGCGTGATCGGCAGACCGTCGATCTGGTACTGGGTGGAGATTGTCGCCTCGCCGTTCGCGATCAGGCTGACATCGGTGCTGGTGCCGCCCATGTCGAAGGAAATGAGGTTCGGCACCTTCTTTTCGCGTGCGAGGCGCTGTGTGGCCAGGACACCGCCGGCGGGCCCGGAGAGACAGGTGGTGGCCGCGTGCGCCCCGGTGATCTCCAGCGGCAGAACCCCGCCATTCGAGCCCATTACCGAAATGGCGCCATCGAATCCCTTCTCGCCGAAGCGCGCGCCGAAGCGATCCAGATAATTCGACACCTTTGGCCCGACATAGCCGGAGATGGTGGTGGTGCTGGTTCGTTCGTATTCGCGGAAATGCGGGGCTATTGCGCTCGAGCGGACGACATAGATCCCCAGCGCGTCGCGCAGGTAGCGTTCCGCGGCGATCTCATTGGCAGGATTTGCGTAGGCATTGATGAAGCTGATTGCGACAGCCTCGACCTCCGCGTCGCGCATCGCCTTGATCACCGGGACGAGTCGCGCCTCGTCGACCGGATCGATCACCTCGCCATTGGCGGCGGTGCGCTCCAGCATCTCGAAGCGCAGGTGGCGCGGCACGAGTGGCTCCACCTTGCGGATGTAGAGATCCCAGATGTTGCGCCGCTCTTGGCGCTGCAATTCGAGGACGTCCCGGAATCCGGCGGTGGTCAGCAATGCAAGCCGCGCGCCCCGCCGCTCCAGGATGGCGTTGGTCGCAACGGTCGTGCCGTGCACGATCGATCGCACCTGTGCGAGCGGCAGGCTCAGGCCGCCGGCGGCTTCGACTGCACCCACCGACTGATCGGACGGCGTGGACAGCCCCTTGGTCACCTCAAGCTGGCCGTCTGTGCCCAGAAGAACGACATCCGTGAACGTTCCCCCGACATCGATGCCGATGTCGAAACTCTCGTTCGCGCTTCGGTTTGTATTCAGCATCAGGTTCATCCTTGAGCCAGCCCATCGAGGGTGTAGTAGTGTCGCGCGGCGGCCGCCGAGATCTTGCCTGCAAGCAGATCCGCCTCGACTGCTTTCGCATCACGTTCCCCAGGAGCGCCGTAACCGCCGCCGCCGCCGGCCACGATGCGGACGCGATCGCCCGCCTCCAGCGCGCAAGCGGTTTTTGACGCCAGCCGCAGTTCTTCATTGCCGCGCAGGATTGTGAAGCCGCCGGGCGTTCCGTTGCCGCCTCCCGCCGCCCCGCGCGGCGCCTGCCTGTGCCGGTCGGCGTAGCCGAAGAATTCGACGCCGTCCTCGAGCACCTCGAACTCGCGCACCGAGCCGAGACCGCCGCGGAAGCGCCCGGCGCCGCCGCTGTCGGGAATGAGCTCATAACGGCTGACACGGATGAAAGGATGGTCGAGTTCAACTGCCTCGGCCGGCGTGATGCGGCAGTTCGACAATGGTGCATCAAGCATGTCCGCACCGTCGCCGACCGGCGTGCCGCCCCATCCGCCGCCGATGTCCTCGATGAAGATCGAATAGTTCTCGCCGTCGCGGCGCGTCAGTCCCACCGTCGTGTTGACGTGGAAGCCGAGACCGGCAGCGCGATCGGGAAGCGCCTGCTGAAGCGCCATGAGGATCGCATCGAACACCCGGTATGCGCCGCACATGCGCGCGCGGGTGGCGCTCGGCGCGGTCGGATTGACGATCAGCCCCTCGGGAGCGTGGATGCGTATGGGACGATAGCAGCCGTCGTTCGAATGGATCGTCGAGCGTCCCGCCGTCAGCGCCATCTTGATGGCGCTGAAAGCGCTGGAGCATGTGGAGCCGAACGGCACATTCAGAAACTCGCGGATTTGCGGCGCCGACCCGGTCAAGTCGACATCGATCTCGCCGCCGCGCACCTCGAGAGCGACCCGGATCGGGATCGGCTCCTGGCTGCCGATGCTATCATCGATGAAGTCCTCTGCCTCGTATCGTCCCTCGGGAATGCGCGCGATCTCCGCCCGCATCAGCCGCTCCGAATGGTCCATGGATGCAACCATGTAGCAGATCACGGTTTCGGCGCCGTATCGTTCGGCCAGCTCTATGATGCGGCGGCGGCCCACATCATTGGCGGCGAGTTGCGCCTGTATGTCGCCCCAGGTGATGCGGGGGGCCCTGAAGTTCGAGTGGACGAGATCGTAGAAGATGCCGCCTTTGGCGAAATCCCGTTCGCGGTTCAGCTTCAGCGCGCTGAAGCGCAGCCCTTCTTCATAGAACTCCCGGGCCGTCAGCGTCAGGCCCGCATTGCCGCCGCCGATGTCCACGTGATGGGCGATGCTAGCCGAAAAGCCGAGTAGCGTCTTCCCATGGAAGATCGGGCTGAAAATCGTGATGTCCTGAAGGTGCTGCCCGCCCAGGAACGGATCGTTGGTGACGAACACCTCGTCCGGTCCGATGCTGCCGTGCTTCGCCAGGCAGGAGCGCATCGGCAGCGACAGGGACGACATCTGGACCGGGATGTGCTCAGCCTCCGAGATGATCCGTCCGGAAGCGTCCAGCAATGCGCACGAGCAGTCGCGCGCTTCGCGGATAATGGTCGAACGCGCCGTGAGCAGCAAGTTCACGCCCATCTCCTCGGCGATGGCGTGGAAGGCGCTCGCCATCACGTTGAGGGTTACCGGATCGACGTTCAAAGTATCGCCTCCTTCAGGCTGGCGCCCCGCCGCAACACGCGCTGCAAGAATGAGCGGGTGCGCTCGTGGCTTGGATTGGTGAATATCTGGTCCGGCTTGCCGATCTCGACGATCTGGCCTCGATCCATGAAGACGACGCGATCAGCGACCTCGCGGGCAAATTCCATTTCATGCGTGACGATGATCTTTGCCTTGCCGTCATGCGCCAGTTCCTGGATGACCGCGAGCACCTCTCCCACGAGTTCCGGATCGAGTGCCGACGTCGGCTCATCGAAGAGCAGGATGTCGGGATTGATGGCCAGCGCCCTGGCGATTGCCACGCGCTGCTGCTGGCCGCCTGACATCTGTGCGGGCCAGGCATCGAGATGGTCTCCAAGCCCGACGCGGCAAAGCAGCTGGCGCCCGGTCTCTTCGGCTTCGGCGCGGGAGCGCTTTTGCACCTTGACCAATCCGATGGTCACATTGTCGAGCGCCCGCAGATGCGGAAAAAGGTTGAAGCGCTGGAAAACCATGGCGCTGTGCCGACGGGCCGATGCCGCCGCACTGTCGATTTCGCGATAGTGAGGCGTCGGCGCGCCGGGCGCCAGGTCGAGAATGCGTTCTCCGGCGATGCTGATAGAACCGGATGTAGGCACTTCGATCAGGTTCATACAGCGAAGCAAAGTGCTCTTGCCGGAGCCGCTGGGGCCGATGATGGCGACGACCTCTCCCGGCGCCACGTCCAGGTGGATGTCGAGTAGCGCGTCGAACGATCCGAACCGCTTGCATAGTCCTGCGATCGAAATGACAGGCCTTAAGTTGTCGGACGTCATAGCGGATTGCTCCCCTGTGTCGTCCTGCGCTCAAGATGCCGGATCAGCAGCGACAAGGCATAGGACATGGCCAGGTAGATTGCCGCGATGATCAGGTAGATCTCCATGGCGCGGAAGGTAATGGCGACGCGAAGCTGGCCGGCGCGCAAAAGTTCGGTGACGCTGATCGTCGCCACAAGCGCCGAGTCCTTCAGCATTGAAATGAAATAGTTGCCCACAGGAGGCAGGATGGTTTTGAACGCCTGCGGCAGGATTATCTCGCGCAGGATCATGTTGCGGCTCATTCCGATGGAGGCGGCGGCCTCCCATTGCCCGCGGTCGCCCGCGTAGATGCCGGCCCGGTAAACCTCCGACAGATAGGCTCCGTAATGGGCGCCAAGCGTGAGGAAGCCCGCCATGAAGGGTTCCAGTCGCACACCGATGCTCGGGAGCCCGTAGTAGACGATGAAGAGTTGCACCAGCAGTGGCGTTCCACGAATGACTTCCACATAAAAGCCTGCCAGGATTCTCGGCAGCCGTGCGCGGCTGAGCCCCGCGACGGCGGCAACGAGACCAAGAACCAGGGCAAGCAGCATCGACAGAAGCGATATCTGGACCGTGACCAGGGCGCCCTGCAGGAGATAAGGCAAGATCTCCCACAGCAGCGTCGATTGGAGGTATTCTATCACCGCGGCACCGCTTATTGAGCGATCGGGAAATACGGGACCTTGTACTTCTCGAGGATGGTCTTGATCGTGCCGTCTTCGCGCATCTTGTGGATGACGTCGTCAAGGGCGGCCTTGAATTCGGCGTCTTCCTTGCGAACGCCGACGCCAGCGTTGAACCGTTGGTCGGGAACGTACTCCTCGACGATCTTGACCCTCGTCGCCGGATCGGCTGCGATTACCCACGCAGCCGTCGGCGCTTCCAGATAGGCGGCGTCGATGCGGTTATTGGCGAGCTCAAGCACGATGGTGTTCTGATCGGGGTAGACCTCCAGTTTGCCAATGCCCTTCTTCTGCAACTCGTCAACGGTGACAGAACCTGCCAAGACACCGACTTTCTTGTCCTTGATGTCTGCGAGGTTCTTGACCGAGTCATCGTCCTTTCGCGTAACGATCGTTTCGCCGGAGGCGTAGTATGGCGTGGAGAAGGTGATGATTTTTTCCCGCTCGGCGGTGATGAACATGCCATCGATGATGGCGTCGCACCGCTTCGAAGTCAGAGCCGGTATCAGTGCATCCCACGTCACCCAGCTATGTTCGACGGTGGCTCCAAGCCCCTCTGCCATCTTCTGCGCGATCTCGACCTCAAAACCTGGCACCTTCGCATCCGAACTCGAATAGGGAAGCATGCCGTCCACCGCACAGACGACCAGCTTCTTGGAACTCTTGATCCCGTCCAGCGTGTCAGCGGAGGCCGGCGAAAGCGCGGTCAGGAGCACTGCGAGCGAGCCGGACGTCAACAAGGCGAGAGCATGGATGCGAAAGCACGTTGTTTCACGGATAGTTTTCATCGACGTTCCCCTTTTATTAGCCGTTTGGCGGTATATCTGGTTGTAGACTGTCGCTTGAAGCAATGCGCTTGGATAGATAGTATTTTATCGGCCTCATCATAACCGCACGCTATGGCAAACTCACTCAGGACGCTTCCTCCGTCGCGATCGCTCGTCGTCCTCGAAGTCTCGGGGACGCTCCTCAATTTCAGTGCGGCGGGTCGCCAGCTCGGAATGTCGCAGGCTGCCGTGAGTAAGCAGATCCAGGCGCTCGAAGCCACGCTCGGCATCAAGCTGTTCGTACGCAGCAATCGGGGTCTTTCGCTGACTGCCGCCGGCCGACGTCTGCATCAGGCCGTGTCGTTCGGGCTGAACCACATTGCGGATGCGGTGAACGAGGTACGTCCTCGTTATCAGGCCGGTCGCGTCACCATCACGACGACGATTGCGCTCGCTTCCGTCTGGCTGATGCCGCGCATCGCCAAGTTCCGCTCCGACCACAAGGAGATCGACCTGCGCGTCATCGCGACCGACGACATACTCGACCTCCCGGGCGAGAATATCGATGTCGGTATCCGCTACGGACTGGGCCAATGGAACGGGGTCGTCGCCAGCAAACTTTTCGGCATCGAACTGTTCCCAGTTTGCAGCCCGGGCTTCCTGGCTTCATCTCCGCCTATCGTGACTGTCGAAGACTTGCTCGAGACAACGCTCCTTCATGTCGACGAGCCAAATTCGACCGACGCCGATTGGGGCGTGTGGCTGCGGACCGTCGGTCTCCGCCGCGGCGCTCCTCCTGGCGGGCTCCACTTCAACAACTATCCATTGCTCGTTCAATCAGCGGTAAACGGGCAAGGCGTTGCCTTGGGATGGGGCCACCTGATCGACGATCTCCTGGCGAGCGGCGCGTTGGTTCGCTGCCTGCCAACGACCTTGCTCCTCAAGCCTGCATTTTTTCTGGTGAACGCCGAAAACGTGCTGCTCCGCAAGGAGGTCGCCATATTCTCCAACTGGATCATAGGGGAAACCCAGTCACTCCGAAGTTAGATGCGTGCTAGCTTCGTCGGCAGGCGTATCCGTCACAATGGGCCGTCAACCGCGCCTGGAGCGCGCAACGTGCTCTCCGAAACCTTTCGCGCCGACCAGATCGCCGTTGCGGACAACAAAGCGGCCGCGCACCAGTGTCGACACCGGCCACCCGGTCACCTGCAATCCTTCATAGGGGGTGCAGTTGCCGCTGATGCGCAACGGGCTGATTGCCGCGTCTTTCATCGCTTTCGTGCTATCGTCGTCGGAACATGCGCTGACGAACTTCGTCAGTGGCCGATCCCAGCCTCTCTCGATCCTCGTGGCGTCAGAATTTGTAGGTAAGTCGAGCGCTGACCAGGTCGATCTTGGCGTCGATCTGAGTGCCGTCGAAATTGTTGAAGCCGTAGTGACTATACTGGACGCCCGCGACGAGGTTGTCCGTCAGCGCGTAGTCAATGCCGACACCGGCTTCCCATCCCCAATCTTTCAGTCCCATGAAATTGGTCGTGGCATAGACGCCGCCGGCATGGCCGCTGACGAGGAAGCGGTCGAAGGCATAGCCTGCTCTCGCCTTGAGGACATAGGAACTTTCGATGGTAATGAAGGACAGGAACTCGTAGTCGATGTCGAGCCGATTGGCCTCGAACTCAGCGCCGGCGACGAAACTGCCGAATTCGGCAAGATAGCCACCATAAAGACCGACGTTCCAGTCCTTTCCCTTGTCGGGCAGGGGCGGCGTGAAGGAACGGTCGACGTCCTTCAGCCAGGCGTAACCGCCCGAGATGCCGGCATAGGCGCCCTGCCAGCCAAACCGCGCCGGATTGATGCCGGCGTCGATGGCGGCAGGATCGGCAGCGAAGGCTCCCCCGCAGGAAATCAGGAAAAAGCTCAAACCGGCAATGGAAACGCGCATGGGAACCCCGCCAGACGCTCTAAAACATCGTCAAGCAATTAATGGCGTTATGGTTGCCAATTAATTAACGCCTCGCCCTTTTGACCCGGCAACTTCGCGCAAAAAAGAGACCGGCACGGAACCGCGGCCTCAATCGATAGTTCGCGGATACCTGTTGTTAACCACTTTTCAAAATCTGGGGTGGAGTATCGGTCGATTTTTACGGTTTCGCCTTGGGGATATCGGCCTTGCAATTGTTTCAACATCTGAACGCATTCCTGGACTGGTTCGTTCCGGCTTATTACAAGAAGGACGCCCACGCCAAGAAACGCGTGCGCATGTTCCTCATCAGCCATTTCTGTGGGCCGTTCATCGGCTTGCCCATCCCCCTGTTCCTGTGGATGTACGATCCGCAGCCTTGGCCACAGGTGCCGATCCTTGCCGCCCAGATCGGGGCGTTCTCGCTTTTCCCGATGCTGCTCAGGCTGTTTCCCAGGCACTATGGCACCCTCGCCCTGATCTCGGTCTTCAACCTCAGTTCGGCGATCCTGTGGGGTTCCTATAATTATGGCGGCGTGAGTTCCCCATTCCTGATGTGGTTCCTGGTGATGCCGCTGCTCGCCTTCTTCTATCTCGGCTCGAGCAACAAGACGCGCATCATCATCTTTGCACAGATCGCGTTCGGGCTTGTCGCCTTCTATGCCGCCTACCGGCATGAGAACAGCTTCCCGCTTCACATCCCGGTCGAGAGCATGGTCGAGATCGGCATGATTTCAGCCTTCTCAGCGGCGACCTACGTCTTCCTGATGGCGGCCTATTATTCGAGCGTGGTCGATTCGCAGTCCGAACTCCTCAGGGAGATCGACAGCCACGAGCAGACCATGAAAATGCTCACCATCGCCAAGGACGATGCCGAGCGCGCCAACGGCGCCAAGTCCGAGTTCCTGGCCAAGATGAGCCACGAACTGCGCACGCCGCTGAACGCCGTGCTCGGCTACAGCGAAATCCTGCTGGAGGATGCGGAGCTCGACGGGCGCGGCGAGCAGATCGCCGACCTGCAGAAGATCAGCGCGGCCGGCAAGCATCTCCTCGCCATGGTCAACGACATCCTCGATTTTTCCAAGATCGAGGCTGGCAAGATGGACCTGAACCTCGAATTCGTCGACCTCGACAAGTTGGTCGAGGAGGTCGAATCCACCGCACGCCCGCTTGCCGCCAAGAACACCAACCAGTTCATCGTCGAGCGCGAGGAAGAGCTGGGGATCATCCGCGCCGACGCCACCAAGCTGCGCCAAACCATCTTCAATCTGTTGAGCAACGCCTCGAAGTTCACCCAGAACGGCCAGATAACCCTTGTCGTCAGGCGCGAGCGGCAGAATGGGGGCGACTGGGTCTCGATCGCCGTGGCCGACACCGGCGTCGGCATCAGCCCGAAGCAACAGGCCAACCTGTTCTCCAATTTTGCCCAGGCCAATCCGACGATTGCGGCCAAGTATGGCGGCACCGGGCTCGGCCTGTCGCTCAGCCAGAATCTGTGCCGCCTGATGGGAGGCAGCATCTCCCTGCAAAGTGAGCCTGGGCACGGCTCCCGCTTCACCATCCGCATCCCCGCCGGAATCGACGCGGAGATGCCGGCCAGGGCGGAGGAAGCGGCCGACATGGCGCCGGTCGATACGAGCGAGCGCAGGAAGGCCTATGCGGGTCTATCGGTGCCTGCCGCCGGACTCGGTAGGCAGGAGAAGATCCTGCTGGTGGACGACGACCACGGTTTCCTCGAACTCGCCGAGCGGCTTCTGCTCAAGGAGGGCTACAGCCCGATCGCTACGGATGCGCCGGAATCGGCTTTGCAGATCGCCCGCACCGTCAGGCCGGCAGTAATATTCATCGACATCCTGATGCCGGGTGCGAACGGCTGGGAGGTGCTTTCGGCGCTGCGGTCAGATCCGGTGACTGCGAGGATTCCCGTAGTCATGCTCAGCGTCCTCGATGATCAGAAGACGGCCCGTGAGAATGGCGCCGCTGCCCTTTTGACCAAGCCGATCGACGGCAACAAGCTCAAGGATGTGTTGCGGCTCATCAAGGCGGCGGGCGTCGATGGGCATGGCGACGGCAGACTGGCCGCGGTCGGCTGAGAGGTTGGAGGAAGAACATGGCAGTCATTCTCATCGTCGAAGACAATCCCATCAACCGAGACGTCCTCGGCCGGCGCCTCGAACGGCGCGGCTACAATATCCGCTTCGCCGAAGACGGCCCGGACGGGATCGCCACTGCCAAGTCGCTTAAGCCAGACGTAATCCTGATGGATATCGGGCTCGGCCTGATGGACGGCTGGGAAGCCACGCGCCGGATCAAGGCCGATCCCGAAACCGCCGGTATCCCCGTGATCGCGCTCACCGCCAGCGCATTCGAATCCGACAGGGAAAAAAGCTTTGCGGCGGGCTGTTGCGACTTCGACACCAAGCCGGTCGACCTGCCGCGCCTGCTGGAGAAGATCGAGAAAAGCCTGGCTGCCTGAAACGCTCTCGCTCGAAGGATCACAAAAAAGGCCGGGGTTGTTCCGGCCTTTTTCACATCTTCTTTCCCGTCCTGCGGCCGCGGTCAGGCGGCCTGCCAAACGTCGTTCGACATCAGCATGGTGCGCAGCTTTTGGAAATCCAGCGGCTTCTGCTGCAGGAAGGGCACCGAAAGGCCGAGCGCCTGGGCCTTCAACTGCATGGCGCGCAGGACGCTCTCGTCCTCGCCGCTGACGATCAGGATCCGCCCGGTGAAGTGCGATTGCGCCAGCAGATCGAACAGTCCGGCCGCATCGATGTTCGGCATGTTGATGTCGACCGCCATGATGTCCGGCGAGAGCGCCTTCGACAGATTGATGACGCCGCGCGAGTCGGAGGTGGCGAAGGCTTCATAGCCGCAACGCTCCGCCACGCGCACAATCAGCTCGGCCGACGCCACGTCGTCGTCTACGGCAAGAAGCCTTGGCCGTCTCGTCCCCTTGTCCATCGATCCGTCCTCAGGCCGCGTTCGATTCGAGATCACGGACCGGCGGGAAGTTCGGCGCGGCCGCCTCCTTCTCCCGATAGGACCGGAATTCCAGGTCGGCGGCGCGCATGGCCTGCTGCATGAACTTGATCAGCATGTCCACGTCCTCGTGGCTGTGATCGGCCATGACCTGGACGCGGAAGCGCGCCCCGCCCTGCGGAACAGCGGGATATTCGACCAGGTTGGCGATGGCGCCGCGCGCGGCGAGTTCGCGCGAGGCAATCCGGGCCAGGCCCTCGGCACCGATGCGAACCGGCACTATGGCCGACGGATCGCCCAGCGCCTCGAGACCTACCTTCGCCATCTCGGCGCGCATGTAGAGGATATTGTCCATCAGCCGCCGGCGCCGCAGTTTGCCCTCGTCGGAGCGGACGATCTCCAGGGCCTGCATGACGACCGCGGCTTGGACCGGCGACAGCGCGTTGGAGAACGTCTGTGTGGCGCTGAAGTATTTCATGTATTCGGCGACGCCGCGCGACTTTACCGACACGAAGCCGCCGTTGGAAGCGAACGTCTTGGAGAAGCTGCCGATGATGACATCGGCATCGTCGAGCACGTTTTGCAGGCCGAGGTGACCGAGGCCGTCCTCGCCGATGCAGCCGAAGTCATGCGCGCAGTCGACCAGAAGCATGGCGTTGTATTCGTCGCAGATGCTTCTCAGCGCGGCGATGTCGGGCGTATCCGAGTGCATCGAAAACAGGCTCTCGGTGACCACTAGAATGCCGTTTTCGGTGTCGTTGGCGCGGATGCGCTGCAAGCGGCGCGCCAGGCCCTCGATATTCAGGTGCCCGTGGAAATGGATGTTCTGCGTGGCCGCGCGGGCGCCTTCCTGAAGGCAGGAATGTGAGAGCACGTCCAGCACCACATGGTCGGATGGGCGCACCAGGCCTTGCACCGCCGCGAAACCGGCTGACCAGCCTGTCGGGTAGAGAACGACCTCGCGGCCATGGACGAAGTCGGAAATCGCCTTTTCGAGCTTCAGCGAATGGCGCGTGTTGCCGAGCAGCGCGGCCGAGCCGGCGCTGTGCACGCCGTATTCATGCACGGCGGCGATCGCCGCTTCCTTGACGGCTGGATGCGAGGACAGGCTGAGATAGTCCTGCGAGGCGAAATTCACGCCCGAGATTTCTGTGCCGCGATCCGTCATGGCCGAGCAGTGGGTCTTCGGCGCCGTGGCCGTGGACTTGGCATACGGCCAGAGATCGTACTGGCGGCGCAGGTCCTGCCAGGCGAAGAAGCCTTCGACGCGGCCGAGCAGATTGGCGCCCGCCGGCGCGCGATAGTCGCGCAGGCTGCCCGTCAGCGCGGCCTCAGGAATGGAATCTCTGCTGGATTCCGCGATAAGATTTTTAAGCATGCACGCCCCCGTTTCACTTTGGCCTTTTGGCCTTTTGATGCCGGGACAATACATGTTTGATTTGAAGGCGGGTTTAAGATAACTGGTATAAAATTCGTAATTGCAAGCATCATGACAGTTGTCATACAGGGCGTCGTCTCGAGATCCGTATTTTCATTTAAAATTAACTACGTTATATCCTTAAGAATATCAGCCTCAAAGGTGCACGATGATTGTGCAAACGCAATTTTAACGATTAGGGGTATCGACCTGTGCTGGAAGTGAAGGCGAGACAGGTTGTGTCTACCTGCAAGTTTGGTGACCCTAGAGCGTTTCATGGTTAGATGGAATCATTCTGTTTGTCGTGCGGCGAGGTGATCCAACGAAGGGTTGCGAAGGTCGATGTGGTTCATCGGCCGAGCAAGCCGACAAAGTGGGCGCCCGCCGCAGGCAAACAGAATGATTCCATCTAACCATGAAACGCTCTAGGCTTTTACCAGCCTGAGCGTGCTGTCGAAGACGCCAAGCACACGCGCCAGTTCGTGGCCGCGCTTGAGGATGCGGCCGCCCGCAGCCACCACCGAGAATGCACCCTGACGCCTGGCGAGCCGCGGGTCTTTGACGATCTGGAACAGCGGCACCTCGCTGGCGCGCCGAAACACCGAAAACACGGCACGATCGGACAAGTGGTCGATGGCATAGTCGCGCCATTCGTTGGCGGCGACCATGCGTCCGTAAAGTCTCAGGATCAGATCAAGCTCACGCCGGTCGAATGCGACCGGCATATCGAGGCGTTCGCGCCGCGCCTCGTGAAGTGGGATCAATATTGCGGATGCGTCTGGGTCCCCCGTGCCTCCGCCACCTTCAGTCATGCCTCAATCCTTCGAACAGGCCAACACTGATGTGGGAGGTTCGCGCTTTCATAGTGGAAATGCAAGGGCAAGAGCGGCGGCTGCCTCGTGCCTTGGTGCCGGGCGGTTGTTGTCACGTTTATGAACGATGTGTTGGAATTGGTGATGCGCCGCCACATTTTCGCCGTTTTTTATCCGCGCTAACGCCCCAATGTCCGACGAATTTACCCATGTTGCCTGAGACGGTTCGGTCCGGCACTGGCTCGTAACCCCCAAGCCCCCCGCCCACGGGTCTGAGTCGGATCGAACCAACCTCGCCAAGACGAGGTGCGCGACGAACTCCCTTCGTTCTCCGTCGGTTTGAATGGCTCGATCTATCGAGATTTTGGGCGCGTCACGAACGCTGCTCCGATGATCGGACCGGGCAGGCCATCTTTTGCGACAGACTGGAGAAGCACGGCGCAGCCTCCCTTCTTGGAGACCTCGCTGGCAGGTAACTCGTAGCGTTGCGCCTTGCCGTGCCACATTCCGGCGGTTTGGATGCCCGATACGGCGTTCCAATAGGTCATCTTGCGGCCGCCATTCTCGCCCTTGCCGATCTGGATCGTCTGTGGCGGGTCGAAATATACGATCACGACGTGCGCCATGGTCGCCTCGGGGTTTTTTGTGTCGGTTGCGTCGCCGGCTTCGATGACGATACCGTCGCCGTCACGCTTGACCTCGATGGCGACCTGCATGCCGTCGCCAGACTTTCGCAGTTTCGCCAACGTGCCGTCTACCGCCGTGCGACTGGCGCCATTGACATGGGTTCGGCCATTGATGACCGCTTGCGGCGTATAGACCGAGCGGCCGCCGAAGGCCCGCATGTAGTCATACTGGCGTTCGGTATTTTCCTTGCGGCTCAACGTGTCGCGCCAGCCGAGATAATCCCAGTAGTCGACATGGTAGGCGAGCGCCACGATGTCGTCCTTGCCGGCGAGTTCGGTGAAAAGCTGGTCGGCGGGCGGGCACGAATTGCAACCTTGGCTGGTGAATAGTTCCACCACACCCAAAGGCTTCTCGATTTCCGCAGCGAAAGAGGCTCCGGCACATGCCGACAGTACGAGCGCCAAGGCCGCCAGTCGCAATGGTTTTCCAGATGCCATGGCACTTCCGAATCCGTCGGCTTGCCCGACTTCTTTCTCGTTGACGATCTGTTTGGCAGAAGCGGCAGTCAACGGGAAGTCACGTTGCAGTGAAATTTGTGTGCCATAGGTAACAACGCCGCCGAAGTTTCCTCCGGCGGCCATGATTATTTGTCTGGTGGTGTCGCGGTGGTCAGGCCGCCAGGTCGCGCAGCACGTATTGCAGGATGCCGCCATTCTTGAAGTAGTCGAGTTCGTCTACGGTATCGATGCGGCACAGGATCGGCACATCCTTCACGGTGCCATCGCTATAGGTAACCTTGGCCACCATCTTCTGGCGCGGCCTGATGGTTTCCAGCCCGTCGATCTCGACCAGTTCATCGCCCTTGAGGTTGAGCGAGGCCCAGGATGTGCCTTCCTCGAACACAAAGGGAATAACCCCCATGCCGACCAAGTTCGAGCGGTGGATGCGCTCGAAGGACTGGGCGATGACGGCACGTACGCCGAGCAGGTTGGTGCCCTTGGCAGCCCAGTCGCGCGACGAGCCGTTGCCGTATTCGACGCCCGCGAAGATGACCAGCGGCACGCCCTCCTTCCGGTATTCCATAGCGGCGTCGTAGATCGACATCTCCTCCTTGGACGGATAGTGGATGGTGTAGCCGCCCTCGCGCCCGTTTTCGCCCAGCATGTGGTTGCGAATGCGAATGTTGGCGAAGGTGCCGCGCATCATCACTTCGTGGTTGCCGCGGCGGGTGCCGTACTGGTTGAAATCGGCTACCGCCACGCCATTTTCGGTCAGGTACTTGCCGGCTGGCGAAGCAGCCTTGATCGAACCGGCCGGTGAAATGTGATCGGTGGTGATCTTGTCGCCGAACAGGCCAAGCACGCGCGCGCCCTTGATGTCGCCGATCTTGCCCGTGCCTCTTTTCATCCCAACGAAGTAAGGTGGGTTCTGCACATAGGTTGACTTGTTGTCCCAGGCGTAGGTCTGCCCTTCCGGAACCTTGACCTTCTGCCAGTTCTCGTCGCCCTTGAAGACGTCGGCATATTTGCGGGCGAACAGTTCGCGCGTCACGTTCTTTTCGATGAATTCCTGGATTTCCGCCGAACTCGGCCAGATTTCCTTGAGGTAGACCGGCTTGCCATCGCGATCCTCGCCGAGCGGCTCGGTGGTCAGGTCAAGGGTTACGGTGCCGGCAAGAGCGTGGGCAACGACCAGTGGCGGCGAGGCGAGATAGTTTGCCTGCACATCTGGAGAGACGCGGCCTTCGAAGTTGCGGTTGCCGGAGAGAACGGCGGCGGCGATCAGGCCCTTGTCGTTGATGGTCTTGGAAATCGGCGCCGGCAGCGGGCCGGAATTGCCGATGCAGGTGGTACAGCCGAAGCCGACGAGGTTGAAGCCGATCTGGTCCAGTTCCTTCTGCAGGCCGGATTTCTCCAGATATTCGGCGACAACCTGCGATCCGGGGGCCAGCGAGGTCTTGACCCAAGGCTTCTGCTTGAGGCCGCGGCGGTTGGCGTTGCGCGCCAGAAGGCCGGCGCCGATCAGCACGCTCGGATTGGAGGTGTTGGTGCACGATGTGATTGCCGCAATCACCACGTCGCCGTGGCCGAGGTCATGCGAGGTGCCCTCCACTGCGTAGCGCTTGTGGATTTCGGCCGCCTTCTTGTACTCGGTATCCATCGCCTTGGCGAAGCCGGCCGGTATGTCTTCCAGCGACTGCCTTCCCTCCGGCCGCTTGGGGCCGGCCATGGATGGCACGACATCGCCAAGATCGAGTTCCAGCGTATCCGTGAAGACAGGGTCGGCGGAGCCGTCGTCGCGCCACATGCCCTGGGCCTTGCAATAGGCTTCGACCAACTCGATCCGGTTTTCAGCGCGGCCGGACATGTTGAGGTAGCGCAGGGTTTCGCTATCGATCGGGAAGAAGCCGCAGGTTGCGCCGTATTCGGGACCCATATTGCCGATGGTGGCGCGGTCGGCCAGCGTCATGTTGGAGAGGCCGGGACCGAAGAACTCGACGAACTTGCCGACGACGCCCTTCTTGCGCAGCATCTGGGTGACGGTGAGCACGAGATCGGTGGCGGTGA
>CAZROU010000061.1:0-24480 GCA_964601795.1 uncultured Mesorhizobium sp. | reverse complement strand
CGATACCACATCGAGCCGAGTGCAAGCAGCAGCAGGCCAAGGCCGAGGAAGCCGCCGAACAGCGGCACCTGGCTTACCGCCTTCAGCACACTGTCGTCGGTCGTCCTGAAGCCGATCCAGTCGTTGCCGGCAGCTTCGCCGCCGCCCCTGACCGGCACCACCGAGGGCACGGCGATGCCTCCCGTCAACGATGCGCTGGCCAGCCGGCGGACGCTGCCGCCGACCGCTTCCGCCGCCGGCCGCAGCTTGTCGAGGGTCGAGACGACATCGGCGAATTCCGGCGCGTTGACCGGGCCGACATGGGCAAGTGCCGAAAGGTTGCCATTGCCGACCTGATAGAGCCCGATGTCGCTGACCTCGACGCTGCCGAGGAACACGCCGGGCTCGGATTTCTTGAGCTTCACCGCCAGCGTCTTGCCGGATGGGGTGATGACCTGCGCCGTGCCCGGATCGTCGCTCATCGTCTGGCGGCGGATCTCCAGCACCATGCCGCGCCCGTCGGCGGTCAGCCGCTCTTCTTCGAGTTCCGGCTCCTTCATCAGCCAGTGCGCCAGACGCCGGTAGAGCTGCACGTGCGGTCCGCCGCCTTCATAGCCGCGCGCCCACAGCCAACCCTGATCCGATAACAGCATCCCGACGCGGCCTTCGCCCTTGCGGTCGAGCAGCAGAAGCGGCTGGTCGTCGGCCCCCTTCATCACTACTTCGCCTTCGGGGTTTTCGATGCCGATGGTGCGGAACCAGCGGCCCCAATGCGGCGGCTCGCTGCCGGACCCGTCCAGTCCGCGCGTCACCGGATGGCGCTGGCCGAGATCGGTCAGGCGAGGGTAGAACGCCTTGTCGATGACTTGCCCCGTCGGCATGGCTGGCAGCGCCGCCATCAGCGGGGTGTTGGCGATCGTGCTTTCACCGGCATATTCGGGACCGGCTGCGATCAAGAGGGCACCGCCGTTTTCGACATACTCGGAGATGTAGTCGTAATAGAGGATCGGCAGCACGTCGCGGTGCTGGTAGCGGTCGAAGATAATGAGATCGAACTCGCTGATCTTCTCCACGAACAGCTCGCGCGTGGGGAAGGCGATCAGCGACAGTTCGTTGATCGGGGTGCCGTCCTGCTTTTCCGGCGGGCGCAGGATGGTGAAGTGGACGAGATCGACCGAAGCGTCCGATTTCAAAAGGTTGCGCCATGTGCGCTCGCCGGCATGCGGCTCGCCCGAAACCAGAAGCACGCGCAGGTTCTCGCGGATGCCGTCCACCAGCGCGATGGCGCGGTTGTTGGTTTCGGTGAGTTCGCCGTCTTCCTTCGGAATGGCCAGCTCGATGATGTTGCGCCCGGCATTGGGAATGGTGACTTGCAGTGGCATTTCCTGGCCGACGAAGGCGCGCTCCACCGAGACCTGCTCGCCATTGACCGACACGCGCACATCGACAGGGCCGGACTGCCGGTCGGTGCTGATGACGCGATAGGTCATGTCGAGCGGCTTGCCGACAAGGCCGAAGCGCGGCGCTTTTTCGAAGCGGATGCGGCGGTCCTTCTCGTTTTCCTCGCCGGTGATGAGGGCGTGCAGTGGCGCGTTGAACTCAGGCGCTGAACCCGGCGCATCATGCACCTGGCCGTCGGTGATCATCACCGCGCCGGCAATGCGTGAGGGCGGCACGTCGCGCACCGCACTTTCCAGCGCGGAAAACAGCCGGGTTTCGGTGCGGTCGCCGGCAGCGCCCGCATTGCCGGTCTCGACCACGCGCACGTCGAACTGCTTGAAGCGCGCCAGCCTTTCCTTGAGGCCGGCCAATGCCTCGTCGGTCTGCTTGCTGCGCTCGCCGATATCCTGGCTCTGGCTGCGGTCGACAACCACGGCAACCACGCTTTGCAGCGGCTCGCGATCCTCGTCGAGCAGCACCGGGTTGAGCAGGGCGGCGGCAAGCGCGACAAGGGCAGCCGCGCGGAACAATGCGCCGCGCTGGCGCAGCCACAAGCCGACAATCGCAAGCACCGCCAGCGGTGCGACGACCGCCGCCAAAAGCGGCCATGACAGAAGCGGTTCGAAGGACAGCGACCAGTTCATATCACTGCCCCAGCCGTTCGAGCAGGATCGGCACGTGCACCTGATCGGACTTGTAGTTGCCGGTCAGCATGTACATCATGATGTTGACGCCGCCGCGCAGCGCGTAAATCCGCTGCATCGGGTCGGACGGCACCGTCGGCAACAGCGGGTTGCCGCTGGAATCGATGGCCCAGGCACCTGCGAAATCGTTGGCGGTGATCATGATCGGTGAAACGCCATCGCCGGTGCGAACCGGGCGGTTCTCCGAGTTGGACGCATCAAGCGAAGCTTCGACCCAGAGTGGACTGCCGTTGAAGCGGCCGGGAAACTCGGGGAGGATATAGAAGGCCTTGGTCAGCACGTGATCGCTCGGCACGGGCTCCAGCGGCGGCACGTTCAGGCCGCTCAGTATGTCGCGCAGCCTTTCTGTCGCGGGGCTTGCCGAATCCGCGCCAATGCCGTTGGCGAACTGGTCGCGGGTGTCGAACAGCACCGTGCCGCCCTGCTGCATATAGGCGTCGATACGGGCGATGGCGGCTACCGTCGGCATCGGCGCGGCCGGATCGATTGGCCAGTAGATCAGCGGATAGAAAGACAGCTCGTCCTTGGCGATGTCCACGCCCGCCGGTTCGCCCGGCTCAAGTGCCGTCTTTTCGATCAGGAAGCGGGTCAGGCCTTCGAGCCCGGCGCGGCTGACGGCATCCACTCCCGGTTCGCCGGTGATCACGTAAGCCAGCCGCGTCGTCGAAATCGCCTCGATCGAGATCGCATCGTCCGGCTTGGCGTCGTCGGCGCGCGCCTTGTCGATGGGGAAGGCCAGCGTGCCGAGCGCGACAAGCAGGATTGCCGTTGTTGCAGCGCGGCCGCGCAGCCTGGGCCGGCGCGAAAACAGGCCGCCCATCCAGAACACGGCCAGCGTATCCAGCACCATCAGCGCCAATGCAGCGGCCACCAGCGACCCTTTCAGGTGATGCGATTCATCGAAGGCATATTGGATGTTGGTGACCGGGGCCGAAACCTGCGGCCGCTCAAGCGGCGCAAATGTGCTGTCGGCGTTCAGCAGATTGTGCGCCACGACGCCGGCTTCCGATCCGTAGAGGCCGGGCGGATTTTCCAGCGTGACGGCGCTGGCGGCGTGCGGAGCAAGCGGGCGCGCGTCGGCAGGCGGCGGCACCAGCGCGCCGTCGGCGGCGATCATGCGATACGGTGCGAGCGCGGAGGCTGGCGTATCGTTTGCGGCGGCAATGCTGCCCTGGTTTCGGGACAGCTGCACGATGCGTGACAACATCTCGACGAAGCTGCCGGAAATCGGCAGGTTCGACCACGTCGCTTCCGGCGTGATGTGGAACAGCACGACCGTGCCCTTGCCCTTCCTCATGCCGGTCACCAGCGGCGTGCCGTCAGCGAGATTTGCCCAGGTGCGGTCAACGATGTCGGCGGAAGGTTCGGCCAGCACCTGCCGGCTCACCGTTACCTCGCTTGGCGGGGCAAGATCGGCAAAGGGTCCTGTTGCCGGGAATTCCGTCACCGGTTGCGGCGTCGTCCATGACAGCGCACCGCCCAGCGAGCGCTCGCCGGTGCGCAATCTCACGGGCAGCAGATCATCGCCGGCGCTGGCGGCGGCAAGCCGCGATCCGGCAAAGCGCACCAGCGTGCCGCCTTTTTCGACCCAATCGACCAGCTTGACGTGGGCCTGTTCGGGGATGGTGCCGACATCGGCCATCACGATCATGGCCGGCTTCTGGTCCAGAAGCTGCGGAATAGCGTCGGCGAGGTCGGCGCTCGGCGGTTCGACCAGATCGGCAAACGGCAAGAGTGCGCGGCGGATGTAGTAGAGCGGCGACAAAAGCGGCTGCGCCTGGTCGGCTTCCGCTTGTGACAACAGCCCGACGCGGCGACGCTTCGAGCTGTCGTCCAGCACGCGCACCGCGCCAGCGTGGCGCTCTCCGTCGAGCGCAATGGCGGCAAAATCGTTGCGCAGTTCGAACGGCACCTTCATCGTGCCGGTGGCCGTCGTCTCGCCGGGCGCAAAGGTCAGCGTCGCATCTGCAATGCGGCGGCCCTTGTCGTCGAAGGCACCAGCAGTGATCTGGCCGGGGCCGGGATTGCCGGCGGCGCGGATGGCGGTCAGGGCAAAGCCGTCCATTTCGTTTTCGGCGGCGGCGAGCCCGACCTGCGTCAGGCGATCCGGCACTGCCCACACGACATTGGCGGCGTTCTGCGACAGCAATGTGTTGAAGGCCGCTTCGTCGCCGGTTGCGGCCAAGCCGTCGGCCAAAACGGCAACACTTGCGCCGGGCAAGGTGGCCAGCGTCTCGGCAACGCGGGCATAGACCGCCGGACGATCGGTCGGGATCGGGCGCGGCTTGGTTGCGCGCAACCTGTCGAGTGCAGCACCCGCATCGAACGGGCCGATCTCGGCATTGGGCTTTTCGGCGGTGAAGGCCAGCACTACCGGCACGCCTGTCGTGCCCGCGTCGGAGATCAGCCGCTCGGCAGTGGCAACGCGCTTGTCCCAATCGGGCGCGGCGGCCCAGTCGTTGTCGATGACCAACGCCAATGCCGCGCCATCGGTCGGCAGCTTCTCGCGCGGATTGAACACCGGCTCGGCCAGCGCCATCACGATCAGCGCCGCCATCAAGAGGCGCAGCAGGGTGAGCCACCACGGGCTTTGCTGCGGCGTCTCCTCGCGCTTCAAAACGCGCGCCAGTATCTTCAGCGGCGGGAATACTTCGGTCTGCGGCTTTGGCGGGGTGAAGCGCAGTAGCCACCAGATCACCGGCAGCGCGAGCAGCCCCCACAACACCATGGGCGCGCCGAAGGAAAGCGGCAGCCAACTCATGCCACCGCCCTTCCTGACGGCATTCCGTCGGCAGCCATCGCCATGTGCAGGCGCACCAGCGCCTCGGAGGCGAGGTGGTCGGTGTGGTTGGTGGTGAAGCTCCAGCCCATGCGCTTGCAGCGGCTCGCCAGTTCCTCGCGCCGCGCCCGATAGAGGCGGCGGTAGTCCTCGGCCAGCATTTCGGCGCGTCCGGCGGTCAGCTTCTCGCCGGTTTCGGGATCGGTGAACTCGGTGCGCCCGGCATAGGGGAAGGTCTCTTCGGCCGGGTCGGCGACCTCGACCAGATGCGCGCGCACGCCGTGGCGGGAAAGCACGTCCAGCCATTCGAAGGTTTCCTCGACCGGATCGAGGAAGTCGCTGACCAGCACGATGTCGGAAAAGCGGCGGATGCTGGAAAGGTCTGGCTTCGAAGGAAGCATTGCTGCATGGGCAAGATGCGAGGCGATGCGCTCGGCGCCGTTGCGCGCGGTGAACGGATCGGTCAGGCCCGGCCATGCGATGCGCTCGCCGCTGCGCGACAGAAGCTCGGCCATGGCGAGCGCCAGCACCAGCGCGCGCGATTCCTTCGAGACGGTTGCCGTGGCGGATTTGTAGAGCATCGAGGGCGAGGGATCAGCCCAGAGCCAGACAGTGTGCGCGGCCTCCCATTCGCGGTCGCGGATATAGGTATGGTCGTCGCGGGCAGAACGCCGCCAGTCGATGCGGTTGACCGCCTCGCCTTCGACGTAAGGGCGGAACTGCCAGAAGTTCTCCCCGATGCCGCGCCTGCGGCGGCCATGCCAGCCGGCGATCACAGTGTTGACGATGCGGCGGGCCTCGACCAGCAGATCAGGCACCAGCGACGCCCGCTGGCGACCGCGTGCCAGCGCTTCGCGCGCTTGCTCCGGTGCCTGGACTTCGCCGATCCTTGCCATCAGATCGCCTTCACAAGCCTCGCCACGGCGTCGCGCACGCTCATGCCCTCGGCGCGCGCGGCAAAGGTCAGCGCCATGCGGTGCTGCAGCACCGGCTCGGCCAGTGCGCGCACGTCATCTATGGAGGGCGCAAGGCGTCCGTCGTAAAGCGCGCGGGCTCGGGCGCACAGCGTCAGCGCCTGGCTGGCGCGTGGACCCGGACCCCAGGCGATGGTCTTGTCGGCCTCGGCGTCGCCCTGGCCGGGGCGGGCGGAGCGAACCAGCTTGAGGATCGCCTCGACCACGCTTTCCGGCACCGGCATACGGCGGATCAGCGTCTGGATTTCCTTGAGCCGCTCCGGGTTAATCACATTAGCGGCTTTCGCTTCATCGACGCCGGTCGTCTCTAGGAGAATGCGCCGCTCCGCTTCCAGTTCGGGATAGAGGATGTCGATCTGCATCAGGAAACGGTCGAGCTGGGCTTCCGGCAGCGGATAGGTACCTTCCTGCTCGAGCGGGTTCTGCGTCGCCAGCACATGGAAGGGTGATGGCAGGTCATGGCGCGCACCGGCCACGGTGACGTGGTATTCCTGCATCGATTGCAAGAGCGCCGACTGGGTGCGCGGCGAGGCGCGGTTGATCTCGTCGGCCATCAGCAACTGGGCGAAGATCGGTCCCGAAATGAAGCGGAAGGAGCGCTTGCCGCTCTCGTCCTGCTCCATCACTTCGGAGCCGAGGATATCGGACGGCATCAGGTCGGGCGTGAACTGGATACGGCGGGCGTCGAGGCCGAGCACGATGCCGAGCGTTTCGACAAGCTTGGTCTTGGCAAGGCCCGGAACGCCGACCAGAAGCGCGTGGCCGCCGGCCAGCAAGGCCACCAGCGTGCGTTCCACCACGCTTTCCTGGCCGAAAATCACCCGCCCGATGCCGTCGCGCACCCGCGAAATGTCGCCCAGCGCCTTTTCGGCCTGTTCGATCATGTCCTTTTCGCTGACCGGGCTTTCCTTGACGACAACGCTCATAGTGCCTCGATCCTTATGCTGGAGACGGCGAACCGTCCTCATTCGGCTGCGATTCGATCTCGCGCGGCAAGCGATAGGAGTCTAAACCACATACGGACTCTAATTCACAGGCCCAGGCTGACAAGCGCAACAACAGTGACTATTTCGTGACCATGACGGACGCCTCCGAACATCGTGAACCAGGCCTTGCGACCGCCGCCGACGCGCGCGGACTGGAAGCGCTGATCTCGCGCGCAACGCGCGCCGGCAAGGGCCTGCCGCCGGTCGAGCGCTGGAATCCGGCCTTCTGCGTCGATCTCGACATGGAGATCCGGCAGGACGGCACATGGTTCTACATGGGAACGCCGATCGGCCGCATGCCGCTGGTTCAGTTGTTTTCGACGGTGTTGCGCAAGGACGAGGACGGCAAGACCTATCTCGTCACGCCGGTTGAAAGGGTCGGCATCCGCGTCGTCGATGCGCCGTTCATTGCCGTCGAGGTCAATGTGGCGGGGCAGGGCGCCGAACAGTCGGTTACCTTCCGCACCAATGTCGGCGACGTCGTGGAGGCGGGTCCCGGCCATCCGCTGCGTTTTGTCGATGAAAGCGAAACCGGCGGCCTGAAGCCTTATGTGCTGGTGCGCGGGCGGCTGGAAGCGCTGGTGGCGCGCCCGGTGATGTATGAGCTTGTCGAACATGGCGAAGAGATCGAGATCGACGGCCAAACGATGTTCGCCATACGCTCGCGCGGCGAGATTTATCCGATCATGCCGGCCGATGCCTTGAGAAAGTTGAGCGCCTGACGGTCATGGCTGAACCTGCACCTTTTTCCGCCGAGGCTTTCCGCATGCGCGCGGCCCGGCAAAGCCTGCCTGACGGCGACCAGCCCGACTATGGCGACCATCGCTTCAATCCGGGTCATCCGCGCCTTCTGGTCAACCGGGACAAGCTGCGTGGCGCTGCCGTGCTCATTCCCGTTGTGGATCACGGCTCCGAAGCCACGGTAATCCTGACCAAGCGCGCCGAAACGCTGCGCAGCCACACCGGGCAAGTGGCGTTTCCGGGCGGGCGCATCGATGCCGGCGATCCGTCACCGGAATTCACGGCGTTGCGCGAAACCGCCGAGGAGATTGGCCTCGACAATGGCTATATCGACGTGGTCGGGCGCATGCCAGACTATGTTTCCGGCACCGGCTACCGCATCGCGCCTGTGTTGTCGGTGGTGAAGCCCGGCTTCCACCTCCATCTCAACCCCGACGAGGTCGATGCGGCCTTCGAAGTGCCGCTGCGCTTCCTGATGGACCCGGCCAACCACCAGAAAGGCAGCCGCATGTGGAACGACCTCGAATGGATGTTCTATGAAATGCCTTATGACGGCCAGCGCATCTGGGGCGTTACGGCAGGCATTATCCGCACGCTCTACGAAAGGCTCTATGCGTGAGCGAGATGGTGACGATAGCCGGACGGGCCGCGTGGCTTGACGACAGGCACCTCCAGCGCCTCCTGGCCGTGCTTTCCGAGGGTGGCGAGGCCGCGCGCGTTGCCGGTGGCGCCGTGCGCAACGCGCTGCTTGGCCAGAGCGTCGCCGACGTCGATATCGCTGCCACCACCTTGCCGAAGGAAACGGTTCGGCGGGCCGAAGCTGCCGGCTTCAAGGCTGTCCCGACCGGCATCGAACACGGCACGGTCACTGTTGTCGCCGGCGGCAAGCCGTTCGAGGTGACGACGCTGCGCGCCGATATCGAGACGGACGGGCGTCACGCCAAGGTTTCGTTCGGGCGCGACTGGAAGGCGGACGCCGAGCGGCGCGACTTCACCATCAATGCGCTCTATGCGGAAGCCGACGGCACTGTCGTCGATCTCGTCGGCGGGCTTGCCGACATCGCCGCACGCCGCCTGCGCTTCATCGGCGATGCCGAAGCGCGCATCCGCGAAGACTATTTGCGCATCCTGCGCTTCTTCCGCTTCTTTGCGTGGTACGGCGACGGTCGTCCTGACGCTGATGGCCTGAAGGCCTGCGCCCGGCTGAAGGAAGGGCTCGACCGGCTTTCGGCCGAACGCGTATGGGCGGAACTGAAGAAGCTCCTTTCGGCACCCGATCCGTCCCGGGCGCTGTTGTGGATGCGGCAGGCGGGCATCCTGTCGCGCGTACTGCCCGAAAGCGAGAAATGGGGCATCGATGCCATTCATGCGCTGGTGCGGGCCGAGGTGGATTTCGGCTGGTCACCGGACCCGATCCTGCGATTGCAGGCCATGGTACCGCCAGATGCCGCCCGCATGAAGGCCCTTGCCGAAAGGCTACGGTTCTCGACCGCCGAAACCAACCGGATGGAGCGCTGGGCGCTGAGGCCCGCTCTCGATCCAGCGACGACGGAAGGCACGCTTGCCAAGCTGCTCTATCTCGGCGATCCGCAGGTTTTTGCCGACCGGTTGCGGCTTTCGCTGGCAACCGCAAGGGCACGCGCCGTAGAGGACACTTCTGCGCTGATGCAAGCGGGCGGTTTCTCGCGCCTGCTTGGCTTTACCGAAAAGTGGAGAAAGCCGGTTTTTCCGCTCAAGGGCGCCGACATGACGGCGCTTGGCGCTGCACCCGGGCCAAAGCTTGGCGCGTTGTTGAAGCGGCTGGAAAATGAGTGGATCGAGTCGGGTTTTGGGCTTGAGCGCGACGCGCTGCTTGAGCGCGCCGCAAAAGGACTCAAGCAGAATTAGGGACCCGAAATTCAGATCAGAGCGGGCCGAGAATAGTGATTTTCGAGAACCGGAGCGGAGTGTACATTTGGCACATGAGCACCGGAAGCGCAGAAAAACGCTATTCGCAGGCCGCTATCATCTGAATTCTCAGGCGGCGTCGCGCGTCTTCTCGATGCGAGAGCGTATGGCCTCGACCATGGTTTCTCGAATCACCGTCTCGCCATGCGTCTCGCGCATGTGTTCGACCGCCCGGCGCATCACTTCGGCTTCCTCATCGGCACGCGTGTGCCATTCGCAGCCGGGGACGAGCGACCCGCAATGGAACTCTTTCATGGGTTTCTCCTTTCCTCGTTTGGAATGAGACGAAAGCATAACACGGCTGACCGGATTTTGTTGCGCGTGTCGGTTGAAAATTCGGGTTTCCACTGGCCCAGATAAACGTCGGGGCCAAGCCTGTCCGGCCTGACCCCGTCGCTGCCGCCGGTTGGACGGTTACTTCGCGGCCATCGCCGATTCAGCAACCTTGTTCTTGCCGCTCATATCCCACGAGACGGTGACCTTTTCGCCGACCTTCAGGCCAGGATCCTTGAAGGACTTCGAAAGTTGGAAGGCCGTGCCGTCCTGGAGGACCAGGCTCTTGGCCGCGGCGTCGAACGTTTTGATGTTGCCGGTGGTGTGGTGAACGGCAGCAAAGGCCATTGAACCGGAGGCGAGGAAGGTGGCTACAGCAGCCGAAACAACAAGCTTGCGCATGGCAGGCTCTCCTGGAATGGCGGGCGCGTTTCTTGCAACGTCGCCCGGCAGACAATAGACCGTCCAGATACGTCGGGTCGCGGTTCGTGGGTGGTGAGCCGCCGGCGTTTCCCGGTCCGGCATAAGAAATATCGCTGATTTTTCAGTAGTGTATTAGACGAAAAAGATATTCCAAACGACCCTGAAAGCCACAATCATCGCCCAGATTCGGTGATCTGGACACGATTGCGGCTCACATCGCGCTCACGCAGATTTTACAGCCATTTCACTTCCGGCGGCAGGGAAGAGAGGATCGAGGCGACGTTGCCGCCGGTCTTGAGGCCGAAGATCGTGCCGCGATCGTAGAGCAGGTTGAACTCTGCATAGCGGCCCCTGCGCACCAGTTGCTCCTCGCGGTCGGCGTCGGTCCAGTTGTCGTTGAAGTTCTTGCGCACAAGGTGCTGGTAGACGACGAGGAAGGCGCGGCCGACATCCTGCACGAATGAGAAATCGGCGTTCCAGCCGCCTTTTTCCTCCTCCGAATGCAACCAGTCGAAGAAGATGCCGCCGATGCCGCGGGCTTCGTTCCTGTGCGGCAGGAAGAAATATTCGTCGCACCATTCCTTCAGCCGGTCGTAGTCGGCAATGCCCGCATTCTTGTCGCAGGCAAACTGCATGGCGCGGTGGAAGGCGACTGTATCGGGATCGGCCTGCGTGCGGCGACGATCCAGCACCGGCGTCAGATCCGCGCCGCCGCCGAACCACTGGCGCGAGGTCACAACCATGCGCGTGTTCATATGCACCGCCGGGACATTGGGGTTCCAGGGATGCGCGATCAGCGAAATGCCGCTTGCCCAGAAGCGCGGGTCTTCGTCGGCTCCGGGCATCTGCTTGCGGAACTCCGGCGAGAACTCGCCATAGACGGTCGAGGTGTGGACGCCGACCTTCTCGAACAGGCGGCCCTTCATCATTGACATGGTGCCGCCGCCGCCCTTGCCCTCGTCGCGCAGCCATGGTGTCCGTTCGAAGCGCCCAGCCTCCCAACTGGACTGCGGGCCGGACACTTCGTCCTCGAGTTGCTCGAAGCCGGCGCAGATGCGGTCGCGCAGCTCCTCGAACCACGCCCTTGCGGTTTCCTTCTTCGCTTCGATGTCGATGGGCAATCCGGCCGTAATGTCAGGTCGTTGCAATTCGGTCTCCGTTTCGGGTTTGCTTGGCCCGACAAATGACTCGTCTTTTTCCGTGGCGATCCCTAATCTCTGGGCAGAAAGCGTCAAGGAGGCTTTTTTGCGCACTCCGGCAAGACCACCGCTGGATGGGTTGAAAAAACGGCTTGACCAGAGCCGCGCGAGCCGCGCCGGTCGGCCGCGAGACGGCTTTTTGCGCGAGACCTTCGTGCTGTCGCGCTCGGATGCGAGACTGAAGGCGCAGGAGTGGTTCGAGCGCTGGCCGAAGCAGGCCTACTGGACCGAGATCGAAAGCTGGTTCGAACGCCCGAACGACGTCATCGAGTTCACCATACGCCGCCTGCCTGCCGCCGATTAGACGGTGCGCTACGGCACCACCAGCCGCCGCGCTCCGGGTCCGTCACGGCTGAGCCTGTCCTCCTTGTTGCGCAAAGGGCAGCGGTCGATCGACATGCAGCCGCAGCCGATGCAGTCGGTCAGGCCGTCGCGCAGCTTCTTCAGTTGTGCGATGCGCTTGTCGAGGTCGTCGCGCCAGCCGGCCGAAAGCCGCCCCCAATCGTCGCGCGTCGGCGTGCGTCCTTCGGGCAGTGAATCAAGCGCTGCGCGGATGTCGGCCAGCGAGATGCCGACATCCTGCGCGACCTTGATCACCGCCACTCGGCGCAGCACGTCCGAACCATAGCGGCGCTGGTTGCCGCTTGTGCGGTAGCTGCGGATCAGCCCGCTCCGCTCATAAAAATGCAACGCTGAAACCGCGACGCCGCTTCTCGCCGCAACCTCGCCGACGGTCCATTCACGCGCCATCGAAAATTCCCGCTTGACCTCAACTTATGTTGAGGTTGTAGCAGTTAGGCGTTCGATCTGCAAATGCGGGAGAAGGCTATGTGCATCCGTCAGGAATTCGCCTCTGCAAGGCCGGTTGGCAGCGTCTTGCCGCTACCCGATCTGCCGGATCGCTTCTCCGGCGACCATCGCCGCCGAGACGGCGAGGTTGAGGCTGCGGGCGCCATTCTTCATCGGGATGAGCAGGCGGGCATCGGCGCTCTCGTGGACATGGTCGGGTACGCCGGCCGATTCACGCCCGAACAAAAGCGTGTCGCCTTTCGCGAAGGAAAAGCTGGTGTAGACAGTCGCGGCCTTGGTCGAAAGCAGCAGCAGCCGGCGTCCGTCGGCATTCCGCTTCTCCTCGAAGGCCGCCCAGTCGAGATGACGGGTGAGGGCCGCCATTTCGATATAGTCCATCCCGGCCCGCTTCAGCGCCCGGTCCGACAGGTCGAAGCCCGCCGGCTCGATGATGTCGACGCCCAGCCCAAGGCACGCGGCGAGGCGCAGGATTGTACCGGTATTGCCGGCGATATCCGGCTGGTAGAGGGCGATGCGCAGATCGTCTTGCATTTCGAGGTGCTTTTCCTGCGTGGCAGATCGGCCACAGCCAGAGCGCGCTTTTGGCAATGGCTGGACTTTCGGGTGGTGGTTTTCTGCGATTGCGTGTATATGCCCGCCATTGTCAACTCGAACTGACGGAGGCGGGATATGGAATTCATGATGTCCGTAGACATTCACCGCCCCATCCGTGGGCTTACTGCCTGACGGCGGCACTCGGTTCGACGCTTCACTGACATTTTCAAAACGCTCGCGCTGATGCCCGCCGAAACGCTTTCACGGCTTTCGAAGGTAACCAGCCATGTTTTCCGATGCGTCAAAGGGGCTCGCAGCCCCGCCTGAGTCTGCTTCGCATTCCGGCAAGTCCGCGTTCGATGGCAATGCTGCCAGCCGTCGCGGCCGTGATTTCCATTCGACTTTTTCCCTGGAGGACGGACCTATGTTCGATCCATGCAAAGTCCCCGGTTCCCGCAGCCTGCACGAACGCAAGCTGGCAACCTGGGCGCTCCTTGTCGGCGAGACCCATTCTTCCGCCGTTCATGCCGAAACCAGGCGCAGGCCGCATCGCGGCATGCTGCCGGATGCCGACTTCTCCCGCGCGGTGCCGGACTACAGCCGGCCTTCGCTGGTGCGCCGCCTGTTTGGTCTGTTCCGCTCGGGCGGCGGACACCATTCTGCTGACGTGGCCTGTCAGGAATCTCCTGATGGGCCTGTCGGAGACATGCATTCGCCGTCCTATATTGCGCGCAACCGGAAAGGTGCTTCGGCAGACCCATCCGTTCCCCGTGAAAGCGGGACCGTGCGTCCACTGGCTGCTTGAGCCTGACGCAGAAACTGCAAACGACAAAAGAAAGTGCCGAACCTATGTTTCGCTGGTTTGAAGAAAGACTCGATCCGTTTCCGGTTGCGGAGCCGGTCGAGCCGCCCAGGACACTGATCGCGTTTTGCCTGCACTATACGCGCGGCGCGTGGCCTTACATCGCCATTACCGGAGTGCTGATCACGTCGATCGCGCTGGCCGAAGTGTGGATGTTCGGCTTCCTTGGCCGCATCGTCGACTGGCTCTCGGCGCAGAACCGCGAAACCTTCCTGCAGACGGAAGGCTGGAAGCTGGCCGCCATGGCGTTCGTCGTGGTCGTACTGTTGCCGGCCATGGCGCTGTTGCAGTCGCTGGTGCATGACCAGACTCTGATGGGCAACTATCCCATGCGAATCCGCTGGGACGTGCACCGCTATCTGCTCAAGCAGTCGATGACCTTCTACCAGGACGAGTTTGCCGGCCGCATCGCCACCAAGCTGATGCAGACGGCGCTTGCCGTGCGTGAATGCGTTGTCAAGGTGATCGACGTCCTGAACTACGTCGTGGTCTACTTCCTCGGCATGGTGTTCATCGTCGGCTCCTCCGACTGGCGCCTTGCGGCTCCGCTGGTTGTCTGGCTGGTCGCCTACGCACTTCTGTTGCGCTACTTTATCCCGCGCCTTGGCAAGGTGTCGGAGGAGCAGGCCGACGCGCGCTCGGTGATGACCGGGCGCATCGTTGATTCCTACGCCAACATCCAGACGGTGAAGCTGTTCTCGCATGCGCGCCGCGAGGCGGTCTATGCGCGCGACAGCATGGCGATCTTCATGGACACGGTCTACCGCTCCATGCGCCTCGTCACCAGCCTCTACGGGCTGCTCTACCTCATCAACTCGCTGCTGTTGTTTTCAGTCTCGGCGCTGTCGATCTGGCTGTGGCTGAACGAGGCCGTGTCCATCGGCGCGGTGGCCGTCGTCATCGGTCTTGTCTTGCGTCTTTGGGGCATGTCGCAATGGATCATGTGGGAAATGTCGGCGCTGTTTGAAAACATCGGCACGGTGCAGGACGGCATCGGCTCGATCTCGCTGCCGCGTCTCGTCGAAGACAAGTCGGGGGCAAAAGAGATCGTCGTCGACAAGGGCGAGATCCGCTTCGAGGGCGTCGGCTTCCACTATGGCAAGCAGAAGGGCGTCATCGAAGACCTGTCGCTGACCATGCATCCGGGTGAAAAGGTCGGTATCGTCGGGCGCTCAGGCGCCGGCAAATCGACGCTGGTCAACCTGTTGCTGCGCTTCTACGACCTGGAAAGGGGCCGCATCCTCATCGACGGGCAGGAGATCGCCTCGGTGAAGCAGGACAGCTTGCGCGCCCAGATCGGCATGGTCACGCAGGACACGTCGCTTCTGCACCGTTCCGTGCGCGACAACATCCTCTACGGCCGTCCCGACGCGACCGAGGAGATGATGATCGAGGCGGCGCGGCGCGCGGCGGTGATGGACTTCATTGGCGGGCTTGCCGACCACAAGGGCCGCAAGGGCTTCGACGCCCATGTCGGCGAGCGCGGCGTCAAGCTGTCCGGCGGGCAGCGGCAGCGCATCGCTATTGCCCGCGTCATGCTGAAGGATGCTCCGATCCTCATTCTCGACGAGGCGACGTCAGCGCTCGATTCGGAAGTGGAGGCGGCCATCCAGGAGAACCTCTACAAGCTGATGCAGGGCAAGACCGTTATCGCCATCGCGCACAGGCTCTCCACCATTGCGGCGATGGACCGGCTGGTGGTGATGGATAAGGGTCGCGTCATCGAGGAGGGTTCGCACGAATCGCTCATCGCCAAGGGCGGCCTTTACGCGCAACTGTGGCAACGCCAGTCCGGTGGCTTCCTGCTCGATGAAGGCCCTGCCGAACCGGCCGACGAACTGGAGGAGCAGGCGGCGGAGTAGTGGCCTATTTCAGGCCGACGGCCTTGCGCAACGCTGCATTGATGCGGGTTTGCCAGCCGCGGCCGCCGGCTTCGAATGCTGCGATCACTTCGCGGTCCAGCCGAAGGTGGATGGAGCGTTTGGCCTGTTCCAATTTTGGCCGGCCAACACGGCGCGCCTTGGTCAGGTCCAGAGGTGGATTGTCCGGATCGCTCTGTGCGGCGGCTGTCAGGGACGCATCTTCTTCGTCCGTCAGGCCTTCCAGATACTTTTTGGCAATTGCCCGAGCCTCCTCCCGGCTCCGTGTGGCGGGAGATGGAGCATTCACTCTGACTAATGTTGGTCGACTAGTTTTAGCAGGCTTCGACATAGTCTCTTGCCTCTTTTCTGGTTGCCCTGCGCAGCGAGATAACGCGCACCACGTCCTCGGTTTCCGTGTAAACCATTACGTGAATGTTCCCGTAAATGATTCCGATCGCCTTCAACCGCTCTTCGCCATAGTTGATATCGTCATCAACGGTAACCACCGCATTGTCGAATTCAAAAAGCGGGGCAAGCTCGAAATCGACCCCATGCTTGGCCTTGTTCGACCTCGCCTTTTTCTCGTCCCACTCGAACTGCATAGCGCCCCCACGCTAAGAATTATTGTGTATACGTTATTCTCAGATA
The DNA here is from genome assembly GCA_964601795.1 of uncultured Mesorhizobium sp. Taxonomy (GTDB): domain Bacteria; phylum Pseudomonadota; class Alphaproteobacteria; order Rhizobiales; family Rhizobiaceae; genus Mesorhizobium. The sequence continues at coordinate 8,319 of CAZROU010000061.1, read as the reverse complement.
TGGCAAGTTTTTGTGGCCACAAAAAAGAACGCCTCTATCAAGGTTTCGGCTTTTTTCCCGTTGCTGGTATGAGCAAGAACATTGTCCCTGGTTGGAGTGCGGCCGCAGTATGAATGCCGTCTATCGCTGGTTTGAAAACTGGGTCTACCCATTCAGGGAGCCCGCCAGTCTGAAGCCGCCGTCAACGGCAGGCGGCTTTCTGTGGCACTATGTCGGCCAGGCCAAGCTGGCGTTTTTTGCCATGCTGGTCATTGGCGGCATCGCGCCATTGGTCGAGGCGGGGCTTTTCTATTTCGTCGGCCGCCTGGTCGATATTCTCGACCAGCTTCCCGCTGACCGCAGTTGGGCAGCGCTTTGGGACGCCGCCGGCTGGGAAATCTCGTTCATGATCGCGGTCGTCCTGGTCATCCGCACCGTCGTCGTGGCCTTGTCCGCGCTTGTCGGCGAGCAGACCATCGTGCCGGGCTTCTTCAATCTCGTGCGCTGGCAGGCGCACCGGCATGTCTCGCGCCAGTCCTATTCCTTCTTCCAGAACGATTTTGCCGGCCGCATCGCAACCAAGGTCTGGCAGGCGGGGCAGGCCACCGGAGACCTGATGGAAAGCTTCATCGAGGTGGTCTGGTTCATGATCGTCTATACGGTCACGACGCTCGCCTTGGTGGCGGCGCTCGACTGGCGGCTGGCGGCGCTAGTGCTTGTCTGGATCGTGGCTTTCGGCTGGCTCGCCAGGCTCTACATCCCCTCCATTCGCAAGCACGCGGAAGCGACGGCGGAGGCCGGGTCGATGATCAATGGCCGCATCGTCGATTCCTACTCGAACGTGCAGACACTGAAACTTTTCGCGGCCGATGGCGATGATAGCTATATCCGCAACGGCTTCGACATCTATCTCGGCCAGCTCCGCCCCTTCACCCGCCGCCTTACCGGGGTCAGGGTGGCGCTGACGGCGCTGTCAGGCGTCATGATCACGGCGATTGGCTGTTTTGCCGTCTATCTGTGGGTCGAAAACCTCATCACCGTCGGCGCGGTGGCGTTTACGCTGTCGCTGGTGCTGCGCCTCAACATGCTGCTTGGCCGCTTGATGATGCAGCTCAACGGCATATTGCGAAACCTCGGCGTGCTGGAAAACTCGAAGGAATTGATCTCGCAACCGCTCGGCCTTGTCGACGCGCCGGGTGCAAGTGAACTTGTCGTCGGGGGAGGGCGCATCGATGTACGGAACGTCGAGTTCCATTATGGCAAGGGCTATGGCGTGCTCGACCACATCAGCCTCACCGTGCGGCCGGGTGAAAAGGTCGGTCTGGTCGGACCGTCAGGCGCCGGCAAGACCACGCTCGCCAACCTCATCCTGCGCCTCTACGATCTCGAGAGCGGCGCGATCCTGATAGACGGCCAGGATATCTCGAAAGTCACGCAGAATTCGCTGCGCGCCAACATCGGCGTCGTCAGCCAGGAAACGGCGCTGTTCCACCGTTCGCTGCGCGACAACATCAAGCTCGGCATGGAGGACGCGACCGATGCCGAGGTGGTCGCTGCCGCCAAGCGGGCGGAAGCGCATGATTTCATCCTCGGCCTGCGCGACAACCGTGGCCGTACAGGCTACGAGGCCTTCGTCGGCGAGCGCGGCGTCAAGCTCTCCGGTGGCCAGCGCCAGCGTGTCGCGATCTCGCGCGTGTTCCTGAAGGACGCGCCGATCCTCATCCTCGATGAAGCGACCTCAGCGCTGGATTCCGACATCGAGGCCGCTATCCAGGAAAACCTGCACAGGCTGATGGAGGGAAAGACGGTGATCGCCATCGCCCACCGCCTCTCGACCATCGCCGCGCTCGACCGACTGGTCGTGCTCGACGGCGGCCGGATCGTGGAAGAAGGCACGCATGACGAGCTAGTTGCTCTTGACGGGCTATATGCACGCCTGTGGAAGCGCCAGTCTGGCGGCTTCCTGTTCAACGAGGAGAGTCCGCTCGCGGAGACGCGCCCGGCGGAGTAGACTGCCGCGTACCGCTTTCGATTGATAATTCAGGGCGATCTATGTCTCTCCGTCCTCCTAATTTGTTGTGGAAAACCGCCGCCGCCGACACTGCATTCGATCTGCTCGGCCATGAAATCATTGCCGAGAAGGCTGCAGGGCTCGGACGCACCGGCGCGCAAGCCGAAGCCTGCCTTGCAAAGCTGCGCGCTCATCAGGGCACGGATGCCGAGCGCGACCTGCTCGTCAAGGCCGCCGCCGACGCCGTCTACGCCTGGTTCATCCAGCGCGAGTTGTGCAGCTTTCGCCGGCACGACGACGTGGTGCGTCAGTACGACATACCCAGGGTTGTGCTTGCCCGGTTAGGCGCGAAATAGCGCGTTGCCGTCAGTCGGAAAGTGCGGCCAGTTCGGATGGCGCGATGAAGCTGTCGGGGCAGTTGCCGGAACGGATGATGGCGCGCACTTTCAATGGCGGCGAATCGATGCCGGCATAGCGCTCGAAGCGGCGCAGGTAATGGCGCATTAATGGCCCCGCGATCGGCTGCCGCTCGTGGAGCGCGGTGCCTGCGGAATAGACGACGGGATTGTCGCCGGCCTTCCATTCCACCGCCGCGCGATGCCAGCCTTGCGGCGATACGTTGGCGATCTGCATCACGCAGCCGTCGCGCACGCCGGTGAACCACTGCGGATCGGTGTCGGGTTCGGGGAAGGTCACGGCAAAGGCATGCTTGACCATCAGCGCCGCGATGTCCTCGCCTTCGGGATACTGGGCCGTGAAGCTGGTGGCCGAGCCAAGCTGGACCTTGAGGCCGAGGCTCACTGCCAGAAGCAGGGCAAAGGCGAGGCTAAGCGACAGCCTTGGCATCGCGCCTGATCCCTTTCGTGAAGATAAAGACGATTGCCAGGATGGTGAGCCAACCGGCGACGGCTGCGCCGGTCGGGCCATGGATAGTCGAATAATATTGCGGCATCACCCCGATCAGCGCGATGCGGAAGACATTGATGAACACGGTCGCGGCGCAGGCGAGCAGCGTGGCCAAGATGGCCCGTTTCGACCATTTCAGGCCTTGCGCGCTGACGAAAAGCACGCCGCACAGCATTGCCAGCGACACGTTGGTCAACGAGGAGCAGGCAGGTTCGAGGAAGATGACGCCCGATCCGTCGGCAAGCGGGATGGTGTTGCCGCTCGCTTGCGTGCCGACCATCCAACTCACCAGCTTGGCGTCGATCTCCAGTATCCGCGTGCCGGCGGCGGCGAACAGGATACGCGCCCATAGCATCGGGACCGTCAGCGCCAGCAGCACCGTGCCGGCGCGGCGCAGCGAAGGTGACTTCGCGGATGTGGCGTAAAGATAGAAACCGGCAAGGGTGATGCCCAGCCAGCTCATGAAGGGTGCGGGAACCAGAAAGGTCGCGCAGGCGATGACGGCCACAGCGATGTCCATGCGCCCCGCCGCACGCTGGTCGGCACGCCACAGCAAGAGCGCGGCGATTGCGCCTGCCGCCCAGATGACGATGCTTACGCCAAGCGTGTTGAACAGGGCAGCCGCGATGCCGTTGTTCTGGATTTCGGTTGCCGCCTTCTCGCTGATGCCGTTGGCGAAGCCGACAATGGTCACGCCGAGGTACAGCAGACGGCATTGAACGGCCGCGCTGACGCGGCCGTCCTCGTTCACGATTTCAGTTCTGCTCACGTCGACAGTAGTCACGCACTCGTCTCGCGCTTTATCAGCCAGGCAGGATCCCGCCCAGGTTCACTGCCCGCCCGGCGCAAGCCGCTTGCCTGAGGCCTATTGCCCGTCTTTCGACTTGCGATTGCGGTTTCTTACCCACAGATAGCCGCCGAGAGCGACCACTGCCGGCAGGCCCAGACCAATCACCGGGCCAGGCGCGGAGTGCGAAACCGTTCCGCCACCGTTGTTGCCGCCGCCGTTGTTGCCGCCGCCATTATTCCCGCCCTGGCCGGGAAACCAGCCTGAAAGGGCAAATGCAGGCAAGCTAGTGAGAACTACAAATGCTATTGCGACCGGCAAAGTCCGTGTTGCCTTCATGTACTTTTCTCCCATCCAAGCGATTAAGACTGAAGGGTACCATGCGGGTCAGGATTCGTAGGTCGCTCATAGGTGGTAGTTCGCTAGATAGTATGGCTTAACCATATCTAAGAAGCCTGTTTTGGCTCATTCCACCTTGTGATTGCTGCACCATGCGGGGCTGTGGCAAACCACGCTGAAACGTCGGCTGACGCTTAAACCATATGGCCTATGCAGTCCTGGGTGGCGGCGTCTCGTTTCCCGTTCCGCCGGAATCATCTGATTTCGCTTCCAGCGCCGATCGCGTTTTCAGGAACGGAGCCCGCATCTGAGCTTGGCAACTACAGCTACAAGACGCTCTAAGTGGCTGAATTCCGCCATTCCCGACGGACCGCGACAATCTGCCGTCCCGCTTGTTGCACACTGGACAAGCGGTGGCTTCACGCATAAACCGAAATCCAAATGCCGGAGGAGTCCCGCTAGCCTTTTGCCATGCGCGAATGGCTGGCGTTTGAGCGGGGACAGAAAGCTCGACCTTCGGCACGGAAGAGGCGAAAGGATCAGGCACCCGTGAGCGCAACCGATATCGAAGATCCCAACCGTCGAGATTTTCTTTACATCGCCACCGGCATGGCCGGCGTTGTCGGCGCAGGCGCCGTTGCCTGGCCGTTCATCGACCAGATGCGGCCGGATGCCTCGACGCTGGCGCTCTCGACCGTCGAGGTCGATGTCTCCTCCCTGACGCCCGGCATGTCCTTGACGGCCAAGTGGCGCGGCAAGCCGGTGTTCATCCGCAACCGCACGCCTGAAGAGATTGAAGCCGCCAAGGCCGTCAAGCTCGACGAACTCAAGGACCCACTGGCCCGCAACGCCAACCTCGCTTCCGACGCACCGGCCAACGATCTCGACCGCACCGCGGGCGAGGGCAAGGAAAACTGGCTCGTCATGGTCGGCGTCTGCACCCATCTCGGCTGCATTCCGCTTGGCCAGCAAGGCGATTTCGGCGGCTGGTTCTGCCCGTGCCACGGTTCGCACTACGACACCGCCGGCCGCGTCCGCAAAGGCCCGGCACCGGAAAACATGGCGGTGCCTGTGTTCGAATTCATTTCTGATACCAAAGTCCGCATCGGTTGAGGCAGGGGGATATTTCGATGAGCGAGGGACACTCCACCTATACGCCGAAAACCGGGCTTGGCCGCTGGTTCGATGCCCGCCTGCCGCTGCCCAGGCTGGTCTATGACAGCTTCATCGCCTATCCGGTGCCGCGCAACCTCAACTATGCGTGGACCTTCGGCGGCATCCTGTCGATCATGCTGGTGGCGCAGATCCTCACCGGCATCGTTCTGGCCATGCACTACGCCGCCGACACGCACCTAGCCTTCGGGTCGGTCGAGAAGATCATGCGCGACGTCAATTCCGGCTGGCTGCTGCGTTACCTGCACTCCAACGGCGCGTCGTTCTTCTTCATCGCGGTCTACGTCCACATCTTCCGTGGCCTCTACTACGGCTCCTACAAGGCGCCGCGCGAACTGCTCTGGATTCTCGGCTGCATCATCTATCTTTTGATGATGGCGACCGGCTTCATGGGCTACGTGCTGCCGTGGGGCCAGATGAGCTTCTGGGGCGCCACCGTCATCACCGGTTTCTTCACCGCCATCCCGCTCGTCGGCACCTGGATCCAGGAACTGCTGCTCGGCGGCTTTGCGGTCGACAACCCGACGCTCAACCGCTTCTTCGCGCTGCACTACCTGTTGCCGTTCATGATCGCCGGCGTCGTGGTGCTGCACGTCTGGGCGCTGCACGTCACCGGCCAGAACAACCCGACCGGCATCGAGGTCAAGTCGAAGACCGACACCGTCGCCTTCACGCCCTATGCGACCATCAAGGACGCGCTCGGCATGATCGTGTTCCTGCTGGTGTTCGCCTATTTCGTCTTCTACATGCCGAACTATCTCGGCCACCCGGACAACTACACCGTCGCCAACCCGCTGAAGACGCCGGCGCACATCGTGCCTGAATGGTATTTCCTGCCGTTCTACGCCATCCTGCGCGCCATCACCTTCAACATCGGGCCGATCAACTCCAAGCTCGGCGGCGTGCTCGCCATGTTCGGCGCCATCGCGGTCCTGTTCGTCGTGCCGTGGCTCGACACCTCTAAGGTCCGCTCGGCGGTCTATCGTCCGTGGTACAAGCTGTTCTTCTGGATTTTCGCCGCCGACGCCATCTTCCTCGGCTGGCTCGGCTCGCGTCCGGCGGAAGGCTCGTATGTGGTCATGGCGCAGATCGCCACGCTCTATTACTTCGCGTTCTTCCTCGTCATCATGCCGCTGCTCGGCCTGATCGAGACGCCGCGCCGGCTGCCGAACTCGATCACCGAGGCGGTGCTGGAGAAGAACAAGGGAGCTGGCAGCGGGCATCCGGCGGGCGCCACGGCGTCTCCGGAAACCAGGGGCTGAAGCAGGGAATCTTAGGGGATAAGAGCATGAAAAAGATTCTCGCTTCACTGGCGGTACTGGGCTTCATGATGGCCGGCACCGCGGCTATCGCCCAGGAAGAAGGGCACAATGCCGCCGAACCGACGCATTTTCCCATCCACAAGCCGAAGCAGGTTGATTGGAGCTTTTCCGGTCCTTTCGGCACCTATGACAAGGGCCAGCTCCAGCGCGGCCTGAAGGTCTACAAGGAAGTCTGCTCGGCCTGCCATTCCATGAACCTTGTGGCGTTCCGCACGCTTGAGGATCTCGGCTATTCCGAGGCCCAGGTGAAGACGCTCGCCGCCGAATACACCGTCCAGGACGGCCCCAACGATGACGGCGAGATGTTCGAGCGTCCGGGCCTGCCGTCGGATCACTTCCCGTCGCCGTTCCCGAACGAGCAGGCGGCAGCGGCTGCCAATGGTGGTGCTGCTCCGCCCGACATGTCGTTGCTTGCCAAGGCGCGCGGCGTCGAGCGCGGCTTCCCGACTTTCATTTTCGACATCTTCACCCAGTATGCCGAAAACGGGCCTGACTACATCCATTCGCTGTTGACCGGCTATGACGAGCAGCCGCCGGCTGGCATGGAAATCGCGGAAGGCACCCACTACAATCCCTACTTCATCGGCGGCAAGTCGCTGGCCATGGCCAAGCCCTTGTCCGACGATCAGGTGACCTACGACGACGGCACGCCGCAGACGGTGGACCAGTATGCGCGTGACGTTTCCGCGTTCCTTATGTGGGCTGCCGAGCCGCATCTGGAAGATCGCAAGAAGACCGGCTTCCGCGTCGTCGTCTTCCTGCTGCTGTTTGCCGGTTTGATGTATCTCACCAAGCGCAAGGTCTGGGCCAACGTTGCCCATTGAAACGCTCTGGAGACATGAGAAAAAAGGAAGGGCGCCGAGCGGTGCCCTTTTCTTTTTGGCTGGCAGGCGGCAATAAAGCATGGTCCCGAAAAGTGGATTCCGGTTTTCGGGCAAGACCATGCTCAAGCAAAATGCGATGGTCCCGAAAAGTGGATTCCGGTTTTCGGGCAAGACCATGCTCAAGCAAAATGCGATGGTCCCGAAAAGTGGATTCCGGTTTTCGGGCAAGACCATGCTCAAAGAAAGAAATGGATCGTGCTGACGGTTCAACGAAAAGCCGTCACGATCCATTGGACGGCAATTGGATGCCCCCGATGAACCCTTCTGTCGAAGAAACTCTGCTCGCCGCGATCCGCACGATTCCCGACTATCCCAAGCCGGGTATCCTGTTTCGCGACATCACCACGCTGCTCGGCAATGCGCGGGCATTTCGCCGCGCCATCGATGCGCTGGTGCATCCGTTTGTCGGCGGCAAGGTGGACAAGATCGCGGGCATCGAGGCGCGTGGCTTCATCCTTGGCGGCGCGGTTGCACACCAGCTATCCGCCGGCTTCGTGCCGATCCGCAAGAAGGGCAAGCTGCCGCACGAAACGGTGCGCGTCGCCTACAGCCTCGAATACGGGCTGGACGAAATGGAGATGCACAAGGACGGCGTTGCGCCGGGCGAGAAGGTGATCATCATCGATGATCTCATCGCTACGGGCGGTACGGCGGAAGCGGCGGTGAGACTGCTGAGGCAGATCGGTGCGGACATCGTTGCCGCCTGCTTCATTATCGACCTGCCTGATCTTGGCGGCCGCCGCAAGCTGGAAGCCCTCGACGTTCCGGTGCGAACCCTCATCGGCTTCCCCGGCCATTGAGCGGCTAACGGCGCCGCCAAGTCGAAACGAACACCTCCGCTTCGTCATCCCGGAATTCTCTTTCGAGCGAAGCGAGGTCGGATGAGGGGTGCTTGGCGCAAACGCCTGCCGACCCCCT
>CAZROU010000060.1:0-24665 GCA_964601795.1 uncultured Mesorhizobium sp. | reverse complement strand
ATGTATATCGGCGACACCGACGACGGCTCGGGCCTGCACCACATGGTCTACGAGGTCGTCGATAACGCCATCGACGAAGCGCTGGCCGGCCACGCCACGCTGGTGACCGTGACGTTGAATCCCGATGGTTCGTGCACCGTGACAGACAACGGGCGCGGCATTCCGACCGATATCCACAGCGGAGAAGGCATCTCGGCAGCCGAGGTCATCATGACCCAGCTTCATGCCGGCGGAAAGTTCGACCAGAATTCATACAAGGTTTCCGGCGGCCTGCACGGCGTCGGCGTTTCGGTCGTCAATGCGCTTTCGGTCTGGCTGAGGCTCAAGATCCGCCGCAAGGGCAGGGTTCATGAGATGAGCTTCACCCACGGTGTGGCGGATGCTCCGCTGAAGCAAACAGGAGAGGCAGGCGACGAGACCGGCACTGAAGTGTCCTTCATGCCGTCTCCCGACACCTTCACCATGGTCGAGTTCGACTATGCCACGCTCGAACACCGTCTGCGCGAACTGGCCTTCCTGAATTCGGGCGTGCGCGTTGTCCTGACCGACAAGCGCCATGCCGATGTGGTGCAGCAGGAACTGCACTATGACGGCGGGCTGGAAGAGTTCGTGAAATATCTCGACAAGGCCAAGAAGCCGCTGATCGACAAGCCGATCGCCATTCGCGCCGAACGCGACGGCATCACCGTCGAGGTCGCGATGTGGTGGAACGACAGCTACCACGAGAACGTGCTGGCCTTTACCAACAACATTCCCCAGCGCGACGGCGGCACCCATCTGGCCGGTTTCCGCGGCGCACTGACCAGGCAGGTCACCGGCTACGGCGAAAGCTCCGGCCTCACCAAGAAGGAAAAAGTTGGCCTGATCGGCGACGACTGCCGTGAAGGGCTGACGGCGGTGCTTTCGGTCAAGGTTCCCGATCCGAAATTCTCATCGCAGACCAAGGACAAGCTGGTTTCGTCGGAAGTACGCCCGGTGGTTGAAGGTCTCGTCAACGAGGCTCTCGGCACTTGGCTTGAAGAACATCCCGCCGAAGGCAAGGTCGTCATTGAGAAGGTGATCCAGGCGGCGGCTGCGCGTGAGGCGGCGCGCAAGGCGCGCGACATCACCCGCAAATCGACGCTTGGCGTCACGTCGCTGCCGGGCAAGCTGGCCGATTGCCAGGAGAAGGACCCGGCAAAGTCCGAACTGTTCATCGTCGAGGGTGACTCCGCCGGCGGCTCCGCCAAGGGTGGACGCTCGCGCCAGAACCAGGCCATCCTTCCGCTGCGCGGCAAGATCCTCAATGTCGAGCGGGCGCGCTTCGACCGTATGCTGTCGTCCGACATGATCGGCACGCTGATCACTGCGCTCGGCACGTCCATCGGCAAGGACGAGGTCAACGGCTTCAACATCGAAAAACTGCGCTACCACAAGATCATCCTGATGACCGACGCCGACGTCGACGGCGCGCATATCAGGACGCTGTTGCTCACCTTCTTCTTCCGGCAGATGCCTGAATTGATCGAGCGTGGCTATCTCTACATCGCCCAGCCGCCGCTCTACAAAGTCTCGCGCGGCAAGAGCTCGCAATACCTGAAGGATGAAAGTGCCTTTGAGGAATACCTCATCGGCACTGGCCTTGAGGAAGCGGCCTTGACGCTGGGTTCCGGCGAAGTGCGCACCGGGCAGGATTTGCGCGTCGCGGTGGAAGATGCGCTGGCCGTTCGCCAGTTGCTGAATGGTCTGCACACGCGCTACAGTCGCCCCGTCGTCGAGCAGGCTGCCATTGCCGGTGGCCTCAATCCTGAAATCTTCGCTGACATTGGTGGCGCCAACGCCATGGCTGAGCGCATTGCTGAGCGGCTGGACATCATCGCCGAGGACACCGAGCGCGGCTGGAAGGGCTCGACCTCGCGTTCCAATGACGGCTCTGGCGGTTACGTGTTCGAGCGCACCGTGCGCGGCGTCAAGGAATACGTGCATCTCGACATGGGGCTGGTCAACTCTGCCGACGCACGCCAACTCGACAAGTTGGCCCCCCGCCTTATCGATGTTTACGGCCACCCGCCGGTGCTGCGCCGCAAGGAAACCAGCGAGACGATTTCTGGTCCGCTTGCTCTGCTCAATGCGGTCTTCGCAACCGGCCGCAAGGGCCTCACCATGCAGCGCTACAAGGGGCTTGGCGAGATGAACGCCGAGCAGCTTTGGGAAACCACGCTGGACCCCAATGTGCGTTCGCTGCTGAGGGTGAAGGTCAACGATGCCGCCGGTGCGGATTCGCTGTTCTCGCGCCTCATGGGCGACGAGGTCGAACCACGCCGCGAATTCATCCAGGACAACGCGCTTTCCGTCGCCAATCTCGACATCTGATCGTGAGGCTTAAGGCCTCACACCATCCTGGATAGTGCCTTAAGGAAGGCGACGCAGTCGGCATCGAGCGGATCGTCAATCGGCTCCGGCTGCGATGACATCTTCACGATCACCGTCGCGGTCGATGGGTCTACATAGAGCCATTGGCCGTGGATGCCGATGCCGCAGAATGTGCCGTCTTCCGGTTGATACCACTTGTTGCGGTAGCGGCCGTTCGGAAACAAATGCACCATCTCTCCGCGTTGCCACGCGTCTGAACTGCCTGCGCTCGTGGTATCGCGAACCCAAGCTTGCGGAACGACCCTGCGTCCGTGGGCCATGCCGCCCTGGCGCATCATCTCGCCGACGCGGGCAAGATCGCGCGGCGTTACAGACATGCCGCCGGCCGTACGCGCTGCCCCCTCCATATCAACCGTGATCGACGCCTCGCTTTTGGCGCCGAGCGGCTGCCATAGCTTCTCGCTCAACAGGTCGGCAATGCGCCGCCCGGTAGCGCGTTCGATGACGATGCCGAGCAGGTCGGAGTTGGGCGAGCGATAGCGGAAGGTCTTGCCATGATCTTCCGCCAATTTGGGCAGCGTCATCAGGAACGATGTAAGGCTTTCCGTGCCTCCGCCCGGGTTCCACAACGTCGCCTTGCGGTAGCGCCCATAGGCGCTGTCGGGGTCCGTATAGGCTTCGTCGATGTCGATGCTGACCACCATGTCCAGCACATGGCGCACGGTCGCATCACCGTAAGCTGAACCCTTTGCCTCCGGCACGTATTGCGTCACCGGTGCGTCAGGGTCGAGCAGACCTTCACCCTCCACGATACCGGCGAGGATCGCTGTCAGCGATTTGCTGATCGAAAAGATGATGTGGCGCGCACCCGCTTGCATGTGCGGCGCAAGCCAGTCTCCGACGATCTTGCCGTCCTTCATTACCGTCAGCGCGTCGGTATCCGAGCGCGCGAGAAAACCTGCGACTGTTTCCGACCTTGATTTCAGCGCAATTTTTTCGCCCAACAAGCCGCTCATGTCCTGCAACGGGGCTTCATTGCCGTCCACGGCAACGATACGGGCGCTAGGCACCAGTTCGCCGACGTTCTGGAATGACCATTTGTTGAACGGATGGATCCGCCAGTTGGCCAGCGTCACCTCGTCACGGCGAAAGCCGAACTGCGTCTCGAACGCCGTACTCTGCTGCATCTTTTTGATTTCGCGTTTGTTCCAGCTTGGGGCCGGGCATTCGCGCCCGGCCCGTCGCATATGCCGACTACTTCTGAAGCTCGGTCCAGATCTTGGTGTATATCTCCTGCACCTCCGGCGAGCAGAGCCGCTGCAGCTCACCCTTCGGCTTGACGGCATCGGGAATGATCACCTCGGGAGCGTCCTTCATGTCGGACGGCATGTACTTGTCCGAGCCGGCGATCCCGTTGGCGTAACGGTGGAAGGCCGACAGGCCCGCCGCCACTTCCGGGTCCATGATGAAGTTCTGGAACAGCTTGGCGTTCTCGACATTCTTGGCTTCCTTCAGTACCACGACGTTGTCGCTCCAGATGCCGTAGCCTTCCTTCGGATAGAAGAACTGGATGGCCGGGTTGGCGAGCCGCTGGCGAAGCGCCGAGCCGTTCCAGTCGCTGGTCGCCTTGAAGTCGCCGGCACCCATCTTTTCAATGGTATTGTACTCCATGGCGATCCAGTTGGGCTTGGCGGCCACAAGCGTGTCGCGCACCTTTTTCAGGACGGCCTTGTCGTCGGTGCATTGCTCGCCGCCCACATATTTGGTCGCCGCGAATAGCACGTCGTTCATTTCCGGCACGACATTGACCTTGTGTTTCAGTTCGTCCGGCGTGTTGAAGATGATGCCCCAGCTATCTGACGGCCCCTTGTAGACGTCGGTGTTGACGACAATGCCGATGGTGCCCCAAGCCCATGGCACGGTGTACTTGCGGCCGGGGTCGAAGTCGGGATTGGCCCATTCGGGCGCGACATTCTTGAAGTTCTCCATCTTGGAAGGATCGGTCTCGAGCACGAGACCTTCCTTGATCCAGATCGGCACGAAGGTCTGCGAGGGCACGGCAATGTCGAAGCCAGTGCCGCCCTGGCGTACTTTGGCCAGCGCCGTGTCGTTGGAGTCATAGTCGGTGATCGTCACCTTGACGTTGTATTTTTCCTCGAATTTCTTGATCATGTCGGGACTGGTGTAGTTGCCCCAGTTGTAGATGTTGAGCACGCCTTCGGCGCGGGCCAGGCCCGTCGATGCCATGAGCGCCACGGCTATGGCGCCTGCTTTCGTCTTCCAGTTCATGGTTCTTGCTCCCGTTCTGAACCTAGTTTCTTTTCCTGCTGACGAAGAAAAACAACGTGACGATGAGGACCGACAGCAGCAGGAAGGCGGTCGATATCGCGTTGATCTCTGGGGTTATACCGCGCCTGATCTGGCCGAGCATGTAGGTCGGCAGCGTGTCCTGGCCGCCCGACTTGACGAATTCGGTGATGACGACATCGTCCAGCGATATGACAAAGGCCAGCATCAGTCCGGCAAGTATGCCGGGCCACAACAGCGGCAGGGTCACGTGCCAGAATGTTTTCAGCGGCGTCGCGTAGAGGTCGGCCGCTGCGCGCTCCAGCGTGAGATCCATGTTCTCCAGCCGCGCCCGGATCGGCAGATAGGCGAAGGGAATGCAAAAAGCCGTGTGCGCGGCGATCAGGTAGCCGAGGCCCGAATAGCCGGTGAATATCTTGATCCGCGAAAAAAAGATCAGCAGCGCCACGGCGGTGACGATCTCAGGAACCATCAGCGGCTGGTTGATGGCGGCGTATTTGAAGGTTAGTCCCGGATAGGGCGGCGTCCGGGTCGTCGCCAGCGCCGCCATCGTCGCGGCACAGGTGGCGAAGACCGCAGCCGTGGCGGCGATCTGGAAGGAACGGATGGTGGCGTCGATGACCTGCGTGTTCTGCGCCGCCGACTGGAACCATTTCAGCGACAGGCCACCCCATTCCGAGGTCGAGGTCGCGGCGTTGAAGGCGTAGACCACCAGCACCAGGATCGGCAGGTAGAGCGCAAAGAAGCAGATGGCTGCGATCGCGGTGAAGCCCGGTTGGTGGCGGATGGAAAACGGCTTAGCCACGGCGTTCTCCCGTGGCAGCGCCTGTGTTGCGTACATAGATCAGCAGCGCGATCATGACGATGACCATCACGGTGATTGCCAGCGCCGAACCAAGCGGCCAGTTGTGTGCCTGGCCGAACTGCAATTCGATGAAGTTGGACACCATCATGTTCTTGCCGCCGCCGAGCAAGGAGGGCGTGACATAGGCGCCGATCGCCGGGATGAAAACGAGGATCGAACCCGCGATCACGCCGGGCTTGACCAGCGGGAAGATGATGCGCCGCAGAACCTGCCAGCGCGAGGCGTAGAGATCGTAGCCGGCCTCGACGAGCCGGAAATCCAGTTTCTCCATCGAGGCGTAGATAGGCAACACCATCAGCGGCAGGTAGACATAGGCCATGCCGATCAGGATTGCCGTGTCGGTGAACAGGATCTGGATCGGCGCCGAAATAATGCCGGCCTTGATGAGCAGCGTGTTTATGATGCCTTCGTTGCGGATGATCTGCAGCACCGCGAAGGTGCGGATCAGAAGGTTCGTCCAGAACGGAATGGTGATGAGGAAGAGCCACAGGTCGCGCGTCTTCTCGCTGCGCGTAGCCATGAAGTAGGCGGTGGGAAAGCCGAGAACCAGCGTGGTCACCGTGGTCATAAGCGCCAGCTTGATGGAGCGCCAGAAGATAGTGACGTTGGCGTCGGCCAGCGAAAGCGTGTCGTCGAAGATGTCGCGTTCAAGGACGACGGATATCCACGCTTCCGGCGACAATTTCCATTCGACGCCGCCATAGGCCGCCGAGGTGAGGAAGGAATAGACCAGCACGATCAGCAGCGGGCCGGTGGCGGCAAGCAGGATGATGATGAGGGCCGGCGCTGAGAGGAGCCACCGGTCGCGGATGTCCTTTCGGTCGGCGGCGCGGGCAGTTTCCTCGGCGCTCGCCATTGTCAATCTTTCAGGATTTGCGCGGCGTCGGCGCCGATCAGGATACCGGCACGACTGCCTTGCGCCACGAGATCGCCGCCGCCACGGCTGTTCTGCTGGCGCACGATGAAGGCATCGCCGTCATCCAGCCTGAGATGGAAATGCGTGTCGGTGCCGAGATAGACGACATTTTCCACCACGCCGGAAAGCGAGGCCTTGCCATTGGCTGCAACAAGATGCGCATGCTCTGGCCGAATGACGATAGTAACCTTGCCAGCGGGCGAGAAGCCGGTCGGCAGCGACGCCGGGACTTCGACGCCGGACGACAGCTTCACGGTTGCACGTCCGTTGGCCTTGCCGACCACTTCCGCCTTGAGGAAATTGGTCTCGCCGATGAAGTCGGCGACGAATCTTTCCGCCGGCCTGTCGTAGATGTCGTGCGGCGTGCCGACCTGCAGGATCTTTCCAGAGGACATGACCGCGATGCGGTCGGACATCGTCAATGCCTCTTCCTGATCGTGTGTGACGAAGATGAAGGTGATGCCGGTCTCGCTCTGCAGCCGCTTCAATTCGATCTGCATTTCCTTGCGCAGCTTGTAGTCGAGCGCCGACAGGGGTTCGTCCAGCAGCAGAACCTTCGGCTGCGGGGCGAGCGCGCGCGCCAGCGCGACGCGCTGCTGCTGGCCGCCGGAAATCTCGCTCGTACGTCGGTTGGCGAGTGCTTCCATGCGCACCAGCTTCAGCATTTCCGCCACGCGTGCCTTGATCTCGGCCTTCGGCTTGCCGAGCATTTCCAGTCCGAAGCCGATATTCTGCGCCACGCTCATATGCGGGAAAAGCGCATAACTCTGGAACACGGTGTTGACGGGCCGCTTGAACGGCGGCAGCGGCGCGATGTCTTCGCCATAGAGCATGATTTCGCCTGCGCTCGGAAAATCGAACCCGGCGATCAGGCGCAAAAGTGTCGTCTTTCCGCAGCCCGAAGGGCCGAGCAGCGTGAAGAACTCATTTTCCCGAATGGAGACGGATACCGTGTCAAGCGCTGCAACTTGCGCTTCTCCGGCGCCGAAGACCTTGCGAACTCCGCGAACTTCAATCGCGTTCCTACCCGGCATTTCCGGCACGCAGCACCCCATTGTTTTGTGTCCGCTCTTTTCGGCGGGTCTCGCTCCGGCTCCAATTGTCACCACATGCCAAGTGGCTTGGCAACAGCACAGTTGAACCTTGATTCAAAAAGCCGTTGCCGTGTCGTGCCCGCATCATGCTTGGTACGTGACCTTGCCGCCGCAGATCGTGGTGCTCACCTTTACGTTATGCAGCCTTTCAGGTTCGACCGTTTCGATGTCGGCGGAAAGCACCACCAGATCAGCCATGTAACCCGGCTTCAACTTGCCTTTGCGATGCTCCATGAAACCGGCGTAGGCACCTTCGACCGTATAGCCGGCCAGTGCTTCCGCCAGCGAAAAACTCTGGTCTGGATCGCTCTTTGCCCACGGTTTGCGCAGTATCGCTGCCTGCATGCCGAGGATCGGATCGATTGGCGACACCGGCCAGTCCGAGGCGAAAACGACGTGCGCGCCGGCATTCTTCAGCGTGCGCCACGCATAGCTGAGCGGCCAGCGGGCCGGCCCGATCCGCGAAATCGTCGGCTCGAGCGGGAAGCCCATTGCGCCCGGCGGATGCGGCGGCTGCATCGAGGCGATCGCGCCAAGCTTGGCAAAGCGCGGCACGTCCGACGCGGCAATGACCTCGATATGTTCGACACGGTGGCGGCTGTCGCGCCGCCCGTTTGCCTTCTGCGCTGCCTCATAACCGTCGAGAACGGCGCGCACCGCGCCATCGCCGATCGAATGCACGGCAATCTGCAAGCCGCGCCTGTCGATCTCGACGGCAAGTTCCTTGAACTGCTGCGGTGTAAACAGTGGCTCGCCCACCCAGTCCGGGCGATCGGCGTAGGGCTCGATCATTGCCGCCGTCCAGGAATCGAGTACGCCGTCGTAAAACACTTTCACTATGCCCGATGATAGCCACTCGCCTTTGTAGCGCTCGGCCATCGTCGATGCCTTGTCCAGCATGTCCAGCGTCATGAAGTTCTTGAAGTGGAAAGGCACCTGCACCCGGCACGGCAGGCCGCCGTCCTCTGCCTCGATCTCGGCCAGAAGCTCGAGCTGGTAGAAATTGCCGTCCATGTTCTGGATCGAGGTGATGCCGTGGCGCGCGCACCAGGCAAGCCCGCGCCGCATGATGGCGCGGTCGGCGTCCCGTTCGGCCGCCGTCGGCATCGGGTCCGGTTCGCCGCCGGTGGCAAGGCCGAGCCGAACGCGGCTTTCGCCGGCCAGGTTGAGCACGGGACCGAATGCCTCGCCTTCGCGCAATTCGCCCGTTGCAAGTCCGTCCTCACCCATGACGATTTCATTGCCGGGGCCAAGAACCCGGCCATGCAGCACGCCGGCCATTTCCAGCGCCTTGGTGTTGGCCCACATCGTATGGTGATCGGGCGCCGCCATGCAGAAGGCGCGGTCTGGCAAGATGGCGTCCAGATGATGCCGGGTCACCCGTTCGCTGCCGAGTACGGTATAATCCACACCTTGCCCAACGAGCATCGTTGCGTCCGGGCGGTTCGGTGCATAGGCGCGGATCGCCGCTTGCAGCGCCTCGAAGCCGGCAACGCCGAAGAGTTGCAGGTGCGCCAGTTCGGCCGCCCCGGAAAACAGGTGCATATGGGCTTCGACAAAGCCCGGAATGACCGAACCGCCATCCGCGTCTATCACCGTGGTCGCAGGCCCGCGCAGCACATCGATATCGGCGCGCGCACCGGCAGCAAGGATCGAGCCGTCCCTGATCGCGATTGCCTCGGCCGTTGGATGACCTTCATCCAAGGTCAGGATGTGAGCATTCGTTACGATCAGGTCCGCGATCAAAGCCATGGAATGCCTACGACGCTGTTGCGAGGCAAGCAGGCTAGACGACCTGCGGCCATGCCAGCAAGCCATCGCCGGTTGGCACAGCGCTTGTTAAGAAGCGAATGGCTCGGCTAGGCTCGTTACTCCCGCACTCGAGAGGTTTTTCATGAAGACCGTTTTTTCGCCGCTCCACGCTGGTCATGCCGGCACGATGGAATTGATTTCCGGTGCGATCGTGCCCGGTTTTGAAAAGCCGTCGCGCGCCGAGTTCATCAAGGCGAGGGTGGAGAGTGAGAAGCTCGGGCCGATCCTGCCGCCGCAGGCGCATGATCTTGCCGCCGCCAAGCGGGTGCACAGGGCCGACTACATCGATTTCCTGCCGACGGTCTGGCCGCAATGGCTGGCTTCGGGCCGGGAAGGTTCGGCCATCCCGTTCACTTGGCCGACACGCGGCCTGCGCGGCGACGTTTTGCCGAAATTCATCGACGCCCAGCTCGGCTTCTACTCGTTCGATGGCGGCGCGCCGTTCGTCAAAGGCACATGGGATGCGATCAAGTCATCCTATGATGTGGCCTTGACGGCAGCCGCTATCGTCAAGGGCGGCGAACGTGCCGCCTTCGCGCTCTGCCGCCCGCCCGGCCACCACGCAGGGGCAGGCTTCATGGGGGGCTATTGCTACATCAACAACGCCGCCGTCGTTGCCCAGTGGTTCCGCGACCAGGGTGCCGGGCGTGTCTCGATCCTCGATGTCGACTACCACCACGGCAACGGCACGCAGGAGATATTCTATAGCCGCAACGACATCCAGGTGCTGAACCTGCACGGCGACCCGATGGTCGAGTATCCGTATTTCCTCGGCCATGCCGACGAGCGCGGCGAAGGACCGGGCGAGGGGTTCAACGTGAACTACCCGATGCCCTTCGGCACCGATTGGAACGCATGGAACGCGAACCTGGAAGATGCCTGCAAACGGCTTGCCGACTACGCGCCCGATGTCGTCGTCGTCTCGCTTGGTGTCGATACCTTCGAGAAGGACCCGATCAGCCAGTTCAAGTTGAAAAGCAGCGATTACCCCAAGATTGGCGCGCGCATCGCCAAGCTCGGCCTGCCCACCTTGTTCGTCATGGAAGGCGGCTACGCGGTCGAGGAAATCGGCGTCAATGCGGTTGGCGTGCTGACCGGCTTCGAAGGGTAGAGGCCGCCTACTGCGGCCTCAGTTCGAAGCTGAAATATTTCTTGGCGACCGTCCTGAACGTGCCGTCGGCGATGATGCCGTCGAGGGCAGCATTGATCTGGTCGGCCAGCGCGGCATCGTCTTTGCGAACGGCGATGCCGATCTCGGTGCCAAGGGCGGCATCGGTGATGTTCGGGCCGATCTGCTCGTAGGCCGCCACGCCGCCATTTGCCTCCATCCACGGCACCATGGCAGGCGCTTCAGCAAACACCGCGTCCAGCCGCCCGTTCTGGAAGTCGAGAAACATCTCGTCGCTTGACGGATAGCCGTGCAGCTTGAACGCATCGCCGAACTTGTCGCGCAGCCAGTGTTCGTGCGTCGTCGCGGCCTGGACGCCGACATCGTGGCCTTTCAGGCCTTCGCTGGAAAAGCTCAATCCGCTTCCCTTGTTGGCGATCATCATGCCGTAGGAGAAATAATAGGGCTTGGAAAAGAGAACCTGTTTCTCCCGCTCCGGCGTGATGGTCATGGACGACATCAGCACGTCGATCTTCTCGGCCTGAAGCGCCGGGATCAGCCCGTCCCACTGCACCACCACCCACTCGCATGTGCGCTTGAGCCGCTTGCAGATCGCCTCGCCGATATCGACGTCGAAGCCTTCGACCTTGCCGGCGGCATCCACCGAGTTGAAGGGTGGATAGGCTCCCTCGACACCCATCTTCAGCGGCGCGTCTTCGGCCCTTGCCATTGAGGCAGCAAGGATGACGCCGAGCGCAATCAGGAATTTCAGTTTCATTGTCGTTCCGCCGGGGGCAAAGCGGTTTATGAGGCGTCAGTCCTTGGCGCGTTCCACGTAGGAGCCGTCGGCGGTCATGACGACGATGCGCGTGCCGACAGCAATATGCGGCGGAACGGTGGTCTTGACGCCGTTTGAAAGGATCGCCGGCTTGTAAGAGGACGAAGCGGTCTGGCCCTTGGTCGTCGGCTCGGTCTCGACCACCTCGTAGATGGCGCGCTGCGGCAACTCGATGGCAATGCCGACGCCTTCATGCACCGACAGCGTCACCGCCATGCCTTCCTGCAGGTAAGGTGCCTGGTCGCCGATCACGTCCTCGGACACCGCGATCTGGTCGTAGCTTTCCGGGTTCATGAAGTGGAAGCCTTCGCCGTCGCTATAGAGGAACGTATGTTCGCGATCCTCGACATGGGCGCGCTCCACCTGTTCGGTCGTGCGATAGCGTTCGGAAACCTTCACGCCATCCGAAATGCGGCGCATGTCGAGTTGGGTGACCGGCGTGCCCTTGCCGGGATGGATATTCTCGGCAAAGAGGATCACATAGAGCTTGCCGTCCTTGTCGACGACATTTCCTTTACGGAGGGAACTGGCAATTACCTTCACAAGCGTTCTTCCTGAAAATTTGCGTTGCGGCCATTCGGCTGTCGCAGCCATCGTGCGCGCTTTACCCTATCCGCGCGCTAATCGCCAGCCACCCCCGTACCGCTTGTCCGCACAATCATGATTGAAGCTTCGCCTTGGTGGACGCCGCATGTCCATGCCGACCGCCGTCCGCGCCTGTTGCTGCGCAACAGGATTGCTGCGGCAATCCGCGGCTTCCTTGGCGATCAGGATTTCATCGAGGTGGACGCTGCCGCGCTCCAGATATCTCCGGGTAATGAAACCCATCTGTCGGCCTTCGCCACCGCCGAGATCCGCACGGATGGCACCACGCAGCCGTTTTATCTGCATACGTCGCCGGAATTCGCCTGCAAGAAATTGCTGGCGGCGGGCGAAAAGCGCATCTTCAGCTTCGGTCCGGTCTGGCGCAATCGCGAGCGTAGCGCCCTTCACCATCCCGAATTCACGATGCTGGAATGGTATCGTGTCGGCGAATCCTATCAAAGCCTGATGGGGGATTGCGCCGCGCTGCTTTCGCTCGCCGCAGACAAGGCCGGTACCCGGCGCTTCACATTCAGGAACCGCGAAGCCGATCCTTACGCCGAGCCGGAGCGGCTGACGGTTGCTGAAGCCTTCGACCGCCATGCAGGCATCGACCTTCTTTCGACCGTCGCGCCGGATGGCTCGACGGATCGCGACGGCCTTCATGCCGCGCTGGTCAAGTCTGGCCTGCGCACCGCGCCCGACGACACATGGCCGGATCTCTATAGCCGCGTGATGGTCGAACTGATCGAGCCGCAACTAGGGCAGGGCAGGGCCACCGTGCTTTGCGAATACCCAATCGTCGAGGCCGCTCTTGCGCGCCCTGCGTCGCACGACCCGCGCGTCGCCGAGCGTTTCGAGCTTTATTGCTGCGGCGTCGAACTTGCCAACGGCTTTGGAGAACTCACCGATCCGGTCGAGCAGCGCAAGCGCTTCGAAGCCGACATGGATGAGAAGGAGCGCATCTATGGCGAGCGCTACCCGATCGACGAGGACTTCCTGGCTGCCCTTGCCATCATGCCCGATGCCTGCGGCATCGCGCTCGGCTTTGACCGGTTGGTGATGCTCGCCGCAGGTGCCAACCGCATCGAGGACGTTATCTGGACGCCGGTTCCAGATCCATCGTCGCGATAGGAAAGCGCAAACTCAGGATTCAGGTCAGGGCGGAGCGAAAATGGGGGCCGGCGAGAACCGGCGCGGAATGTACATTCGGTACATGAGCACCGGAAGCGCAGCGGGCCGCCATTTGCAGCCCGCTCTGACCTGAATGCCTAGTGGTCCATTGCCTTGACGATTTCCTCGGTCATCTTCTTGGCGTCGCCGAGCAGCATCATGGTGCCGTCCTTGTAGAACAGCGTGTTGTCGATGCCGGCATAGCCTGAGCCGAGCGAGCGCTTGACGAACAGGCAGGTGCGGGCCTTGTCGACGTCGAGGATCGGCATGCCGTAGATCGGCGAAGACTTGTCGTCGCGCGCCGACGGGTTGGTCACGTCGTTGGCGCCGATGACATAGGCGACATCGGCCTGCGCGAACTCGGAGTTGATGTCCTCAAGTTCGAACACCTCGTCGTAAGGCACGTTGGCCTCGGCCAGAAGCACGTTCATGTGGCCGGGCATGCGTCCGGCAACCGGATGGATGGCGTACTTCACTTCGACACCATTGGCCTTCAGCTTGTCGGCCATTTCGCGAAGCGCGTGCTGCGCCTGCGCCACCGCCATGCCGTAGCCGGGCACGATGATGACCTTTTGCGCGTTCATCATCAGGTAGGCGGCATCGTCCGCCGATCCCTGCTTGACGGTGCGCTCGATGCCGTCGTCGCCGCCTGCACTCGCCGTCTCGCCGCCAAAGCCGCCGAGGATGACAGAGATGAAGGAGCGGTTCATGCCCTTGCACATGATGTAGGACAGGATCGCACCCGACGAGCCGACCAGAGCACCGGTGATGATCAGCGCGAGGTTGCCGAGCGTGAAGCCCAGTGCCGCGGCCGCCCAGCCCGAATAGGAGTTCAGCATCGAGATGACGACGGGCATATCCGCGCCGCCGATCGGGATGATGAGCAGGATACCGAGTAGCAGCGACAGCACCACGATCAGCCAGAACACTGTATAGCTCTGGGTGGTGACGAGCAGGACGATCAGCACGACGAGCGCCGCGCCGAGGCCGAGATTCACCAGATGGCGCGCCGGCAGCATGATCGGCTTGCCGGACATGCGCCCGTCAAGCTTGAGGAAGGCGATGATCGAACCGGTGAAGGTGATCGCGCCGATGGCAACGCCAAGGCTCATCTCGACCAGTGCCTGGCCGTGGATGTCGCCCACCGTGCCGATGCCGAAGCTCTCGGGCGCATAGATGGCGGCAGCCGCCACCATCACGGCGGCAAGGCCGACCAGCGAGTGGAAGGCTGCGACCAGTTGCGGCATCGAGGTCATGGCGATGCGGCGCGCGGTAACCGCGCCGACAGCGCCGCCGATGGCAAGGCCAATCACGATCAGGCCAAGTCCGCCAGCCGATGGCAGCGCCAGCGCCAGCGTGGTGACGATGGCGATCGCCATGCCGATCATGCCGTAGGTATTGCCCTGGCGGCTGGTGGTCGGGTGCGACAGACCGCGCAGCGCCAGGATGAACAGGATGCCGGAGACGAGGTAGAGGAAGGAAGCGAGGTTCACGGACACGTCACTTTTCCTTCTTCTTGTACATGGCAAGCATGCGCTGGGTGACCAGGAAGCCGCCGAAGATGTTGACCGAGGCCAGCACCAGCGCGATGAAGCCGAAGCCGGTGGCAAGGCCCGAGGCCGAGATGCCGACCGCCAGGAGCGCACCCACCACGATCACCGAGGAGATGGCGTTGGTAACGGCCATCAAAGGCGTGTGCAGCGCCGGCGTCACCGACCACACCACGTAGTAGCCGACGAAGATCGCCAGCACGAAGATCGCGAAGCGGAACACGAAGGGGTCGATCGCGCCGCCGGACAGCGCATGCGCCGCACCGCCTGCCGCGTCGGCAGCACCCGGCGCATTGGCGAGGTCCTGCAGCGCCATGCGCACGGCAGCCGTCGCCTGGTCGAGTTGATCGAGCGCTTTTTGCAAGCTTTCCATCACGCAGTCCCCCCAGTGGTCTTAGGCGAGGTTTTCGGCTTGGGCGAGGCCTTGGCTTTCGCCGGCGCCTTGGCGGCGGGCTTCTTGTCCGAAGCCGCCTTCACTGCTGCCGGCTTCTTCACCGCTTCCGCCTTGGCCGCTGCAGCCGGGGCCGCCGGTTCCTTGCCTGCAAACGCCGGATGCACGACCTTGCCGCCATCCGTCAGCATTGTTGCCTTGGCCAGTTCGTCGTCGCGATTGATCTTCAGCGACTTGGTTTCCTTGTCGATCATCGTCTCGAGAAATGCGAACAGGTTCTTGGCATAGAGCAGCGAGGCCGATGCCGCGACACGTCCCGGCACGTTGAGATGGCCGACGATCTTCACGCCATTGGCGGTGGTCGCGACCTTGCCCGGCACCGCGCCCTCGACATTGCCGCCGCGCTCGACGGCCAGATCGACGATCACCGAACCCGGCTTCATCGAGGCAACCATTGCAGCGGAAACCAGCTTCGGGGCCGGGCGTCCGGGGATCAGCGCCGTGGTGATGACGATGTCCTGCTTGGCGATGTGCTCGGCGGTCAGCGCCGCCTGCTTCGCCTGGTATTCCTTCGACATTTCCTTGGCGTAGCCGCCAGCCGTTTCCGCCGCCTTGAATTCCTCGTCCTCGACGGCGAGGAATTTCGCGCCGAGCGACTGGACTTGTTCCTTTACGGCGGGGCGAACATCGGTTGCCGTCACGACTGCACCCAACCGGCGCGCCGTGGCAATCGCCTGCAGGCCGGCAACGCCGACGCCCATGATGAATATCTTGGCCGCCGGCACCGTGCCTGCCGCCGTCATCATCATCGGCAGCGCCCGGTCATATTCGGCCGCGCCGTCGATCACGGCCTGATAGCCGGCAAGGTTCGCCTGCGAGGACAGCACGTCCATCACTTGTGCGCGGGTGATGCGCGGCATGAATTCCATGGCGAAAGCCGTTACGCCGGCCTTGCCAAGCGCCGCAACCGCCGCCTCATGGCCATAGGGGTCCATGATGGCCAGCACCGCAGCGCCCTGCTTGTAGGATTTCAGCTCGGCTTCGTTCGGGCGGCGCACTTTCAGCACAACGTCCGCCTTCGAAACGTCGCCGGCCTTGCCGATCTTCGCGCCAGCCTTGGCAAACTCGTCGTCCGTGATGCGCGATGCCGTTCCGGCGCCCGCCTCGACGATAACGTCGAAGCCGTATGCGGCAAGCCGCTTCACCGTGTCCGGCGAAGCGCCAACGCGGGTTTCCGCTGCGTCAACCTCTTTGGGTACGAAAATCGTCTGTCCCACCGCTTGATCCTTTCGGCTGGAGCCTTGCGCAGGTCGGTGGCGACCCTTGCGGCGACGCCCCGGGCCAAGGAGAGGAAGATTTTATCGCAGGATGACGGCGCCGACGGCGCAGGCAAGCAGGAACACGATGAAGCCGGAAATCGCGCCGCCGACAAAGAAGCCGAAGGCCATTCCGATCATGATGGCCGCGCAGACCAGCGTTCCATATTTGGCCAACACGGTGAAGCCATGATAGGTCCGCTCATGCTCGGGATAGTCCATCTGAGCACCAAGTTCGACAGGACCGGTCGGCGTGTGGTCGGCCATTGCAATACCCTCCGAAATTATCTCAACGGCACATAGCGAAAAGCACGCCTAAGGGCAATGGCGCTATTGCCGCATCGCCTGTTCTCTCTGGCGTAATGATTGTTGCCTGCAGGGAAATTTACGGCCCCGCGAACATGTGGCAAAACCAAGCCGGATCACGAAAGCGGCCACCATGACACTGACCGGATTTCTTGCTTACAGCGCAGCGCTTGGCATCGCCGCGGCCATTCCCGGCCCCGGCGTCACGGCCCTTGTCGCCCGCGCGCTCGGCTCCGGTTTCCGCTCGGCCTTCGCCATGTTCTGGGGCCTTTTGCTCGGCGATCTGTTCTATCTCACAGCCACCGTGCTCGGCCTCGCCTTCGTCGCCCAACAGTTCGGCATGGTGTTTCTGGCGATCAAGTGGTTCGGCGTGCTTTATCTCGCCTGGCTCGGCTGGCGCTTCTGGAAAGGCGGCATTTCCGCGGAAACCGTTCAGGCTGGCAAGGCCAAGGGCGGTCTGGTTTCAAGTTTCGTCGGCGGCCTGACGCTGACGCTCGGCAATCCCAAGACGATGATCTTCTACCTCGCCATCACGCCGACCATCGTCGATCTGCGCGCCATCACCTTCAGCGACTATGCCATCCTTACCGGCGTCACGGCGGTGATCCTTGTGATCGTGCTTGTGCCTTATCTTGCGCTCGCCGCGAAGGCGCGCTGGTTCCTGTCCTCGCCACGCGCGCTGAAGCTTTTGAACCGCACCGCAGCGTCCTTCATGATCGGTGCGGCGGCGGCCATCGCAGCGCGCCATTAATCGGGTATTCGGGCGATAGCCCGCGCACGCCGCAAAACAGTTTCCACCAAAACCGAATGCAATTGCGGTGGATGACGCGGCCGATCCAGATCCGCACGGCCAGCCGCAGAACGGGCGGTTTCGAACCCATAGCGGTAGGAAAATCCGCAAACAAGTCTTCTCAGGAAATCCCTTCCCTTGTCTGCGGGCTTTTCAGCACGCTTGCCACTCGGATAGTCTCATTTCGTCGCCTATTTTCGCTGCAACGTTCCTACCGACCGATCTGAGAGAGATTCCATGACCAAATCCCAGGCTTCCGCCCACCATCCCGGCCGTGGCCGTGTCTACAACTCGATCACCGAGACGATAGGCGACACGCCGCTGGTCAGGCTGGATCGTTTCGCCAAGGAGAAGGGCATCGTCGCCAATCTTATGGTCAAGCTCGAATTCTTCAATCCCATCGCCTCCGTGAAGGACCGCATCGGCGTGGCGATGATCGAGGCGCTCGAAGCCGAAGGCCGCATCAAGCCGGGCAAGACCACGCTGATCGAGCCGACGTCCGGCAACACCGGCATCGCGCTCGCCTTCGCCGCCGCCGCGAAAGGCTACAAGCTGATCCTCACCATGCCCGAGACCATGTCGGTTGAGCGACGCAAGATGCTCGCCCTTCTCGGTGCCGAACTTGTGCTTACCGAAGGCGCCAAGGGCATGAAGGGCGCCATCGCAAAGGCTGACGAACTGGCGGCGAAACTTCCCGATGCGGTCATCCCGCAGCAGTTCGAAAATCCGGCCAATCCGGAAATCCATCGCACGACCACCGCCGAGGAAATCTGGAACGACACGGATGGCGGTGTCGATATCCTCGTCGCCGGCATCGGCACGGGCGGCACTATCACCGGGGTCGGTCAGGTGCTGAAGAAGCGCAAGCCGTCGGTCAAGGTCGTGGCGGTCGAACCGGAAGCCTCGCCGGTGCTCTCCGGCGGCGCGCCCGGACCGCACAAGATCCAGGGCATCGGCGCCGGCTTCGCGCCGAAGATCCTCGACACCAAGGTCTATAACGAGGTCGTCACCGTCTCGAACGATGCGGCGGTGGCCAATGCGCGCCTCGTCGCAAGGCTCGAAGGCGTGCCGGTCGGCATCTCGTCGGGAGCGGCATTGCAGGCTGCCATCGTCGTCGGTTCGCGGCCCGAAAACGCCGGCAAGAACATGGTCGTCATTATTCCTTCCTTTGCCGAGCGTTACCTATCGACCGTCCTGTTCGAGGGTCTTGGCGTTTAATCTGCCAGCTCTGCTGGACCGCTCAAAAAGGCGCGCTGGCTACCGCTTGCCGCGTTGAGCGGTCTGCGCTTTGCGCTAAAAGTCCCCATCCGCCTTGAGCGCGGGTGGGGAGGAAAAGCATGTACAAACTTTATACCCGTCCGGGCAGCGGCGGCTTCGTCGCCGAGGCCGCGTTTCTTCTGGCCGGCGAGCCGTTCGAACATATCGACGTCGCCAAGACCGACAATCCGGACGCGGCCTTCCTCGCCATCAGCCCGCTCAACCAGGTGCCCGTCCTGACCTTGCCGGACGGTCATACGATGACCGAATCCGCTGCGATCTGCATGGCGCTCGCCGAGCGTCATCCTGAGGCCGCCCTTGCCCCGCAGGCCGGTGCGCCGGCGCGTGCGGAGTTCCTGCGCTGGATGGCCTTCATGTCGTCGGCGCTCTATCCGGCGGTGCTGCGTTTCTACTATCCCCATCGCTATTCGTCTGATGAAGGCGCCAAGGCAGGCGTCAGGAAAGCAGCCGTTGCCGAACTCGACCGCGACTTTGCCGTCGTCGACAAGGCGCTGGCCGGGCGGCAGTGGCTGGTCGGCGACAGCATGACCATTGCCGATGTCTATCTTCTGATGCTGTTTTCCTGGCATCCCGAAACAGAGCGGGCACGGCAGACATTCGCCAATGTCGAACGCCTGTGCGCCGGTCTGCGTAGCCACGCCGTGCTGGCAAAGCTCAATGCCAGCCACGAGATGTGGCCAGTTTAGACGGTTCTGGATTTGCTGTTTGGAAGGTTGCTGTGGGCGCAAGCCCGCGCCGGCACTGGTGCCGGGCGCATCGTCGTCTAGCGGCGGCGCAGGGCCGAAGGCTGCGCCGTGCGATAGGTGGTCGCGCGGCTTTCGAGTGCCGGCTTCGAGATATTCGGGCCGTGGCGGGTTTCCGGCAGCATGTCAGTGCGTGCCGAAGCCGAGGCGGTGGTTGCGGCGAGCGCAAGCCGGGCCGGGGCCGCGCATGTAGTAGCGCTCTGGCCGATAGGTTGGCGCGATGAACTCGCGCAAGGTGGCGGCATAGCCGCGCAATTGATTGAAGATAACCATTTTAGTTCAGTCCCTGTCCCGAACTTCGGAGTCCCTTCCGAATTGAGGACACCATAGCGCCGAGGCGTGAATAGTCGGTGAACGCTATGTTAACTTTCGGTCGAAACCGCCTCGCTTCGTGGCGGGATTGCGGCTGATTCGGGGTCTTTTCGTGCTTTTTGTCGCCATCTTCGCCGATGTGTCATTTGCGACACATGGACCCGCACCGCGTGACCGCCGGGAACCCCGTCTGCGCCTGTTCATTTGAAGTGGTAGAATAGGGACCGGTGCGCGCCAGGAGAGGACGCCATGCAGGAGAAGCGGAATACCGACACAGCGGCCAAGCTCACGCATCCCGAAAAGCTGCTGTGGCCGGACGAGAAGGTTTCGAAGCAGGATCTGCTCGACCACTATGCGCTGGTGTGGCCGCGCATGCAGCAGTTCGTGGTCGAGCGGCCGTTGGCCTTGGTCCGCGCGCCCGATGGCGTCGATGGCCAGCGCTTTTTCCAGAAACACGCCTCACCCGGCATGAGCGAACACATCTTCAAGTCGAAAGACCCCGAGGACAATGAGGAGATCCTCTTTGTCCGCGATTTCGACGGCATCGCCGCGTTGGTTCAGATGGGTGTGGTCGAGATCCACATCTGGGGTTGCAAGGTCGATGAAATCGACACGCCTGACCAGATCGTCTTCGACCTCGATCCCGACGAGGGCGTGGCCGTCGATGAAGTCCGCAAGGCGGCGCTCGACATTCGCGACAAGCTTCAGGAACTGTCGCTGCCGACCTTCGTCAAGACATCGGGCGGCAAGGGCTATCATGTCCTGGTCCCGCTGAAGCCGGCTGCCGACTGGGATCGGACCAAGGCCTTCGCCCACGACTTCGCTCGCGCCATGGAACAGGCCGAACCTGACCGCTTCACGGCCACGCTGTCGAAGAAGGCGCGGACCGGCAAGATATTCATCGACTATCTGCGCAACGGTCGGGGCTCGACCACTGTCGCCCCCTATTCTTCGCGCGCCAAGAAGGGTGCCACCATTTCCATGCCGGTGACCTGGCCCGAGATTGAGGCCGGTCTTGCCCCGAATGCCTTCCCGCTTGGCGACAAGGCGACATTGAAGCGCCTCGAAGCCGACGATCCGTGGCAAGACTTCTTCGCGAAGGCAAAGGCGCTCGGCAAGGGCTAGCCCGCCATCACCTGAATCCCTATGCGTTGCCGATCAAGACGCCGGCAGCAAACACCAGCGCTCCACCCAGCACCACTTGGAATGCGGCGCGCAGGAACGGTGTTTCCATGTAGCGGTTCTGGATGAAGGCGATGGCCCACAATTCGAAGAACACCACGATGGCCGCCACCGTGGTCGCGGTCCAGAAATTCGGGATCAGATAGGGCAGGGCGTGGCCAAGGCCGCCCAGCGCCGTCATGATGCCGGATGACAGGCCGCGTTTCAGCGGCGACCCGCGCCCTGAAAGCTTGCCGTCGTCGTGTGCTGCCTCGGTAAAGCCCATGGAAATGCCGGCGCCCACCGAAGCCGAGAGCCCGACGAGGAAGGTCTGCCAGGTGTCCTGCGTGGCGAAGGCGGCAGCGAAGATCGGTGCCAGCGTCGAGACCGACCCGTCCATCAGTCCCGCCAGTCCCGGTTGCACGTAGGTCAGGATGAATTGCCGGCGCTCGGTCGCGGCTTCCTCGCTACGCGCTGCACCCGGCACATGTTCCTGCTCCAGCTTCTGCGCCAGCGATTCATGGCTTTGTTCGGCGGCGGCAAGATCGCCCAGCAGCTTGCGCGTGGAAGCATCGGAGGTGCGCTTGGCTGCCTCGACATAGAACAGGTGCGCCTGCCGCTCCATGTCCTCGGCCTGCCCACGCACCTTCTCGATGCCCAGCGGCCTGACCAGCCAGTCCGGCTTGCGTTCGTAGTAGCCCTTCACATGCTCGCGGCGGATCAGCGGAATGCGTTCGCCGAAGCGCTTGCGATGCAACTCTATCAGCGCGGCGCGATGTCCGTCCTCTTCCTCGGCCATGCCCTCGAACACCTTGGCCGAATGCGGAAAGTCCTTTTCCAGTCCGTCGGCATAGGCCCGGTAGATGCGCGCATCGTCCTCTTCGGAGGAAATGGCCAGCGCCAGAATTTCCTGTTCCGACAGGGAATCGAACGGGCGTCGCCCAAACCCGAAGACGCGAGAAAGCATGAGCAATCCAATCTAGTTTAGAATAATTCTAAATTAGATATTGCGCCGCGAAAGGTCAACCGCACGGCGGTAAATCCACCATCAGATTTATTGAATCGGAGTTTTGCCCGCAGGCTCTTTTTATCAGCGAACGTTCACCTATATGGTGTTTCTTTCCGGTCCCCACCCAGAAGGCACCATGCCCATGCACAAAGAACACTCAAACGCGTTCGATCCAAAGCCGTTGCTGGACCTGATCGCTTCCATCGAAGCGGATTTGCAGCGCCTCAAAAGCATGGTGGAGCAGGAGGTAGAGAAGTTCGACCCGGCCAATCCTCACAACAAAACCCCCGATGGCAAATTGACCACCGAGGGTGTCGAATGCTGCTACCGCATGTTCGATGAAGGCAAGTCGCGCTACAATGTCGCGCAGCAGATGAAAATCTCGTTTGCTGCGGCAACCCACCGCTTCAACGCCTGGCGCAAGGCGGGCGGCTCAAGGCGTCAGCGCGAACTATTGGGATAGGGTTTTCAGCGGGACGGTTTCCTCATCCCGCTGAAGTCATCCACGCAGGTCAGCGATAGAGCGGGCAGCTTCTGTCCCAGCGCCCGAAGCTGACGACAACGCGTTCGCCATGGCGCGAGCGGCCGCCTATATCGATGGTGCGCCTGCCGACATCGAGAATGCGGGCGCGCCGGATTCCCATCCTGTCAGCCTTGGCCAGCGCCCGCTCCGGCGGGCATTCGCGCCGTGCCCAACCACGGTTGTCACTGCGCGGACCGCCGTCGCGCCATTCGTTGTCCCGATAGCTCCAGCGGCCGGTGCGGCAGTTCTCTCGATATGGGTTGCAATCTTCCCGCATGCGCACGGTCGGCCCGGTCTGGCCAAGATGCAATTCCAGCGTATCGGCTTGCGCGACGGTCGTGGCAGCGCCCGTCAAGGCCAGAGTGGCAGCAATCAGGGTAGTTTTGAGAATGTTTCGCATAACGAGGCCTCCTGTCGGACCATAACGGCGCCGGAGCGATCCGGTTCACATCAGCTTTTGCAATCGGTGCGAAACATTCGGTGAATGGCCCGAATCTTACGCTCGATTACCTTGCCTCAAGGCGCATGGATTGCGGTACTTTGATGGCTTGATCGCGAAAATTCATTGGTGCGACTCTTTGCTTTGCGGGCATGATTAACAAAACATGTCGCTCAAGGATTTTTCCATGGCTCTCGATTCCGCTCCCGGCATCGCCGATATCCGCAACGCCGCGCAGCGCCTTGCCGGGCTTGCCGTGCGCACGCCGCTCGTCGAATCGCAGGCGCTCAACGAGCGCTTCGGCGGCAGGGTGCTGTTCAAGCCGGAGGTTCTGCAGCGCACCGGCTCCTTCAAGTTCCGGGGTGCCTACAACAAGATATCCGGCCTGAGCGACGCGGAGCGGGCGCGTGGCATCGTCGCTTTCTCCTCCGGCAACCATGCGCAGGGTGTCGCGGCTTCGGCGGCGCTGTTCGGCGCGAAGGCCGTCATAGCCATGCCCGCCGACGCACCGCAGGCAAAGGTCGGCAATGTGCTGCGCATGGGTGCCGAGGTCGTCCCTTTCGATCGTGCTCGCGACCGCCGCGAGGACATCGTGCAGCCTTATCTCGATCGCGGCATGGTATTGGTTCCGCCATTCGATGACCCCGCCATCATTGCCGGGCAGGGCACGGTAGGTCTCGAACTCATGGAGCAGGCGCAGGAACTTGGCGTCCGCCTCGATACGGTGGTCGTGCCGTGCGGCGGCGGTGGTTTGATCGGCGGCGTTTCCCTTGCCGTCAAGGATGCCTCACCCGGCACCGCGGTCTGGGGCGCCGAGCCCGAATATTTCGACGACACGCGCCGCTCGCTGGAAGCCGGCAGGCGCGTGGCCAACGAGCCCGGTCACAATTCTTCCTGCGATGCCTTGATGACCTCCGAGCCCGGTCTCATCACCTTCGAGATCAACCGCCGCAATCTTGCCGGCGTCGTCGCCGTTTCGGAACAAGCCGTTGCCGCCGCCATGCGCGACGCCATGGCCCACCTCAAGCTGGTGGTCGAACCTGGCGGCTCGGTGGCGTTTGCGGCACTTTCTTCCGGCCGGATCGACTTGCAAGGCAAAAGCGTCGCGGTCGTGCTGTCCGGTGGCAACGTCGACTTCGACGTTTATTCGCGCATGGTCACTGGCGCCTGACCGCCCAAGCGCAGGCCCCACCCTCATCCAAATCCCATGCCACCTAGTCGAGCGTGCGCCGGAAGCGCAGCAAGGCAAAGCCGGCAAACAAAAGCACGAAGCCGAACAGCCACGCCACTTCGGTTGCGATGGAGGTTAGTCCCGCGCCCTTCAGCATCACAGCGCGCACGATGCGCAGGAAGTGGGTAAGGGGGAAGATTTCGCCCAGCCATTGCGCCCAGATTGGCATGCCGCTGAACGGGAACATGAAGCCCGATAGCAGGATCGAAGGCAGGAAGAAGAAGAAGGTCAACTGCATCGCCTGCATCTGCGTCCGGGCAACCGTCGATATCGTGTAGCCGAGCAGCACCAGACCCAGCACGAAAACGAGAATGGATGACAACAGCAGCGGCAGTCCGCCGACGAACGGTATGAAGAACAAAAGCTTGGCGGCAATCAGCACCACCACGACCTGCACCGCGCCCACGCAGGCGTAGGGCAGCACCTTGCCCAGCATGATTTCCAGCGGGCTTGAAGGCATGGCGAGCAGGTTTTCCATCGTGCCGCGCTCGGTTTCGCGCGTCAGCGCAATCGACGTCATCATCACCATGGTCATCTGCAGGATGACGCCGAGCAGGCCCGGCACGATG
>CAZROU010000059.1:0-24785 GCA_964601795.1 uncultured Mesorhizobium sp. | reverse complement strand
CGAGCGAAGCGAGGTCGGATGAGGGGTGCTTGGCGCAAACGCCTGCCGACCCCCTCTCCCCGTTTTTCACGGGGAGAGGGTAAGGGTGAGGAGCAGCGCCGACCGTGCCAGAAGTGGATCAAACTACCCACTTTCCTATCCACACCCCATGCCAACCTATTGTTCTTGCTAGCCTCCCGAAAGATCTTTCACCTCACTTATCCCCACCCTCTGCCACCTCCCCCATAATCCGCCCCATCGCTCTTGCGGGAACCGGCTGCGCACCGGGCAACGGTTAGGGCGGCGGTGACCTCCCCCCATTGGTTCGGCGCCAATGGACCCGAGGGCATCCGACAGGCCGGCGTCCTGCGGCGGGCTTTCCATGACAAAGGAAAGAGAACCCGTGGCTTGCAGGAGGCGCATTTCGCCTGATCGTCGCGACAGGGTGAGCCCATCGGACGATCTTGGGACCGGTCGACTGGATGACAGACACCGGACGGGCGGTCGCAAGGCCGCACTAACCTACTAAACGAGCGACCGAACGGCCGCCCGTCCTCCCGACCTGCGCTTCAAAAGCAAAGGTCAGTTCTTTGACAATGGCCAGACGCGAAAGCGGGCGTGGCGATGAATATGTGTGTGGCTTCAGCCTACCTTGACCAGTACCGCGTTCTCGAACTCGATGACCTTTGCGCCGGTGGAATCGAATGCCTCGGCAAGGATGGTCAGCAAGTGCCAGCCCGGTCGTGATGCAAGCGGCCGATGGGCGATGCCTGTGCGCGTGAACCTTATTGTCTCGCCGGCATAGACCGGCTTCAGCCATTTGAGGTTCTTGAAGCCAGGCGAGGGGCCGAATTCCGGTGCCGGTTCTTTGCCCGTCCACTTCGCTTCCGCCGATGTGATCTGGGCGAGGTTGTATTTCATCCACATCGCGGCGGTATGCCAGCCGGAAGCGCACAGTGCGCCGAGCACGCTCTTCTTCGCCGCCTCTTCATCGAGGTGGAAGGGTTGTGGATCATATTTGGCGGCGAAGGCCTTGATCTCGCCCGGCCTGAATGTGTGCGATCCGAGTTGGGCCGTTTTTCCGATGCCGAGGAATTCGTCGAGCGTCATCACGCAGCCTCGCGTGTCAGGAACATCACGGAGTTCCGCAGTTCGAGCACCGCCTCGCCGCGCTGGTTGAACAGTTCCGTCCTGATCGTCACAAGGCCGACACCAGCCCGCGATTTCGACAGCCGCTTGGACAGCACCGTGCATTTGCCGGTGAGCGTGTCGTTGGCCAGCACCGGCACCCGCCATTTGACCTCGTCGATGCCGGGCGATCCCTGCGATGTGGAATCGATCAGGAAGGCGTCGCAGATCATGCGCATGAAGATGGCGCAGGTGTGCCAGCCGGAAGCTGCCAATCCTCCGAGGATGCTGGCCTTGCCGGCGGCCTCGTCCAGATGCATGGGCTGGGCGTCGAACTCGGAGGCGAACTCGATGATTTCCTCAGCCGTCACCAGCTTGCTGCCGAGGTCGAGCGAGGCCCCCTCGGTAAAGTCCTCGTAGGCCCATTTCTTGGCGGTCATGCAATAGAATCTCGTTCAAACCCGTACAACCCACCATGAACTGGCCGAGGGGTGTATTCAAGAACGAGAGGAGCGCTTTTGCTATGCCACTTTCGCTCGCGAAGGCGTGTGTCGAATGTAGGAGGCGGGCAGCACTGGGCCGCCCGCCGCTCATGCCTTTGCTACCGGGTACTCGGAAGCACCTGATGCAGAACGATGGCCCACACCGCGCCGAAGGCAATTGACGAGCCCAATATGTACTGCACGAAGTCGGGCAGGGTTTTCACGAAGTCCGGTGGCGCAAGGGTCGCAAACAGCGCCATCAGGATCGGCAGTCCGATGACGAGCATGTTGCGCTCGTTAAGCACGGTCGAGCGCACGACGCGGAAGCCGTTCATGGCGATGACCACGCACAGAACGCCGAACACGCCGCCGATGACGGGGCCGGGGATCGACGCGATGATCGCCGAGAGCTTGCCGATCAGGCCGAAGACGACAAGGAAAATGCCGGCGGCGGCAAAGGCGACGCGGCTGGCAATGCCGGTAATGGCGATGATGCCGGCATTGGAGGAATAGCCGGTGACGGGTGTGCTGCAGAGCAAGGCGCTGACGAGGCAGCCAATGCCTTCGCCGGTCGCGCCACGGTCGAGTTGCTCATCCGAAAGCGGCTTGTCGATCACCGCGCCAATGGCGAACCAGGTGCCTGTCGTTTCGGCCAGCACCACGATGTAGACGATCAGCATGGTGAGCGCTGCCGACAGCGAGAAGGTCACGTCGAGGTTCAGGAACGCAATTCTCGGCAGCGAAAACCATGTCGCGTCGCCCACTGCGGCAAAGCTCAACTGCCCCATGAAGGCTGCGACGATGCAGCCGGCGGCAAGGGCGATGATGACGGAAAGCAGGCGCAGCCACGTACCCTTTACGCCGAGCGCCATGCCGGTCAGCATGCAGCCGACCAGAAGCGCGGCTGAGATGAAGGCGAGCACGATGTTGCCGCCGACGGTCGCGTTGCCGTGGACGGCGAACACGCTCTCCTTCAAGGCAACCGGCATCAGTGCCACGCCGACCACGATGATGATCGCCCCGCCGACGATGGGCGGCACGAAGCGGTCGACCAGACGGTGGAAGATCTTGGTCGGTGAGCCGAGCAGCATCACCAATATGGCGCCCGGAATGAGTGCGCCTACCACTGCGGAAAGACCGGCGATGCCGCCGCCGGCAGCAAACGCGATTGCCAGCACGGCTCCGATCGGCACAAAGGACGGACCCTGCACGATCGGCATGCGCATGAAGAGTTGCGACTGGATCAGCGTCGCGATGCCGGCTGCAACGAAAGCGGATTGGATGAAGGAAGCAGCGTCGCTGACGCTGAATGCCAGCACGGACGCGATGATGAACGGCACGATGTAGACGTCCATTGCCAGCACATGCTGGAGCCCGAGCACTGCGGCCTTGCCGGGCGGAAGCGGATCATCAGGCTGGCTGATCAGCGAAACTTCTGTCGCAGGTCGTTCCATTTGGTCCCCCTCTATGATTTGGATGACAATCATGTGATCAGTCGCTGCAGATGAACAGGTGCCTTCGCACTTGCCACCGGATTTTTTTGTAACGGCAATTTTGGGATCAAACGGACCGAAGATGACGAAAGAGCCTTTCCTACTAGCAGGAACCGCCTTCCATACGCCGCAGTGCGGAACGCTGGAGAGTCTCGAGGATCATATTTTCGCCATCGATCGGGACGGACGCATCACCGAAATCCTGCCGCCCAACCATCCTGAGTTCGAGGCAAGAAAATCTGCTGCCCGGTTGGCAGGGAAACTGACGGAACTTGGCGAGGGTCAATATCTGTTGCCGGGGCTGGTCGACCTGCACATCCACGCGCCGCAATGGCCGCAACTGGGCAAGGCGCTCGATGTCCCGCTCGAGGTCTGGCTGCAGAAATACACCTTTCCTCTGGAAGCGAAATACTCCGATCTGGAATTTGCGCGTGAAACCTATTCCGATCTGGTCGATGGCCTGTTGGCGAACGGCACGACCACTGCGCTTTACTTCGCGACCGTTCACACGCCGGCAACACTGGCGTTGGCCGAGATATGTCTGGCCAAGGGGCAAAGGGCGCTGGTCGGCAAAGTGGTAATGGACGACCCCGACCAGTGTCCGCCCTATTACCGCGACGCCGATGCGGCAAGTGCGGTGGCCGATACCAAGCGCTTCATCGAAGCGGTCAGGGAGATGGATAAGGGCGAAAGGCCACTCGTCCAGCCAGTGATCACGCCGCGCTTCATTCCAAGCTGCACGGATGCCGCCTTGCAGGGCTTGGGAGAACTGGCGAGACACTATGGCTGCCATGTCCAGACACATTGCTCGGAAAGCGACTGGGAAAAGAATTTCGTCGAGGAACGCTTCGGCAAGAGTGACACCGCCTGTCTCGACGGTTTCGATCTGCTCACTCGGCGCACGGTGCTGGCGCACTCGAATTTCATCGACGAAAAGGATATGGATCTCATTCAGGCAAAGGGTGCGGCGGTTGCCCATTGCCCGCTTTCCAATTTCTATTTCGCCAATGCGGTCTTCCCGCTGCGAGCCGCTCTGGATCGGCACATGCATGTTGGGCTGGGCACGGACGTTTCCGGCGGCTACAGCCCCTCACTGTTTGACGGCTGCCGTCACGCTCTCTCTGCCTCGAAAACCTTGCATGGCGGCGTTCATGCCGACCTTCCGCCGCAGGAGCGTGGTGCGTCAGGACGAGCCATCACGCATAAGGAAGCATTCTGGCTGGCCACGGCGGGCGGGGCGCAGGCGCTCGACATTCCAACCGGCAGCTTTCGTACAGGTCATGAGTTCGATGCGCTCGTCATCGATACGGCTGCTGTGTCTTCGAATATCCGCAAGTACCCTACCTATGACACGCTGGAAGATGTGTTCCAGAAGATCGTTTTGAATGCGACCCGCGCAAATATCGCGACCGTTTGGGTGAGCGGCCGCAAGGTGACCGGTCTGTAGGATCGCCGCGCGTTCGTTAGTCCTGCGATCAGGTGTTGAATTTGAACAGCATCACGTCGCCGTCCTGCACGACATATTCCTTGCCTTCGTCGCGCGCCTTGCCGGCCTCCTTGGCGGCGACTTCGCCGCCGAGCGTGACGTAGTCGTCGTAGGCGATGGTCTGGGCCCTGATGAAGCCGCGTTCGAAATCGGTGTGGATGACGCCCGCCGCCTGCGGGGCCTTGGTGCCGCGAGAGATCGTCCAGGCCCGCGTTTCCTTCGGGCCAGCGGTGAAGTAGGTGATGAGGTGCAGCAGATCGTAGCCGGCACGGATCAGCTTATCGAGGCCAGGCTCATCCAACCCCATCGAGGCCAGAAACTCGCGCTCCTCATCATCGGGAAGCTGCGCTACCTCGGCCTCGATCGCGGCAGAGATGACAACGGTTTTCGCGCCTTGCGCCTCGGCCATCTTCTCGACGGCGCGGGTATGCTCGTTGCCGGTTGCGGCGTCTTTCTCGGCCACATTGCAGACGTAGAGAACGGGATGCGAGGTGAGCAGGTTCAGGCCCCTCAGGATCGTCAGGTCCTCCGCTGCAATGCCGTTCAGCATCACGCGGGTCGGCTTGCCGTCCTGCAACAGCGTCAGCGCCTTTTCCATAAGGGGCAAGACGGTCGTTGCTTCCTTATCCTTGCTGGCTGCGCGCTTGCGGATCTGGACGATGCGGCGTTCGATGCTGTCGAGGTCGGCCAGCATCAGTTCCGTCTCGACCGTCTCAGCGTCAGCTACCGGGTCGATGCGTCCCTCGACGTGGGTGATGTCATCGTCCTCGAAGCAGCGCAGCACGTGCACGATGGCGTCAACCTCACGGATGTTGGCGAGGAACTGGTTGCCCAGCCCTTCACCCTTGGAAGCGCCGCGAACCAGGCCGGCGATGTCGACGAAAGAAATGCGGGTAGGGATGATTTCCTTGGACTTGGCAATCTCCGCGATCTTCTTCAGGCGCGGATCAGGGACGGCAACTTCGCCCGTGTTCGGTTCGATGGTGCAGAACGGATAGTTGGCCGCCTGCGCGGCAGCCGTGCGGGTAAGCGCGTTGAACAGCGTAGACTTGCCGACGTTGGGCAGGCCGACAATACCGCATTTGAAGCCCATGATTTATCAAGTCCTGTCGATCTTCGGGAGTTGCCCACGGCTATGGGCGAAAGGCCTGACGATCGTCAAGCCCCGGCGGGCCAGCTATTCCTTGTTGCCGAACAGCTTCTTGAGCATTGCCGCCATCGGTCCGGTTTCGGGAAGCTTCACTGCGGGTCCTTGCTGGCGAGCCTGGCGGATGTGGCTTTGCTGCGGCTTGGATGTCGCTTTCTTCGGTGGCGGCGTATCGTCCTCGCCAGTTGGCTGGAGCTTGTCGCGCAAGGTCAAGGTGATGCGGTTCATGAAGGAATTATCGTCGCCCTTGGCGATCAGATCGGCATTGTCCGCTACCGACCCGATCAAAACGTCGAGCCATTCCTGATCGGATTTGGAGAAGTCGCCAAGAACATGGCCGTGCACCATTTCCCGAGCGCCGGGATGGCCGACGCCGATGCGGACGCGCCGATAGTCTTTGCCGATATGCTGGTCTAGCGAACGAATGCCATTGTGGCCGCCTGATCCGCCGCCCACCTTGACCCGTACCTTGCCGGCAGCAAGATCGATCTCGTCGTAGAACACGGTCACTGCGGACGGCTCAAGCTTATAGAAGCGGAGAGCTTCGCCCACCGCCTGACCGGAAAGGTTCATGAAAGTCTGCGGCTTAATCAGCAGCACCTTTTCGCCGCCGAGCTTGCCTTCGGATATCTCGGCCTGGAACTTGCGCGACCAGGGAGAAAAGGAATGGCGGCGGGCTATCGCGTCCGCCGCCATGAAGCCGACATTGTGCCGGTTGTTCGCATACTTCGCACCCGGATTGCCGAGGCCTGCAAAAAGCAGCATCGTCGTCTCTCCGGGTGGAAAGAGGTTACTTCTCTTCGGCAGTTGCAGGGGCTGCCGCGTCGGTCGTGCCTTCGGCTTCCTGCTTGGCTGCGGCTGTCCCAGCGATGGTCGCGATGGTGAAGTCGCGATCGGAAATCACAGCCTTGATGCCGGCCGGCAGCTTGACCGCCGAGATATGGATCGAATCGCCGATGTCGGCGCCGTCGAGATCCACGGTAATGAAGTCGGGGATCGCATTGGCGGGGCAGTGGAACTCGACTTCGTGGCGCACGACATTGAGCGTGCCGCCGCGCTTGATGCCCGGTGACTTTTCTTCGTTGATGAAGTGAACCGGAACGTTGACGGTCACCTGAGTATCCTTGCCGACGCGCAGGAAGTCGACATGCATGGGGAAGTCCTTGACCGGATCAAGCTGATAGTCCTTTGGCAGGACCTGGATCTTCTTGCCGTCGACGTCGATCGTTGCGACCGTGGTCAGGAAGCCGCCGCCATGAATCTTGTAGAAGACTTCCTTGTAGGGCAGCGTGATAGCCAGGGGAGGCTGCTTGTCGCCATAGATGACTGCTGGCACTTTACCGTTACGGCGAACTGCACGGGCGGACCCCTTACCGACCTGTTCGCGCGCTTCGGCCTTGAGCTCGTATGTGTTGCTCATGGCATTTCCTTTCGCGTTGTATGGAGCGTTCGCGGCAGGCACAGCCAAGCCGTAAACGTTGAAGGTTGCCACAGCGATGCATGATGGCCTGAGAACCGATATCCGCTTTCGGGGATCATGCAGGAAGGCAGCCTTCCGCCGCGTTGCCTCCAAGGGTGTCTACGCGGGTGGCGGCTCTATAGCGGAAGGGCGCGTGCAGCGCAAGGCTTGGTGGCCTTACGTCTTGGTTTTGCTCGCTTGCTTCATGTTGGGCAGGAAGATTGTCAGCAGCCCAAGCAGCGGTAGGTACGAACAGATCCGGTAGACGAAATCGATGCCCTTCACGTCGGCAACAATACCGAGCAGTGCGGCAGCGATGCCGCCCATGCCAAAGGCGAAACCGAAGAACACACCGGCAATCATGCCGACGCGGCCGGGGACCAGTTCCTGGGCAAAGACAACGATGTTGGAAAATGCTGACGACAGGATAAGACCGATGATGATGGTCAGGACAATCGTCCATTCCAAATTGGCGTAGGGCAGCGCCAATGTGAACGGCAATACACCGACGATCGAGAACCAGATCATGGCTTTCTGGCCGAAGCGGTCGCCGAAGGGACCACCAAGCAGAATGCCGAGTGCCGATGCGCCGAGGAACGCGAATAGCAGCACCTGCGACATTTGCACCGAAACGCCGAATTTTTCGATGACGTAGAAGGTGTAGTAGCTCGAGATGCTGGCCATGTAGGCGTTCTTGGACAGTACCAGCAGTGTAAGGATCGCCAACGCCCAAGCGACGCGGTTGCGCGAGAAAGGCGAGACGAAGGGTGCTGCCTTGCGGGCGGCCTGAGTGGCGCGGAAGCGGTTGTACCAACCGCCGACCTGATAGAGAACGACGATGCCGATCAGGGAGCCGATGGCAAACCAGGCGATGCTCGATTGGCCGAAGGGAACGACGATGAACGCGGCAAGTAATGGGCCGATCGATTGACCGGCGTTGCCGCCGACCTGAAACAGAGATTGCGCGAGACCGTGCCGCCCGCCGGATGCAAGGCGGGCGATGCGCGAAGATTCAGGATGGAACACGGCCGAGCCGATGCCGATCAACGAAGCGCCGATCAGCAGAAGCCAATAGTGACCGGCATAGGCGAGCACAATGAGACCTACAAGCGAAGACGCCATGCCGACCGGCAGCGAGTAGGGCATTGGCCGCTTGTCAGTGATTAGGCCCACCACCGGCTGCAGCAGCGACGCCGTTACCTGGAAGGTGAAGGTCAGCAAGCCGATCTGCCAGAAGTCGAGACCATAGTTGTCCTTGAGCAGCGGATAGATGGCCGACAGCAGCGATTGCATGATGTCGTTGATGCCGTGGCAAAAGCTTACGGCGAGGATGACCGTGAACGCGGTAGCCGTCGCGGTCGTGGTGGTGCCACCAGCTGTCGCTGTCGTGTCGGTCAATGAAGGCTCCATGAAGCTTGCAGACGGTCCTGCTATTTCACGCAGCTTATAGTCCGGTTGCGGTGCGACTTCTTTCGTGGTTTGGTCCAAATATTACGCAAGTGGGCCAACGCCAATGGTAATCAAAGTTTCCCATCTGGAAGCACCGGTCACGGATCTCTTTACATTGCATCGGTCACGCCTGGACTGGCTGGAAAGAACCAGCGGGCCGATCATTGCGCTGCCGTCGGAATACCCCGACGGCTACCGGGTGCCGGAGCATCAGCACAGCCGGAGCCAACTGCTGCACGCCTTGAAGGGGGTGGTGCTGGTGAAGACGGATTACGGTCGCTGGATGGTTCCGCCCGACCACGCCATGTGGATTCCGGCAGGGATCGAGCATGCGGTTGAGATGCTTGGCGATGTGAGCATGCGCTCAGTCTATGTTACGCCTGATGCAATCGACGGATTGCCGGGTAGCCTTCGCGTCGTCGCCGTCAGCGACCTCATGCGCAGCCTGATTATCGAGGCCGTGACATTGCCGCCTGAACCGCAACCGGTAGGTCGTTCCGGCCTGGTCCTAAATCTTTTGCTTCATGAAATTCCGAACCTGCCGGAGAAGCCACTCGGTTTGCCGTTTCCTGACGACAGAAAGATTGCCGCGCTTTGCCGTCGCTTTGTCGCGGAACCTTCGCCACATGCGACCATCGACGACTGGGCAGCGCTGGTTGGGATGAGCCGACGCTCGTTCACCCGGACATTTCACAAGCAGACCGGGTTGTCGTTGTCGACGTGGCGTCAGCAGGCCCTTCTGTTCGCGGCCTTGCCGCGATTGACGGACGGTGAACCGGTCACGCGGGTTGCGCTTGACCTTGGCTACGATAGCGTGCCGGCCTTCACCACGATGTTCAAACGGATGCTGGGCATTTCGCCGAGGGCTTATCTGCGAGGATCGCGAGATATCGAACGAACCGTCCGCTAAAGGTCGCCGTCCCGGCTGGATTTGGTCTTCAAGGGCCGAGGCCCAATCTTAGTCGAACAGGCTGGATACCGACTGCTCAGATGCAGTGCGGGAAATGGCCTCGCCCAGAAGATCGGCCACGGTGATGACTCGAATGTTCTGCGCATCGAGCGCAGCCTGGGTCGGCTGGATCGAATCGGTTATGACGAGTTCCTGTAGGTGGGAGCCGGCGATGCGGGCGGCGGCGCCACCCGAAAGAACGCCGTGGGTAATGTAGGCGGTGACGCTGGTCGCGCCTTTCTGCAAGAGCGCGTCGGCGGCGTTGCATAGGGTGCCGCCGGAATCGACGATATCGTCGATCAACAGGCAATCCTTGCCGCGAACGTCGCCGATGACGTTCATGACTTCCGATTCGCCTGGCCGTTCGCGACGCTTATCGACGATGGCGAGCTGTGCGTCGATACGTTTGGCCAGCGCACGGGCGCGCACCACACCACCGACGTCAGGCGACACGACCATGACATTGCTGAGCTGCTTGTACTTGGCCTTCACATCACGTGCCATGACCGGCACCGAGAACAGATTGTCGGTTGGGATGTCGAAGAAGCCCTGGATCTGGCCGGCGTGAAGATCAAGCGTCAACACGCGGCTGGCGCCGGCGCGGGCAATCATGTTTGCTACGAGCTTGGCCGAGATGGGCGTACGGCCCGAAGCGCGGCGATCCTGCCTTGCATAGCCGAAAT
Source organism: uncultured Mesorhizobium sp. (assembly GCA_964601795.1). Classification (GTDB taxonomy): domain Bacteria; phylum Pseudomonadota; class Alphaproteobacteria; order Rhizobiales; family Rhizobiaceae; genus Mesorhizobium. The sequence continues at coordinate 14,530 of CAZROU010000059.1, read as the reverse complement.
AAGGAATGACTGCCGTGATGCGCCGCGCTGACGAGCGCATGAAAGCGTCTATCATGATGAGCAGTTCCATCAGGTGGTCGTTTGTCGGAAAGGACGTTGACTGCAGGATGAAAACATCCTCGCCGCGCACGTTTTCCTGGATTTCGACGAAAATCTCCTGATCGGCGAAGCGCCGGACGCTGGCTTTGCCAAGCGGGATGTTTAGATAGCGGGCGACCGCTTCGGCCAGCACCCTGTTGGAATTGCCCGCGAAGAGTTTCATACGTCGTTCCTGGAGAGAATTTTATCGGGCTTTTATCCGCCTTGACCGGTATTGCAAGCACTGAGAACCGGAATCGTCCGGCAAACAAAAAAAAACGCGATCAAGGCAGAAGCGTCGTTAGCCGGTACGACCACCGAGCCATGATGAAAATTGGTCTATGGTCTTATTGGCGATCGCTTGCATCGTTGCCGGAGCCACTCCCGCCCAACCTTCGACGCCATTTACCGACGCTGCTTTTTCCTGGCCGTTGATGCGGTGAAGCCGATTGCCGGCGGGATCATAAATATCCCAGACATAGATCACCGTGGTTTCCTTGCCTTCGGTGATAACGGAGAAGTAACCCTTCAAGACATGCGTTGCAGACTGATCGGTGCTGCCGGCCAAGGTAATGCCGCGCTGGCGCGCTTCTGTCTGAAGCTGTTCGGACAGTGGGGCAGCAGCTTCCACCGAGGCTCCGACGATGGGTGCAATTTGAAGGCGCGTTCTGCCGACGACAGCAGTTTGTTGGGGTGAGGTCGTTGGGGCCGTGGCTGTTGTTGTGGATGTCTGTGGCAAGGCCTTGGACGGAGGCGGGCGCACAGGCGTGGTTTCCGTGCCGAACTCGGACGGTATCCTGGAAGACATATCGCCTTGAGACGCCGGCGTCGGGTCAGGTTTTTGACCTAGCGCGGATGGGTCCAGCACCCCCGAGCTATTGCAGGCTGAAAGGCCCAGGATCAGGAGCACCGATACGGCCGAAATGGGCGATCTTCGCATATGCTCCAGATGCTCCTCGATAGCCCGCTGCGCCGTGCTTTGGTTGTTTCACTTTACGATCAAGTCGAGATCATGGCGCGACAAAGGCTTCGGCTGCGTCTCTGTCGTGAGATAAGTCCGACCGAGCGTCATGGCCGTTTCCGTCTCGGAATCCATGATTATCATGTGGGCGAACAACGTCATGTTGGGTGCGATCGGCTCGGAATTGCCCTGATAGAACATCGGCATGTCCATCCATGAGGGCGTAAAGCGCGCACCTACGGAATAGCCGCAGGCGTTGAGCCGATGCTTGGTCAAGCCATGCGCTTCCATGGTCTTTGCATGAGCGTCGAAGACGTCGCCGAAGTTGTTGCCCGGCGTCATCGCCTTTTCGACGGCGACAAGCGATGCCTGGGAAGCATCGAACAGTTCCTGGTGACGCTTGGAGACCTTGCCGGTCAGGATCGTGCGCATCATCGGGGCGTGGTAGTGGTGAAAGACGCCGGCCCATTCCAAGGTCAACTGGTCGTTCTTGTTCAGCTTGCGGCGGCCGGCCTTGTAGCGGCAGAGAAGGGCATCGGCTCCGGAACCAATGATGAATTCGTTGGCAGGATAATCGCCACCGCCAGTAAAGACGGCTCCTTGCATGGCGGCGAGAATGGCGCCTTCGTCACCGCCTTGCTTGATGAGCGGAAGTGCCGCGTCCAGTGCGTTGTCGGCCAACTCGGCCGCCTTCTCGACCTTCGTTATCTCGGCGGGGCTCTTGAACAGGCGCAACCTGCCGACAATGCCGGACGCATCGGCGATCTGACCGAAAGTTTGCAACTGTTCGTCGAGGCGGCGACCGTTGAAGGCTGTGAGGCCGTGGGTATCGTATTCCACTCCGATGCGTGCGCCGAGCAGATCGAGCTCATTGAGCAGGTTGCGCAGGTCGATGGCAGGGTTGGCGCCCTCGCGATCCGTCCACAGGACGATGTTGTCGATGATCGAAGTATGGCGGGCCTGGCGCAGGTCGGCCGACCTGGTAAGCAGTGTCATCGAGCCATCGGCTTTGACGACCAGGCATTGGAAAAAGCAGAAGCCGAAGCTGTCATAGCCGGTGAGCCAGTACATGCTTTCCTGGGCGAACAGCAGTACGGCGTCGAGTTTTTTCTCCGCCAGTTCGATCATCAGCCGGTCGCGACGAGCGTCAAATTCTGAACGTTCGAAATGCAACGCCATTCGTGTCAATTCTCCAAAACGATTGCCGAAACCTGACGACCGTAGTCGGGTTCCTTATGGTGCGTCGTGCGGCGGTATGAATAGAAGAGGTTTTCTTCAGCATAAGTGCAACGGCCAAGGCATTCGGCAACGACACCAGCCTTACGCAAGCGGTCGATGGTGTAGGTATTGAGGTCAAACAAGGAATGGCCGGCCTTTCCCGACGGTGCGAAATAGCGGTCGTTCGCAACATCTACTGAAGTGAAACGTTCGACGAATTCCGGCCCGACTTCATAGTTCGCCGGGCCGATCGAGGGGCCAAGCACTGCGACGATGTTCTCACGTTTCGCGCCAAGGCCTTCCATCGCGGTGATGGTATTTTCCAACACGCCGGTGAAGGCGCCTTTCCAGCCGGCGTGTGCTGCACCGATGACTCGCGTTTCGGCATCGGCGAACAACACCGGGCCGCAGTCGGCAGTCGAGGCTCCTACGGCGATACCGGCACGATCCGTAACGATCGCATCTGCTTTTGGCCGTTCACCGATAAATGGCTTACGGGCCACAATCACGTCCGGCGAGTGGATCTGATAGGCGGTGAGCAAATGGTCTGCTGGTACGCCCATCCATTGTGCGACCCGGCGGCGATTCTCGTGCACCAAAGCCTGGTCGTCCGCTGAACCCGTACCGATGTTGAGGCCTTGATAGATGCCCTCGGAGACGCCGCCAATACGGGTAAAATAGCCGTGGCGGATGCCTTGCGCCTTTGCCTTTTCAAGCAACGGTGACCGGAGCGGGTCCGGTTTGAGTTGATTCAACATTACCGCTTTGTTGTCTCCGCAAACCGTTTCGTCAAGCCAGCGACTTTCAATGAAAACAATCCGGCACGAGACCGCTTATCTAGACCAGAGAGTGGCGCAGCACGTTGCTGAAAGTCAATTCTCTGTTGGAAAGGGCACGTCGGCAGCGTTGCCAGGTAAGATTGCCAGCACCTTGAAGAGGGCCCCCATCTGGTCGGGGCCAGCCAATCGTTCGACCTCGCCAGATATCTTTTCGCGCGTTGCGTCGTCTGCGTTTGCGCCGAGACTGCCTGCCCGTTCGAGCAAGCCCATGGCAAGAAGGAAATCGCCCTGCGTAGCCAGAGACGTAGCCAGACCATGATTTCGAGCGATAGCGGCGAGTGCGGCGAAATCGATATGCGAGGTCAGATCGGCCTCGCCCGGGCTGGCGAAAATGTCTTGATAGTAATGACCTTTCATCGCCTGCAGCGTGTCGCCTATGCCAGGCTCGAGATGGCCGTAGTCGAAGAACAAGCCTGCACCGCCGTCCTTTGCGATCCTGGCGGCGATGATATCCATTAGCGCGCTTCGGGCGGGCGCGATCTCAAAGATTGCGCCTTCCGGCGCGTCGTGAGCACTTAAAGGTAGGAGGGATGGGTCCAGCGAGGCTGCGCCAGCGAAGAGTGCCAGATCGCCGTTGCCGTCGAGGCCTACCATGCGCTCCCGCCACTCGCCATTTTTGCGAACAAATTGGCGAATGGGCACGGCGTCAAATAACTCGTTGCCGACAATGAGAAGGGGATTTGAGGGCACCGTGTCGAGGGATTCGTGCCATGACACCTTTGCATCGAAGGTGCTCAGTGTCTGCTTTTGTATCTCTGCCAACCGCGGGCTGACCTCGATCATCGCGAATGCCGTCTCTCCTAGAAACGCGGCATCGAGGCGTTTGAAGGTTCGCAGCATGTCCTTCATCAAGGTGCCACGGCCGGGGCCGATTTCTGCCAACGTCAGCGGAATGGGGCGGCCAATTGCCGACCAAGCCTGGTAGAGCCATATGGCAGCTAATTCTCCGAACATCTGGCTGATTTCGGGCGCGGTGATGAAATCTCCCGCCGCGCCAAATGGCTCACGGGTCGTGTAGTAGCCCTCGTTCGGATCGAACAGACACTGCGCCATGTATTCGTTGACCGGAACAGGTCCCAGCATTTGGACCTGTTCGACGATGCGCTGTTTCAACCGACTCATGCTGGTTGGCGGTGTGCCAGCGGTTTTGCCGTCGCCATTGCCCAGACCCCGATCAGGACCATCGGGATCGACAAGATCATGCCCATGGTGAGCCATCCCCCCAGCAGATAACCGATCTGCTGATCGGGCTCACGGAAGAATTCGACGAAAATCCGCGACAGCCCATAGCCGGCGACAAACGCGCCGCAGACAAAACGTGGCGTTTTCAACTTGAAGCGCGAATGGGTGAGAACCCGTAGCACCACAAATAGAACCAGGCCTTCCAATAGTCCCTCGTAAAGCTGGCTGGGATGACGCGGGTCTGGTCCGCCGGTCGGAAACGCTATGGCCCATGGCACATCGCTGACGCGACCCCAAAGCTCGGAATTGATGAAATTGGCGAGCCTTCCCAAACCAAGGCCAACAGGCACGCCCGCCGCTACGACATCAAAAAGTGTCCACGGATGGATGTTGCGCGAACGCGCAAAGAGCGTCATCGCCACCAGCGTTCCGAGGATGCCGCCATGAAAGGACATGCCGCCCTGCCACACGGCCAAGATGTCGGCCGGGTTGGCGATGTAGCGAGGCAAATCATAGAACAGGACGTAACCTGTGCGTCCACCAAGCACGACGCCGACGGCGGCCCAGACGACGAAGTCGTCAATGTCCTGCGGCTTCATCGGCAAGGTGCCGTCCGGCCACAGCCTGTGGTTGGCAATCAGGCGCTTGGCGTACCACCAGGCAAATACGATGCCGACGACATAGGCCAACCCGTACCAATGCACGGCAAGCGGCCCAAGCTGTATGATGACCGGATCAATGTTGGGGAAGGGTAGCGAAGCCGGCAAGAGCAGGGGGTAGGCGCTCAACGAGAAAACCTCGGGCTGTTGATGACTGGGGCGGACCATGCGGCAGTGTACCTGCAGGGTCAAGCGACCGCGGGTCGCTTGCGCACTTGCATTCTCGATAGATGGACACTACGTCAAATCCGAGCAAGCGAGGTATTGCCATGTCGACCGGCCCGAACCGCATTCTGGACGAACTTGCCAAGCTGGTGACGGATGCTGCCGGTGCCGCTCAGGGCGTGCGCCGCGAAGTCGAAACCGCTTTTCGAGGTCAGGCCGAGCGGATTCTCAACTCTATGGAAGTCGTCCAGCGAGAAGAGTTCGAAGCTGTGCGCGATATGGCGGCGAAAGCTCGCGAGGAAAACGCCAAGCTTGCAGCCCGCGTTGATGCCTTGGAATCCAGATTGGTCGAGCTTGGCGGGTCGGCGGGCAAGGCCGCAAGTGCAACAACCCCGCGCACCAAAAAATAATCGGTAAACTTGTCCACAAAGCGCGAGCCCAAAAAGCGCTTTGTCATGAATCGCTTACCAGCATCGCGTGAATCATCTTGTCAGCGGCTTTCCACATGGGAATGACGCCATGCGTAAAATTGGGCTGGTCACGCGACTCTCGATCAATAGACTGAATTTGTTGCATGATTCGCGAAAGCGGTGATGCGCCGGGCGGTGGGGTCCGGTCATGGGGTGTAGCGTCGAGCAGTCCAGGCCGTCCGAGTTCTAGAACAAGAATGTTCGTTGTGTGTGCCTCTTCACGGAGCGTGTGGTGGTGCTCCCAAACGACAGGAAGCAGTGAATGGAACTCCTCGAACTCGAAGTCTCGCGCGAAATCCACCCGGTGGATGTCATCGAGCAGGTTGCGCATAACAATGACTGGTCCTTTGAAAGGGCCGGCGACGATGAAATCTCGATTACTGTTGTCGGGAACTGGACGGAGTATCAGGTTTCGTTTTCCTGGATGGAGGACTTCGAAGCACTGCATCTCGCCTGTGCATTCGACATCAAGGTGCCTGAAAATCGCGCCCTTGAGGTGATGCGGCTCTTGTCGCTCATCAACGAACAGATGCTGTTTGGCCACTTCGACCTGTGGGAGCAGGAGGGTGCGATCATGTTTCGGCAGTCGCTTCTGCTCGCCGGTGGCGTTGAGCCCTCGAGCCAACAGGTTGAAGTGCTGCTGTCTTCGGCACTTGAAGCCTGCGAATGCTATTTCCAGGCGTTTCAGTTTGTCGTCTGGTCGGGCACCTCAGCCAAGGATGCATTGGCGGGCGTCTTGTTCGAGACCTACGGCAACGCATAGGTTCTGTTTGAGATGAGTTCGGGAAACGCGCGAAAGGCGGAAATCAGCTTCGCCGATTTCGATAAGGTCGATATCAGGGCGGGGACGATTGTCGAGGCCGAGCCTTTTCCAGAAGCACGCAAGCCGGCCATCAAGCTCAGGATCGATTTCGGCCCTGACATCGGGGTGAAGAAGTCATCGGCGCAGATCACCAAATACTACCAGCCTGAGACGTTGGTCGGTCGGCAAGTGTTTGCCGTCGTCAACTTTCCTCCGCGCCAGATTGGGCCGTTCATGTCAGAAGTGCTGACCTTGGGCTTTCCGGATGAGGAAGGTGCCGTCGTGCTTGGTGCGATCGAGCGAAAAGTGCCCGACGGGGGAAGGCTGTTCTGATCCCGGCTGACCGTCAACTGGCCAATTCGGGTTTCGATCTCAAAGCTTCCTGGACCACGTCCAGGAAAATTTGGGCACATGCGGCCCAAGTGTAGCGCGAGGCGCGGTGCCGGGCCTGTTGCCTGTCTGAGTTCAGCGCGGCAAGGGCGGCTTGCCTGAGGTCAGTTGAGATGACGCCGCCAATCCCGTCACCAATAATGTCGATTGGCCCGGTGACGGGGTAAGCAGCAACGGGTGTGCCGCTGGCTAGCGCCTCGATAATGACATTGCCGAAAGTCTCGGAGCGGCTTGGAAGCACGAAGACATCTGCACCTGCATAGAACGCTCTAGCTCAGTGCAACGCCTAGACCATGCTTTCGCGACAAACAGATGAAGCCTGTTCGCCAGCGGCAGCTAGGCTGGGACCTTGATGATGGCCCGCAAGCCGCCAAAGGGGCTTTCATCAAGCGTTATGTCGCCGCCGTGACTGCGTGCGATATCGCGGGCGATCGGCAGACCCAGTCCCGTGCCACTAGCATCGAGGTTGCGTGCTTCATCTAGCCTGACGAAGGGCTTGAACACTTCCTCGCGCTTCTCAGGAGCAATTCCAGGGCCATCGTCATCGATGGTGATGGTCAAGGAACCGTGGCCGTGCTTTGCAGCTATTTCCACGTTCTTGGCATAGCGGAAGGCGTTGCCGACGATATTCGCCATCAGGCGGGCAAAGGCATTGGGCCGAACTTGAATGTCAGGGCTGCCGCTTAGCGACGTTGTAAGCTTGCGCTTGCGCAGCTTGGCTTCTTCGCTGAGTTTCTGGAAATAGGCATCGAGATCGAAATGGCCTGCATCTTCTGCGGCATCGCCGCGCGCAAATGCCAGATACCCTTCCAGCATCGACTGCATGTCGTCGATGTCTTTGCCCAAAGCGTCGATATCCGCTTTGGAGCGAGTGAGTGCCAGTTGCAGTTTGAAGCGGGTCAGTATTGTCCTGAGGTCATGACTTACGCCGGTGAGCATCGCTGTGCGTTGCTCGATCTGGCGCTCAATTCGCTCTCGCATCTGGATGAAGGCGAAACCTGCCCTGCGCACTTCTTCGGCACCGCGTGGACGGAAATCCGGTGGCATTGGCCTTCCCTTGCCGAAGCTTTCTGCAGCCGCTGCTAGCGCCAGGATAGGCCTGATCTGGTTGCGCAAGAAGGGTATTGCAATGGTCAAGAGAACAAGGGAGGTTCCGACCATCCAGATCAGGAAGATGTGGGTGTTGGAAGCGTAAGCCTGGTTACGGCGCACGAATACGCGCAAAACCTTGTCTTCCAACTGGATGCGCACTTCCACGATGTTCGAATTGCCGACGGTGTCGATCCAGAACGGCCGGTTGATCTGCCGTGTGATCTCAGTCGACAGAATCTGGTCAAGAATTGAGAAAAAAGGCTTCGGACCCGGAGCCGGCAAGGGGTCGGGCGGCAGGAGATCGACCTTCAACTGCATCCGGTCCTGCGCGATGCGGATGATTTTGGCGTAGTCGGCGTCATTTGGGTAGGTTTCGATCAGGTCGATGACTGCGGCAATATCGCGGGTGACAGCCTGCGAAAGCCGTTGTGTGACGGTCTGCCAATGGCGCTCCATAAAAACGAACGCAATGACCGATTGCAGCAGGATCATCGGGGCGATGATGATGATGAGAGAGCGGGCATAGAGCCGCTTCGGCATGTATAGCGAGACGAGCCGCCAAAAACGCCGCCATGCGCCGCGCGTGGCGGCAGCGGCACGCGAAATGCGCGCTAGGACGCCGTCTGGCTGAGGGCCTTGCAATTCTGTTGTCGCCATTCCCTACCAGCCTGCGAATACGCACGAACGGCAATGCAACTGCCGTTCGTCACAACCTATTCCACGCTGAGCCGATACCCAATACCGCGCACGGTCTGCAGCCATACTGGATTTGAGGGGTCGCGCTCGATCTTGCGGCGTAACCGGTTTATCTGGACGTCGATGGTGCGCTCGCCGACGTCCGAATCGTCACCCACAAGTTCATGGCGCGGAATGGTTTCACCTGCCCGTTCGGCAAAAATTGCCAGGATCTCCTGCTCGCGGTCGGTGAGCTTCAAGACCTCGCCACCTCGCTTCAATTCCCGCCTTGCTATCTGGAATGTATAGGGGCCGAACACCAACTGCTCGACCTTCGGCGTCGATGAGGGGCCGCCTCGCCGCAGGATATTGTTGATGCGCAGTATCAGTTCTCGAGGGTCGAAGGGTTTGGGCAGATAATCGTCGGCACCGGCTGAAAGTCCGGTGATGCGATTGTCGGTTTCTGACAATGCAGTCAGCATCAGGATGGGAACATTCTTGTCGGCCCTGAGAGCCTTTGTCAGTTCGACACCGCTTTCGCCCGGCATCATCACGTCAAGCACAAGGAGGTCGAAGTCGAGACCGGCGAGTTTGCGCCGCGCTTCCGCAGCAGTCCCTGCCACGGTTACGCGAAAACCGTTTTCGGTAAGGTATTGTTTGAGCAGGTTGCGAATGCGCGTGTCATCATCAACGACCAGCAAGTGAGGAGCGTCATCCTCGGGAACCGTCTGGTCCAGCCTTTCTGAATTTTCCATGGCTGTCTCCTACAGCATCCGCTTCATTCCAGATTCCTTGGCGGAGCATCAATTTGCGCCCTGAGTTCCGGATTGACCATAGCCTTCAGGAATCCTTCCACGGATGCCCGTCCTTCAGTTCCGACATCCTGCAATGCAGTATGGATGCGGCGTGACTGTGGCCTTGCCAATGCCAGCGCCAGCGCGCGCCCCTTTGCCGTTGGGTAAAGCTCACGCTGGCGGCGGTCGCGGGGGCCCTGCAACTGCACGATGTGATCGGTATCGATCAATTGCTTGAGTACCCGTGCCAAGGATTGCTTGGTTATCTTCAGAACTTCGAGCAGTTCGGCAACTGTCAGGCCTGGTCTGCGGTTGACGAAGTGCAACACGCGGTGGTGCGCGCGGCCAAAGCCATAGTCGGCAAGCATCTCGTCCGGATCGGAGGTGAAATCCCGGTATGCGAAGAAGAAGAGCTCGATGAGGGTAAAGTCGATCCCGTCCTCATTGGCTACTGCCGTTCTTATCGGCATTTCCGGCACGCGTTTTCTGTCAGGCATGGTTTTCCTGTTGTAGTCAAAAATATGTCAGCACTATTGACATATTTTTATTGGGATGGTAATTTTTGCCAAGCTTTAGGGCCGATTGCGACCGAAAAGGCAAGACTGGGACCGAATTCCGGAACTTCCTGAGTTTGCCAGAGCCACAATATGGGCCTAGCTTTAAGGAAAGCGGCTGCCTTTTTGGGCAACCGGCTCGATATGCAACGCTCAGCTTTATGCGGATTTGGTGTCCGCGGGAGGTAATAATGGCATCCGTTCCCTTTGATCAGCTTGATGGCTTTATCTGGATGAATGGTGAGTTCGTCAAATGGGGGGACGCCAAGATTCACGTGCTGACGCATGGTCTTCACTATGCAAGCGCGGTGTTCGAGGGCGAGCGTGCATATGGCGGTGAGATATTCAAGCTCACCGAGCACAATGAGCGCTTGCATGAATCGGCTCGTATCCTCGGCTTCAAGATCCCCTATTCGGTTTCCGAAATCGACGACGCCTGTGTTGCTCTTCTGAAGAAGCAGGGTTTCAAGGATGCTTATGTTCGGCCAATTGCTTGGCGGGGTAGCGAGCAGATGGGCGTTTCTGCCCAGAACAGCCGCATCAATTGCGCTATCGCTATTTGGCAATGGCCCAGTTATTTCGATCCCGCGCAAAAGCTGAAGGGTATTCGGCTCGATATGGCGGAGTACCGTCGTCCTGATCCGCGCACTGCTCCGTCGAAGTCGAAGGCGGCCGGTCTTTATATGATCTGCACGATCTCCAAGCATGCGGCAGAAGCCAAGGGCTACGCCGATGCGATGATGCTGGACTGGCGTGGTCAGGTGGCTGAAGCAACCGGCGCCAATATCTTCTTCGTCAAGGACGGCAAGATCCATACGCCGAAACCCGATTGCTTCCTCGATGGTATTACACGCCGCACAGTTATCGGTCTGGCCCGCGACCGCGGGTTGGAAGTCATTGAACGCACTATAATGCCGGAAGAACTGGAAGGTTTCGAGCAGTGCTTCCTCACTGGAACGGCGGCAGAAGTGACACCGGTTTCAGAGATCGGCCCATACCGTTTCGAGGTTGGTGAAATCGCCAAAACCCTGATGCATGATTATGCTGCTGCCGTTCAGCCCAAGCGTGCTATCGCTGCAGAATAACGCTCTTTATCAGAAGCTTGCGAAGGGGTGGCACCAGGCTGCCCCTTTTTCGTTTGGGTTTCCGGATTTGACTTTCGTCTAATTCGGCGTCTCATGATGCAATCGGCTCAGGCGAGTCGGTCTTACACTTGGAGGGATGTCAGTATGGAAACGCTTCTTCCGATTATTGTTCAGGTGATTACGGGTATCATTGGCGGCCAGGCTGTGGGTGCTGCAGTCAAGCAAGCTGCGATGAGTCAGCTTCCCAAGATTCTCAGCGGTGCAATTGGCGGTGTCGGTGGTGCGGCGATCCTGGGAAGCCTCCTTGGGGGCGGTGCGATTGATCCTGCCGCAGCCACAGTGGCGGCTGGCGGAATTGGCGACGCACTCAACCTTAACAACATCGTTGGCGGCGCCGGCGGTGGTGCCATTTTGACTGCAATCGTAGGCGCTGTAATGAATGCCATGAAAAAGTAAGACCGGCTTCGGTTTCCATCCAAAGGGCGGCCTTGGCCGCCCTTTTTTGTTCTGGCTCGGGATAGTGTTGTGGACGATCACCGAGGAGGAACCTAAATCAATGCCCAAAAAGAAAGGAGCCAACATGGGTCAACTCAACGCTGGTATCGTCCCGGTTACGCCGTTTCAGCAGAATTGCACCATCCTTTTTGATCAGGATGAAAAGGCCGGCGTCGTTGTCGATCCAGGTGGCGACGTTGACCGGATACTGGCGACGCTAAAGGAAAACGCCATTGTCGTGACTGCTATCTGGATTACGCATGGTCATATCGATCATGCCGGTGGCGCCATGGATTTGAAGGAAGCGCTTGGCGTCGACATCATTGGGCCGCACGAGGATGATCGTCCTCTGCTCGCCAACCTTGAAAATCAGGCGAAGAGGTTCGGCGTCACAGATGCGGTGCGAAACTGCACGCCTGACCGCTTTCTAACGGAGGGTGAGACGGTTTCTTTCGGGGGGCATCTGTTCGAGGTTCTGCATTGTCCGGGCCATGCGCCGGGTCACGTGGTGTTCTACAATCGCGCCGCCAAGTTCGCCCATGTCGGCGACGTATTGTTCAGGGGATCGATTGGGCGAACCGACCTGCCGGGTGGAGACCATGCCGCTTTGATCCGTTCTATCAAGGAGAAGCTATTGCCGCTTGGCGACGACGTCGGATTCCTCTGTGGCCACGGTCCTGGCGGGCGTTTCGGCGAGGAGCGCCGGACCAATCCATTTCTCATTTGACTTTGGAAACAAAAAGCGCCGTGTAAAGCGGCGCTTTTTCAATGAGGTGTCTGGCTATCAGTTAGCCTGGCAGAAATGACGCAGGCCGTCATACCCGACAAAAGTGCCGGTGCGGGGATTGAAGCTGCGGTAGCGATCCGAACAGTATTGGTACCACTCGGGGCTCCACGGCTCATACGCACCGCCGTAGTCGTAGTCGGCGCGGTAGTAGCGGCGGACCGGAGCAGGGCGCGGCTCACGGATGACATAGGTCGGTTCCGGCTCGTAGTAGCGCGGCTGCGAGGCAAGTGCTCCGCCGATCAACGCGCCGGCCGCCAAGCCGATGACGCCGGCTGCAAGCGCGTCATCGTTGTGGTGATGATGACGACGCCAGCGCCAGTCGTCGGCATGGGCAGCGGGAAGCATAGCCAAAGTCGTCGCGCAAACGGCGGCGGACAAAACGGATGCTTTGAGAATTCGGTTCATGACGGTCTCCTTGTTGCCGGCCTGCCGTTGCAGGGGCGCAGCCCGGTGTTGCCCGAACCAATAGATGACCGTGGCTGAACGGCGGCTGAACGAACCCGAGTTCGCGCGATCAACGCAGCCGCATCCCAAACGTTCCCTCGCGGCGATCAGCCGATGGTGAGGTTGACCGCTTTCGGGCCCTTGCCGCGCTTGTCCGGCTCGGTCTCGAACGTCACTTTCTGTCCATCCTCAAGGCCTGGAAGGCCAGATGCTTGCACTGCGGAAATATGCACGAAGACGTCCTTCGCTCCATCATCCGGCGTGATGAAGCCGAAGCCTTTGGCATGATTGAAGAATTTTACTGTGCCGGTCTGCGGCATGGGAAACTCCCTTATGATCCCATAGTCTGCTTTCGGGCTGGCAATGCCCGAACCTCAATTTGTCGTTTATTTTGACTTGATGGGCAACAAAAAACTTTTTTTGCTAGCTGCTATTCAAAACTCAATCTTATCTGCCGGGCTACTAATGGAAGAAGGGCGCGGTACGCACGGCCCGCGCCCGTACTTGAAACTTTTTCGCCAGGCCGGGAACGGGAGTTAAGACGCGCGCAGATTGACCGCCATAGGGCCTTTGCCCATGCGGTCGGGCTCGACGTCGAAGGTGACCTTCTGGCCATCGACGAGGGTGCGCAGGCCGGAGGCCTCGATTGCGGAGATATGGACGAACACGTCCTTGGCGCCGCCCTCAGGCGTGATGAAGCCGAAGCCTTTGGTGGTATTGAAGAATTTTACGGTACCGGTCTGGGACATTGGGGGGAAACTCCTTCACCCGATCAGTTTTTTGGTCCTGCCCGCCGCCTGGGTCGGATGCAAGTCCGGTGGTTGCTTCGGCGGTCATGCATTCGCGCACAATAAAACCCCCCGCCAAAAAACGGGGCTGTCAGAGATTTACGATATCGGGGATAGGGTCGTGCAAACGTTCCATTCTCCGGGTGGCAAATGCCCGAACGGCGAATTTATTGCACGGAATTGTGTTTGTTACAATACACTCACTCGCAGGTTGCGTCATCAGCGGCAAGCCCTACGTTGGTAGTGGGTTACGCCCCAAGCGGGGGCGCGTCATAGGCCAAGTCCGTTCAAGGATAGGCACAGATGCCACTCCAGCAATCATCCGCGCCGTTCCGGTTATATTTTCGCACCGACCTGCGACGATCATTTGGCGGCTCTGCCCCTGCCGCAAACATTTAATGTTTCACGCATGTCTTTCTCCCGAAATCCGGTTCCCGCTATCGACCGGACTTGCGGCTGACGGATTTCCGGCCCGGCTTGCCTTTGCCCTTTTTCGGGGCAGGGGCCGGTTGGTGCCCGGATTCGGCCAGTAGCCCGCAGACATAGGCGTGGGAGGCGGCGCGGCGCTGCTGTTCGGCAAAGGCGGCCAATTCGATGCCGACGGCGATGAGGAAGAAGCGCTCGATGAGACCATCGCTCCAGCGCGCGGCGCATTCGGGCGCGCAGACATCGAGTGCGCGGCAGGACTGGTTGCGGCGGCAGGCACGGTTTTCACAAGCGTGGTGAAAGCCGGCGGCGGTGGCAAGCAGCCGCCGCGCCACCAGCACCTCGGGTCGCGGCTCCCGCCGCGGCGCAAACAGTTCGGCAAGGGCCGCGGTCGCCTTCGGCACGCACGCGCCGACGAGCTCGATCTGATGATGCAGAAAAGAGTTTTCTTCGTATGAGTCCATGACGTGTCCTTTCGACTGCTGCTGTGGGTTCAGGAATGGCGGCGACATGCGCGCGTGCTTCGCCGTTCCGGCCGGTGGTCCGGTCGGTTTGAGAAAAAGTCCAGGAAGACGGGCGGCCGTTCGGGCGCGCGTTTAGTAGTTTAGTGCGGCCTTGCGGCCGCC
>CAZROU010000058.1:0-25398 GCA_964601795.1 uncultured Mesorhizobium sp. | reverse complement strand
GCGACCGAACGGCCGCCCGTCCTCCCGACCTCTCAGATGAGGTCAGTTCTTTGACAATGGCCAGACGGCATGTGCCGGGCGTGGCGATGAATAAGCATATCCATCTCTTCGTCATCCTAGGGCGGAGCAGGCCGAAGGCCGTTGCGCAGACCCTGGGATCCATGCCGTGATCAAACGGAAGCGCGCAAACGGCGCAAAAGAAAGCTCTTCATTCTGAGTCACCCCACACCCTCAATCCTCACGGCATGGATCCTCGGGTTGCGCCTTTCGCTGCGCTCGGGCTTGCCCGAGGATGACGAAACGGAAGGGGCGGCGCGTCATCCCGGAAGCGAGGGAGCTTAAAGGCGATGCAGAAGACTCCCAGACGGCAAAAACCGGGCGTGGCGACAAAGGAACACGCCGGAATGCCAAGGCCGCGCCCTATTCCAAGCCTATGGTACGGCGAATTTCGGGGATCGCCCCTTCCATGCTGGCGAATTTCCGCTAAAACGCGGGCTCACAAGCCGCCCTGCGGCACAGAAACGGTTTGAGTGATGGCCGACGACGATACCTTTATCCGCGAAGTCAACGAAGAGATCCGCAAGGAACAGGCCAAGGCCATCTGGGACCGCTATGGCCCCATCCTGATCGGCCTGGCGCTGCTCGTCGTGCTCGCGACATCCGCCTATGTCGGCTACCGCTATTGGGATGAAAGCCGCGCCAACACCTCCGGCGATGCCTATTCGCAGGCGCTGCGCCTTGCCAACGAAGGCAAGGAAGACGATGCGCTGGCGGCGCTTGCCGATATCGAAAAGAGCGGTTACGGCGCTTATCCCGTGCTGGCACGTATGCGCTCTGCAACCGTCAAGGCCGACAAGGGCGATGTGGCAACGGCGGTTTCCGAACTCGATGCGGTCGCCGCCGACGGCTCGATCCCGCAAAGCCTGCGCGACATGGCGCGGTTGAGGGCGGCACTGCTTCTGGTCGATACCGGCTCCTATGCCGATGTCTCGAGCCGCGTCGAGGCGCTGGCCGTTGATGGCAATGCGTTGCGCCATTCGGCGCGCGAAGCGCTTGGCCTTTCCGCATGGAGGGAAGGCAAGGCCGCCGATGCGCTGAAGCTGTTCGAACAGATCGTGGCCGATCAGGCCGCGCCGCAAAACGTGCGCCAGCGCGCCACCTTGATGTCCGAACTGATCCGCGGTTCGGGCGGCGCGTCGTGACGCATGACGTTCAAAGTCGCCATAATCGGTCGGCCTAACGTCGGCAAGTCGACGCTTTTCAACCGCCTTGCCGGCCGCAAGCTGGCGCTTGTGGACGACACGCCCGGCGTGACCCGCGACCGCCGCGTTCACCCCGCCAAGCTCTACGATCTCATCTTCGACGTGATCGATACCGCCGGTTTCGAGGACGCACTGGCAAGCACCTTGCCCGGACGCATGCGCGCCCAGACCGAGATCGCCATCACCGAAGCCGATCTGATCTTCTTCCTGATCGACGCCAAGGCCGGCCTGATGCCGGACGACCGCACCTTTGCCGAGGTGGTGCGCAAATCCGGCAAGCCGGTCGTTCTGGTCGCCAATAAGGCCGAAGCTCGCGGCGCGCAGGGCGGCATGCTGGAAGGTTGGGAACTGGGGCTGGGCGAGCCGATCCCGATTTCCGCGGAACACGGCCAAGGTCTGCCCGACCTGCGCGATGCGGTCATCGAGGCGCTTGGCGAGGAACGCGCATTCGGCGAAGACGAGGAAGACGACGAGGAAATCGCCGCCAGCGAAGTGCTGATCGGCGAAGACATCGCCGATCCGGACGCCGAAGACGTGCCGGCCTACGATGAAACCAAGCCGCTGCGCATTGCAGTTGTCGGACGGCCTAACGCCGGCAAATCGACGCTCATCAACGCGCTGATCGGCGAGGAGCGGCTTTTGACCGGTCCGGAAGCTGGCATTACCCGCGATTCCATCTCGGTCGACTGGGATTGGCGCGGACGCCGAATAAAACTGTTCGACACCGCAGGCATGCGGCGCAAGGCCAAGGTGCAGGAAAAGCTGGAAAAGCTTTCCGTTGCCGACGGGCTGCGCGCCATCCGCTTTGCGGAAATCGTCATCATCGTGCTCGATGCGACGATCCCGTTCGAGAAGCAGGACCTGCAGATCGCCGATCTCATCATCCGCGAGGGCCGCGCGCCGGTCATCGCCTTCAACAAATGGGACCTGATCGACCAGCCGCAGCAGGTGTTGGCCGAACTGCGCGAAAAGACCGAACGGCTGTTGCCGCAGGCGCGCGGCATCCAGGCGGTCACGGTTTCGGCCGAGACCGGGCGCGGGCTCGACAAGCTGATGGACGCCGTCATCAAGACGCACAAAGTGTGGAACAGCCGCATTTCCACCGGCAAGCTCAACCGCTGGCTGGAAGGCATCCTCGCCCACCATCCGCCGCCCGCCGTCGCCGGACGCCGCCTCAAGGTCAAGTATGTGACGCAGGCCAAGACCCGTCCGCCGGGCTTCGTGGTGTCCTGCTCACGGCCGGATGCGATGCCGCAATCCTACGTGCGCTATCTGGTCAACAACCTGCGCGAGGCCTTCGACATGCCGGGCGTGCCGATCCGCATGGCGCTGCGCACTTCCGACAATCCGTTCGCAGGGCGTGCGAAGAAGCGCTGAGCAGGGTCCCTATTCGCCGTAAGGCACCCAGATATTCTTGACCTGAACGGCGCGGGACAGGAACTCCCTGCCCTCGCCGAGGCGCGGATCGAGCCAGTCACGCTGCACCGTCTCCGCCCACACCTGCTTGAGATTGCCAGCCGAAGCCTTCTCAATGCGCGCGGCGGCTTCCTTCGGGCCGAAGTACCAGACGCCGTCAACCTCCTCGTGCTTGGCCAATTCAAGCGCGAGTGCATCCCGGTCGCCGGTGACGATGTTGACGACGCCGTCCGGTACGTCGGAGGTTTCGAGGACCTGATAGAAATCGGTCGCCGCCAACGCCAGCCGCGACGACGGCACCACCACGACACGGTTGCCGGCCGCAATCGCCGGTGCAAAGGTCGAGACGAAGCCGAGCAGGCCGAACTCTTCCGGACAGGCGATGCCGACAATGCCAAGCGGCTCGTTCATCGCCAGCGCAACGCCACGCAGCGGCGGCTTGTGCACCGTGCCTTCAAACTTGTCGGCCCAGGCGCCATAAGAAAACAGCCGCGAAACGGAAGCCGCGACCTCCCTCGCCGCCTCCGGTTTGCGCTTGCCGGTCATCACTATGAGGCGCTCAGTGAACTCTGTGCTGCGGGCTTCAAGATTCTCGGCGATGTAATACAAAATCTGTGCGCGGTTGTGCTCGCTGGCACTGCCCCATCCGGTCGCCTTGCGGGCTGCTTCAACCGCGTTGCGGATGTCCTTGCGGTTGCCTTCGCCGACCTCACCGACCAGCGCACCGGAAGGCGACAGGATGGGCCGCGAATAGCCTCCATCCGGGCGGGCCTGCTTGCCGCCGACATAAAGTTTTGCCGTGCGGTCGATGAAGGAGGAATCGGTTGCTTCATCGCCCGGCTGAGGTGCCGGCTGCGCAACGATTGCCTTGGCCTTGGTGAGCCATTTCGGCTTGCAGTAGGCGGCAAGCCCCTCGCGGCCGCCCTCACGGCCGAAGCCGGATTCTTTATAGCCGCCGAAGCCGACGCCGGCATCGAACATGTTGGTGCCGTTGACCCAGACCACGCCGCATTTCAGCTTCGGCGCGATGTCGAGCGCCAGCGACAGCGTCTCGCTCCAAATGGTGGCGGCGAGGCCGTATTCGGTGTTGTTGGCAAGCTCGACCGCTTCCGCCGGCGTGCGGAAGGTGGTCGCGACCATGACCGGGCCGAATATCTCGACGCGCGAAACGGTCGAGGCCGGATGGACGCCGGTAAGTAGGGTCGGCGGGTAGAAGCAGCCGGTGGCCGGTACGGCGGCCTTGGGCTGGTGCAATTCAGCGCCTTCCTTCACGCCCGTTTCGACCAGCGACTTGATGCGCTGCAACTGCACCGGGTGGACGATGGCGCCGATGTCGATCGCCTTGTCGAGCGGATCGCCAACGCGCAGGGTTTCCATGCGCTGGGTGAGCTTGGAGACGAAACGGTTGTGGATGCTTTCCTGCAGCAAAAGCCGCGACCCTGCGCAGCAGACCTGGCCCTGGTTGAACCAGATCGCATCGACCACACCTTCGACCGCCGCATCGAGATCGGCGTCGTCGAAGACGATGAACGGCGACTTGCCGCCGAGTTCCAGCGTCAGGCCCTTGCCCGAACCGGCGGTCGCCTCGCGGATGATGCGGCCGACCTCGGTCGAACCGGTAAAGGCGATCTTGGCGATGCCGGGATGATTGACGATGGCCGCGCCCGTATCGCCCGCGCCAGTGACGATGTTGACGACGCCCTCAGGCAGACCAGCCTTCTGGCACATCTCGGCAAACAAAAGCGCGGTCAGCGATGTGTACTCGGCCGGCTTCAGCACCACCGTGTTGCCGAGCGCTATGGCTGGCGCGATCTTCCAGGCCAGCATCAGCAGCGGAAAGTTCCACGGTATTATCTGGCCGCAGACGCCGAGCGGCTCCTTGTCGGCAAGCTCCGTGTCCATCAACTGCGCCCAGCCGGCATGATGGTAGAAATGGCGGGCAACGAGCGGAATGTCGATGTCGCGCGTTTCGCGGATAGGCTTGCCGTTGTCGAGCGATTCCACCACGGCAAACAGGCGGCTGTGGCGTTGTATCAGGCGGGCAAGCGCATAGAGGTAGCGGGCGCGATGGTGACCGGAAAGGGCGGCCCATACCGGCTGCGCCTTGGCGGCTGCCTTGACTGCGGCATCAACATCGGCGGCATTGGCCTCGGCGATGCGGGTCAGCATCTCACCGCTGGCGGGAGCCGCAGTCTCGAAACTCTGGCCGGACTTCGCCTTCTTCCACTGGCCGCCGATGAACAGCTTCGTTTCGCCGCCCAGCCCCTTGATCCAGGCGCGCGCTTCCTTGTCGCTCTCGGGCGCCGGGCCGTATTCCATGGTGTCGAGAATTTCTGCAATCGACATTTTTTCTTCCATCTCAAGCCATGGCGTGGTGGCTGAAGGCCGCATAGCGGCCGGTCACATAATGTTCGAGCTGGCGTTCGATGTCGGCCAGCAGCGAGGAAGCGCCGAAGCGGAAGAGGTTCGGCTGCAGCCAGTCGTTGCCGAGTTCTTCCTTGACCAGCGCCAAATATGCGAGCGCATCCTTGGCGGTCGAGATGCCGCCGGCCGGCTTATAGCCAACGACATAGCCGGTCATCTCGCGATATTCGCGGATGGCGCGCAGCATGATGAGCGTGACCGGCAGCGTGGCGTTGGTTGATTCCTTGCCGGTCGAGGTCTTGATGAAATCGGAACCGGCCATCATCGCCACCCAGGAGGCGCGGGCGACATTGCGCAATGTCTGCAGGTCGCCGGTGCCGAGAATGGTCTTCATGTGGGCTTTGCCGCAAGCTTCCTTGCAAGCCCTTACCTCGTCGTATAGCGCCTGCCAGTTGGCGGTCAGCACATGTTCGCGGGTGATGACGATGTCGATTTCCGAAGCGCCGTCGGCAACCGAAGCCTCGATCTCCTTCAACCGCGTGGGAAGCGGCGACAGGCCGGCTGGAAAGCCGGTGGAGACAGCGGCAACCGGAATGCCGGAACCGTCCAACGCCTCGACCGCGGTGGCGACAAAACGATGATAGACGCAGACCGCGCCGGTGGTGATGTTGCGGTCGCCTAAGCCCAGCGCCTGCTTGAGATCTTCGCGCAAAGGTTGGCGCGCCTTGGCGCAAAGCCGCTGGACGCGCCCTGCCGTGTCGTCGCCGTTCAGGGTGGTCAGGTCGATGCATTGCAGCGCGCGGACCAGCCAAGCCGCCTGCCACTCCTTCTTGACGGTGCGGCGGCCGCCCAGTGAAGCGGTGCGGCGCTCGGCAGCAGACAGGTTGACGCGCACGCTGTCGACCGGATCGAGTGAAAGCGGCACCGCCGGATTGTAAGGGTGCGGCTGGTTGGCGAAGGCTGACGGAACCATGCCCGCATCCCCCCGCTTTTCGATGTTCATTTTCAACTCCACTGCATGTCCGGCGAGGTTATTCGCCGTAACCGATGATGCCCTTGACCTCGAGGAAGTCGTGGATGGCCCAGTCGGCATATTCGCGCCCATTGCCCGATTGCTTGTAGCCGCCGAATGGCGCGAAAATGTCCCAGTCGGGATAGTTCAGGTTGACCTGACCGGCACGCAGGCGCGAGGCGACCGCCCGCGCGTGCTTGATGTCCTTCGACTGTACATAGGCGGCAAGGCCGTAGACGGTGTCGTTGGCGATCTTAACCGCGTCGTCGTCGTCGTCATAGGAAATGACCGACAGCACCGGACCGAAGATTTCTTCCTTCTCGATGGCCATGCCGGGCTTGACGTGGCCAAACACGGTCGGGCGCACATAGTAGCCGCGGTTGAGATGTTCGGGCCGGCCGGGGCCACCGGTCACAAGCGTAGCGCCTTCCTTGATGCCGGCCTCGATCAGCCGCTGGATCTTGTCGTACTGCAACTGGCTGACGACAGGGCCAAGCTGGGTATCCTCGGCGCGCGGATCGCCGACCTTGTAGGCTTCGGCTGCATCCCTGGCGATGGAAAGCGCCTCGTCGTGACGGGCCGCCGGCACCAGCATGCGGGTCGGCGCATCGCAGGACTGGCCGCTATTGCCAAAGCAGCCCTCGACGCCCTTCTTTACCGCGAGTTCAAAATCGGCGTCGGGCAGAATGATGTTGGCCGACTTGCCGCCAAGTTCCTGCGCCACGCGCTTGACCGTATCGGCGGCGGTCTTGGCGACGATGATGCCGGCGCGGGTGGAGCCGGTGAAGGAAACCATATCGACATCCGGGTGCCCGGCTATGACCTGACCGACATCGGGACCATTGCCGTTGACCATGTTGTAGACGCCATTGGGCGTGCCGGCAGCTTCCATGATTTCGGAAAAGACGATGCCGCTGATCGGCGCGATCTCGGAGGGCTTCAAAACCACGGTGCAACCGGCGGCGATAGCGGGCGCGACCTTGCAGACGATCTGGTTAAGCGGCCAGTTCCACGGCGTGATCAGCGCACATACGCCGATCGGCTCCTTCACCACCATGGTGGCGCCGCGCTTTTCCGAAAACTCATAGTCTTCAAGCGCCTTGATGGTCGCTTCCATGTGGACACGACCGGCCCATGCCTGCGCCTCGCGGGCCCAGGTTATCGGCGCACCCATTTCATGGCTGACGGCCTGGGCAATGTCCTCATAGCGTTCATTGTAGATTTCGAGGATACGCTTGAGGAGCTTGAGGCGGTCAGCCTTGCTGGTCTGCGAAAAAGCCGGGAACGCCGCCTTTGCCGCAGCAACGGCCTTGTCCACGTCAGCTTTCGAGCCAACTGAAATCTTCGTATAGGCTTCCTCCGTGGAAGGGTCGACTACGTCCAGCGTCGCCGGAACGACCGGCGCGACCCATTTGCCATCGATAAAGAAATTCAAGTGGTTGTTCATCTGGCTGCCTTGCCCTTGCTCGGAAACTGTCCGGCGCACGATATCGGCAGAACTGGCGATACGCCACCGCGAACTTGCGCCTCGCCGGAACACGATCACGCCATCGGGGCGGTTTACTGGATTTACAATGTTCTTTATTTGTTCTAAATTGCCGCATGCAATACGATCTTGGTTTCACCCTCTCGCAGAGGAGCGATGCGCCTCTGCGCAAAGGTGCTTTGCCAGCCCGTAAACCGGGCCATGCAGATGGACAACTGATCCTGCCCGGTCTAGGCGCAAAGCGTGCGGACAATGTCTTTTTCGCCCTTCGCCCTCCAGAAACGACGGCGCTACGAGTGGATCGGATTGCGGACGACATCATCGAAAGACATGGCTTGCTGGGTAAGCCGCTCGGCCCCATGCGCTATCATGTCAGTTTGTACGGCCTGGGAATTTTCGACGGACGCAACCTCGGCATCGAGTTGAAGGCCGAAGATGCCGCAAGCCGGTTCGAGTTTGTCGAATTTCCCATCCGCTTCGACCGGGCCGTGAGTTTCGCCGGCAAGGATGACAGACGGCCACTTGTACTCGTCGCAAGTGCTGAGAATGAAGAATTGTTCGACTTCCATCGCCGTCTGGGCGACGCCATGGGATGGAGCGGTCTTGCCCGGAAGGTTCGCAAGGCGTTCACGCCGCATATGACGCTGCTCTACGATTCCCGCATGGTGCCAGAACAGGAAATCGAACCGCCGCAATGGATTGTACAGGCGTTCTGCGTGATCCACAGCGAGCAAGGTTTCTCGCAACATAAAATATTACGGAGTTGGCCGATGCGTTCGAGAAAGTAGGATGCAAGTTTGAAGCCGGGCTACAGGTCGCGGCTACGGTTTCACCGGGTTCTTACGCACCAACACCCCGCATGATACCAAGGACATCGCTGCAAGCGGAGTTTGAAACTTGACCCTCACCAATCGAGACATCGTTGAACTCACGGCTTGGCGACGCAAGCTGCACCAGCAGCCAGAAATCTCAAATGAAGAACAAGCGACCGCAAGCGAAGTGGTCGATTTCGTAGGCGAGACAAAGCCGGACAGGATCCTGACGAAACTGGGCGGACACGGAGTGGCGGCCGTCTACGAAAGCGGCAAGCCGGGACCGACGGTCATGTTCCGTTCGGAACTCGATGCCCTGCCGATCCAGGAAATTTCAGGTGTGCCGCATACCTCGCTGGTGCCGGGCAAATCGCACATGTGCGGGCATGACGGACATACGGCGATCCTTGGCGCGCTTGGCCGTCAATTTGGACGCCAGAGACCGGCCCGGGGCCGCGTCGTCCTGATGTTTCAACCGGCGGAAGAAACCGGCAATGGCGCAGCCGGCGTCGTCGCCGACCCGCGCTTCAGCGAGGTCGCGCCGGATTTCGCGTTTTCGTTGCACAATCTGCCCGGCGTGCCGTTCGGCGAGGTGCGGATCAGAACCGGTGTGGTCAATTGTGCTTCCCGCGGCATGCGCATCGTGTTGGAAGGCAAGACCGCCCATTCTTCCATGCCGGAAACCGGTCTATCGCCCATGCTGGCAATAAGCGAACTTATGCCGGCGCTCCCGGCGCTTGGTGGCGCGACTTTCGCTGACGACGAATTCAGCATGGTAACCGTCACCCATGCCGCCATGGGCGAGGCTGTGTTCGGCATCGCTCCCGGCTACGGGGAGGTCTGGGCGACGCTCAGAACCCGGCGCGACGAACGCATGGCAAATCTATGCGCGGCCGCTGAATCGCTGGTCATGAAGATCGCGGACCACAATCGGCTGTCCGCACGCTTCGACTACCACGAGATATTCGTAGCCAGCGTCAACGCACCGGACGCCGTCGGCTACTTGCAGCGCGCGCTTGATGAGGAAGGCGTCCAGCACGGCGAAGACGGGCTTCCGATGCGCGCTTCGGAGGATTTCGGCGTGTTCGGGCACAACGCCTCATCCGCGATGTTTTTCCTCGGCGCCGGCGAAAAGCACCCCGCCCTGCACAATCCGGACTATGACTTTCCAGACGATCTGATTCCAATCGGGTCTAAAATTTTTATGCGCGCTGCGCGGAATATACTGGGCTAGCTAGGGTCAGGACCTAGAGTCCGTTTTGGCCGCCCGGGCGCCTGAGCTTGGCTTTTGGCCAACTCGTCGGTAAGGTGTGATGAAGACGATGGCCCGCTCCATACGGGCCGCATGAAAGGCTATTCAAGAAAAGCCAGGCCGCATTGGCATCCGCTTTTGCCTTTCAACCGGGTGAACGGGGTAAGAAACAAAATTCGGGATCGGGACACCACGATCGATCGAGCCCGCAGCGCGGTGCGCTGCACGGGCGGGTATTGCCGTGGCCTCAATCCAGCGGGGAGCATCCCGGCGCCGGGCTGCAATGTTGGGCGTGGCCAGCGCCGGTTACGATTTCGCACATATGTTCAACCAGACCGGAGGTAGCAATTGAGTGATACGATAGATGGCGTTTTGGACTGGCTTTCAAGCAGACCCGATATCCAGAGCCTGAGGGCGGCGGTCTGCGATCTCAACGGCATCATGCGCGGCAAGCGCATTCCCGTCGAACAGGCGCGCAAGGCACTCGAAGGCAAGCTGCGCATGCCCTATTCGATCAGCGGTGTCGATGTCTGGGGCGAAGATATCGAGGGCAACAAGCAGGTGTTCTCAACCGGCGACGCCGACGGCATCTGTCACTGGACGGGACGCGGCATCCTGCCGATGGACTGGACCGCCTACCCCACCGCGCTCATTCCGCTTTGGCTCAGCGATGAAAACGGCGCACCCTTTCTCGGCGACCCCCGGCGCGCGCTCGCCCGCATTCTCGACCGCTACAAGACGCTTGGCCTGACGCCTGTGGCGGCAACGGAACTCGAATTTTACCTGGTCGATCCGAAATCCGCACGTCCGCGCGGCCCGGTATCACCAGTCACGGGGCGTCGGCTCGATTCAGACGCAGCGCTTTCCATAGACGAGATCGACGATTTCGAAGCGTTCATGCACGATGTCTACGAAGCCTGCCGCTTGCAGGATATTCCGGTCGACACCGCGATTGCAGAAAACGGCGTCGGCCAGTTCGAGATCAACCTCAATCATGTCGCCGACGCCCTGCGGGCCGCCGACGACGCGGTGCTGTTCAAGCGCACCGTGAAAGGCATTGCCCGCAAGCACGGCTTCATCGCCTCGTTCATGGCCAAGCCCTACGGCAAACGCGCCGGCAACGGCTTCCATGTCCATTTCAGCCTCATTGACGGCGACGGGCGCAACGTGTTCGACGATGGTACCGAGCAAGGTTCCGAATTGATGCGTCACGCAGTTGCCGGCATGCTCGCGGCAATGGCAGAAAGCACGCTGGTGTTCGCGCCGCACTTCAACTCCTATCGGCGGCTGCGGCCGAAGTCTTACGCGCCGACAGCGGTTGCATGGGGTTACGAGAACCGCATGGTGGCGATCCGCATTCCGGGAGGGCCGTCCAACGCGCGCCGCATTGAGCACCGCGTTTCGGGAGCCGATGCCAACCCATATCTCGTTCTTGCCGCCATCCTTGGCGCAGCGCTGATCGGTATCGAACGGCAATTGTCGCCCGGCGAGCCTATGACCACAGATGTCTACGACCGCCGCGACTTGGCCAAGCTGCCGCCGGACTGGGCGTCCGCGATCGCCAGCTTCGAGCATGGCGATCTTGTTGCGGAAATATTTCCGGATGCGCTGCGCGGCTCGCTTGTTGCCTGCAAGAAGCAGGAACTGGAAACCTTCGCGCTGAGGGTGAACAATTTCGAGTTCGAAACCTATCTGGAAGCGGTTTGATCGCACAACAAGGCCCCGGCGCGAATGCCGGAGCCTCTATCCTTCCGATGCGGCTGTTCAGCCTTCGCTCGCGCCGTTGCCGGTGATGCGGATGCGTCCGGCCTGATGGTCGCGGTAGCGCGCCGCCGCTTCGGTGCGGTTATGGATGCCGAGCTTGCTGATGATGTTGTGAAGATGGATCTTCACCGTGTGTTCGGACAGGTTGAACTCGGCGGCGATCGCCTTGTTCTGCAGCCCACGCGAGACCATTTCCAATATCTGCATCTCGCGCGGCGTGAGATCGGCAACGCGGTCCGCCCTCGCAGACCTTTGGACAGGCAGTTCGGCGAAGGCCGACGCCGGCTGAGGCGCCGACGCGATCTTCTGCGCATAGGAGTGCAGCATACCGACGGGGAAGTATTCGCCGCCGCGCAGCATCAGCCGCACGACCGACAGCCACACGTCGAGCCTGAGGTTCATGGGCAATACCCCGCGAACCAGCTGCGATTCACAAATATCGGGGAAGATCAGCGGCGAGTTCTGAGTGTCGGAATCGATCAGCGCAATCATCGCGTGCGGATGCCTGCGCGTCAGTTCCTCGGACAGGCGCTGCGCCGCCGGCAACAGCATCGGATCGATCAGGATCAATGCCACCGGGAAGGCAAAGGCCGCACATGCCGCTTCCACCCTATCCATCTGCTTGATGTCGAGCCACGGGAACTCGTGGTCGAGCGCATAGACCAAGCTGCCCGATATCGCACCAGGTGCCGTCACGAAAATAACGGTCTTTCGCGATTCGAACGCCCCAACCGCGGCTCGCTTTCCATTCATGGCCGCTTCGCTTGTTGCTTCCATTGGCTCCGACTTCTTCCTGGATCGCCCAATCCAATCCACCCCTGCCAACCGCGCCCTACGCAGGCGCAACGGATGCGCCAGTCGAGTTCGGCCGATAAGGACGATATTGCAGGAACTTAAACGCCGCGATGGGGCAATAGGGTTGAGGCTCAACCCAAACGTGGGATGCCCGGAGGGTCGGCAGGATCATCGGCCTCCTCCAAATGGACTAGCCGGCTCAATCGGGCGTTCTCAATCGTTTGGACGGCCTGCTCCCACAGGAGTGGCCAAATGCCAGGCGAGAAGCCATGACGCTACGTAGTGACGGCCTCTCCGGTCCCTGCTCCCGCGACAACGGCCATCAACGTAAAGCATTGTTGCCAGTAACGCCGAAAATAAGGCTGGGTTGCTAAGGAAGAACGAAAATATCCTGTTTGGCGGAGCCCTTGATACGCCTCACACCAGAATGGATGAGCCTTTCTCTCCGATCTAAACCTTAGCAAGGCAGAGATAAGTTGGCACATTGCCAAGGCCCGGAAACGGTTCGGGCGCACGCGGAGTGCCGTCGCAAACTGCCAGAGCAACGACGGCATCCGTAAACGGGGTTCCCGCTTTCAAACAGGCGAGCCTGAGGCGAGCAATGAATGTCTTCTGCAAAAACCTGACCGGCCGGTCATTTGGCGCCATGTTCGCCAGTGCTGTGGTGCTGGCAAGCGGCTTCTTCCTGACGCAAGCCAATGCCGGCGAACTGGTCGCGCAGACCAAGGTGCGGGTTACCGTGCTGCAATGGATGCCGATAAAAGGCGCCTACGAGCAATGGGCCGCACTTGGCGGTGACTTTGTCGTGACCGAGGAAGGCACGCTGGAATTGCCAGTGATCGGCTCCGTGAAGGTCGGCGACATGGGCCCGACCACGCTTGCGGCTGAGATCGCTAAGCGAATCCAGGCCAAAACCGGGCTCGTCGACAAGCCCGATACGACCGTCTCGGTGGTGGAGTATCCGCCGGTCTATGTGGTGGGCGATGTCGCCAAGCCGGGCGAATACAAATTCCGCGAAGGCATGACGATCCTTCAGGCGCTGGCGTTGGGCGGCGGCGAGCGGCGCGGTGCGCTCGGCGCAGGCAAGACCGAAGCAGGTCTGGTGGGCGAACTGCGCGGGCTGGACGCGCAGATCTTACGCAGTATGGCCAAGACCGCGCGGTTGCGCGCCGAAGCCGCCGACGCTGAGGCGATCGATTTTCCCGCGATAGCGCCGGGGACCGAAAGCAGCCTCGCACAAGATGTCTTCAACCAGGAAAAAACGATCTTCCAAACGCGTGCCAAGGAACTGGCTCGACAGACGAAATCATTGTCGGAACTGCAGGAACTTTTCACGGCCGAGATCGGCGCCCTCGAACAGAAGACCGAGACGGCCGATGAGGGCATTGCCGCCGCAGAGCGAGACCTTAACGCGGTCAAAGGCCTGGTCAGCAAGGGTTTTGCCGTGATGTCGCGGCAATCCGAACTGGAGCGCGTCGTAGCGAGCTACAGGGGCGAGCGCCTCGACCAGGTCACCGCGATCATGCGCGCAAGGCAGAATCTCGCCGAAGCAAAACGCAACATGGAAGGCATAGAAGACAGGCGGCAGACCGAAGTCGCCAGCGAGATACAGGCCGAGCAGGCCAATCTCGAACAACTCAGGCTGAAGCGGGACGTGTCGCAGAAAATGCTGTTGGACGCACTGTCTTCTTCAAGCGTCTCGGCAAGTGGCGAGCAAGCAACCATCAGCTACTCCATCACCCGTACGCATGACGGCAAGGAAGTATCCGTTCCAGCCGCCGAATCCACCGCGTTGCTACCGGGCGACGTGGTGAAGGTCAGTTCTTCGCTGACCTTGCTGCAAGGTAGCGAGACTTCGCCCGATTCTGCTTCAACCACGACGACGCAACCGGAAGCCAGCCAGTGAAACAAGGCTTTCTCGGCAGTTCGGATGCGCCATGACGAAGCGATCACCGCGCGAACGGAACGACGTGTGACCTCATGACCGAGATGGCGATGAACGCGCCGGTTTCGCCGAAATCGAGCAGCTACACGCAGATCCTGAAATCGACGGCGATGATCGGCGGATCGTCGATCGTCAATATCGGCTTCGCCATCATCCGCAACAAGGCGATGGCGCTGTTGCTCGGCCCATCCGGCGTCGGCCTGATGGGGCTCTACAGTTCCATCATCGACCTCACCCAGACTTTGGCTGGGCTCGGCATCCCTGCAAGTGGCGTGCGCCAGATTGCGGAGGCAACCGCAACGCAGGATGAAGAGCGGATCGCGCGAACCACCCTGATGCTGCGGCGGGTGTCCATCGTGCTCGGCCTGCTTGGCGCGGCCCTGCTTGGACTGCTGGCCTTGCCGGTGGCTCGTTTCACCTTCGGTGACGACACGCATGTTGTGGCGGTCGCGCTGCTCGGCATCGCCGTCTGCCTCCAACTCATATCCGCCGCGCAGATGGCTCTTGTGCAAGGCATGCGGCGCATCTCGCATCTGGCCCAGATAACCATGCTAGGCGCGTTCTTCAGCACCGCCATCGGCATACCGATGGTCTATTTCTTCGGCGAGGCGGGCATCGTGCCGGCGTTCATCGCCATGGCGCTTGCCTCGGTGCTGACATCCTGGTGGTACGCGCGACAGATCAAGATAAAGCCGATAAAGCTCTCGACGCGAGAGGTGAGCCAGGAAGCCGCAGCCCTGCTCAAGCTTGGCGCGGTCTTCATGGCAAGCGCCTTCCTGACCACGGGTGCAGCCTATGCAATTCGCCTGATCGTGCTCAAGCACTCGGGTTTCGAGGCGGCCGGACTCTATCAGGCGGCCTGGGCTCTGGGCGGCCTTTATGCCGGCTTCATCCTGCAGGCGATGGGCACCGATTTTTATCCGCGGCTGACGGCGGTTGCAAACGACAACCAGGAATGCAACCGCCTCGTCAACGAACAGGCACAGATCAGCATCCTACTGGCAGGCCCCGGACTGCTGGCGACGCTGACAGTGGCTCCGCTGGTGATGACCGTATTCTATTCACATGAATTCGTACCCGCCGTCGAGCTGCTGCGCTGGATATGCCTTGGCATGATGCTGCGTATCGTCGCCTGGCCAATGGGCTTCATCGTCCTGGCCAAGGGCGACCGAAAGGTTTTCTTCTGGACGGAAGTGGCGGCGACCACCGTGCATGTGGGGCTGGCTTGGCTGCTGGTGCCGCGTATAGGCCTTACAGGTGCCGGTATTGCCTTCTTTGGCCTTTACGTCTGGCACGGTAGCCTGATCTACGTGATCGTGCGCCGCATGAGCGGTTTTAGATGGTCGGCCGAAAATCTCAGGCTCGGCGCGATTTTCCTGCCCGCCGCAGCAGTTGCATTTGCCTCGTTGATGTTTTTGCCGTTCTGGCCGGCGACGGTCATCGGCGTCGCCTTGACGACCATCACGGGGCTTTATTCGCTTAGGCTGTTGTTGAAGCTGTTCCCGGCAGAAAAGCTGCCGGGATTTGTCAGGCGCTGGGCATAGAACCCTTGGAAGATCTACGCTGCCGCTGAATTTGCTGCGCCGAGAACCTGTTCGAGACCATCGACAACGCGCGAGATTTCCACATCGGTCATCTGGGTGAACAGGGGCAGGATCATCGAACCGCTTTGCGCCATCGCGCTGTGCTGCAGGCTCGAGCCCTGGCGATAAGCCCCCTGATGTTGATAGGCCGGCTCCAGATGGCTGTTCATGATGCCGCGCCGGGTGGAAATGCCCAAATCAAGCAACGCCTGCATGACGGCGCGCTGGTCGGCCCCGCGCGGCAATGCCACGCAATAGCTTTGCCAGTTGGTGCGCCCCCAATGCGGCTCCGTCGGCACGCCAAGTCCGCGGATATGGCCAAGGCGTTCGGCATAGTCCGCCGCGATCTGCCGGCGGCGCTCGACGATCCCTGGCAGCTTGCGCAACTGCTCGCGGCCGATGGCGGCCTGCACGTCGGTCATGCGGTAGTTGTAGCCGACTTCCGGGTAGGTCTCG
This sequence comes from uncultured Mesorhizobium sp., assembly GCA_964601795.1. GTDB lineage: Bacteria > Pseudomonadota > Alphaproteobacteria > Rhizobiales > Rhizobiaceae > Mesorhizobium. Next base: position 9,251 of record CAZROU010000058.1, on the reverse strand, counting down.
TAGATCACTGAATTCGACGAGTGACGCACGGTGTCCGCCACACTCATGGAGTGCTGGCGCCAGAGCCGGAACTTGCGGTCATATTCGGGATTGGCCGTCGTCAGCATGCCGCCGTCGCCGGTGGTGACGACCTTGCGCGGATGGAAGGAAAAGCAGGCGATATCGCCATGCGGCTTGCCGATCTTTTCCCATTGCCCGTTCCACAGGATTTCCGAACCGATGGCGCAGGCCGCATCCTCGATGACGGCAATGCCGTGGCTCTTGCCGACCTTGACGATGGTGGCGAGATCGCAGGGCATGCCAAGCTGGTGCACGCACAGGATCGCCTTGGTGCGCGGCGTGATGGCCGACTCGATCAGGCTCGCATCGATGTTGTAGCCGGACGCCGAGATATCGACGAACACCGGCACGGCGCCGCAATAGACGATGGCGTTCGCCGTCGCGATGAACGAATGGCTGACGGTGATGACCTCGTCGCCCGGACCGACGCCGACCGCTTTCAGCGCCAGATGCAGCGCGGTGGTGCAGTTCGACACGGCAACGGCGTGCGGCGCGCCGACCGTTTCGGCGAACTCGCGCTCGAATGCTGCGACTTCCGGGCCTTGCGTGACCCAGCCGGACAGGATGACGCGGCGGGCAGCCTCGGCCTCTTCTTCACCGAGAACCGGCTTGGCGACAGCGATCTGGGCAAGCGGCTTGTTCATTCTGCAGCGACCTGTGTTGCCTCGCGCTCCTGCCGCCACCAGGCGACGAGATCGCGCAATCCGTCATCGATCCTTGTCGTCGCCTCGAAGCCGAGCATGGTCTTGGCCTTGCTGGTGTCGGCCAGACGGCGGGTGACGCCGTTGACGGTGCGGGCCGGCATATGGACCGGAGCTGCGGTTGAGCCCATGACAGCGCTCAGGCGCTGCGCCAATTCAAGCAGGCTGATTTCGGTGCCGCTGGCGACGTTGAAGACTTCATCCGTGACATCCGACTTGGCGGCGAGGACGTTAACGCGGGCAATGTCGTGGACATGGACGAAATCCATGGTCTGCGAGCCGTCGCCGTAGATGAGCGGCGCTTCGCCGGCAGCGATGCGCTCCATCCAACGGATCAGCACTTCGGTATAAGCGCCGTAGACATCCATGCGCGGGCCGTAGACGTTGAAATAGCGCAAGGCGACGTAGCGCAGGCCGTACATCTCGGCGAAAGAGCGCAGCAGGCCCTCGTTGAAGGTCTTGGCGGCGCCATAGATGGTGCGGTTGTTGTAGGGGTGATGCGCTTCCGTGGTCGGGAAGCTCTCGGCCAAGCCAAGGACTGAAGCTGACGAAGCGGCGACCACCTTCGATACCTTGGCGGCCACGGCTGCCTCAAGCACATTGAACGTGCCGCCGGCCAGAACGTCGAAGGCAAGCCGGGGTTCTTCCGCACATTGGGTGATGCGGATCGCCGCCTGATGGAAGACGACGTCGACGCCCTGGAACAGGCGAGCCAAAAGATCGCGGTCCTGGATGTCGCCATCAACGATGGTCAGCGGGAAGTCCGCCATGGCCTGACGCAGGTTCTCACGCCGGCCGCGCACGAAATTATCGAGGATGATGATTTCGCGCGGGCGCTCCCGCGCCACGATGTCGGCGATGTGGGAACCGATCAGACCGGCTCCGCCTGTTATCAATACGCGCTTGTTTTTCATCGCCTATTTCCCCTCTGCACTGCGCACGGCTTCCGATTCCGGACGCCAGCGCAGGAATTTTGCAGGCACGCCCGCCACGATGGCAAAGGGCGGCACGTCTTCTGTGACCACCGCGCCGGCGCCAATGATCGCGCCCTTGCCGATGGTGACACCCGGAAGGATGGTGGCATTGGTGCCGATATCGACCCAATCGCCAATGCGCACCGGCCTGATTTCCAGATCGGTGCGGATAATCGGCACGTCTGCCGGAATGCCGTTGTGTTCCGAACCCAGCACCTTCGATCCGGGGCCGAAGCCGACGCATTCGCCGATCACCAGATCGCGTGCATCGAGGAATACCTGCGGCCCTATCCAGGTGTTGTCGCCGATGATGCAGGTGCCGTCGAAACGGCCCTGCACGATGGCTTGGGAACCGATAAACACGCCGGCGCCGATGTCGAAGGTCTCGATATGCTTGAAGCCGGCGTTGACGCCAACCTGCAGGCCGGGTCCGCAGCGCAGCGCCAATGCCCGCCAGATGGTGCGGCGCATGGTGGCATCGATGAAGCCGTCGCCTGCGGAAAAGCGCTGGTAGAGTTCGACCAGACCCTTGATGTCATAGGCCTCGCGCAGCGCATCGGAGAGGCCGGGCACGAATTCGAGCTCGGGCGCCAGGGTCTTGCGACCGTGAACCGCCGCCACGACGCGGCTCACCTGTTTGGATTTAGCCGACACGGAGGGCAGCCCTCGCCGGCTTGGCAGTGGTCGCCTCTGCGATCGCATCGACCACGGTGGCGATCTGCTCGGACGTCAGTTCCGGATAGAGCGGAACCGACAGAACTTCAGATGCCACCTGCTCCGAAACCGGGAAATCGCCCTTGTGGTGGCCGAGATCGGCATGGGCCTTCTGCAGATGCACCGGGATCGGATAGTGCAAGCCAGTGGCGATGCCGGCGGCGTCCAGGCTCTGGCGCAGGGCCTCGCGGTCGTCGCAGCGAACGGCATAGATGTGATAGACGTGACGCCGGCCGGCCGCTTCGGTCGGAGCCGCTACCGCTTCGACGTTTTTCAGCAAGGTCGTGTAGAGCCGCGCATTGGTACGGCGCGCCTCGGTCCACTTCTCCAGATGGCGCAGCTTGACGCGCAGGATCGCGCCTTGGATGCCGTCCATGCGATAGTTGAAACCTTTCAGCGTGTGGTGGTAGCGCTGCTCCTGGCCCCAGTCGCGCAACATGCGGATTTTCGTGGCGGTCGCATCGTCGTTGGTAACGACCAGTCCGCCCTCGCCGCAAGCGCCGAGGTTCTTTCCGGGATAGAAGCTGAAGCAGCCGGAGATGCCGATGCTGCCGGCGCGCTTGCCGTGATATTCAGCGCCGTGGGCCTGGCAGGCGTCCTCGATGACCGGGATGCCGTGGCGGGCGGCGATTTCCATGATCGGGGTCATGTCCGCCATCTGGCCATAGAGATGGACCGGCATGATCGCCTTGGTGCGGCTGGTGATTGCTGCTTCGAGCTTGGCCGGGTCCATCGTGTAGGTGGTCGGCTCAATATCGACGAACACCGGCTTGGCGCCCGTGTAGCAAACGGCCGACACGCTGGCGACGAAGGTGAAAGGCACGGTGATGACCTCATCGCCGGGGCCGATACCGGCGGCGAGCAACGCCAGATGCAAGGCGCTAGTGCCGGTATTCACCGCAATGGCATGGCGAGCATAGCTATAGGTGGCGAATTCCTTTTCAAACGCCGCCACTTCCTCGCCAAGCACATACTGGGTCGAAGCGAGAACGCGCAACGCTGCCGCATCAACCTCTTCCTTGATGCTTGCGTACTGCGCCTTGAGATCGAGAAAAGGGATCATGCCACCCGCCTAATCTTTTCCAGTTCGATGACCCGGCCGCGCTGTGCGAGCGACTGGGTTGCAGCTTCGAGGACGCGCACCACGCGCAGGCCCGCCCTGCCATCGGCGATCGGCGTACTGCTCTGTTCGATGCACTGTGCGAATTCGCGCAATTCCGTGCTCAAGGCTTCCTTGACGTCGAGATGCGGAGCCCACATGTCGCCGCTGCGGTAGCCGACCAGCGCCTGGTAGACCTTTTCGCCATTGGCCTTCTTGTCGCCGTTGAGCGTGATGCCCTTGTCGTAGACCTTGATCTTTTCGCTGGGCTCGAGATCGTCATAGACGATCATCTTGTTGCTGCCGCCGACCAGCGTGCGGCGCACCTTGACCGGCGCCAGCCAGTTGACGTGGATGTGGGCGATCAGATTGGTTTCGAAGAACAGGGTGAGATAGGCGATGTTTTCCGGCTCGCCGGGTACATGGCTTATGCCTGTCGCCGAAACCGCGACCGGCTTGTGCTGGATGACGTAATCCATGATCGAAAGGTCATGGACCGCGAGGTCCCAGATGACGCTGACATCGTGCTGGAACAGGCCGAGATTCACGCGCACCGAGTCGTAGTAGTACATCTCGCCCAGGCCGTTATCGACCAGTTCGCGCATTTTGCGCACCGCGCCGGTGTGGACGAAAGTGTGGTCGACTGCGAGCACAAGGCCACGACGTGCGGCCTCCTCGACAAGACGCTCGGCTTCTTCTGCAGACGATGCAATCGGCTTTTCGACGAAGACATGCTTGCCGGCCATCAGCGCGGCCATGGCCAGCTTGAAATGGCTGGAGACGGGCGTTGCGATAGCGACGGCTGAAATGCTCGGATCGCCCAGGATTTCGTCATAATTGTCGGTGATCGCAACCGACGGATACCGCGCCTTGACGGGTGCAAGGCGTTCCTTGTTGAGATCGCATACGGCGGCCAGCCGGACGCCCGGCACCTCGGCGAAATTGCGAACGAGGTTCGGCCCCCAATAGCCGTAACCGATGACAGCGACGCCGATCATCGTGCACCTCCTGCAACGCGCGCAACAGGCGGAGCATCCTTGACCCGTCCGGTCACGACTGCCGGCACGCCGGCGACAATTGCGTAGTCGGGAACATCGCGGGTGACGACTGCCCCTGCTCCGACAAGCGCGCCCATTCCGATGGTGATGCCGGCAAGGATCGTCGCGTTCGAACCGATCGACGCGCCAGCCCTGACTAGCGTCGGAACGACCGTCCAATCCGCCTCGGTCTGAAGGCCGCCGTCGGCTGCGACTGCGCGCGGATGGATATCGTTGGTGAACATGACGCCGTGACCGACGAAGACACCGTCTTCGATGGTGACGCCTTCGCAGACGAAACTGTGACTGGAGATCTTGCAGTTGCGGCCGATCACGGCGTTTTTCTGGATTTCGACAAAGGTGCCGACACGCGAACCGTCGCCAACCGTGCAGCCATAGAGATTGACGAGGTCGGGGTGATGGATGACCACTCCCTCGCCAAGAACAACACTTGCTGCGATCATGCTATCGACTCCATTGCTGTCGCGGATCGATATTCCGTCGTTCCCGACAGGCTACCGCCCGAACAATGGAGTTTCGGCGCCAATGGAGTAAATTCGGCCAATCGCCGAACGGTCATATCCGAAAGAGGTAGCGCCACGGTGTGCCGAACTAAGCTTTGTGCTGGACGGCGACCGCTATGGAATAATTGATTAAATTACCAAACAAATATATACATAATTTCAGCTATCTTTCAGATATGTATTGCTCGAACCTGGAAAGATAATATTGCGTATTCTTGTTTGTCCGCATGATCTTTCGATCGGCGGAAGCCAAATCAATGCTATAGATCTGGCGGCCGCGGCAAAGTCCGCCGGCCATGAGGCCATCATCTACGGTGTTCCGGGGCCTCTCGTCGAGTATATCGGAATGCGCGAACTTCAATTCCTCCCGGCGCATCCCTTAAAATACCGCCCTGCCCCGACGCGAATGGCGCAAATCGCGTCCATCGTCCGAAGGGAGCGGATCGACATCATCCATACTTACGAATGGTCGACCTGCCTCGACGCCTACTACGGCGCCGTCTGTTTTCTCGGCACGCCAATGGTTTGCACGGTGCTTAGCATGGGCGTGCCGCCCTATGTGCCGGCGTCCGTGCCGCTCATCATGGGAACCGAGGAACTTGGCTCCGATGCGCGCAAGGTCCAGCGCGGCAAGGTATGGGTCATCGAACCGCCCATCGACATAGAGCGCGATACGCCTGAGGTGGACGGCTCCGCCTTCCGGCAGTTGCACAAGGTGAAGGACACAGACCTTCTAGCCGTTAGCGTGTCGCGGCTGGCGCTTGATCTCAAACTCGATGCGCTGGTGCGCGCCATCGATGCCATCGACGCCCTTGCCAGCCGCTATCCGGTGCGGTTGATCCTTGTCGGCGACGGCCCTGCCCGGGACGCGCTCGAGCGACGGGCCAAGGCCGTGAATACGGCGAACCGGCGCGAGGTTGTAAGTTTTCACGGCGCCGACCTCGATCCCCGCGCGGCCTATGCGGCAGCGGACGTGGTTCTGGGCATGGGCAGCTCCGCGCTGAGAGCCATGGCTATCGGCCGGCCACTGATCGTGCAGGGAGAACAGGCTTTTTGCGACATATTCGAGCCTGCCACGCTGGATCAGTTCCTGTGGCAAGGGTTCTATGGACTTGGCGATCCGCAGGAAGGCACGGCAAGGCTGGCAGGCAAGATCGAGCGGCTTTTGCAAGACAAGGACCTTCGAGACACGCTCGGCCAATATGGCAGGCAAGTCGCGTGCGATAGGTTCAGTCTGAAGCGCGCTGTCGACCTGCAACTGGATATCTATCGAGAGGTCGTGGCCAACAAGGCCAGAGGCAGGGTCAGCGAGGCCGCCAAGTCGGCATGGCTCGCGCTGCAACTGGAAATACATAACCATGACCCGCGCCGAAAGCGCGCCAGCAAGGCCCTGCAGCAGACGATCCTTTCGGCGGCCAATTCAGGCTCGTGGCCGCCACCTAACCTGCCACTCTCAGTGCAGCGGCATGGGCGGAGTTGATGCACTCTTCATTCGCAGTCTACGCCAGTAGTTGAGGAAGATTCTTTTCGCCTTGCCTGCCGCGATACCCATCAGAAGAAATGCATTGACTGGCCGATCGCTGATGCTTTTCCTGATAAAGTCGAGGGCTCGCCTTGATTTGCCCTGCCTTGCCAGTTCCATGGCGACATCCATGATCATAATGGAGCGCTGCTTTCTGTAGTTCTCCAGCAAGGCACGGTTTTTCTTCATGATGCGCAGGATACCAATCGTCTGCTTCCTGCGGTTCGATGAAATACTGTCAGGCGATAGGAAACCGACTACAACCGGCTCGATATCTTCGTACATCTTCGTCCTTTGGACCAGACGGATGGCAAAATCCCAGTCTTCGTTGGCGCAGGCGATGGGGTCGAACCAAACTGTGTCCGGAACATGGCTCCGCTTGAATAGCGCGTTCTGCAAACTCAACCGATTTTCTGTCAGCAGATGGCCGACCTGATCCTCATCAAGCCTCAAGATGCTTTCCGGCGCCGGAGCGTAGGCGACCTTGCCATGGCCGAAATTGAAGTTTGCGTCGCGGCCATAGAGAAGCTTGCCTCCGGTCACCACGCCGACATCATCCGGCAACCGCTCCAACAGCATCATTTGTCGCTCAAGTTTGTTTGGCAGCCATAGGTCGTCGCTATCTTGGAAGGCAATAAACTCTCCGATAGCCATGGCAAGGCCAGAGTTGCGGGCAGCGGCAGCACCACCGTTTTCCGGCCGCCTAAAATAACGGATGCGTGAATCATCGATAGAACGGACAAGCCGCTCAATATCCTCAGAAGATGCATCGTCCACGACGATCAGTTCCAAATCGTGGTAAGATTGCTCCAACACGCTCTTGATTGCAGCTGGCAGGCTGTGGGAGCGGTTATATGTCGGCAGAATGACGGAAACCCGGACGGCCAAAGCGTTGTTCATAGTGTTTCGGCGCTCCATCGGCAGCCTTCCGAAGTGAAGGGGCAAAGCCTGCCTACACCCGGGTGTGGCGGCAAATCTCACCAGTTTCCTTGAGCATTCAATTCAGAACGAGACGAACCGGCTGACAAGAGGTAATGGCCTCACTCAAAGGGACGATGTGAGACGATTCCTTGACCTCATCGACCGACCGCTGGTGTCCCTGCTTCGACTCTGAGATCGGCGGACACGAGAAAAGCGGCTCGATCCAATTGACGTTTCTTGGTCCCCGTGGGGATTCACATCCAGCATCCATATTCCGCTGGCGAGCAGAAAGAGGAACAGGACATAGGTCGCATTCCAAAAGTGTACGGTCCATCCTACCAAGAAAAAGCCGCACATCGCGATTATATAGCCAATCCGATACTGATCGAGCCGATTATCCGACACCTTCAGGAAACCAATGCTGAAGAAGGGTACTATCAAGGTAAGCAACATGAAAATCGCTGCAGGTATCCCATAGTAGACTGCGTGAATGAGCCAGAACATATCGATACTCGGCGGCATCCAAGTTGGCCGTTCCCATCTGTTCAAACCTACGCCGAAGAAGGGATTGCTAAGGGCTGAGCGCGTTCCGAATATCCATATAAGAATGCGATAGTATGCCGACTCCCCATCGAATGAAAACATACTGAGAAACAGGTTCGGCACCGATCGATTGGAAACCATCGAAAGGCTGACCCAAGCCGCCGCCAACAACGCGCACAACAAGCGCCACCTATATGCGTAGCGCGACAGCAGCCAGTTCCACGATAAGAGCATGCCTTGGCCTATCAAGGCTGTGAGCGGTCCGGCCGACAGACTGAAAAATGCCGTCGCGAAAACGCTTCCTGGCCTCATCCAGCGCCTGAATCCTTTTTCGCCATGCCCCAGAACGAGAAAGGACAGAGCGAACACACTGCCAGATACGACACCAAACAAGATAGGGTGTTCAAAGACAGCCTGTACACGCCTCAAACCCAAGCGCAGTTCATATTCGGCCGTGGGCGGAACCGGTAGAGCGACCGAGAATGCCTCAAGTAGAAAATCTCGGCCCGTAACCGCCTCAAGGATCGCAAACGGCAGCATGGCTGCGATAAGCCAAAACAGTAGGCTTACCGCAGATTTGAAATCCTCCGCGCTACGAATGTAACATCTTGCGATGAAATAGGAGCCGATGGTTTCGATACACAATATGCCTGCCGGTTGAATGCTCGCCCCAATGCCTTGATTGATCATCAAGCTGATCGAACTCCAGAGGCAGTAAAGCAGGACAGTAATGTCGGGGACGCGAATTCGGCCTGCTTTACCTGAAATCCAAACGATGAGACATGGCACCACCATGATCAGGAGTACGATCCGGTGCAGCGAAAGGGCAAGCGGGCCCAGATGCCAAATCCAGGGAATAAAGAGCGAGACAAGGAGAGCCCGTACAGGCCATGCAAGCTGTTGGCGAGCAATGGAAGCGGACCGCGCAACCCTTGTTCTCGATCGGCGCGGTGTTGGCAACTTTCCAGAGGCGCCGATTGCTGTCCCTTCCATGATGTACTCCGGCCTAGGTCGTGAACTCATAAATCTGGTCGAAATGGTGTGAGGTCATCTGTTCGGATACGCGGAGAAAGAGCGCGGGAAATGTCATTCATTTTCAAGCTCTTTCGACAAAGTAGCCGGGTAGATGGACCACATCCGAAGGACGCCGGAACGG
>CAZROU010000057.1:0-25484 GCA_964601795.1 uncultured Mesorhizobium sp. | reverse complement strand
AAACCCTCCGCAACCAACACAAGGAGGCGCCCAACGGCGCCTCTTTTGGTTTGGGATGGATGCTTGGCATTCAAACCCGCCCGCCCTGCCCCTCGACACCGGCCCGGTCCCGGTCCATGAGCGGGTACGCGAAGCTATCTGAAGGGACAGGCCATGGAAAAATCGATCGAACGCATTGCCGGCGATACCGAAGGCGTGACGTACGAATTCCCGGTCTTCCGCTTCAAGGGCAGCGACGGCACTGCGCCCAACGCCTATCTCCAGGCGGCCCTCCATGCCGGCGAACTGCCCGGCACCGTTGCCATCGACGCGCTGATACCCTTGCTTGCCAAGGCCGAAAGAGAAGGCCGCATTCGCGGCGCGATCACCGTCGTTCCTTGGGCCAATCCGATTGGCCGCGCGCAATATCAATTCACCGAACAGCAGGGCCGCTTCCACCTTGCCACCCGCACAAACTTCAACCGCGATTTCCCGCTGATCGACAGGCCCGATGCGTCGCTTCTTCCCGACGAAGCCAGCCTCGCCACCATCGACCAGCGGCTCAAGGTGCGCCTGCTCAAGCTCTCGGTCGGCCATGACATCGTGCTCGACCTGCACTGCGATGACGAGGGCATGCCCTATCTCTACGTGCCGAAAGAGTTGTGGCCGGCGATGGAAGACTGCGCGGCTGCGATGGGCGTTGACGCAGTGCTTCTATGGCAAGGCGCGAGCGGCGCAGCCTTCGAGGAGGCATCCGTCCACCCCTATCTCGGCGGCGACAAGGCGCGTCTTCAAAAACAGGTCGTGACGACGGTTGAGTATCGCGGCGTTTCCGATGTCTATGGCGATCTCGCAAAGTCTGACGCCGACGGCCTCTACCGCCTGCTCGTCGGGCGCGGCGTCATCGCCGATCCGTCGGTAGCGAAGACCGGCCCGTTCAAGGGCGTGGTCGCGCCGCTGGAAAACATCGACATGATGCCGGCACCTAAAGCGGGAGCCATCCTCTACCATGTGAAGCCGGGCGATCATGTGAAGAAGGGCGATCTTCTGGCCACCATCGTTCATGCGCCTGGCGAGGTCGGCGGCAGGGTCGAAGTCACCGCACCGCAGGCCGGCTATATCCTGACGCGGCGCTCCCACCGCATCACGCGCAGCGGCGACGATCTGCTCAAGCTGGTCGGCAGCGTGCGCAGCGATGACGCTCGCAGCGGCGCGCTGGAAGTGTAGCAACCTCGCCTTGCGAATCCACTTGCCCGGCCCGGCTTTCGCCGCTATGGGAATTGCATGAACATGCGCTCTTCGAACTCTGCGTGGTGGTGGGCCTGCTGACAGCGGCCTTCTAAGCGCGTGCGCGTGAAAATGGATGGTGGCCGCAACGGATGTCCGGGCGGCCATTTTCGTTATGAGCCTCCGGGTCCGTTGCCAGGAAAAGCGAACGGGAGACGGCAATGACGGTGGAAATTCTGGGCAACGGCGCTGAGCGATTCGTCACTGCGGGCGGCATCGCCATCACCCGCCAGCGGCACGACCGGCCTTATGCCGGTGCCATAGAGTCTTACATCGACGGGCTGAATTCACGCCGCGGCGCGGTGTTTTCCTCCAATTATGAATATCCCGGCCGCTATACGCGCTGGGACACCGCCATCATCGACCCGCCGGTTGCCATTTCCGCGCGCGGCCGCGCCATGCGCATGGAGGCGCTCAACCAGCGTGGCGAAGTGCTTCTGCCGATCATCGCGCGTGCGCTGCTGGACGAAAAGGACGTCACGCTGACGCAGACGACGAAACAGCGGCTGGCGTTAACGGTCGCTGAACCCGGCCGCATCTTCACCGAGGAAGAGCGCAGCCGCGTGCCCTCCGTCTTCACGGTGCTGCGCGCGATCACGGCGCTGTTCAAGAGCGCGGAGGATGCCAATCTCGGCCTCTACGGCGCGTTCGGCTACGACCTCGCCTTCCAGTTCGATCCGGTCGAGCACAAGCTTGAGCGCAAGGAAAGCCAGCGCGATCTCGTCCTCTACCTGCCGGACGAAATCCTCGTCGTCGATCACTATTCGGCCAAGGCGTGGACCGACCGCTACGACTATGCTGGACAGGGCTTTTCGACCGAGGGCCTGCCGCGCGAAACGCGCGAGGAAGAGTTCAGGCAGTCCGACCGCATTCCGCCGCGCGGCGACCATGAGCCGGGCGAATATGCCGGGCTGGTGCGCAACGCCATGGCAAGCTTCAAGCGCGGCGACCTGTTCGAAGTCGTGCCCGGGCAGATGTTCTACGAGCGCTGCGAGACCGTGCCGTCGGACATCGCGCGCCGCCTCAAGGCCATCAACCCCTCGCCCTATTCCTTCTTCATCAATCTCGGCGAAGGCGAATACCTCATCGGCGCGTCGCCCGAGATGTTCGTGCGCGTCAACGGACGCCGGGTCGAAACCTGCCCGATCTCCGGCACCATCAAGCGCGGCGGCGACGCCATAGCCGACCATGAGCAGATCCTGAAGCTGCTCAATTCCAAGAAGGACGAGTCCGAGCTCACCATGTGCTCGGACGTCGACCGCAACGACAAGAGCCGGGTGTGCGAGCCGGGCTCGGTGCGCGTCATCGGCCGCCGCCAGATCGAGATGTATTCGCGCCTGATCCACACCGTCGACCACATCGAGGGACGCCTGCGCGAAGGCATGGACGCCTTCGACGCCTTCCTGTCGCACGCTTGGGCGGTAACAGTGACCGGCGCGCCCAAACTTTGGGCCATGCGCTTCATCGAGCAGAATGAGAAATCGCCTCGCGCCTGGTATGGCGGAGCCATCGGCATGGTGCATTTCAACGGCGACCTCAATACGGGCTTGACGCTGCGCACCATCCGCATAAAGGACGGCATTGCCGAGGTGCGCGCCGGCGCTACCTTGCTTTTCGATTCCGTCCCTGAAGACGAAGAAGCCGAAACCGAACTGAAAGCATCCGCCATGCTCTCCGCCATCCGTGACGCCAAGGCCGGCAACGCCGCCGCCACCGAACGCGCAACCGCCCGCGTCGGCGAAGGCGTCAACATCCTGCTGGTCGATCACGAGGACTCGTTCGTCCACACGCTCGCCAATTATTTCCGCCAGACCGGCGCCAATGTCTCGACCGTGCGCTCGCCTGTGGCCGAAGAAGTGTTCGACCGCCTGAAGCCCGATCTCGTCGTTCTGTCGCCCGGACCCGGCACGCCGAAAGATTTCGATTGCGCCGCAACGATCAAGAAGGCCCGGAAGCGCGAACTGCCGATCTTCGGCGTCTGTCTTGGCCTGCAGGCGCTTGCCGAAGCCTATGGCGGCGAACTGCGCCAGCTTGCCGTTCCGATGCATGGCAAGCCGTCGCGCATCCGCGTCTCGAAGCCCGGCGTCATCTTCTCAGGCCTGCCGAAGGAAGTGACGGTCGGGCGCTACCATTCGATCTTTGCCGATCCGGGCCGCCTGCCGCCGGAATTCGAGGTCACCGCCGAAAGCGAGGACGGCACCATCATGGCGTTCGAGCATACCAGGGAGCCGGTGGCCGCAGTCCAGTTCCACCCGGAATCGATCATGTCGCTCGGCCATGACGCCGGCATGCGCATGATCGAGAACGTCGTTGCCCACCTGCCGCGCAAGGCCAAGGAAAAGGCCGCATGAACAGCGCCGATTCCATCGCGCCTGCCCGACTTCGGGGAGAAAAGACCGCCATGACCTCCAAGCAGAAGATCGCCACGCTCGCCTTCTGGTCGATCATCGTCGCGCTTGCGGTGATGGGGCTGAAATTCATCGCCTGGCGCATGACCGGCTCGGTCGCGCTTTATTCCGACGCGCTGGAATCGATCGTCAACGTCATCACCGCAATGGCCGCCTTCTGGGCCATCCGCGTCAGCCACAAGCCGGCCGACCAGGATCATCCCTTCGGGCACCACAAGGCCGAATATTTCTCCGCGGTGCTGGAAGGCGTGCTGATCGTGGTGGCGGCGCTTTTGATCATCGCCCAGGTATGGTCGTCGATCCAGAACCCGAAGCCGATCGAGCAGGCCTGGGAAGGCCTCGCCGTCAATGGCGGCGCGGCGGTGGTGAACGCCATCTGGGCGCTTATCCTGATCCGCACCGGCCGCAGCGCCAAGTCGCCTGCGCTGGAGGCGGACGGCCATCACATCATGACGGACGTGATTACCTCGGTCGGCGTCATTGCCGGCCTGATCGGCGCGGTCGTCACCGGATGGCACGTGCTCGATCCGCTTTTGGCTGTCATCGTCGCGCTCAACATCCTCTACCAGGGCTGGAAAGTGACGGGCGAATCCCTCAACGGCCTGATGGATCGCGGCGTCGACACCGAAGAGCACATGCACATCCGCGACATCATCTCGACCAATTCCAAGGGTGCGCTTGAGGTGCATGATCTGAAGACCCGCATCGCCGGCCGCGCTACCTTCATCGAGTTCCACATGGTGGTGGATGCGGACATGTCTGTCGGCGAAAGCCACGTCATCTGCGACCGCATCGAGGACGCGCTGAAGGCCGAAGTGCCCTCAGTGCGCGTCACGATCCATGTCGAGCCGGACGACGAGGCCAAGCTGCCGAAGGGCACGGTCGCAGTCCCCTTCGCCTGACTTCATCGGCCGCCCGACCGGTCACCCGTTAAGCATTGCAAGCCAATCGGCAAGGTTGACGATTTTCTGTAGGCGCATGATCCGCTAAGGTTGCGTCGCCGTAGTTCAGAACATCGTATGCAATTCGCACCAATTCAGCGGGAGAAACGGATGTACGGCCTGATCGGGAAGATGCGTGCCACACCCGGCAAACGCGACCAGTTGCTGCATATTCTTCTTCAAGGCACCCGCTCCATGCCGGGTTGCCTCAACTACATCATCGCCCGCGACCCGGCCGATACCTCCGCGATCTGGGTCACCGAGATATGGAACGACCAGGCGAGCCACAAGGCTTCGCTGCAATTGCCGCAAGTGCAGGCCGCGATTGCCGAGGCAAAGCCGCTCATCGCCGGCTTCGAATTCCAGATCGAGACCGATCCGGCAGGCGGTGTCGGCCTGCCCTGACCATGCGACCTTGGCAGGCAAGCGAAGAGTTTCGCCTGGCACAACCGATCATGGCAAATTGAAGGGCCGCGCATTCGCGTTTTTTCTTCAGGCGGTTTAAGAGCGGGCATGGATCAAACCTCCCCGCCGCAACAGCAAGAACGCCTGGCACGCGCCGCGCGCCCGCTGCAATGGGCCATCATCCTTGGCGTCTCTGCCATCTTCGTCGCGGCTCTGGAAATCGCGGCCCTGCCCGCCGCGCTTTTGATCGGCCCGATGCTTGCAGGCATCGTTGCCGGCACCAACGGCACCACGGTGCGCGTGCCCGCCAAGGCTTTCGCCGCATCGCAGGCCGTCATCGGCTGCCTCATCGCAAATTCCATCGAGCCCGCAATTTTCCACACCGTCTATGCCGAATGGCCGCTTTTCCTCGCAATCGTCGTCTCGACGATCACCGCGTCCAGCCTCCTCGGCTGGCTGATCAGCTATTGGCGCATCCTGCCCGGAACGACCGCGGTATGGGGATCGGCGCCTGGTGCGGCCACGCCCATGGTGCTGATGGCGGGCGCTTTCGGCGCGGACCAGCGGCTTGTCGCCTTCATGCAATATCTGCGGGTCATGATGGTGTCCATCGCCGCCGCCTTCGTCGCCAAGCTCTGGGTCGATACATCCGGCGTCGAGGCCCCGGCTGTCGTCTGGTTCCCGCCCATCGAACCGCTCGGAATGACGGCCACCGTGGCAGCCGCGGTGATCGGCGCGACTGTGGGCAAGCTCTGCCGGCTGCCCTCTCCCTATTTCCTCGGCACCATGATCCTCGGCCTTGCGCTCCATCTCGGCTTCGGCCTCGACTACCAGTTGCCGGAATGGCTGCTGGGGTTGAGCTATGCGCTGATCGGCTGGACCATCGGCCTCAACTTCACCCGCCCGATCCTGCGCAGCGCAGCAAAGGCCTTGCCGCAGGTGACATGCGCCATCCTCATCCTGATCGCGTTTTGCGGCAGCCTCGGCTGGCTGATAAGCCGGCTTCTCGGCATCGACCCGCTGACCGCCTATCTCGCCACCAGCCCCGGCGGCATGGACTCCATCGCCATCATCGCAGCCGCCACCGACAACGTGGACATCTCCTTCGTCATGGCCTTGCAGATGATGCGCTTCATGATCGTGCTGCTGCTTGGTCCGAGCCTTGCGCGGCTGGTGGCCCGCACCGTCAGGTGAATGGCGCGCACGACACTTGCCTCGCTGACGGCGCTCCTGTAAGAGACGGCATCATGAATATGCGCCCCGCATCGACCATATCCCGTCCGACCGGTTTTTCCGGCGAGACGTTGCGCGCGCTCACCTCTACCCTGCTGCTTCTCGGCCTTATCGGCGATCGCCGGGTTCGCTGAAGGAGCGCCCGGCGGTCGATAACCGCCGCTCGGCATCTGCTCCTTGGCAAAACCCCATTGGCAACGGTTGACAGCAACCGAATTCTGTTAGAGGCGCCGTCTGGCCATCGTGACCGCATAAAAGGCAGGTCCGGCAAGCGGCGGGAGACAAAGAAGATGAACGCACGAGAACAAGTCCACGCGCAGCCCCACAAGGGCATGCCGGATGCCGCACGCAAATACCAGCCCTATCCCACTGTCGGGCTCCCCGACAGGACCTGGCCATCGAAGGTCATTGAAAAAGCGCCGATCTGGTGTTCCGTCGATCTGCGAGACGGCAACCAGGCGCTGATCGACCCGATGGGCCATGATCGCAAGGCGCGCATGTTCCAGCTCTTGCTCGACATGGGCTTCAAGGAAATCGAGGTCGGCTTTCCGTCTGCCTCGCAAACCGATTTCGACTTCGCCCGCTGGTGCATCGAGGAAGGCAACGTCCCGTCCGACGTTTCGCTGCAGGTGCTGGTGCAGTGCCGGCCCGAACTCATTACCCGCACCTTCGAGGCCTTGCAGAGTGCGACGCGGCCTATCGTCCACTTCTATAATTCCACCAGCGAATTGCAGCGCCGCGTGGTGTTTGAAAAGGACGTGCCGGGCATCAAGCGGATCGCCACCGACGCAGCCAAGATGATCACCGACATGGCCGCGAAGGCAGGAGGCGGCTATCGCTTCCAGTATTCGCCGGAGAGCTTCACCGGCACCGAACTCGAGGTCGCGCTGGAAATCTGCAACGCGGTCACTGAGATCGTGAAGCCGACGCCGGACAACAAGCTCATCGTCAACCTGCCGTCCACGGTGGAGATGTCGACGCCCAACGTCTATGCCGACCGCATCGAATGGATGATCCGCCATCTCGACAACCGCGAAAACCTCATCATCTCCCTGCATCCGCACAACGACCGCGGCACCGGCGTCGCCACCACCGAACTCGGCCTGATGGCGGGCGCCGACCGCGTCGAGGGCACGCTGTTCGGCAATGGCGAGCGCACCGGCAACGTCGATATCGTGACGCTGGCGCTCAACATGTACACGCAAGGCGTCGACCCCGAATTGGACTGCTCGGATATCCCGCGCATGAAGGCCGTCTACGAATATTCGAATCAGCTCAAGATCCCGGAGCGCCACCCTTATGTCGGCGAACTGGTCTACACGGCTTTCTCCGGTTCGCATCAGGACGCCATCAACAAAGGCATGAAGGCCTTGAAGAAGGCCAACAAGGAGTTCTGGGAGGTTCCTTACCTGCCGATCGACCCGCAGGACGTCGGCCGCAGCTACGAGGCCATCATCCGCATCAACTCGCAGTCCGGCAAGGGCGGCATCGCCTATGTCCTGCAAGCCGACTACGGCCTCAACCTGCCGCGCAACCTGCAGATCGAATTCAGCCAGGACATCCAGGCCATCACCGACGCCGAAGGCAAGGAAGTGCCGGCAAAGCGCATCTACGAGCGCTTCCTGGAGGCTTACGTCGATCAGCCACGCGCACGGCTGAAATTCGTCGACCACCACACCTATCCCGACACCGAAGTGAAGGGCCGGCGGCTTATCGAGGCGACGATCCTCGACAAGGGCAAGGAAGTGAAGATCACCGGCAGCGGCACCGGCCCGATCGACGGCTTTGTCGATGCGCTTTCGCGGCACATCGGCGTGCCGATGTCGGTGCTCGACTACTCCGAGCATTCCATGCAGCGTGGCTCTAACGCCGCCGCGATCTCCTACATGGAGATGGAATATCCGGGCGGCAAGATTTTCGGCGCCGGCATCAACACCAACATTTCCGCGGCATCGCTCGAAGCGATCGTCTCCGCGGCCAACCGTATCGTCGGTAAAAAAGCCCGCTGACAGCCCAAAAACTGGTTCGCCGGATTATTTCGGCGAACCGGCTTGCTACCAAAGCAGGACTGCTTGTTTAGTGACGCAAGCCATATATGATTGACATCTAACTTGTGCCGACTTGAAAGGTCCGACACTTGCAGCATACCTCGCCTGCCGCCCCCGCAGTGCGCGAAACGCTGAAGCGGCTGCTCGTCAGCGAAACCTTCAGCAGATCGGAACGAGCGCGGGATCTGCTTCAGTATCTTGTCGAGCGCGAATTGGCGGGCGAAGCCGACCGGCTAAAGGGCTTTTCCATTGCGGTCGATGTTTTCGGCAAGGATGCCGACTTCGACCCCTCGACCGATGCTGTGGTGCGCGTGCAGGCAGGACGGCTGCGCGACCTCTTGCAACAGTATTTTGCCAACGAAGGAGCTTCCGAGCCGCTGCGCATCGCCATTCCGCGTGGCAGCTATGTCCCCACCTACGAGACCGTAGGCACCGACAGTAAGCCCGAACAGAAAGAAGTGGCCACCGAGCCGGCTTCCACCTCCAACCGGGCACTGCCGCTCCCGTCGCTTGCGCGCCAGCTTGCCTTTATGTGGCTGACGATCGGCGTCGTGGTGGTGATGCTGAGTTTCATGCTGCTGCGCCAGTCCAACATCCTGACCACGGCGGAAGCCACGACGACTGCGCCCGAGGCTCCGGCAACCACAAGTAGCATCGACACGACCCAGCCGGACACCCTGCCGGTGATCTATCTCTCCGCCAAGGAAGACACTCCCGAAATCGCGGCCATCGCAGCCTCGCTGCGCCGGGGGCTTTCGGGCTTCGATACGGTGGACTTCATCGGCCGCGACATCGAGGGCGATCCAAGCCCGCAATTCAAGGCGCTGAACTTCGTCTTCGAGCTCACGCCCGGTTTGGCGGACGGCAGCGTCACCATCGAATTGCAGAACCTCGGAAGCGGCCGTGTTTTGCTGTCACGTACGCTTTCCCGGTCCGAAACCGAGCCGCAGAAAATCGAGGACCAGATTGCCGGCCTGCTGACGACTACGACGACAGCCTCCGGCGCCATCTACGCCTATATCGAGCAGGAAGGCACGCAAGTCGGCCTGACACGCTGCCTGCTTTTGAACGACGACTACTACCAGGATCCCAATTCCCAGACGCATGAAAATGCCTATCGTTGCTTTGAACAACTTTTGGCGATGAAGACAAAATCGGCGCTGGTCTATTCGGAGCTTTCGGCACTTCATCTAGAAGCGGTGACCGATCACTATACCTATCCGCCGGAGGCGTCTCGGGACAAGGCGATGGCGATGGCGCACAAGGCCGTGCAGATGGCCGCAACCAGCCCTTACGCTCATCGTGCCTATGGCTACATGAACTCGCGTCTCGGCAATTCGGACGAGTCGATCCGCTGGTCGCGCAAGGCCTACGAACTCAACACCTACGATCTGACCATGGCCGCCGCATACGGATACGGCCTGATCTTTGCCGGCCACTATGAAGAAGGCACCCCTATAATGGCCCGGGCAGTCGAATCCACCAGCGCGCATCCGCCCTGGTGGGATTTCGGTCTGTTTTTAGGCGAGTTCATGCTGGGCGACGTAAAAGAAGCTGCGCGAGCAACGGCTGCGCTCAACCCTACGGCAAAGAAATCCCACTATGTGGCAGCAAGGCTGATTGCCGCCGACCAGACGGGCGACCTTCGCGCCAAGAAGGAACGCCTCAACGAGCTTTTGACGGAATTTCCGAAATTCGCCGCCGACCCGCGCAAGACATTCGAGCAGCGCAAATACCCCGCCGACCTTACCGACCGGCTTGTGGAGGCGCTGCGGGCGGCGGGACTGGGAAATTCGACCTGAGCATCGCATGAGCAGTAGCCTCTATTCATCCAACCGGGGGAGCGGCGTATCGGCGCTGGTCCTCCTGCATGGCTTTGGAGCAAACCATGCCGTATGGAATGATGTCGTTGCGGAACTTTCCAAGATTTCGCGCAGCATCGCCTACGACTTGCCGGGCCACGGCCGCTCGCTGACCTTTCCTGATGCCGGACCGCCCAAATTGGCGGCACGAGCCATAGCCGCCGATCTGACCGAACGCGGTATCAATCAGGCGCATTTGGTCGGGCATTCGATGGGCGGCGCGATTGCCGTTCTGATCGGCTTGATGGCTCCAGAACGCGTCGCGTCGCTTACCCTTCTGGCTCCGGGTGGCTTCGGCCCTGAAATCAACGGGCCGCTGCTGCGCCGCTATGGCGCGGCTGTCGAGGGAAGTGAAATCCGCGATTGCATTGCCGCGATGTCGGGGCCGCAAGCCACGGTTTCCGAAAAGTCACTTGCCGCCTACAGGGAAATGCGCGGGCAACCCGGGCAGACCGCAAAACTCGAAGAGATCGCCGCACTGATCACCAAGGGCGAACGGCAGGGCGAAATCCCCCGCGAAATGCTTGCCACGCTGGCAATGCCGGTGTCCGTCCTGTGGGGGGATGCAGATCCGGTGCTTCCGGTGCGCCAGACGGAAGGCTTGCCCGCTCATTTCAATGTTCAAATCATTCCCGGTGCCGGCCACATGCTGATTGGCGAAGCGCCTGCGGAAGTAGCTGCGCTTATTCAGGCCCAGCTTGCCGGCATATCGGCCCGATAGAACTGCATCCCACCATCCGGCTGTTTTTCGGCAACGGCTATGTTAACCTTGGCTTAACCAACCGTGAGACCCTTGCGCGATGAAGGATGCCAGCGAAAACGTGACGCCGAGCGAGGCATCGAGCGCGTTGTCCAACGCGATACGGGACGTGAAGAACGGCTTTGCCGACCGCGACGACGTCGTCGTCGATTTGCGCGAAGCCCATCGCATGCGGCTCGAACTGATGGCGGCTGAGCTTGCGCCGGTATTCGCCGACGTGCCTGCCGACATGGACAATTTCGATTTCGCCATTTCGTCGGGACTGCAGCCGAGGCTCTGGATCGACGCCGTCAGCCATGTCGCCATGGGGCGGGACCGCCGCACGTTCCGCTTCGTCAGGGATACCCGCCTCGGGCGCGTCGTGCTTGCGGAGTCCTCCGACCTGAAAAACGTTGCCTCACAGGTAACCCGCTACGTCGCCGAACGTATCATCGAGCATCAGCGCATGATGGATGGCAGCGAGGTAGACATTGCTCCCGGATTTGCCGAGCGGGCCGGCTCGAAGATGGAACATGCGCTGGAAGCAGCACCCCGCAGCAAGCTCCTGTCCGCGCTGTTGACCACGCTGGCCATCACCGCAGGTGGCGCGCTGGTCGGCCTGATTTTCGCGGTTATCCTGTTCTGGGACCGCCTTCTGGCGATGAAGATCACGTTCTGACCAGAGCCTGTCGGCTTTCCGAAACCGTCGTCAGGTCTATCACCTCGAGATCGGCCGGCGGAATGGCCGGGCCGGTCAACCCGCGCCGGGTCAGGCTGATCTGCCGGTTCCCCGGCTCGCCGCCGATATCGACGAGATTGTACTGCGCTGCCGGATGCGAACCGCCCGGCGACTGCCCCGCCGCGGCAACGCCGACTACCGGAATACGGGCATTGCCGCTGGCAATCGAATAAAGCGACGGCTCGTGCGAATGGCCGTGCAGGACAAGTTCCGCGCCGTTGCGCGCGACGATCTTCTGGAAGCGGCGAATACCGAACAGCCGCTTGTGCTGGGAAACCGCATTGCGCACCGGCGGATGATGGATCATCACCACCCGGAACAATCCGAGCTTGCCGGTTTCCGTGAGCAGTTTCGCCAGCCTTTTCGCCTGCCCCTCGCGGAAGAACCCGTTGGCCATGAAGGGCGCGGTGGCGCGCGCCGTCGACACGCCAATCAGCGCGATGTCGCCGCGCACGCGCAGATAGGGAAAGCTGTCGCGGTCGATCGGATGATTGACGCCGTCGCCGTTCATCCACGGCGCCCAGGAGCGGCAGACCTTGCCGAACGCCCCCGGCACGTAGGCGTCATGGTTGCCCGGCACGACCGAGACATCCTGCGGCGGGCCGAGCATTTCCAGCCACAGCCGCGCCATCTCGATCTCGCCGTCCAGCGCGAGGTTGACGAGATCGCCTGTCACGGCGATGTGGTTCGGCGCCTGCGCCTTCAGATCGGCCACGATCGTGTCGATGACGGCATCGTGCATATGGCGGCGTCGATTGCGCTGCCAGTTGATATAGCCCACCACCCGCTTGGAGGCGAGATCGCGATAGGATACATCGGGCAGCGGTCCCAGATGGACGTCCGACATGTGCGCAAGCCTGAACATGGCTTCACTCTTACGGGAGGCGCGCGCCGCTTTCCACCTTTGCCAGCACGACAGGCAGAAATTCCCATGAATGATAGCGATCAGGAGAGAGCGTTTCGCCAGACCGGCTGGCCGGGCGTCAGGGCGCGCCTGTTCCACCTGTTCTTCCTCGTCAGGCGGCCGATGACGCGCGGCGTGCGCGCGCTGGTCTATGACCGGGCCGACAGAAGCGTCTTCCTGATCCGCCACACCTACGTTCCCGGCTGGCAGTTGCCGGGCGGCGGCGTCGAGCAGGGCGAGACGATGGAAGAGGCGCTGCGGCGCGAAATGGCCGAGGAAGGCAACATCGCGATAACCGCCGCCCCGATGCTGAAATCGATGCACTTCAACCGGCAGGCCAGCCGGCGCGACCACGTCGGCCTCTACCTCATCGAGCATTTTGCCCAGTCCGCGCCGAAATTGCCGGACCACGAAATCGCGGAAGCCGGCTTCTTCAGGCTGGACAGCTTGCCGGAAGCGACGACACCCGCCACCCGGCGCCGGCTTGCCGAGGTTTTCGAGGAAATCCCGCCCTCGCCCTATTGGTAGCTCAGGCAGTCTTCAGCAGCTTCGCCCGGTTGTGCGGCGCGAGATAATCCACCTCCGGCCCGATCGGGACGATGCCCGTCGGATTGATGGTCTTGTGG
Organism: uncultured Mesorhizobium sp.; assembly: GCA_964601795.1. Classification (GTDB taxonomy): domain Bacteria; phylum Pseudomonadota; class Alphaproteobacteria; order Rhizobiales; family Rhizobiaceae; genus Mesorhizobium. The sequence continues at coordinate 12,313 of CAZROU010000057.1, read as the reverse complement.
CTGCCGTAGTAGTGCGCCTTGATGTGGTCGAGATTGACCGTCCCGGCCACGCCCGGCAGTTGGTAGAGTTCGCGCAAATAGTTGGACAAGTTCGGATAATCGGCGATCCGCCTCAGATTGCACTTGAAATGGCCGACATAGACCGGATCGAAGCGCACCAGCGTGGTGAACAGCCGCCAGTCGGCTTCGGTGACGCGGTTGCCGACCAGATAACGCTGCCTTCCAAGCCGCTCCTCCAGCCCATCAAGTGCTGCGAACAATTCGTTGAACGCCTCTTCATAGGCCTCCTGCGTCGTGGCGAAACCGGCCCGGTAGACGCCGTTGTTGATCGCCGGATAGACCAGCGCATTGATGTCGTCGATTTCGGCGCGCAGTGCTTGCGGGTAGAAATCGACGCCGTCGTCGCCCCATTCGTCGAAGGCCGAGTTGAACATGCGGATGATCTCGGACGACTCGTTGGAGACGATCGTCTCTTCCTTCTTGTCCCACAGCACCGGCACGGTCACCCGGCCCGAATAGTCGCGATCAGCCTTGGTGTAGATCTGGTGCAGGAAATCGAACCCGTAGAGTGCATCGCCGGTGGCGCCGTCCTCGGCGCGGAACGTCCAGCCGTCCGCACCCATATAGGGGTGCACGACCGACACCGAGATGATGCCCTCCAGCTTCTTCAGCGCCCGGAAGATCAGCGTGCGGTGCGCCCACGGACAGGCCAGCGACACATAGAGATGATAACGGCCGGGCTCGGCCTTGAAGCCGCGCGTACGCCCCTCGGCCGGCTTGCCGTCGGCCGTCACAAAGTCGCGCCACTGCGCCTGCGAGCGCTCGAACCTGCCGCCGCTCGCCTTGGTGTCATACCAGCGGTCCTGCCATTTACCGTCAACCAGTAGTCCCATGATGCGTCCTTTCCGTCGTTACCGCTCATGTAGGACGGAAAGCGCGCCTCGGGGACCCTTATCTTCTGAACAATCCGTCAACGCCTCACGCAACGCGCAATGCAGAAAACCTCCATTTGCAGGCCACCATCACCGGAATCCCCAAAGGTCCGATTGCAGCGACCGGCATTTGATGCTAGCGGAGCGCCGATGTTGGATTTCTTTGCAACCATCCGGTTCGACCGACGACGAAAGGACGCCCGCGCCTGAAGCGCTGACTGGCGAATGCTGCCGCATGCAGCACCCTTTCCTTGCACCGGAACGCAAAGACCATGAGCCTTGCCGACGTCACTTACCTGCCGGAAACCCCGGCGCATGACCCCGAAATCGACCTCATCAACGAAGAAGCCTTCGGCCCGGGACGCTTTGCCCGCGCCGCCTACAAGATCCGCGAAGGCGGCCCGCACGAGCGCGCCCTTTCCTTCGTTGCCATGGATGGCGGCAAGGTCATCGCCTCGGTGCGCATAACCCGCATCGCCGCCGGCAAGGGGCGCGCGCTGATGCTCGGCCCGCTTGCGGTCAGGCCCACCCACAAGAACCTCGGCATCGGCCGCAAGCTGGTGGCGATGGCGCTGGACGCCGCGGCGAAGGCCAAATCGCCCGCCGTGATCCTCGTCGGCGACGAACCCTACTATGGCCCGCTCGGCTTCAAGCGCATCCCGCGCGGGCAAATCTCGATGCCGCGCCCCGTGGACCTCGACCGCCTGCTGGCGCATGAAATCGTCGCCGGCTCGGTGGCCAAGCTCGTTGGCGAGGTTTGCCACGCCGACCAGCTCGCCGTTCCCGCCTGACTTTCGGCGCGGTTGCGCCGGCCAGCCTAGCTTCGTATAGCTTGAAGCAATTCCAGGTAATGCGGAGACTGCCATGAACCCCAACGGCCAGATTGCAATCGTGACGGGAGGCGGTTCGGGACTTGGCGAGGCCACGGCGCGAGCGCTCGCCGCCAAGGGCGCCCGCGTGGCCATCTTCGACGTTGGCATCGAACGCGCCGAAAAGGTTGCAGCCGACATCGGCGGCATTGCCATCAAGTGCGATGTCAGCAGCGCCGAGAGCGGCGTGGCGGCGATTGCCGAGGCCACCGCCAAGCTTGGTCCTGCCCGCATCCTCGTCAACTGCGCCGGCATCGCCATCGGCGTGAAGACCGTCGGCAAGGACGGCCCTCACCCGCTCGACCAGTACCGCAGGGTGATCGAGATCAACCTGATCGGCACCTTCAACATGATCCGCCTCTTTGCCGATCAGGCCGGCAAGCTCGAAGCCTTGCAGGGCGGCGAACGGGGCGTCATCGTCAATACGGCCTCCGTCGCCGCCTATGACGGCCAGATCGGCCAGGCGGCCTATTCCTCGTCGAAGGGCGGCGTCGTCGGCATGACGCTCCCGGTAGCGCGCGACCTCGCCCGTTCCGGCATCCGTGTCTGCACCATCGCGCCCGGCATCTTCAAGACGCCGATGATGGCCGGTATGCCGCAGGACGTGCAGGATTCGCTGGGCGCAGCCGTGCCTTTCCCGCCGCGCCTCGGTGAGCCTTCCGAATATGGCGCGCTCGCCCTGCACATCATCGAAAACCAGATGCTGAACGGCGAGACCATCCGCCTCGACGGCGCCATTCGCATGGCGCCGAAATAGCCATAGCAATGAACGGCAGTCTTTCGCCTACGCCAAAGCCCGGCCCCTTGACCGGCGTGACCGTGGTCGAAATGGCAGGCTTGGGGCCAGTGCCGCTGGCGGGTCTCATGCTCTCCGAAATGGGTGCCGACGTCTTGCGCATCGAGCGGCAGAGTTCGGACCGGCCATTCCTGCAATTGCCCGACGACTACAATCTCGACCGCCACGGCCGCTCGATCCTCAAGCTCGATCTCAAGCATCCCCAAGGCGTGGAACTTGTATTGCGGCTCGCGGAAAACGCAGACGCTCTTGTCGAAGGTTTCCGCCCCGGCGTCATGGAACGGCTCGGCCTTGGCCCGGACATGGTCCTGAAACGAAATCCAGCGCTCATCTACGGGCGCATGACTGGCTTTGGCCAAGACGGGCCGCTTGCCGGCCGCGCCGGCCACGACATCACCTATCTTGCTCTCTCGGGCATCCTTCATGCGATTGGCCCCGCTGACAGAAAGCCGGTGCCACCGCTCAATCTGGTAGGAGACTATGCCGGAGGCACGATGATGCTGGTTGCAGGCTTGCTGGCCGCCCTTTTCCAGCGCACCAGAACCGGCAAGGGTCAGGTCATCGACGCGTCCATGGTGGAAGGCGCTTCGATGCTCGCAGCCCCGATCCATGCCTTCATGGCGGCTGGGCTGTGGAGCGATCGACGCGGACAGAACCTGCTCGATTCCGGCACGCCGTTCTACGACACCTACGAAACCGCCGATAGTTGCCACATGGCCGTTGGTTGCCTCGAACCGCAGTTCTTCGCCGAATTTGCACGCCTGCTTGCCCTCGACGCGCGTTTCATTGGCGCCCAATACGACAACAGCCTGTGGCCGCAAATGCGCGAGGAGATCGCCGCAAAGTTCCGGCAGAAAACCCGCGACCAGTGGGCGGAAATCTTCGCCGGAAGCGACGCCTGTGTAAGCCCCGTGCTTTCGTTTGCCGAAGCAAAGCAGCATCCCCACGCAATCGCGCGGCAATCCTTCGTTAAGGTTGGGCGATTCGAGCGCCCCGCCCCATCGCCGCGCTTTTCGGCTTCGCAACTTGCGGTGGCCGCGCCGCCAGACAAAACCGCTTTGGACCCTTCCGCGATACTTGCGCGCTTCGGCATCTCCGAAAGCGACGCCCAGGCCCTTGTCAAATCCGGTATTGTTGGCCAATAACTGGACAACATCAGTCATCTTATGGGAGCTGCCACCTTGGAAGAGCGGAAGATGGAAGTCATCCGTCCAACGGACGCCGAGGCGATCCGGCTTGCCAAGACATTGGTGAGAAGCGCCCGTTTTGGCGCGATTGCCGTGCTGGAACCTGGAACCGGCGCACCACTGGCCAGCCGGGTGGGTGTTGCAACCGATATCGACGGTACGCCGCTCATCCTGATTTCCGGCCTCGCGGCGCACACGCAGGCAATCGCCGCCGATCCGCGCTGTTCGTTGCTGGTCGGCGAGCCGGGCAAGGGCGACGCATTGGCTTATCCGCGCTTGACGCTGATTTGCAAGGCAACACGGCTGGAACGCGGTACGGTGGAAGGCGACCGCGCCAAGCGCCGCTACCTGAACCACAACCCGAAGGGAAAGCTCTACGCCGACCTTAGTGATTTCGCTTTCTTCCACCTTGAGGTCGAGCGCGCCAGCCTGAACGGCGGCTTCGGCAAGGCATTCCTGCTCACGCGCGGCGACCTGATCATCGAGGACACGGTCAACGATGAACTGGCGGCAAGCGAACAGTCCGCGCTCGACCACATGAACGAAGACCATCTCGACGCGATTGCGGTCTATGCCAGGCATTTTGCCAAGGCATCAGGCGACAACTGGACGCTGTCCGGGTTCGATGCCGACGGTATGGATTTGGTGTCCGGCGACGACACCAGACGCGTGTTTTTCCCGCAGCCGTTGAAGACGGCGCAGGACCTGCGCATCGCGCTGGTTGAAATGGCCAAGACAGGGCGGGCGGCGGAAGCCGGCCAAAACGGATAGAATCAGGCACGAATAAGAGGCTGAACCGGCAGGCTGCGGCCACGGCCTGCGCCTTTTTGGCTCAACTGTAGATAGTCCTTGAGATTTGGCCGGAATACCTTAACTTCTAGGGGAGACTAGCTATTGCGCCGCGCAAGCGGCGTCTGGATTTGAGTGCCACTACCCCCACGCCATTTGCCCCCATGGCGTTGCGGGTTTCTGTAGCGGAACGGGGGCCTATGGAAACGTCAAAGTCACTCGCGAGCGCTGATGCCGCTGCGTTCCTCACCTTGATGGGGAATGAAAAGCGCTTGGCCATCATGAGCCATCTGATCGACGCTGAACTGTCAGTCGGCACCATCGCCGACAAAGTCGACCTGAGCCAGTCAGCCCTCTCCCAGCATCTCGCCAAACTGCGCGCATTCGATCTGGTCCAGACCAGGCGCGACCGCCAGACGATTTATTATTCGTGCCGGTCCGATGCTGTCCGTCAATTGCTGCTTCTGGTCGACCAGATTTTCGGCAGCGAAGTAAAGGACGTCTCCCCGGTTCGCCTGCGCAAGACCGGCACTTGACCGGCAGTTCCTGACTGCCACCACTTGACCATCGCTTCCGGCGCGTTTTTATCCCAGCCGATCAATGGTGGCTGGAAGCAATATGGAACTCGTCCGCATAGATGACCCGCAGGACGCGCGGGTTGCGGCCTATCTCGATATCCGCGAGCGCGACCTTGTCGGCAGGCAGGGCCGCTTCGTGGCCGAAGGCAAGGTCGTGCTGGACGTGCTCTTGAGCGCACGGCGCTTCGCGACTGAATCCATACTGGTGTTGGAAAACAGGCTTGCCGGATTGGAGCAGGTTCTGGCCAAGGTCCCGGCGGGTGTTCCTGTCTATGTCGCATCCAGCGAAACGATGGACCGCATCGCGGGCTTCCACATGCATCGCGGCATTCTGGCGATCGGCCGCAAGAACCAGCCCGAGAGTGCGGCCGAATTGGTCAAAGCGCTACCGGCCGAAGCCCTCGTCGTCGTGCTCGTCGGCATTGCCAATCACGACAATGTCGGCTCGATCTTCCGCAATGCCGCAGCCTTCGGCGCGCCAGCGGTGCTGCTCGACCAGACCAGTTGCGATCCACTCTACCGCAAGGCGATCCGCGTTTCGGTCGGAGCTGCACTGAAGGTGCCGTTCACGACCTTTGCCGATACGGCTGAACTGGCCCAGATGCTCGACGATCAGGGCTTTGCGCAACTGGCGCTCTCGCCCAATGGCAAGACGGACATCCGCGCCATCGATCGAACCAAGCGTCTGGCGCTCTACCTCGGCAGCGAGGGTGAAGGTTTGCCGCTAGCGCTGTTGTCGCGCCTGACCACCGCCCGCATCGCCATGAGCCGGGATTTCGACTCGCTCAACGTCGCCGCCGCGTCCGCGATTGCGCTGCATCATTTTTCAAAAGGAAGATTCTAGCCGGCCGGGCAGCGATGTTACGGCCTGAGCCCGGGTCAGCCGGTAGGCGTGGTTTTCTGCAAGGCGCGCACGCGATCGGCAAGGCTGGTGGTGCGGCTCCTGCCCTCGCCCGATACGGATTTGCTTTCGTCCCGCGCCAAAGCCTTCGCAATCGGTGAAGACGGACCGTCACGCATCCCGGTAAGGTGCACCACTTCTGCCGCCAGATCGGCCATCTGCTCGCGAAGCTCCGCGCTTTCCAGCCTGTTACCGTTGGCAAGCCCGTTGCGGGCCACTTCTGCAGCCGGCCCACCCGAAGATTTGCGGTTTTGGCTGCCGAACCGCGCCAGCCGCTCTTCCAGCCGCTCGCGGTCGGCATTGACCTTCGCAACCGCCTTGTCGATCGCGCCTGAAGGCAACGCAGCCGCGCTTTTGACAGCCGCGTTGGCATCAGCCTGCAGCACCGGTAATGGACGCTTCGCCGCCTCCGTTGCACGACTGGCGGCCGAACCGCCGCCCTTGAGCTTTTCACGCAGCCTTGCGAGTTCCTTTTCCCGGCGTTCCAGCTTGTCTTCCCGGTCGGCAACGACGCTCAAAAGGCGCTCGATGCGCTTGTCGAGATCGGCGACCCGCTTCTGCTCGACCCTCAACGCCTCGCTTGCCGTCCTGCCTTCGGCGACAATCGCCTGGCTGCGCGCTTCCAATTCCTTGCGCTGGTTGCGCAGCGCAAGCATGTCGCTCGCCAACTTCTCGATTTCGGATTCGCGTGCCACCAGTTCGATCTGGCGATTGCTGGAAAGGAAGCTCGCCTCGTCATACAATTGGCCGAGCTTTTCCAATTCCTCGGCGCGCCGGTCGATCAGTTTCTCGGCCTCGGCAAGATTGGCCACCAACTGCCCGATCTTCTGGTCGCGCTCGCCAATCTCGGCATCGAGCGCCGAGACCCGGCCTTCCAGCGCCGCAATCGCGTCGTTCTTCTGAACACCCTCGGACTGCGCCACAGTCAGTTGCTCGCGAACCCGGCCGATATCGACCGCCTGCCCTGCCGCCTTCTGCTGCAGGCCGGCAATCGTCATTTCCAGCCGCCGCGCCTCCATGGCGAAGCCCGCGCGCAACTGGTCCTTCTCCGCCGAGATCTCGGCCTGCGTGAGCGGGATCGAGCCTTCGATGCGCCTGCGCGTCAGCACCACCGCACGGCGCCAGATCGACGGCGCCACCAGCAACGCCAGGAATGCGGCGCACAGAAAGCCGAGTATGAAAAACAGGATCGACTGAACCACGTCTATTTACCCGTTACGGTTGAGCAACCTGTGGGGGCGAGCCATCGCATGACGCAAATCCGGAGCGACGGCAAGAGCCGATCGCTCCGGTCAAGGCGTTTTAAGGCGTTTGGTTGCCTAGAACGGGTTCCACGTCGCCTTGTTGGTCAGCTTCAGATAACCCATGTTAATGCCGAGCCTCGCGCCGACACCGGTGCGGATCGGCACCAGCAGCATCTGGTTGTTCTTGAGCACGTTGAAGCCGACGCCGGCAACGACATAGGCCGATCCCGCGACGCCGCCGAAGCGGTTGTAAAGGTTGTTCACGTCGTCAAGGTTGTAGACCAGCACCATGACCCGCGACCCCTCGCCGCCGAAATCCCAGCCGAGCGAGGGCCCTTGCCAGAACACCTTATGGTCGCCCGCATTCTTGGTGTAGAGTGTGCCTTCGCCATAGGTCAGGCCGCCGATGAACGCGCCGGACCCTTCCTCGCCCAGCACATAGCCGTTCGGCAGCCCGTAGGACGAGAAGATCTTCTCCACCACGCTGGCCAGACCGCCGGAGGTCGCGCCAAAGAACTTGTGGCCCGAATCGATGATTTCCTGGGCCGTGTATTCCTGGGCACGGGAAGCCGAAATCGAAAGGGCAAATGCGCTCGCCAGGACGATGGTCAAAGCGATGACCCGGTAAAGACCCCGGTCGCAGAATCGGGAAAACATGCAGCCAATCTCCGTCACGGAGCACTTTGCCTGCGCCTCGAACCCCACGGCTCTTGAGCGGCCGCTTTGGTGTCATCACGGCAACCTATGCCGTAATCCTTTTTCAACCATTAAGCTTTCACATGAAGAAGATGGCCTTTCGAGGGCCGGCGCCGTTTTGGGGACACTTTTATCGGCGTCCTGCAGGAACGTACCCGAAGGCAAGTACGGTTTTGAATTGGCGCGCGATGGCGCGCACGATATTCATGGCCGTGGAGGAAAAAGTGATTCGGTTTGCGTGGCGCGTTGGGCGAAATCCATTTTGACAGCATCCGATTTTTGCAAGGACCGCGTTCATGACCGACATATTCACCCTCTCCGCTCCCGATCTTGCTGCCCTTCTCTGCAGCCGCGTCTGTCATGACATCATTTCTCCCGTCGGCGCCATCAACAACGGCCTCGAATTGCTGGACGAAGGCGGCGCCGACGAAGACGCCATGAACCTGATCCGGCAGAGCGCGCGCAACGCGTCCGCCCGCCTCCAGTTCGCGCGCATCGCCTTCGGCGCGGCAGGTTCCGCCGGCATGCTGATCGACACCGGCGATGCCGAAGCCGTCGCAACCGCCTTTCTCAAGAACGAAAAGCCGGAACTCATATGGACCGGCCCGCGCGCGCTCTTGCCGAAGAACAAGGTGAAGCTGCTGCTCAACCTCATTCTCGTCGCCAATGCCGCCATTCCGCGCGGCGGCCGCATTGCCGTGACACTGGAAAACCTCGAGACCGAACCGCGTTTCGTCCTGTCGTCCAGCGGTCCGATGCTGCGCGTTCCGCCCAAGTTCCTCGAACTGCATTCCGGCCACAAGCCCGAGGAGGCCATCGACGCCCATGCCGTGCAGCCCTACTACACGCTGCTTCTGGCGCGCGAGGCGGGCATGACGATCTCCATCCATGCCACCTCCGAGGAAATCACCCTCACCGCGGCCTGACCCCGACCGCCACGCGTGAAGCCGGCTGGCCGCCTTCGTTGCGGCCCCGGTCTTTGACACTATTTTTACCTAAGCCATTTTCCGCTTTTTTACCGGCTCGTCCTATAATTGTTTCAGGTTGCCCGAGGCTCCTCGCCGAGCAACGGGCCGAAAGGACATGAAAATGAAACACTGTATGTTCGTCGACGGCTCAAGCGTCATCCGCAAGGTCGCCAAGCGCATCCTGAGCAGTTCCGACATGATCGTGGTCGATTGCGGCACCGGAGCCGAAGCGCTCGAAATGTGCGCGGCCGACATGCCCGAAATCATCGTCATCGACGGAACCTTGCCGGACATGCAGGCGGCCGACCTCATCCGCCAGATCCGCGGCATCATCACCCCGGCGGCGCCCCAAATCCTGATTTCGCTGGTGGAAGTCGATATCGGTGCGATCATGCGCGCCAAGCGGGCGGGCGCACAGGGCTATCTTTTGAAGCCGTTCAATCGCTCCCAGTTGATCGAACGCTTTCGCACCCTTCAGATCGCCGCCTGATCGCCCTGACGACAGGCAGAATCAAAAAGCCCGGCGCTGAAGCCGGGCTTTTTGTTTGGCTTTCGATCCGGTCAGGCGCTTTCGCGGATATCTTCCGGCTCGCGCAGCACATAGCCGCGGCCCCACACCGTCTCGATATAGTTCTGGCCGCCGGAGGAAGCGTCGAGCTTCTTGCGCAGCTTGCAAATGAAGACGTCGATGATCTTCAGTTCCGGCTCGTCCATGCCGCCGTAGAGGTGGTTGAGGAACATTTCCTTGGTGAGCGTGGTGCCCTTGCGCAGCGAGAGCAACTCCAGCATCTGGTATTCCTTGCCGGTGAGGTGCACACGCTGGCCGGCAACTTCCACCGTCTTGGCGTCGAGATTGACCACCAGGTCGCCGGTGGTGATGACCGACTGGGCATGGCCCTTGGAGCGGCGCACGATGGCGTGGATGCGGGCAACCAGCTCGTCCTTGTGGAACGGCTTGGTCATGTAGTCGTCGGCGCCAAAGCCGAGGCCGCGCACCTTGTCTTCAATGCCGGCCATGCCGGAAAGAATGAGAATTGGCGTCTTCACCTTCGAGAGGCGAAGTGTTCTCAAGACCTCGTAGCCCGACATGTCGGGAAGGTTCAGGTCGAGAAGAATAATGTCGTAGTCATAGAGCTTGCCGAGATCGACGCCTTCCTCACCCAGATCGGTGGTATAGACGTTGAAGCTTTCGGACTTCAGCATGAGTTCGATGCTCTGTGCTGTTGCACTGTCATCTTCTATCAGCAGAACGCGCATCTCATTCCCCTTTTCTGCCGCCGAACCCGCTTTGCGACCCGTCCTGGCCCGGAGCAGCGATTGCCTGAACCGAAAACTGCCATCGAATGGTTAACAAATCCTAATTTCGTATCCGAAACCATATCAGATTTTTTAACCTATTTCCACACCCTATTGAATCCAAAGATGAATCACAGGATTAAGTTCTTCATCTGATACATCAAAGAACCGACATAACCGACTCAATCGACTCATTCTCCGGAAACCACCCCACCGCTGGAATTTTTACCCGGCCTTAAGTCCTGACCCGTATGATTAACAATGCCCGTAAACGAATGGTTACCGGGCGAAAAAAACTTTAGGACTTTGTTTCCCATAGGTTCGGGAAGTCCGGGGGATACGGGTACCGACGGAGCCTCGCGAGGGCGAGGAAACTGTATGTGCGTATGAGTGATTGCGGGAGTATCGAGTCATGAAGTCACGTGAGAACCTCGTTCGCCTGAAGCAGTTTCAGGTTAGTGAGAAGCGGCGGCAGTTGATGCAACTCGACATGATGATCGCTGAATTCGAACGCATGGCCAGTGAGCTGGAATTGCAGATCTCCGCCGAGGAAAAGAAGGCCGGGATCACCGATATCAACCATTTCGCCTATCCGACCTTCGCCAAGGCGGCCCGTCTGCGCCGCGACAATCTCCGGGATTCCCAGTCCGACCTCGCCAAACAGCGAAGCGCTGCCGAATCATTACTCTCCGAAGCTGAAGCGGAGCTTTCCAAGGCGGAAATGCTGGAGATGCGCGATACCAAGACCCGCGACGCCGATGTCGGCATCCGCAACGTCATGATCGGTTAATGCATGTTTCCCGAAAGTGGGAACCGGTTTCGGGATAAAGACATGCATAAAATCAAGAAGCTAAAGCGTATTAAGCGAATCTGAAAGATCGCGACACGCGTTAGGACCAGCTATTAGCTGGCCGCCTTTTTGGGCGAATTTTCCTGAAAGTCGAAGCTTTAGGCCGTCTGTTTCCCGACCACGGCAATGAAATTGTCGTTGATTCGCTCCGCCGCGCGCTGGAAAGCGGAAAGATGCGGCGCAACCTCACCGGCCAGACGCTCTGCCCGCTCGGCTCCTAAAGCCTTTTCGAGACTTGCGCAGTATTCCGGAATGACCTTCCAGTCGGCCACGGTGCGGTCGGTGATTTCCATGTGATACTGGAATCCATAAGCGTGCCGGCCCCATTTCATGGCCTGAACCGGGCACGCCCCATTGGCGGCAAGGATTTCGCCATACTCCGGCAGCACCGAAACCTCGGCCCCGTGCCATTGCAAGGTTTCGAAAACGGGATCGACGCCACGGAAGAGCCGGTCGTCACGGCCCGCCTTGGTGAGTTCCACCCCGGCCAGCCCCACTTCCGGGCGCGCCATCAATGAAACCTTGCCGCCGAGCGCGTCGGCAAGAAGCTGATGACCCAGGCAAATGCCGAGATAGGGCCGCTCCATTTCCTTGACCCAGCGCCGGATCGCGGCCTTTTCGGCGGTCAGCCAAGGGTGGATGTCCTCTTGCCATGTGTCCATCGGCCCGCCCATGACGGCGAGCAGGTCGAAACCGTCGAGATCCGGGATGGATTCGCCTTCGTCGAGTTCCACCACCTTCAACTCATGGCCGTCCCGTCGCCAGAAATCCCCGAAGGAACCGGGATGCTCGACTGCAAGATGCTGGAAAACCAGAATTTTCATGCAACTCTCCTCGCGGGGTCGGGCCGAACGAGAACAACAGCAGGAACCGCCGTCCTTCACTTCCGCCACTTTTGCCTATCGACTGGCCCAAGGAAACAGGTCCGAGCGCACCCCTCATCCGACCTCGCTGCGCTCGGCCACCCTCTCCCCCTCCTCAGGGGGAGAGGGTAAGGGTGAGGGGCAGCGCTGAGCTAGCCAAGTGTGGACCAAACGCGGGCCACTACCCGCCCAACCCCCTGTTCCCGCTCACTTCCCACAAAATCTTTCACCCCACTTATCCCCACCCTCTGCACCTCCCCCATAATCCTCCCATCGCCCTTGCGGGAGCCCTGGTGCGCACCGGGTATCAGGGAAGGGCGTCGGTGCCGGATTGGTCGCATGAC
>CAZROU010000056.1:0-26885 GCA_964601795.1 uncultured Mesorhizobium sp. | reverse complement strand
TCCCCTCTCCCCGTTCACGGGGAGAGGATGCCGGCAGGCAGGTGAGGGGCAGCGCTGAGCTAGCCGGCGTGGATCAAACTCGGGCCAATCTCCGCCCAACCCCTTGTTCCCGCTCACTTCCGCAAAAATCTTTCACCCCGCTTATCCACGTCCTCTGCACCTCCCCCATAATCGCTCCCATCGCCCTTGCGGGAGACCTGGTGCGCACCGGGTATCAGGGAAGGGCGTCGGTGCCGGATTGGTCGCATGACGGTGTGCGGCTGGGTGATGAGCCCCCAAGTCCGGGCCTCGACCGGGCCTTGCAGCGTGAGTGCTGCTCCCCTGGTGAGGCAAGACCACCGGACGGGCGGCTGCAAGGCCGCACTACTTAACTAAACGAGCGACCGAACGGCCGCCCGTCCTCTCAGATGAGGTCAGTTCTTTGACAATGGCCAGACGCGAAAGCGGGCGTGGCGATGAACAAGCACACCCATCTCCTCGTCATCCTAGGGCGGAGCAGGCCGAAGGCCGTTGCGCAGACCCTAGGATCCATGCCGTGACCAAGCGGCAGCGCGCAAAGGGTACAAAAGAAGGCTCTCGATTCTGGTCCGCCCCATACGACCTTATCCTCACGGCATGGATCCTCGGGTCGCGCCTTTCGCTCCGCTCAGGCTTGCCCGAGGATGACTAAGAAAAGGAAGCGGTCGTGGCGGTGATGAAGCATGGGGTCCCCGCCAGCGACGAGTGTAACGAGGAGCTTAAGGGCGGGGCAAGGAAACGTCCCGGCCCAACCACAAACCGGCCCTGCACCATCGCCATGCCGGCAACCATTCGCTAACTTCCGAAGCTTGCAAAAGGGAGCAGACAGACATGGCCGAGATCACCATCCGCCCGCTCGAGCAATCCGATCATGCCGATTGGCGTCGGCTATGGACCGACTACCTCACCTTCTACGAAACCAAACTGTCGGAGGAGGTCTACGCCAAGACCTGGGAGCGCCTGTTCGCGCCGGGTGAGTTCGAGCCCAAGGGCTTCATCGCGCTGCTCGATGGCAAGGCCGTCGGCTTGACGCACTATCTCTACCATCGCTCCGGCTGGTCACTGGTCAACAACTGCTATTTGCAGGACCTGTTCTCCGATTCCACGGCGCGCGGCAAGGGTGTCGGTGCGGCGCTCATCGAAGCGGTGCGCCAGCAAGCGGCGAACATCGGCGTCACCAATGTCTACTGGATGACGCATGAAACCAACGCCACCGCGCGCCGCCTCTACGACCATGTGGCAAGAAGGACGGGTTTCATCGAGTACGATCTGCTGTAAAACGCCATAATGTTCATTCCCTTCTTCCTCGAATTGAAAGCCGCCAAGGTCCCCGTTTCGCTGAGGGAATATCTTTCGCTGCTGGAAGGGCTGGAGGCAGGGCTCGTCGATTACGATGTCGAGGGTTTCTACTACCTCGCCCGCTCGGCGCTGGTGAAGGACGAGCGCCATATCGACCGTTTCGACCGGGTGTTTGCCCATGCCTTCAAGGGCATCGAGGCGCTGTCCGGCGAAACGCCGTTGGACGTGGCGGAAATTCCGGAAGAATGGCTGCGCAGGCTGGCCGAAAAACATCTCAGCGACGAGGAGAAGAAACTGATCGAGGCGATGGGCGGCTTCGACAGACTGATGGAAACGCTGAAGAAGCGGCTGGAGGAACAGAAGGAGCGCCATCAGGGCGGCTCGAAATGGATCGCCACCGCCGGCACCTCGCCTTTCGGCGCCTATGGCTACAATCCCGAGGGCGTGCGCATCGGCCAGGACGGCAGCCGTCACCGTCGTGCGGTCAAGGTGTGGGACAAGCGCGAGTTCCGCAATTTCGACGACAGCGTCGAGCTCGGCACGCGCAACATCAAGGTGGCGCTGAAGCGGTTACGGCGCTGGGTGCGTGATGGGGCGGAAGAAGAATTCGATCTTTCCGGCACCATCCACGCCACCGCCGAGCACGGCTATCTCGACGTCAAGACACGGCCGGAACGGCGCAATGCCGTCAAGTTGTTGATGTTCTTCGATGTCGGCGGCTCGATGGACGACCATATCAAGACGGTCGAGGAGCTGTTTTCAGCGGCGCGGGCGGAATTTCGCCAGCTCGAATATTTCTACTTCCACAATTGCCTCTATGAGGGCGTGTGGAAGGACAATCGCCGGCGGCGTGCCGAAACCATCTCCACCTTCGAGCTGATCCGCAAATACGGTCCCGACTACAAGGTGGTGTTTGTCGGCGATGCCTCGATGAGCCCTTACGAGATCGTCCAGCCCGGTGGCTCGGTCGAACACTGGAACGAGGAATCAGGTGCGGCGTGGCTCGCACGCGTGCTTGCCCAGTGGCCGAATGCGATATGGCTCAACCCCACGTCGGAGAAGCATTGGGCCTATACGCATTCGATCGGCCTGATGCGCGACATTTTCGGCAGCCGCATGTTTCCGCTCACGCTCGCCGGGCTTGAATCCGCGACGCGGGAATTGTCGCGCAAGCACTGAACGCGCTGGGCAGCCGCGTAACGAATGCCTATCTTTGGACGAAGAGACGGCGAGAACTTTAGCCGCGAAGTCAGGAGACCGACATGGAAAGCCACAACTATCCCGTGACCCGCACCGACGCCGAATGGCGCGCCCGCCTCACCCCGGAACAATATGTGGTCATGCGCAACCACGGCACCGAGCGGCCCGGCAGCTGCGCGCTGCTGCACGAACATCGTTCAGGGGCCTTCACCTGCGCCGGCTGCGATACCAAGCTGTTTGAATCGACGCTCAAGTTCGAGAGCGGAACCGGCTGGCCGAGCTTCAACGACCCGGTGCCGGGATCGGTCGAGACCACGACCGACCGCAGCTACGGCATGGTCCGCACCGAGGTGCACTGCGCCACCTGCGGCAGCCACCTCGGCCACGTCTTCCCGGACGGCCCGCCGCCGACCGGGCTGCGCTACTGCATCAACGGCGTTGCGCTGAATTTCCAGTCGGCGTGAGGAGAGCATCGGACCGAAAAGTGGATGCCGGTTTTCGAGTTGCTCCGATGCTCCAACAAAACGTCAGGCGTAGCGGCTTGGGCCTAGCTCGCTGGTATCTATGTCCGCCTTGCGACCGGACATGATGTCGGCAAGCACCTTGGCCGAGCCGCAAGCCATGGTCCAGCCGAGCGTTCCGTGCCCCGTGTTCAGGTAGAGATTGGCGAATTTCGACTTGCCGATGATCGGCGGCCCGTCCGGTGTCATCGGGCGCAAGCCGGTCCAGAACGTCGCCGCCTTGACGTCGCCGGCGCCGGGGAACAGGTCGGACACGGAATGTTCGAGCGTCTTCCGGCGACCGTCGTGCAGTCTCAGGTCATAGCCCGAGATTTCCGCCGTGCCGCCAACGCGGATGCGGTCTCCAAGCCGGGTAATGGCCACCTTGTAGGTTTCGTCCATGACGGTCGAGACAGGTGCCGCGTCCGTTTTGACGATGGGTACGGTGATCGAATAGCCCTTGACCGGATAGACCGGGATCGACTGGCCGATCTTGCGCATCCAGATCGGCGAATAGGAACCCATCGCCATGACGTAGGCGTCGGCGGTGCGGTTGCCGGCACTGGTGGCGACGCCGGTGATGCGGCCGTTCTCGACCGAGATGCCGTTAAGCGTCACGCCGAATTCGAACTTGACACCGCCGGCCGTGGCGATCTCGGCCAGTCTGGTCGTAAACATCTGGCAGTCACCGGTTTCGTCGCCGGGAAGCCTCAGGCCGCCGACGAACTTGCCGCGCACAGCGCCAAGCCCCGGTTCGGCAGCGATGCAGCCATCGGGATCGAGCACTTCGAACGGAACGCCATACTGCTTGAGGATTTCGACGTCGCCGCCGATGCCGTCGAGCTGCTTTTGCGTGCGGAACAGTTGCAGGGTGCCCTTGGCGCGCTCGTCATAGGCGATGTTGGTGGTGGAACGCAGCGCCTTCAGCGTGTCGCGGCTGTACTCGGCAATCGGCACCATGCGCGCCTTGTTGCGGGCATAGCGCGCTTCCGTGCAGTTCCTCAGCATGCGGATCAGCCAAGACCACATATGCGGGTCGAGGGCCGGGCGCACCACCAGCGGGCCGTATTTCATCAACAGCCATTTGACCGCCTTGACCGGAACGCCGGGTCCCGCCCACGGCGAGGAATAGCCGGGCGAGACTTCGCCCGCATTGGCAAAGCTGGTCTCGAGCGCCGGACCCTGCTGGCGGTCGATTACCGTCACCTCGTGACCGGCCTCAGCCAGAAAATAGGCAGTTGTGACGCCAATAACGCCACCGCCCAGCACCAGTACTTTCATTTCATACTCCTTGGTCCCCCGTCAGGCCGCAGATGGGCCGGGGTCGTCGTCATATGGCCCTCTCTGCCGGATTTCGGGCCTTTCGCCAAGAGGTGTGACATTAGCTGGAGCACTGTGGACCAGCCGCAGCGCGGGACGGCGGGTCGGTGTAGTCGTCGTCGGCATGTGGCGTTTCGGAGCGAACTGCCGCCGCGCCGCTTCCGGCTGGTAGAGCACTTTTTCGAGCAGGATCAATTCGGTTTCACCGGTCGAGCGCTCGATCAGCACCGACTGCCCTTCAACGAGGCCAAGCAGCGCCAGCCCGCGCATCGTGGTAATGGGCAAGCCGACGCCCACCATGTCGCGGACGTCGCTCTGCACCAGTGTCCGCACGTCTTCCTTGCCGCCATTGATACGGAACATCACCCGGCTGTTGAGCGTCACGACATTGGGCTCGATCGAATCGATAAGCACCACGCTGGCGTTGGCGACCTTGCATCTCAGCAAAGGCAGGATTGCGTCGCCCGAGGCGATGCGCCGTTCCAGCATGACTTCGAGGATGGAGAAATCCTTGCTGGTCAGCCGGCAGGTTATATGAGCCATCTCACCCTCCCGATGTCACGGCTGGACGTCGGGCGCGGGCGGCTCGACTTCGGCGATGTCGAGGACGCGCTCCTTGCCGTCACGCGTTTTCCACACCACCGACTGGCCGGCGGCAAGCCCGATCAACGCCGTGCCGAGCGGGGTGAGGATGGAGATCTTGTTTTCTGCGATGTCTGCCTGTCCGGGATAGACGAGCGTGATCCGCTTGGTGTCCTCGCCGCCGTTGCGGAAGGTGACGGTGGAGCCCATGCGCACCACGCTGGCCGGCATGGTGTCTGCACTGGCGATGGTGGCGCGATCCATTTCCGACAGCAATTCGTCCGCCATGTCGGGCAGGCGGTCGAGCGCGGTCCGCGCAAGGGTGGTCAGCCGGTCATGGTCGACGGCGCTGACGATGATGTCGAGTTGCTCACGATGCCTGGTTGCTTCGCGCATGTGGTTGAACCTTTTTGAATTTGGCAGAGCGGGTTTTAAGGGCGCACTGCCGGTCGCCCTGTCGCATGGTTGTGGGATGTGTTGGTCTCCGCTGGAGACCCTGCGCAGCTCCAGAAGTTTGAAGCGGCGGTTGCGTGTTGAAGAAACGCTTCGCAGCGTGCGAAGGCGCTTCGGTTCTCAGTTTGTTGAAAATGCCCCGCTGCTCGCGGCCGAATACGGCCGGGCCGGGGCTACGCTCCCGCGATCGGACACACCCTGAAACAGGTCGGTATGTGGGCAAGATTGCTCATTGAACAAGCCTTGCTGGAAAGACACTGGTTGTCAAGCGCGTCGAAACCGCTCATGTGGCACCGATGTATCGCCGATGGAAACGATGCCCGAGGCTGGTCAGGACCTCGTAGGCGATGGTACCCGAAAAGCCAGCGACTTCGTCGAGCGTCTGTGACGGCCCGATCATTTCGACCATATCGCCGGCACGCAACCGACCTTCGGGAAGGTCGGAAATGTCGAGGATGATGGAGTCCATGGAGACACGCCCGATGAAGGGCAGTCGTACGCCGTCGAAATAGGCCGATGCGGCCGCGCGGCGTCGCCATCCGTCTGCGTATCCCAGCGAAATCGTTGCCAAATTGGTGGCATCGCCGGCGACGACCGTGTGTCCATAGCCAATGCCTGCACCTGTGACTACCGAACGGGTCTGGATCACCTTTGCTTGCAGGCGGACCACCGGCAGCATCGGGTTTTCATTTGCAGGCGTTGGGTTGATGCCATAGAGCGCTGCTCCCGGGCGCGCGAGTTGACAATGAAAGCCACTGCCGAGGAAGATGCCAGACGAATTCGCCAATGACGCGGGTGCCGGTGGCAGCATGGCGCGCAGGCGGTCGAACTCGATCCGCTGTGCTTCGTTGGCCGGATGGATAGGCTCGTCGGCGCAGGCGAGATGGCTCATCACCAGCGTCACCTCGACGTTCGCGAACGCCTGTGGATCGGCTGCCAAGACCAAAACCTCGGATGCCGCCATGCCGAGCCGCGACATGCCGCTATCGACCTGGACTGCCGCTGGCAATTTCTGACCGATCAACCTCGCAGCTTTGTTCCATGCCGAAAGCTGATCGAGACTATTGATCACGGCGCGCAGGTTTGAGCCGATCGCGTCGTGTTCGGCACCTGGCGGGATTCCGTTCAAAACGTAGATCGTCGGTTTCGGGCCGATTGCGTCGCGCAATGAAATGCCTTCGCCGACATGCGCCACAAAAAACGTACTGCAACCTTCCGCTATCAATGCCCGTGCAACCGGCTCGGCGCCAAGACCATAGCCGTCGGCCTTGACCACACCGGCGCAGTGCGCAGCGTCAAGCCTCGCTCTTAGGCGGCGATAGTTCTCGCGGACCGCGCCAAGATCAATGGTAAGAACCGCACCTGCCGCCGCTGGATCGCGCGCTACCGTTTTGTGCTCAAGGGAGATTTTATTCATTATTGACGACCCACAAATCCTTTCGTCTACAGCCGCCAAATCGCGCTCTGGTGCTTATAACATCCATCTGGCGCACGTTCTCTTCGAAAAGACATTGCTTTGTCGAAGAACCTGGATATTTCAGCAAGAGAAAGATTGAATTTCGCACGGAATTAGCGTTGCAGGCGGTTTAGCTTGCAACGCACGGTGAATGTACACAAACAAGCGCTACTGGGTTTGAACTGCAGCGCGAAATAAAAAACCCGGCCGTAGAGGCCGGGTTTCTGCATGAATATTTAAGCGGGCCGATCAGGCAGCTTCTTCCTGCTCGGTTTCCTCGTTGTCGGCCTTCGTGCCGCGCTTCGGACCCTTGTTCAGGTTTACTTCGATAAGACGCACGGCTTCGGTTTCGGACATGCGATTGACCGCAGCAATCTCGCGCGCCATGCGGTCAAGCGCAGCTTCATAAAGCTGACGTTCGGAATAGGACTGTTCCGGCTGGTTATCGGCGCGATAGAGATCGCGCACCACCTCGGAGATCGAGATCAAATCGCCGGAATTGATCTTGGCATCGTATTCCTGGGCGCGGCGCGACCACATAGTGCGCTTGACGCGGGCGCGACCCTGAACAACCTTCAATGCGCGATCGACATAATCGGTTTCGGACAACTTGCGCATGCCGATGGAGGTCGCCTTGGCGACCGGCACCTTAAGCCGCATCTTGTCTTTCTGAAAATCGATCACGAACAATTCCAGTTTGTGTCCCGCCACTTCCTGCTCATCGATCGATACGATCTGACCTACGCCATGCGCCGGATAAACGATGAACTCGCCCGTCTTGAAACCGTGACGCGCGGGGGCAGACTTCTTCTGCGGGATGCTGGTTGCCATTACGCCCTAGACTCCTTGTTGGGGCCGGCAACAAGCCGGCCGAACATGTTTGGCCGGATGAACCGGCATTGCCGCGCAACAGATGAAGCTACCGGAAAAGCAAGGGCCTTTGGACCACGCCAAAGTGACCCTATCGTCCAGATTGCTCTGGTCCGGATTGCTAGATTCACCTTTCAGTGATTTGGGGCGTGTGCGCCATTAATCGACGTTGTGTCACCGGCATGTTGCTGGATAGATAACACAAAAAGTCGGAAGAATCAAGAATTTGCTGCACGCGCTAACGGCACAAGGCGATTATCGCAACTGCACAAGACGCATCAAACCAAATTTTGCGTCGGCGCAATACGCCCGGCGCTCAGTTGCCTTCGCCTGGCTCAGGCGAAAAATACTTCTCGAATTTACCGGTCTCGCCGTCGAACTCCTTGGCGTCAGCAGGGGCGTCCTTCTTGGCCGAGATGTTGGGCCACTTGTCCGCATATTCCGCGTTGAGCTGGAGCCAGCTATCAAGACCGGGTTCGGTATCAGGCTTTATCGCGTCGGCAGGGCATTCGGGTTCACATACACCACAGTCGATGCACTCGTCCGGGTGGATGACGAGCATGTTTTCGCCTTCGTAGAAACAGTCCACCGGGCAGACCTCGACGCAGTCCATGTACTTGCATTTAATGCAGTTGTCGGTCACGACATAAGTCATCGGCGGCTCCGGGAATGCCCGCATTTGCCTGCTAACAGGCAGATCTTTCGAGGGTGACGTAACGCCTTTGCAGGCTGCTTGCAAGGCCAGCTACAGTGCTGGTTTTGGCTCAGGATGAAATGAAATCAACGCGGATGCGGCGGTGGCCGGATATTCAATCCTTGCCGTGCAGCTTGTCGGTTTGCCGCCGCTCCTTCTTGGTCGGCCGCCCACTACCCAAGTCGCGAAGCGGTTGCAGGGCATCGGGAACGCCTTCCGATGGCGCAGGTGGGGGTGACAGGTCTTCGTAGAGTTTGCGTGCTTCCTCCGCCGGGCCGCGTCGCGAACCGGAATCAAGTATCTTCCAGATCATGATTCTGCGGTCGAGCGTGATGGTCAACACGTCGCCGGGCTTCACCACATCCGCGGTCTGCGCCGCTTTGTCGCGATTAATGCGTACGCGGCCGCCAAGCACCAGCTTCGCCGCCAGCGTGCGCGACTTCACCGCTCGCGCAAAGAAAAGCCATTTATCGATGCGCTGGCGACCCTCGACGACCATCGATCAGTTCGAACCGTCACGATCTCGCATTCGACCCCGCTATTTTTTCAACTGGTCGCGCAGCGCGGCAAGCTTGGCGAAGGGTGAATCCGGATCGATGCGAACCGGCCTCTCCTCACGCGGTTTGGATTGGAAATGCGGCTTGCCACTACCTTTGCCTGCTTTCCAATCAGGCTGGCCGTCGCGCCTGTCCTGGTGTTGACCCTGCGATTTGCCGCCCCGGTGCTCTGGCCGACCTTCTGCTTGTGGCTTGCCATTCTTGAAGCGGTCGCGGTCAAAGCGGCGTCGTTCGCTACCGCCTCCCTTGCCTTCGGATTGATTTTCCGGTCCGGCTTCGGCACCGGCGACTTTCTGATGTCGTCCCGGAACGCCGCCGCGCTGGCGCTGATCCTGCCGCTGACCACCGCGATGCCTTTCGAACCGCGCCTGACGCCATAGCAGAATCGGCTTGGGCTCTTCCGCTCCCGTAGCGTTCGCCGCCTCGCCCGCCGACGCTGCTTCAGCTGGCGGCGTCGCGACATCGGCCTCGGCCGGTGCCTCGACTTCAGCGACAGGCTGCTCGACCTCAGGGTGGACTGCCGTTTCGTCGGCAGTCTCGGATACGTTGTCAGGCTCGGGTGCGGCGGCTTGCTCCAAAGCAACCGCGTCCTCGGTAACTTCAGGCGACACAGCGCTGGTTTCAGCAGATGCCGCTGCGATCGCGCCTTCAGCTTCCACCTTGGCCGCCGCCGCCTTGGCCTCGGCGGCGCGCCGTGCTGCCTCGTCTTCAGCTTCCAGCTTCGCCTTTATCTCGGCGGCGGGCTTGGGCTCGGCCCGATAGCCCAGTCCTTTCAGGATCTCTTCCATGTCTTCGGCGGTGGCGCCGAGGATCGACATCATCGGCGGCGTCACCATGAAGGCGTTGCCGTCATAAGCGCCATCCGGGCGCTGGCCGAGGCCGGGTTTCCAGTTGGTGGTTGGGCGGATCAGATCGGCGAGGCGCTCGAGAATATCGACTCGGACGGCGCGGCGGCCAAGATTGCGATAGCCGGCGAGCCTGTAAAACGTCTTGTCGAAGGATGCGTCAACCACCACCGAGGTGCGACCGGTGGCAAGTGCGTTGACCACGTCGCCAAAGCCCGGCTTGTCCTTGCCGTCATTCTTCAGCGCCCACAACAAGGTGACCAGTCCTGCCGGCGCCGGTTTGACGAGAGCCGGTACAAAGACATGGTAGGCACCAAAGCGAACGCCCAGCCGGCGCAGCGCAGCGCGGCCTTCCTGGTCGAGCGAACGCATGTCCTCGGCAATATCGCGACGATTGATCATGCCGAAGTGCTCGACAAGCTGGAACGCGATTCCACGGGCGATGCCCGATATCTGCTCGGCAGCCTTCAGGTCTATGAGCGGCTTCAACAGACTTTCCACCTGGAAGCTGACAAAGCGTTCGGCGCGCGCTGCGACCTTGTCGCGTGCAGGGCCGGTCAACTGTTCGTCGGCAAGTAGCACCAGACGTGGCTTCAATGCGTCTTCACCGGCAACCAGCGTGCCGACGGGAGCGCCGATCCAGCGCAACGTTCCGTCCGAACCGAGGGCTATGTCGTTGTTGCCCGAGGCGGCAAAACGTTCGGCGCGCGCCTCGAACTCGGCGGCCAGCGCCTTTTGAGCTGCCTGGCGCACCGCCTTGGCGTCCTCGCCGCCGGCGCTCTGGTCGGCGGTAAAGCGGAACCCTTGCAGTTCACCGACATGGTGGCCCTCGACGAGGACCGTTCCGGTAGGGCTTATTTCAGCTTCGGACATAGTGTTTTCTCTAAGGCGGCGCATGAGGACGGAAGTCCTGCGGTCTACGAAGCGTTTCGTCAACCGCTCATGCAGCGCATCCGACAATCTGTCTTCGATTTCGCGTGTCTTTTCCTGCCAGTGTGCCTGATCGGCAAGCCAGCCGGGCCGGTTGGAAACAAAGGTCCAGGTCCGGATCTGCGCGATACGATGCGACAGCGTGTCGATATCGCCGTCCGTGGCGTCAGCGCGGCGAACCTGTTCGGCCATGTAGTTTTCGTCGACATGACCGCGCTTGACCAGATTCATGTAGATCGAGGCGATGAGGTCGGCATGCTGGGCCGGGGCGATGCGGCGGTAGTCCGGCAGGGCACAGGCTTCCCACAACAGCGCAACCCGCTCGCGCCCGGTTGCAAGCGCACGGATTTCCTCGTCGCGCGAGAGATGTTCGAGTGCATGGGCATCGACGGCCGGCAAGGCACGGGTGAGCCCCTCCACCGGCGCATTGGTCTCGATCGAGCACTTCAGTGCTTCGAGGCTGGCATAGTCGAAGCTTGCCGTGCGCCACTGCAGCACCTTCACCGGCTCGAAGTCATGGCTTTCGATCTTTTGGATCAGGTCGTCGTCGAACGGATCGACTTGACCTGTAACGCCGAAAGTTCCGTCGCGCAGATGGCGACCGGCGCGCCCCGCAATCTGGCCGAGTTCAGCGGCGGTGAGCTGGCGGAACTGATAGCCGTCGAACTTGCGGTTCTGGGCAAAGGCGACATGATCGACATCAAGGTTGAGGCCCATGCCGATGGCGTCGGTGGCGACCAGATAGTCGACGTCGCCCGACTGGTAGAGCGCCACTTGCGCGTTGCGGGTGCGCGGGCTGAGCGCCCCCAGCACCACGGCAGCGCCACCCTGCTGGCGGCGGATCAACTCAGCGATGGCGTAGACCTCGTCTGCCGAGAAGGCGACGATGGCCGAACGGCGCGGCAGGCGGGTGAGTTTCTTCGATCCCGCATAGGCAAGATGCGAAAGCCTGGGCCGCGTCACCACGGAAACGCCCTTGAGCAGTTTCTGCAGGATGCCGTGCATTGTGGCAGCGCCAAGCAAAAGCGTCTCCTGCCGCCCACGCAGGTGAAGAATGCGGTCGGTGAAGATGTGGCCGCGTTCGAGATCGCCGGCGAGCTGCACCTCGTCGATGGCCACGAAAGCCGCGTCGGTTTCGCGCGGCATAGCCTCGACGGTACAGACGACGTAGCGCGCGCCGGCGGGCTGGATCTTCTCTTCCCCGGTTACCAGCGCGACCTTGTTGGCGCCGACCTTCTCGCACAGACGTCCATAGACCTCGCGCGCCAGCAGGCGTAGCGGCAGGCCGATGACGCCGCTCTCATGCGCCACCATCCGCTCGATGGCGAGATGCGTCTTGCCGGTGTTGGTCGGGCCCAGAACCGCGGTCACGTCGCGCCCGGAGAGGATCAGCGGATCATGGTTTTTCGGCTGGATATTCATCGGCTCGGAAAGTCTCTCTGGCCAGTGTGTCGCGCCGCTTGGGAGGCGCGAACAAGGATCGTCTCCGATCCAGCCGACACATAGGCATTTCCGGGACACTGGGAAAGCCGCAATGTTCCACAGGACGTGCAAAAGCCGCTGCTTCAAGCCGTTTTCCATGATGCAGATTAACTTGTGGAACGAGTCTGGAACGAATCGGCGACGAATCGCTGACTCGATCGAATTCACGATTTGTTCATGGCTAGATATGGCGGACCGGAGAGTTGTATGCACCAAATGCTGAATCTTCCTGGTGTGGTTTCATCCGCGTGCTGCGGCCTCGGTTAACTTTTGTGCACACACGTTCGAAAGAGATCGGCAAGAATATGCACTGTTCCGGCAAGGTCATGAAAAAGCTGAATATTTCCTAATGCAAATTAACCATATATCGAATGATTCAAGCCCTATGCGTTAATACTCGGTCCAAAGCCGGAACGAATCGGCGACGAATCGATGTTGGGCGGACTTTCTTGTTTTGTTCACTACAACATCTTGTATCTCGAACAGGTTATCCACTGGCTATCCACAATCGCTCCGGCCTCGCTCGTCTGGAATCCGCCGGCGTTCTTAATCATTGTGTCCCGGATCGGTACAGGCAGGAACTCACCGCAAGCGGCTGAGATCGGCGGCGCGGTTTTCAATGATCGCCTCCATGGAGAAGAAGCCCGTTACCGTCGCAAGATCGAAATTGGTGATGAGCTTTTGATAGAAACCGTCATAGCCGCCCATGTCGCGGGTTACGACCTTGATCAGGTAGTCCCAGTCCCCGCCAATCCGGTAGAAATCAGTGACTTCGGGCAAATGTTCCACGTGCTTGCGAAAGTTGTCGGCCCACTCTTTCGAATGATAGCGCGTGCGAACCATGACAAAGACCGTGAGTTTGAAGCCGAGCGCTGCAAGGTCGATGCGAGCGTGCGTGCCTTTGATCACGCCTTCGCCCATGAGCTTCTGTAGCCTTCGCCAACAGGCGTTTTGAGACAGGCCGACCCGCTCGGCGAGGTCTCGCTGCGAAAGCCCACCGTTTTTTTGCAGGCATGTCAGTATTTTGAGATCAATTCCGTCGATATTTTCCATGAAGCCTATCAAATGAACGAAAACTGGCTCAAGATTGCAAATCTTAGGTGCATTTTCAATGCGCTGTCGGAGCTATTCTGAGATCACCAATGGAGGTCTCCCATGCTCACGGCCGTGCCCGAAAATGCAGCCAAGCCTACCCTGATCCAGAGTTTCAGAGCCCGCTTGGCGGTTCCAGGCATATTGGATGATCTGCGTTCCGGCCTGATCGGCAACGATGCAGAGATCGAGGGCCCGTTCGGAAACAAGCCTCTCGTCTACGCCGATTATGTCGCCTCCGGCCGCGCCTTGATGCAGGTCGAAGAGTTCATACTGCGCGAGGTTCTGCCCTTTTATGCAAACAGCCACACCGAGGCTTCCTATTGCGGCGGCGTGGTCACAAGGCTGCGGCGCGAGGCGCGCAAGGCGATCGGCGACTGTTGCGGGGCAAGCGATGAGCATGCCGTGATCTTTACCGGGTCTGGCGCGACCGCCGGTTTGAACCGTCTCGTCACCTTGCTTGGCGTCAACGCGTCGGTAGCCTCGGGCAAGCAGGCGCGCGTCATCATCGGCCCCTATGAGCATCATTCGAATATCCTGCCCTGGCGCGAAAGTGGCGCCGAGATAGTGGAGATCGCCGAGGGCGCGCACGGCGGACCGGATCTTGACGAACTGGATGCCGCGCTGCGCGGCGCATCGGAGTTCGACTGTGTCGTGTGCGCATTTTCGGCAGCATCCAACGTAACCGGCATTGTCACCGACGTCGCGACCGTGACGCGCAAGGCAAAGGCGGTCGGCGCAAAGATGGTGTGGGACTATGCGGGCGCCGGTCCCTACCTGCCAATCGCGATGTCGCCGGCCGAAGGTGTTGAAATCGATGCGATCGTGGTCTCACCGCACAAATTCATCGGCGGCCCCGGAGCCTCTGGCATCCTGATCTTGCGGCGTGATGCCGTGGTCACCACCAAGCCTTGCTGGCCCGGCGGCGGCACGGTCAAATTCGTTTCTCCCACAATGCACGACTACAGCAACAGTCTTGAAGCGCGGGAGGAAGCGGGAACGCCAAATGTGGTCGGAGATATTCGGGCCGCACTTACGTTTCTGGTCAAGGATGCGATCGGGCAGCAGGCCATGCAGCATCGAAACGACGATCTCGTGCGTCGTGCAACTGCTGCGTGGCAAGGCATCGAAGAGATTGAACTGCTTGGATTGCCGGGTGCGCCCAAGCTGCCGATTTTTTCGTTCAAGGTGAAGGACGGTCGTGGCGGGTACATTCACCAGCAATTGGTGACGCGAATGCTCAGTGACCGCTTTGGCATCCAGGCTCGCGGTGGTTGTGCATGCGCGGGACCTTACGTGCACAGGCTGCTTTCCATAGATACGGCGGAATCCGATCAGATGCGGCAGGATATTCTCGCCGGCCGGGAAATCCGGAAGCCGGGATTCACCCGCCTCAACTTCAGTGTCCTTTTGCCGGACGAAAAGGTGGAGTTCATCTTGAACTCTGTCGTCGAACTGGCTCGTACTGCCGACCAATATTCGGCCATGTATGACTGCGATGCCAGCCGCGCGATTTTCTTTCCGGCGGCAGCCTGAGCGGCACAGCCTTCGCCCAAGGCTGTATCAGCTTCCGAAAGCGAAAAAGCCGCGGAGTTCCGCGGCTTTTCGATGCTTGAAATATTGGAGCGGGTGAAGCGATTCGAACGCTCGACCCCAACCTTGGCAAGGTTGTGCTCTACCCCTGAGCTACACCCGCTCACACGGCCTCAGGCCGCAAGCCGCGCCTATATGGCCGAAGAGCACGGCGATTGCAACAGAGAAATCGTCGCCTTTTTGATCGGGGTGGATGATTTTAGGCCTTCGTATGGATTCACAATTGCCTCATATGATGGCGCATATCGCGTCTTGTCTTGCGGTGTAGCTTGGCCGTAAACGGCATTCTGCGTTCTCAGGGAAGGTTCGCCATGCCGAAGACTGAATCCGATCTCCTTGCCTTTCTTGCTAAACTTAATATTGCCGTGACCACCAAGCGTCATCCCGCGCTGTTTACCGTGGCCGATTCGCAGGCGCTGCGTGGCGAGATCGCGGGTGGCCACACAAAGAACCTGTTCTTGAAGGACAAGAAGGACAACTTCTTTCTTGTCACCGTCGGGGAGAAGGCTGAGGTCGACCTCAAGCAGATTCATCACCAGATCGGCGCCGCCAGCCGCGTTTCCTTTGGCAAGCCGGAGAAACTGATGGAGCTTCTCGGCGTGGTTCCCGGTGCGGTGACGGTATTTGGGTTGCTCAACGACACGGAATGCAAGGTCAAGGTGGTGCTGGACGAAGCCTTGATGGAGAATGTCATCATCAATGCGCACCCCTTGACCAATGAAGCGACAACGTCGATTGCGACAGGGGACCTGCTGAATTTCATCAAGGCAACCGGGCACGATCCTGTTATCTTGAAAGTCTCGGCCTGATCGCCACATTGGGTATCGAAAAACTTCCCACGGGCGCCTCCATCCGCCTGCATGGTTTGACCGACAGGATGAAAAAATGAGCAACAGCAATCCGTTCGGTGGCGCAGGCCAATATGCGACCACCGTGCAATATGGGAATAGCGTTGGTGAAGCTGCCGGGGCTCTGCCGGCGGGAGCGGCGCTTGATGTGATCAAGGACACGACCACGGCAGGTTTTTCGGCCGACGTAATCCAGGAATCGCGCAAGCAACCGGTGTTGGTGGACTTCTGGGCGCCTTGGTGCGGCCCTTGTAAGCAACTCACTCCGCTGTTGGAAAAAGCGGTCAAAGACGCTGGCGGCAAGGTCAAGCTGGTCAAGATGAACATCGACGAGCACCCGTCCGTTGCCGGCCAACTCGGTATTCAATCGATTCCGGCCATCATCGCCTTCAAGGACGGTCAACCGGTCGACGGTTTCATGGGTGCCATACCTGAAAGCCAGATCCGTGACTTCATTGACAAGGTGGGGGGCAAAGGTGACGACGGAAAGGCAGGGATAGCCGAGGCGCTTGCCGCCGCCGCCGAAGCACGCAGTTCGGGCGATCTGCAAACCGCAACTGACATCTATGACGCTGTGCTCCAACAGGCGCCTGAGACAGTTGAAGCCATTGCCGCGTTGGGTGATCTGCTTTTCGACGCTGGCGATACCATGGGCGCAGAAGCCATTCTGGAGCGTGCGCCGGAAGGCAAGGAGGATGCGCCTGAGCTTACTGCCTTGCGGGCGAAAATGACGTTGGCGGCCCAGGCTGCCAATCTTGGTAATCCGGTGGAACTGGAAAAGCGGTTGGAGCAGAACTCGAAGGATCATCAAGCACGCTTTGATCTGGCCATGATCCAGAATTCGAAGGGTGAACGAGACAAAGCGGCCGATAGCCTGCTTGCCATCGTCAAGACTGACCGGGCCTGGAATGACGACGGTGCTCGTGCCCAATTACTGCGGTTCTTCGAGGCTTGGGGCATGGCTGACGAAGCGACCCTGTCGGCGCGGCGGAAACTGTCATCTCTGCTATTTTCCTAGGCCGCCGGTGAGCGAGCAATCAGGAGGCGGGATTGTATTTTCGCCTCGACTGGTGATTTGCCGGTGGGTGAAAGCATCCGGCTTTGGCGCATCTGAGGCAATGCGATAAGGCGCTTGCGTGGGCGCGCCACGGAGACACGACATGCAGGTAGGAAACGCACGTTATCGCAGCGAAGCGGATTTGCCGCATACCGTTTCCGTGTTTCCGCTGGAAGGTGTCCTGCTTCTGCCCGGCGGCAGGCTGCCGCTCAACATATTCGAGCCGCGCTACCTGCAAATGGTCGACCACGCCATCGCCTCCGATCGCCTGATAGGTCTTATCCAACCTCGCCTTGACGGGACGTTTCGTGACGAGGCGACGCCGGAACTCTGCAACATCGGTTGTTTCGGGCGTCTTACCTCGTTCACCGAAAGCGGCGATGGCCGCTACCTGATCGCACTGCAAGGCGTATGCCGCTTCAGGATCGTGCACGAACTTGCCGTGAAGACGCCGTTTCGCCAGTGCCGGGTAACGCCTTTTCTTGCCGATCTCGACGAGGATCGGGCGGCAAGCGAGGTGGACCGCCCTGCACTGCTCAAGGCCTTTCGAGCTTACTTGCAAGCGAATGATCTCGAAGCCGACTGGGAAAGCGTCAGCCGTGCCGGCGATGCGATTTTGGTCAATGCGCTGTCGATGATGGCGCCCTATGGTCCTGCGGAAAAGCAGGCTTTGCTTGAGGCTGCGGATTTGAAGGCGCGGGCCGAGACGCTGATTGCCATCACCGAAATGGCGCTGGCGCGCGACCATGAGGAATTCGGATCGAGCTTGCAGTAGGCTGGAGCATCAGGCCGGAAAGTCGGTCCGGCTTTTGGCAGAAATCCTATGCTCGAATAATCGGGAGCACGCATGGCGGAACGTAGTGAACGCAAGTCTCAGGTCGATCCCAAGCTTCTTGAACTGCTTGCCTGTCCGCTGACCAAGGGACCGTTGAACTGGGACCCGGAGCGCAGCGAACTGGTGTCCAGGCTGGCGCAGCTTGCCTATCCGGTCCGGGATGGCATTCCGATCATGCTGCCTTCGGAGGCGCGCTCGATTTCGCTCGAGAAAAAGTAGGCGTGATGCGTCATTGGAAGTTGCGTCCTTTCGGCATGACGTTTCGCGCCTTGCAAGCCATCGCTTCGTGATCCCGGCGCTGCGCGACGTCATGACCATGCTCATACTGGCGTTTTTTCCAAGGCAGGCTGGCCTTTGAAGAAACCGGAGGCTTCCGGTTCTCTTCCAGTAGTGTCGCCAGCCAAGACGAAAGGTCCTCGATGCGGTCGGCAACAATATGGATCACGTTCGATTCCGACTGTAATTTGCCGGTGATGCGCACGAAGCGCGAGCCCATGATGATGGGCCGATAGCGGTCGAATATGCGTGGCCAGACGATGACGTTGGCGATGGCGTCTTCATCTTCCAGCGTCAGGAAAATGGCGTTGCCCTTCCCCGGTCTCTGGCGTACCAGCACGAGTCCTGCAACTGAAACGCGCCGGCCATTGGGAACAGATGTCAGGACGATGTTTGGGGTAACGCCTGTCTCGTTTAGTCGGTCCCGCAAGAAGGCGACGGGATGGGCCTTCAGCGACAGGCCGAGAGACCGATAGTCATGAATGACATGCTGGCTCAATGGCATTTCGGGTAGTGTCGATTCGGGCTCAAGCTCACGCAGGCTCACAGTCGGACGATCGAACAGCGGCAGCTTTTCGGTTGCGGTTTTGCGGTCCAACGCCCGCACCGCCCAAAGCGCTGCCCGGCGATCGAGTCCAATGGAGCGGAAGGCATCCGCTTCGGCCAGTTTCTTGATCTCATCGACATCGAGACCAGACCGCAGCCAAACATCATGTACCGATTGATAGCCATCGCCGCGCCGCGCGCAGAAGATCTCCATTCGATCCTGTGAGAGGCCCTTGATCTGGCGAAAGCCGAGGCGGACGGCATGGCAGGTGTGGATGACGCCGCGCATTTCGGCATGGCGCTTGAGAATACGCTCGGGATCAAACGGCGCTTTTTCAAGCAGACAATCCCAGGCTGAGAAGTTGATGTCGACGTCTCGGATTTCGACGCCGTGGTCGCGGGCATCGCGCACGAGCTGGGCCGGCTGGTAGAAACCCATGGGCTGCGAATTCAGGATAGCGGCGCAGAACACGTCCGGGTAGAAGGTCTTGAACCAGCAGGAGGCATAGACCAACAGTGCGAAGGAAGCGGCGTGGCTTTCTGGAAACCCATAGTCGCCGAAGCCTTCGATCTGCTTGAAACAGCGCTCGGCGAATTCCTTCTCATAACCGCGCTCAACCATGCCGTCGATCATGCGGGTTCTGTATTTATCTATCGTGCCATTGCGCCTGAAAGTCGCCATTGCCCTGCGCAATTCGTCAGCTTCGCCCGGCTTGAAGCCGCCGGCTACCACGGCAAGCCGCATTGCCTGTTCCTGGAAAAGCGGTATGCCCAGTGTCTTGCCGAGAATTTGTTTCAACTCCGGTTTCCGATAATCGACATCCTCCTTTCCTTCCCGTCGCCGCAGATAGGGATGCACCATGTCGCCCTGGATCGGGCCGGGGCGCACGATCGCGATCTCGATAACGAGATCGTAGAACTCTCTCGGCTTGAGGCGGGGCAGCATCGACATCTGGGCGCGCGATTCGATCTGGAACACGCCCAGCGTGTCGGCGCGGCAGATCATGTCGTAGACCCTGCGATCCTCCTTGGGAATCGTGTCCAGATCGACTATGGGACGTCCGCTCTTTTCGTCCTTGGCGTCATAGTGCCGGTTCAGAAGGTGGAAAGCGCGCTTCAGGCAGGAGAGCATGCCGAGCGCCAGAACATCCACTTTCAGGATCTTCACGGCATCCAGATCATCCTTGTCCCATTCGACCATCTTGCGTTCATCCATCGCCGTCTTGACGATGGGCACGATCTCGTCGAGCCGGTCCCTGGTGATGACGAAGCCGCCCACATGCTGGGACAGATGGCGGGGAAAGCCCATGATCTGATTGGCATGGGTGAGGACGTGCCTGGTCAAAGGATCCGTTTGGTCAAGGCCGCCCGCCTTGGTTTCTCTTTCGCCGAGCGTGGCGGAATACCAGCCCCAGATGGATCCGGACAAGGCACTGCGTACATCTTCCGACAGGCCCATCGCCTTGGCCACTTCGCGAAGCGCAGAGCGCCCCCGATAGCTGACGACGGCGGCGGCCAGCGCCGTGCGCTTGGCGCTGTATTTCGAATAGATGTACTGCATGACTTCTTCACGCCGTTCATGCTCGAAATCGACGTCGATGTCCGGCGGTTCATTTCTTTCCTCGGAAATGAAGCGCTCGAACAGGGAATTGATTTCCTTTGGCCCTACCTCGGTAATGCCGATGCAGTAGCAGACGACCGAGTTGGCGGCGGAGCCGCGGCCCTGGCAGAGAATGTCCTTGCTTCGGGCAAACTGGACGATGTCGTGAACGGTCAGGAAATAGCGCGCGTAATTCAGCCGCTTGATGAGGGCCAGTTCCTCCCGGATGCGTTTTTGTACGTCGACTTCGGTTCCCGTTGGAAAGCGCCTGGCCGCACCTTCCCATGCCAGTCTCTCCAATTCTTCCTGTGGCCCGAGGCCTGATTGCGTTGGCTCGTCGGGATAATTGTATTGAAGTTGAGCCAGCGAAAAAGACAGTTCTCCGGCAAAGCGCAGCGTTTCGGCCAGCGCCTGCGGGTGCCGGCGGAAAAGCCTCGCCATTTCTTCCGGTGGCTTCAGGTGGCGCTCGGCATTGGCCTCAAGTTCCAATCCCGCTTCGGCGACAGGCGTGTTCAATCGGATCGCGGTTATTACATCCTGCAAGGAGCGACGCTCAGCCACATGATAAAGAATGTCGTTCGTGGCCATCAACGGTAGTTGGGCGGCAGCGGCGACGGCAGCGGCCTGCTCGATACGGAAACGATCATTTCCTCGATAGTCGGGTGCGACAGCCAGCCTTAGCGCCTTGCCGAAGCGTTCCTTCAGCCGATGCAGCAAGGCAAGATCTTCCGTTGGCGTAACCAGTTCCGGCAGGGCGGCGAGTGACATGTGCTCGCCCCATTCCAGCAGGTCGTCAAGACGAAGAAGGGTGGCACCCTTTTCGGTTTCCTCACGCAGATTGGCTTGGGTCAGCATGCGGCACAGATGGCCCCATCCCTTGCGATCCCGCGGATAAGCGAGAATGTCGGAGGTGCCGTCGGCAAAG
Source organism: uncultured Mesorhizobium sp. (assembly GCA_964601795.1). GTDB lineage: Bacteria > Pseudomonadota > Alphaproteobacteria > Rhizobiales > Rhizobiaceae > Mesorhizobium. Next base: position 5,907 of record CAZROU010000056.1, on the reverse strand, counting down.
ACCAGCCTGCAGCCCGGATGATAAGGGTATTCGATTTCATCTTCGTCGGGAGACGGCTTTATATGCTTTGACTGGCTCCATGCACGTACTACGCCGGCAATGGTATTGCGGTCGGCCAGACCCATGCCGGCATGGCCGAGAAGGCAGGACGCCAGTACCAGTTCCTCCGGGCGAGACGCGCCGCGCAGGAATGAGAAATTCGATTGGACACCGAACTCGACATAGGCAGGGGTGACGCGTGCGTTCATGCGAAGATCCCATGCATGAACCAGCGCGGCGCAGGCTCCGTGCCATCGTAGAGACCCTGGCGGTAGAGCCAGTATCGGCGGCCGTCGACATCCTCAATGCGGAAGTAATCGCGCGTCGGTGCTTCCTTCAACCACCACTCCGAAGCGATCCGTTCCGGCCCTTCGGCGCGAACGACCTTGTGCAGCGCGCGCCGCCAACGGAACTGCCGTGGTGGACCTTCCGGCATTTCGGTGGCCGGCACGTCAATCGGCTCGGGGGACCGGAAAAGACGTATGGGGCGCTGCAACGAAGGAATGGGGGGCATTGCGTCACTACGCGACCCGGCCGCGGGCTTTCCGGACGCTTCGAAAGGAACCATTGCCACCGCGCGCTCGGGACTGTGGCTCGCCACGTTGGCGACTTGCAGAATGGTGCCTTGTCCCAGCCTGGCGTTGATCCGATCCGTGAACAGGGCAATGTTCGCAGCCTCGTCCGGCATCTCCCCGGCAAGGTCGATCTGGCTGGTTTCATATGCGGCACTTGTCAGGACGCACAGTCGCACAAGGTCGAAACCGTAACCGGCGTCAAAGCCGTCACCGACCGCGATCAGCCTTTCGTGGAAAAGCTTGTGGGCCAGTTGCGGTTCCCGAACCGGTTGCGATGTGCGCACCTTCAACCGGGTTACTGCGCCGTCCACCCTAAACAGCAAAAGCTCGAGCTGACGCGCACCTTCGCCGCGCCTTTCCAGATCGGCTTGCAAGGTTGCGGCGAGGGCTTTCACCAACAGTCCTATGTCCTCGGCCAGCATGATCGGTTCGGCGAAATGGCGCTCGGCGGAGAGGGCAGGGACCGGCATGCGCGGTGATACCGGCTCTTCCAGGCGCCCCAGCGCCCTATCGATATGCAGGAGAAGCTTCGCGCCGAAGCGGCGCATGAGCGGTGCGCGCGGCAGGCCCATGACCGCCCCGACTGTCCATAGGCCGACGCTTTCAAGGCTGGTGCGGATTGCAGGTTCTATGCGCAGGGCAGATAACGGCAGCGGGGCTAGCAAGCTTGCTTCGTCACTGAGGTTAACGATGCGTCCGCTTGCAAAGCGTGCTGCCGCCCAGGCCGTGCCGGCTGTCGAGGCGATACCGATGCGAACGTCAAAACCCTGCTGGAAAAAGCGCGCAGACATATCGTCCAGCATCGCACGCTCGCCGCCGAACAGATGCGCGCAGCCGGTGATGTCGAGAAACAAGCCGTCCTCGCCGTCCAGTGACACCAGTGGCGTATAACGGTCGCACCAGTCGGCCAGCCCTTCAAGCAGGCTGAGATCGGCTTGAGAATCGGCCTCGACCACATCGATCGCCGGATGCATGGCACGCGCGTCGGCCAGCCCCATGCCGCGCTTCAGGCCAAGCGCCTCAGCCTGTTCGTCGAGTGCGGCGATGCGTTGTGCGTTCTGCTGACGATGGCTGAACACCAGCGGCGGGCGCGAGACCGGTGGCCGAGACCGCCAGCCGCGTCCCAGACGCTGTCGCCATATTCGCTCCGCGGCAAGGTAGGGAAACCACAGCGACAGGATTCTCTGCCCTTTCACCATGCCGCCTTCCAATGGGGTCATGGTTTTCGTTGCCGTGTCTTTCGTTGCCGTGTCTTTCGTTGAATGAGCGTTCATCGAAGTTCCACTCCAATATGAATTTTCCCCAACGGCCCGTGCGGCTCTTGCTGACCGAAACCGCAAAGGCAGGCCGGCCGATCGATCCGTCGAGAGGGCCATCAAGCGTGCTGCGCGGTGCCGAAGCCGCCGGCTCGACAACCAACCGGATGGGCGCGGCAGTCGGTTCCGCCAATGCTGCCTGGCGCAGCAAGAGAACCGGCTTTGCGGCTTGCTGCGCCCGGGCATGCAGCCTGCGGCTTGCAGTTAGATCGAGGCGCTGTGGGTTGCCGCGGATTTCCAACACCACTGCCGAAAGCGCGGTGAGCCGCGCCGCTTCCTCCGCTACCCAAAGGGCATCGGCTAGCTTGGGCACCTCGCAAAAGAGGAGGCTGTGCGGAGCCATGCCGAACAGGGTTTGCAAACCCCTGGAGTAGGGAAAGCCGCCCTCCTGCCATGCTTGCGCGGTGCCGATCCATAGCGCCGGACCAGCAGCCTGTTGGCAGTCGCCCAACCTGCCTAAAAGCGCCATGGCGAAGCCTGATACGGCGCCGGTGTCGCGTGTTTCAGGGCCATGGATTTCGGTCAGCGCGGCTTTCAAAAGCCCGCCGCCCAATGTGTCATCAAGGCTCTCTACACCAGTGGCAAGCAGGGCTTCGCTTCTCGCCGACCCACCGCGCCGTACAAGAATCCGGTCGCCGGTGCCAGATGCGGTGGAAGGCGCGCCGGCCGGAGCGGCGAAGCGTTCCGGCAGCGTCCCTTCAATCCTCGCTATCTGGCGGCGCAGGGAAAAAATGGTCTCCCGCGCCATGACGCCTGTCGTCATGTCGATCGATTTCCAGAGCAATTGTTCCTGTTATGTTCTTATGGATTCCAGAGCTTGATGTAAGAGTCAAGCAGGCTGAAGCGGAATTTATTCCTCTTGTGGCGAGAGGGCTGCGTCCGTGGACGCGCTTGCCGTTTGCCGAGTGCCGCGCAAAAGCCTATATGCGCCGGGCAAAGGATACAGAATGGCCCGCATCTACAAGACCCGCAATTGGCATGGCGAGCTTTCGCCTTCCATAGAAGAACTGGAGTTGCTGGCGCTTGAAGCCTACGCGCACCTGCCCGAGGAATTCCGCAAGCTGACCGGCGAGATCGTCATCCAGATCGCGGAATTCCCGACGGACGAGATCATGGACGACCTTTCGCTCGAGACGCCGTTCGACCTGCTTGGCCTGTTCGAGGGCCGTGGCATCGCCGAACGCTGGAACCCGGCGAGCGGTGAAGGCCCGAACCGCGTCACGCTCTACCGGCGCGCCATCCTCGACTACTGGGCCGAGAACGAAGAAGCGTTGGGCGACATCGTCAACCACGTCCTCATCCACGAGATCGGCCACCATTTCGGCCTCTCCGATGACGACATGGAGCGCATCGAAACGGCTGCGGGATAGTGCTTCCAGCCCTCTGGATTACCCAGCCTTCTAGATTACGTTGAGCTCCCGGAACGCTCGGCCTTCCGCGACCCGCTGATAGGCAAAGGCCGAGCAATCGACCGTGCGATAGCCGCCATGCACGATCAGTTCCGCCAGCGCCTTGCCGACAGCCGGCGCCTGCTGCAGGCCGTGGCCTGAAAAACCGTTGGCGAAAATGAAGTTGCCGACTTCCGGATGGGGGCCGATCACAGCGTTCTGGTCGAGCGTGTTGTAGTCGTAGTGGCCGACCCAGGCGCGGGTCATCTTGATCGCCTCGAAGGCCGGGACGCGGGTGGCCAGCACCGGCCAGATTTCGTTTTCGAACAGGCCCCATTCAGGTTCGAAATCGGCCGGATCGGCGGCCTGTTCGCCGTCTTCCGATTCGGCCCCGCCGGTGATGTAGACGGAACCTTCGGGCCGCCACCAGATGCCGCTCGGATCGACGATCAACGGCATGTCGACGAAACGGTCGCGCGCTTCGAAAACGAAGACGTTGCGCTTGCGCGGCTCAATCGGCAGTTCCAGCGCGGCCATTGCCGCGACCTTGCCGGCGTTCGGCCCGGCCGCGTTGACGACGATGCCGGCTTCAAGCGTTTCGCCGTTGTCCAGCGTCACGCCGGTTACACGATTGCCTTGCCGGGAAATCGCGGTGACGGAAGCGGTGATGAAATCGACCTTCCTGCTGCGCAGCGCCTTGCGGAACAGGTGCAGATAGGCATGGGCGTCGAACCAGCCTTCGCCGCTCAGGCCATATGCGCCGCCGCTGATGCCTTCGCCCGACAGCCAGGAAAAGCGGCGCGTCAGCGCGTCAGTATCTTCCAGCACGATGTCGGCGCCTTCGGCAAGCTGCGCGTCGTGATTGGCCTTGAGCACGGGCAGGCCGGTTTCGCTGGCGAGAATGAGATAGCCGCCCTCGTGGAAGTCGATCTCGGCGTCGGGGCCGAATTCCTCCTTCAGCCGCCGGAACAGTTTTAGCGTGAACTGCGACAGGCGGATGTTTTCGGGGATCGAAAACTGCTGGCGGATGGAGGCCGCCGAAAGCGTCGTCGCCGAATGGGTGAATTGCGGGTCGCGTTCGACAAGCGCGATGGAGCCGGAAAAACCCTCGTCGCGGAGATAATAGGCCAGCGAGGCACCGACGATTGCGCCGCCGATGATCACGATATCGTAGTTCGCCATGCCGCTGGATCCGTTTACGCCGATGATGAAACAGCTTTCGCCACTTTGCTGCAAGCTCTTGCAAGGGCCAGCTTTGCCGGGCAAGAAGACCAGATGTCCCAAAACCCGATCCGCCCGCGCCGTTCCGTTCTTTACGTTCCCGCCTCGAACGACAAGGCGCTGGCCAAGATTGCAACGCTCGCCTGCGATGCCGTGATCGTCGACCTGGAGGACGCGGTGCTTCCTTCCGAGAAGGTGTCCGCGCGCGAAAAGCTTGCCGGCATCATGGCCAACCGGCCGAAGCGCCGTTGCGAAATGGTGGTGCGCATCAACGCGTTGAGCGGCCAGTGGGGAGCCGAGGACCTTGCCGCCGCTGCCGCCTCCGAGCCGGACGCCATCCTGTTGCCCAAGGTCGATACCGCCCGCGATATCCTTGAAGCCGGCGATGTCCTCGATGATGCCTTCGCGCCGAACGAGGTCAAGCTGTGGGCGATGGTCGAGACGCCGAAGGCGCTGATGAACATCGGCGCTATCGCCGAGCTTGGCCGCGATCCCGCCTCTCGGTTGAGTTGTTTCGTTGCCGGAACGAACGATCTGGTCAAGGAGATCGGCATCCAGGCCACGCCCGACCGTCGCTATCTGGTGCCGTGGCTGATGCAGATCGTGCTGGCGGGCCGGGCCGGCGGGATCGACGTCGTCGACGGCGTGTTCAACCAATTCAGCGACGCCGTCGGTTTCGCCCGCGAATGCGCGGAAGCCGCCGCCATGGGCTTTGACGGCAAGACCGTCATCCATCCGGCGCAGATCGAAGCGGCCAACGCCGCCTTTTCGCCATCGACTGCTGCGCTGGCGGAAGCCAAGGCGATTGCCGAAACCTTCGCCTTGCCTGAAAATGCCGGCAAGGGCGTTGTCGTGCTGGGCGGCAGGATGGTCGAGCGGCTGCATCTGGCGCAGGCCGAAAAACTGCTGGCGAAAGCCGCCGGCATCGGCGCATGATGACCGCAGCGATGTCCTTATCCATTTCCATCAGGGAAAAGACATGAGACTCTACCGTTTCCTTACCGCCGTCGACGACGCCACCTTCTGCCACAAGGTGACGGCGGCGCTGAACAAGGGCTGGCACCTCTATGGTTCGCCGACCTATGCCTATGACAAGAAGGAAAAAATCATGCGCTGCGGTCAGGCCGTGGTGAAGGATGTCGAAGGCCAGGAGTACGTGGCCGGAGAAACCAAGCTCAGCGACTGGTGAGAGTCGTATTTACTCGTTGCCACGCCCGGATTCTCATCCGTCTGGGGCTCTTTGCCCCACCCTTAAGCTCCTCGCCATGCTCGTCGCTGGCGGGGACCCCGGATGGCCAGACGGCTATCAGAGTTCGTGCTTTATGGTCGCCACGCCCGCTTTCGCGTCTGGCCATTGTCAAAGAACTG
>CAZROU010000055.1:0-27835 GCA_964601795.1 uncultured Mesorhizobium sp. | reverse complement strand
AAGGGGAGGGTAAGTGGCGGTGGGCTGTCGCACCCTGACGGGATGACGAAGCGGAAAGGTTGCGCACTGTCCGGTGAACCGGTTGCTCACTCCCGCAGACAGAGTGAGGTAGGCGTCAGCGTTTGCGCAAGATATCCCTTGTATCTGCACGAAGGAGAGTTTGTGCGATAGAAGGGAAGCGACTGAGCCTCGAACCGGCAATTGCCGAGGGCAGAAAAGATTGATATGAGCGAGGCCATGGAAGAGCTGTTCGGAGACCCGTCCTACAAGGGCTTCGTGCTGCAGGACAAGAAGCGCCTGCCAGCGCGCTTTTTTGCGTGCATTTCGGGCGCGCTCGCCAGCCGGCTTTCCTGAGCCGATCCGCCTTCATGCCGGCCTCGCCGGTTTTCGCTTCCAAACTTTGAAATCGACGGATTTACGCACATGAGCGCCCCTTCTCAACCTAAATTGCGCACCCTCTACGACAAGATTTTCGACGATCACATGGTCGACCGGCAGGACGACGGAACCTGCCTGCTCTACATCGACCGCCACCTCGTCCATGAAGTGACCAGCCCGCAGGCGTTCGAAGGCCTGCGCATGACCAACCGCAAGGTGCGCCATCCCGAGCGCACGCTGGCCGTGGTCGATCACAACGTGCCGACCTCGCCGGACCGCGTCAACGGCATCAAGAACGAGGAAAGCCGCATCCAGGTCGAGGCGCTGGCCAAGAACGCCGCCGATTTCGGTGTCGAATATTACTCCGAGAAGGATCGCCGCCAGGGCATCGTCCACATCATCGGGCCGGAGCAGGGCTTCACCCTGCCGGGCATGACCATCGTCTGCGGCGACAGCCACACCTCCACGCACGGCGCGTTCGGCGCGCTGGCGCACGGCATCGGCACGTCCGAGGTCGAGCATGTGCTGGCAACGCAGACGCTGATCCAGCGCAAGGCCAAGAACATGCTGGTGCGCGTTGACGGCCAGTTGCCGGCCGGGGTCACCGCCAAGGACATCATCCTTGCCATCATCGGCGAGATCGGCACCGCCGGCGGCACCGGCTACGTCATCGAATATGCCGGCGAGGCGATCCGCTCGCTGTCGATGGAAGGCCGCATGACCATCTGCAACATGTCGATCGAAGGCGGCGCGCGCGCCGGCCTGATCGCGCCGGACGAAACCACCTTCGCCTATGTCAAGGATAAGCCGCGCGCGCCGAAGGGTGCTGCCTGGGACATGGCACTCGACTACTGGAAGACGCTGCAGACCGATGAAGGCGCGCATTTCGACAAGGTCGTGGTGCTCGACGCAGCAGCCCTGCCGCCCATCGTCACCTGGGGTTCGTCGCCCGAGGACGTCGCCTCCGTGCTCGGCACCGTGCCCGATCCCAATGAGATCGAGGACGAGAACAAGCGCAATTCAAAGATCCGCGCGCTCGAATATATGGGCCTGACCGCCGGCACCAAGATCACCGACATCGAACTCGATCGAGTCTTCATCGGCTCCTGCACCAATGGCCGCATCGAGGATTTGCGCGCCGTCGCCGCCGTCGCCAAGGGCAAGAAGGTGAACCCGCGCGTCAACGCCATGATCGTGCCGGGCTCGGGCCTCGTCAAAGAGCAGGCCGAGGCCGAGGGGCTGGACAAGATCTTCATCGAGGCCGGCTTCGACTGGCGCGAGCCGGGCTGCTCGATGTGCCTTGCCATGAACGACGACCGGCTGAAGCCGCACGAGCGCTGCGCCTCGACCTCGAACCGTAATTTCGAGGGCCGCCAGGGCTTCAAGGGCCGCACCCATCTGGTCTCGCCGGCCATGGCTGCTGCCGCCGCGATTGCCGGCCATTTCGTCGACATCCGCGACTGGCAGTAAGTAAAGCCGGCCACAGGATCGATCGCAAAGCTCCGGGATATCGCCGTTCCGGAGCCTTTTACTTTCAAGAAATAAAGTAGAACGGCAAAAGAAGACCGTACAACGGCGATCCGCCGCATCTTCTGATTGAACTTAACCCGTTGTTTGCGCTTCGGGTCTAAGGCTTTCGCCACGGAACCGGTGGAAGTTGCATTCTAAGTGGATACGAGCCTGTTCATAGCGTTGCTCAATCCGGCAATCGCGTTGGTGCTGGCGGCGGCATTCCTCGCGCTCTGGGTTTATCTGCGGCAGCGTCATCTGGCGCTGATGGCCGTCGGCTACGGCTTTTCGGCGGTAGGGTTCATCCTGCAGTCCTTCGCCTTGCCGATGGGGTTCGACCTCACCCGAGCTATCGCAGGCGGCATATTTGCGTTGTCGGTCTGCCTTGTCGGCACTGCGATCGTCCTGCGTTTCGGCCGTCGCCGCAGCCTTCCCGTGATTGCCGTTCTGGCGTCGATCGGCTTCATCGCGCAAATGTGGTTCATGTACGTCGAACCGGATATGACCAAGCGCATCCTGTCCTTGAATTTCGCGTTTGGTGCGGTCTGCCTCGTGATCGCAGCCGATCTCTGGCCAAGCCGGGCGCCGCGCAGCATGGCCGAATATTTCCTGTTCGCGATGGCGGTGCTTACGGCGCTCAATTTCATCGCCCGGCCTCCAATCATACTGGCCCTCTATGGGTCTATCGCCAGTCCTGAAGCTTTCTTCACGTCGATCTACTGGCGTTCCGCCATGCTGTCGCACGCCTTGTTCGGGCTGTTGATCTCGCTTGGCGTCTTTGCCGCTGCCGCGCTCGATATGGTTTCGGGCTTGACGCACGTATCGCAGACAGATGCCTTGTCGGGCCTTCTCAACCGGCGCGGCTTCGACCTTTCCGCACAGCGCCTTCTCGACCACTGCGCTGAAACCGGTTGTCCGGTTACGCTCGTTCTTGCCGATCTCGACCACTTCAAGTCGATCAACGACCGCTACGGCCACGCCATCGGCGACCGCGTCATCGCGACCTTTGCCGACAAGCTGCAGGCGGCGGCGTCCGGTGCGCGAGGCGTTGCCGGGCGCATCGGCGGAGAAGAATTCGCCGTGCTGCTGCCTTGGGCGGACCTTGGCGCAGCGCGTCTGCTCGCCGAGGCGGTCCGCGTGCTGTTCTCGAGCGGAGACATGGTGGGTTTCCCGCCCGGACTACGTGTCACCGCCAGCTTCGGCGTCACGGGCAGGACCGGCAATGAGCACCTTGCAGCCTTGATGCTGCGGGCCGACGAAGCGCTCTACAAGGCCAAGCAGAACGGCCGCAACAGCGTGCGCATGTCCTATGAGAGGCCGTCGGAATTTCAACCGACCGAAATTTCGCTGGCGTCGTCTTATCCACACTGATCGTGTGGACGTTAACATGTTCTTGGTGCCTCCGTGGTTGTGTGGGCATGGGCGCATGAGAACGGAAATGACGAGCGCAACCTTCATCCTTGTCATAAATCTGTTCGCGGCAGCACTTCTTGCAGCATCCTTTTTGACACTTGCCGCGCTCGGCGCGCGGCGCAGTGCCGCGCATTGGCTTGCCTTCAGCTATGTGGTCGGCGTCGGCTATCTCCTCATCGAAGCCAGCATTCCGGCATTCAGCGAACCCCGCCTGCCGGTTACAGCCGCCTTTGCCGTTTTTCTCGCCGCGACGGTCTCGCTCAACATCGGGCTCGCCCACAACTACGATGTGGCGGCGCCCCGTCTCGGCATGCTGCTTTTCCTCGTCGCAGCCACTGTTCTCGTCTATCTGGTGCAGGACCTGCCGCGCCATGCGCTCGCCCGCATGATGGCCTACCAGTTGCCTTACGCGGCGATGCAACTGGTAGCGCTCGCTATCGTGTGGCTGTCGAGGCGACGACAATCCATACTCGACCGGCTTTTGATGATCGTGCTGGGTCTCAGCGCCGTTCAGTTCGCCAGCAAGCCCTTCCTCGCCCATGCCCTTGGCGGCTGGGGTGCGAACCCTCAAAGCTATCTGCAAAGCAACTACGCCATGGTGTCCCAGACCATGGGCACGATATTTGCACTGGCGGTCGCCCTGCTCATACTAGGTATCCTGATGCGCGATGCGCTTGCGGAAGCCGCCCTCAAATCCGAAGTCGACGCCCTGTCGCGGCTGCTCAACCGCGGCGGCTTCCAGGCCCATGCCGGCATCGCGCTGCGCTCGGCGCGGACGCAGGGCGTGCCGGTATCGCTCGTCTTGGCCGACCTCGATCATTTCAAGGCCATCAACGACGGTTTCGGCCACGCATCGGGCGACCGCGTCATCGAGGTGTTCGCCGGCTTCCTGCGCGATACGGTCGCGCGCAACCATGTCGTCGGGCGCATAGGCGGCGAGGAATTCGCCATACTACTGCCGGGTACAAATCTCACTTCCGCGCGCCTCTTCGCCGAGGGCATACGCAGCGCCTTCAGCGCCCTGCCGATAGACGGGCTGCCGAAAGACCATCGCTGCACGGCGAGTTTCGGCGTCTCCGAACTGCGACCGGAAGAAGGCCTCGCCGATCTCATGCGCAGGGCGGACGAGGCCCTTTACGGCGCCAAGAAGGCCGGGCGCGATCAGGTCAGGGTGTCAGGCGGGCCGCTTGCCATGGTCAAACCAGCGCCCGGGCCATCCGGCTGGAACTTCAACGGCAAGGGCTGAGTTCCGGCATCTCGCCGTCCGAGAGGCCGTACATGTAGCTACGCCCCTTGACGAAGACCGGCGGGCGATAGCAATCCGCCCACGGTCCGGCATCCCGGTTGAAGTAGATCACCTTGGGCTTGCCGGCTTGTTCCGAATAGCCGGCCATCTTCTTCGCCATATGGCCTTCGCCGACGAGAATGCGCTTGTAGCCGGCGGCGCTGTCGATGACGAGATTGCCGAATGAATCGGAATAGACCCGGTCCTGGTGGCGCGACCATGCAGATGCCGGCGCGGCATAGCCGACGGCAAGCAATGAAAGCACTGCGAAGCTGGATAGGCCAAGGCTCGAACGCATGTTGTTGCTCCGTGTGTGAGGCAAGCCTCCTCGAATCACGAGATTAACGATTTCTTAACCATTGTTAATAGACTGGACGGCAATCAGGCATCCCATCGGTAAATATGGTTAACGGCGTTACCGGGACAAAGCTCTGCACAGATCCACAGGCCCCTTGATCGTGATGGCCACGGGCGGATAGGCTTGCGCTCTGGAGGAAATTGTATGGCGTTGCGCCTAACGGCTTCGGTAGCGATCATCTTGCTGCCAGTCATCTTCTGCACGGCGTGCGTTTCCAGTCCCGGCGGGAAGGGTGTGGCAACCTCGCTGGATACCGGATTTGGCGATGGTTCTTCGGCAATGTCGATCGTGGCCGACGAGGAAACCTCGCAGCCCGGCACGGCGACCTACAATTGCGCCGACGGCGGCATGATGACCATCCAGAACCTCGGCACGTCGGTTCGCATTCTCGGGCCGGACGGCGCCGCAGAGGAATTGCCGGCATCGCCGTCGAATCAGCGCAGCCGCTACGGCCAGGCGCATGACGCAATCGTGCTCGATGGACGTGAAGCGCTGGTGGTCAAGGCCGGCCAGACTCCTCTGCCTTGCACGCGCTGATGAAATTCCCTATAGTTAAAAATATTTCCTGGCGAGATAATCACTCACTTCAATCGTTTGAAGCGCAAGATATGATTTCATCAGACTAAATTATGAATCGGAAACGGTTTTCTGACTTTGACGCGCTGCAAAAAGCGTTCTAGAAACCGCCATCCAAAGTCGCATTCGGAAACTGCGGCGGCGCGTTCGAACCGCACGATCCGATGCTGAACGGGGGAGCCATGAGCAGATCACCAGCCACCCGAGACAGGCCGCTATCGCCGCATCTGACGATCTACCGGCCTCCAATCACCATGACCATGTCGATCTTGCACCGAATTACCGGCGGCGCACTGTATTTCGGCACGCTGCTCGTGGCCTGGTGGCTGACCGCCGCGGTCGGGCCGCAGTCCTATTTCGATTTCGTCAACGGCATCTTCGGCTCGTTGATCGGGCGCCTGGTCCTGTTCGGCTATACCTGGGCCCTGATGCACCACATGCTGGGCGGCATCCGCCATCTGGTCTGGGATACCGGCGCTGGAATGGAGAAGCACACGGCTTCCAAGATCGCGTGGGCGACGCTGGCCGGCTCGGTCGTGCTTACGCTCGCAATCTGGATCGTCGGCTATCTCGCAAGGGGGGCCTGATCGTGAGCAGCAGCAAGAACGACATGCGCACGCCTCTGGGCAAGGTGCGCGGCCTGGGGTCGGCCCGTGAAGGCACGCAGCACTTCTGGCGGCAACGCCTGACGGCAATCGCCAACATCCCGCTGACGCTGATCTTCGTCGGCCTTCTCATCTGCCTGAACGGCGCAGGCTACGACGACGTGCGGGCGACGCTTGCCAACCCGGCGGTGGCGCTGGTGATGATCCTGATGCTGCTTTCCGGCCTCTACCACATGCGGCTCGGCATGCAGGTCATCATCGAAGACTATATCCACGGCGAAGGCAGCAAGCTCGCGCTCCTGGCGCTCAATACATTCTTTACAATAGCGGTTGGCGTGGTTTCGATTTTCGCCCTGCTCAAGCTGTCATTCGGAGGCTGAGCCTTGGCCAAGGACGCAAAAACAACCAACGCGGCTTCGGCCTATACCTATGTCGATCACCAGTTCGATGTCGTCGTCGTCGGCGCCGGCGGGTCTGGCCTCAGGGCGACGCTCGGCATGGCCGAGCAGGGGCTGAAGACGGCCTGCATCACCAAGGTTTTCCCGACCCGCTCGCATACGGTCGCGGCGCAGGGCGGCATCGCGGCATCTCTGAAGAACATGGGCCCGGACCACTGGCACTGGCATCTTTACGATACCGTCAAGGGTTCCGACTGGCTGGGCGACACCGACGCGATGGAATATCTGGCGCGTGAAGCGCCGGCCGCCGTCTACGAGCTCGAGCACTACGGCGTGCCGTTCTCGCGCACCGAAGAAGGCAAGATCTACCAGCGTCCCTTCGGCGGCCACATGCAGAATTTCGGCGACGGCCCGCCCGTGCAGCGCACCTGCGCTGCCGCAGACCGCACCGGCCATGCCATCCTGCACACGCTCTATGGCCAGTCGCTGAAGCACCATGCCCAGTTTTTCATCGAGTATTTCGCACTCGATCTCATCATGGACGAGGACGGCACCTGCATCGGCGTCGTCGCCTGGAACCTCGATGACGGCACCATCCATCGCTTCTCGGCGAAGATGGTGGTGCTGGCGACGGGCGGTTATGGACGCGCCTACTTCTCCGCCACCTCGGCTCACACCTGCACCGGCGACGGCGGCGGCATGGCGGCGCGTGCCGGCCTGCCTTTGCAGGACATGGAATTCGTTCAGTTCCACCCGACCGGCATCTATGGCGCCGGCTGCCTGATCACCGAGGGCGCGCGCGGCGAGGGCGGCTATCTGGTCAATTCCGAGGGCGAGCGCTTCATGGAGCGTTATGCGCCGTCGGCGAAGGACCTTGCTTCACGCGACGTGGTTTCGCGCTGCATGACGCTGGAAATCCGCGAGGGACGCGGCGTCGGCAAGAACAAGGACCACATCTTCCTGCATCTCGACCACCTCGATCCGGCCGTGCTGCACGAACGCCTGCCTGGCATTTCGGAATCGGCCAAGATCTTCGCCGGCGTCGATCTCACCAAGGAGCCGATCCCGGTCCTGCCTACGGTGCACTACAATATGGGCGGCGTGCCGACCAATTACTGGGGCGAGGTGCTGAACCCGACGGCGAAGCAGCCGGACAAGGTGTCTCCCGGCCTGATGGCTGTCGGCGAGGCGGGCTGCGCCTCGGTGCATGGCGCCAACCGGTTGGGGTCCAACTCGCTGATCGACCTCGTCGTGTTCGGCCGCGCCGCCGCAATCCGCGCCGGTCAGGTCATCGACCGCAAGTCGTCGGTGCCGTCGCTCAACATGGCTTCCGTCGACAAGATCATGGATCGGTTCGATCGGCTGCGCCATGCCGATGGCAGCACGCCGACCGCCGTCATTCGCGAGCGCATGCAACGGGCGATGCAGGAAGACGCTGCCGTGTTCCGCACCCAGGAATCGCTCGAAAAGGGTTGCGAGCGGATCACCGAAATTTGGGGCGAGCTCAAGGACATCAAGGTTTTCGACCGCTCGATGATCTGGAATTCCGATCTGGTCGAGACGCTCGAACTGGAAAACCTGATGGCCAACGCCATTGCCACGGTCTACGGGGCCGAGGCACGCAAGGAAAGCCGCGGCGCGCACGCGCGCGAAGACTTTTCGGCCCGCGACGATGCGAACTGGCGCAAGCACACGCTTGCCCGCGTCAGCGACGACGGCAAGGTTAAGTTGAGCTATCGGCCGGTTCACACCGAGCCGCAGATCACGCCGGAAGATGGCGGGATCGACCCGAAGAAGATCGCGCCCAAGGCGCGGGTGTATTGAGGACCTGAAGCAATGGTCGAACTCACACTTCCCAAGAACTCGCAGATCAGGCAGGGCAAGACCTGGCCGAAGCCGGAAGGCGCGACCAACCTGCGCGAATACCGCATCTATCGCTGGTCGCCGGATGACGGCGAGAACCCGCGCATCGATACTTACTTCGTCGACATGGACGATTGCGGGCCGATGGTGCTGGACGCTCTGCTCTACATCAAGAACAAGATCGACCCGACGCTGACGCTGCGCCGCTCCTGCCGCGAAGGTATCTGCGGCTCCTGCGCCATGAACATCGACGGTTCCAATACGCTTGCCTGCACCAAGGGCTGTGACGACATTTCCGGTGCGATCAAGATCTATCCGCTGCCGCATATGCAGGTCGTCAAGGACCTCGTTCCCGACCTGAACAATTTCTATGCGCAACACGCTTCGATCGAGCCGTGGCTCAAGACGGTGTCGCCGGAGCCCGCAAAGGAATGGCTGCAGAGCCACGAGGACCGCGAGAAGCTCGACGGCCTTTACGAGTGCATCCTGTGCGCCTGCTGCTCGACGTCCTGCCCAAGCTACTGGTGGAACGGCGACCGTTATCTCGGGCCTGCCGTGCTCTTGCAGGCCTATCGCTGGCTGATCGATTCCCGCGACGAAGCGACCGGCGAGCGGCTCGACAATCTGGAAGACCCGTTCCGTCTCTACCGCTGCCACACCATCATGAACTGCGCGCAGACCTGCCCCAAAGGCTTGAATCCAGCAAAGGCGATTGCCGAGATCAAGAAGCTTATGGTCGAGAGAAGGGTCTGACCCTTCTCAACCCGGCCTAACTATCAAGCTAGGCCCGGTCGCGGCGCTGGCAAGGGGTGGAAGCGCCTGAAGGCGAGGAAGCCCACCGCTGATGCTGGTCAGGACATGAAATGTCTGTAGTGTCGAAACGCCGAAGCTGCGGGGACTGACCAAAGATGACTGACAACGATCCCCTCATCCTCAATGCCGCCGAAGCGCGCGTGCTCGGCTCGCTGATCGAGAAGAAAGAGCTGACGCCCGACGTCTACCCGCTTTCGCTCAATGCCGCCCACGCCGCCGCCAATCAAAAGACGGCGCGCGAACCGGTCATGGTGCTTGAGCAAGCCGAGGTTCAGCGGGCGCTGAAACTCCTTGAGCAGAAGGGGCTGGCACGGCAGGTTTTCGGGTCGCGCGTGGAGCGCTACGAACATCAGCTTGCCCAGCGTTTTTCGCTGACGACGCCGCAGATCGCGCTGGTCGGCTTGCTCCTCTTGCGCGGCCCCCAGACGGCCTATGAGCTTCTGGCACGCAGCGAACGTATGGCGCGCTTTTCCTCGATCGAGGACTTGCGCGACAATCTCGACCTTCTGATCGGGCGCAGACCGCCTCTCGTGCAGCAACTCGACCGCGCTCCCGGTCAGCGCGAGGAGCGTTATGTTCATCTTCTATGCGGACCGGTCGACGCCAGCGCCTTCGCTGCGCCGGCGGTTGCGTCGGGACGCACGTCAGATCTTGAAGCCCGCATCGCGGCACTTGAGGAGCAGGTGGCGCGCCTAAGCGAGCGCCTCGATGCGCTGACCGGCGAAGGCCGCTAGTCATCGGTCTGAGTACCGACCTCCCCATCCGCATAAAAAATCCCGGAGCCGTGATGGTCTCCGGGATATTTTCATTTTCAGCCGTACCGGTTTGCCGGCAGGATCAGACCGGCGTTCAAGCCAGCTTGGCGTCCAGCGTCACCTTGATGGCGCCGAGCGCCTTGGAGACCGGGCAGCCCGCCTTGGCCTTTTCCGCCAGTTCCTTGAACTTCGCCTGATCAATGCCGGGAACCTTACCGGTCAACTTGAGCGCGCTTTCGGTGATCTCGAAGCCGCCACCGACCGCCGGGCCATAGGTGACGACGGCCTTGGCATCGAGTTCTTCCGCCGGCGTGCCGTTCTCGGCCAGGAAGTGCGAAAGCTGCATGGCAAAGCAGCCGGCATGGGCAGCCGCGATCAGCTCTTCGGGATTGGTGCCCGACTTGCCGTTTTCATCCTGGAAGCGGCCTTTGAAGGAATAAGGCTGCTTGCTGAACGCGCCGCTTTGCATGTCGAGCGTGCCGGCTCCTTCGGTAAGTGTGCCCTTCCAGATGGCATTGGCGTGACGGTTCATGGCATTCTCCTTGTCTGTACATGGCCAAAACGGCCTCATGGCCTATAGGAACGATAGTGCAGGGCGTTTTTGATGCAAGGCAAACAACACATGCGCGATGCGTCTACTGGCAGACGTCCACCCATTCGGCGTTGGTGAGCGTGGCCATCCGCTCCGGCGGTAAGCGAACCGCGGCGTTGGTGGCGCCCGCCGCCGGCACCACTTCGTCGAAGGAGCGCAGCGAGGCATCGCAATAGACAGGCAGCGGCGCGGGCAGCCCGAACGGGCAAACGCCGCCGACCGGATGGCTGGTCGCTTCCACCACCTGGTCGGCCTCCAGCATGCGGGCCTTGGCGCCGAAGCGGTCGCGGAACTTGCGGTTGTCGATGCGCGCCATGCCGCCCGCCACCACCAGCATGATCTGGTCGCCGGCGCGCAGGCAGATCGTCTTGGCGATCTGCGCCGGCTCGACGCCATGCGCCTCGGCGGCAAGCGCCACCGTAGCCGAGCTTTCCTCGGTCACGATGACTTTTATGTCGGGAGCGTGGGTGGCGAAAAATGCGCGAACGGAATCAAGGCTCATGGCACGTCGTATAACAATCAAATTTGGAAAAGCGAACGCCTTTCAGGCTCAGATAGCCTCGCCCTTCAGCAGGCGAGGTGTTCCACCGGCAAGACCGGAAGCCTGCCGGATGAAGAACTCCTTCAGGCGAGGCAAGCGCTCGACGATGCCAAGGCCAATGTCGCGGGCCGCGCGGATGGGCGCGATATCGTTGGAAAACAGCCGGTTCAGCACATCTGTGGTGACGCCCATCTGCACCGTGTCGAAGCGCCGCCATTGCTGGTAGCGCTCAAGAACGTCGAGCGCGCCGATGTCCTGTCCCAGCCGGTCGGCCTCCACTATCACCTCGGCCAGTGCCGCGACATCCTTGAAGCCGAGGTTCAGGCCTTGTCCGGCAATGGGGTGGATGCCGTGCGCGGCGTCTCCGGCCAGCGCAATGCGCGGCGCGACGAAGGCCCTGGCCAGCGTCAGGCCGAGCGGCCATGCGCGCGGCTTGGTCTCGACCTTGATCTCGCCAAGCTTCAATCCGAAGCGCCGTTCCAGCTCCGCCTCGAAGACGAGATCGTCGCCGTTCACCAGCTTGTCCGCATCTTCGGTGCGCTCCACCCACACCAGCGACGAGCGGTTGCCCTTCAGCGGCAAGGTGGCGAACGGGCCGGCCGGCAGGAAATGCTCTTCGGCAAGACCGTTGTGCGGCCGCTCATGCGCCACCGTGCAGACGATACCCGACTGGCCGTAGCTCCAATGCACCGTCTTGATGCCGGCAAGGTCGCGCAGCTTCGACTTCACGCCGTCGGCGGCGACCAGCAGGCGCGCTCTCAGGGCCGCGCCATCCGCAAGATGCACGGTGACGCCCGCGCCATCCGCATCGAAGCCTTGCACGCCCACGCCTTCGATGATGTCGATGCCAAGCTCGCCGGCGCGCTTGCGCAAGGCGCCATTGAGGTCGCGGTTGGCGACCATATGCGCAAAGGGTTCGCCCGGAGCAACCTCGCCGTCAAAGGTCAGGAACACGGGCCGGACCGGATCGGCGGTGCGCGAATCGGTGATCACCATTTCGGTGATGGCCTGCGCTTCCGGCGCTATGTCGTCCCACACGCCAAGGCGGTCGAGCATGCGGCAGGCGGCGGCGGCAATAGCCGAGGCGCGGCCGTCCTTTTGCCAGACGCCAGCCGGCGCGGCATCGACGACGGCGATGGAGAGGCTCGGTCTCGCCTGCTTCAGCGACACGGCAGCGGCAAGGCCGACATAGCCCGCACCTGCCACCAGCACATCAAGGCTGGATTGGCCTTCACCCATGGCTTTGCGTTCAGCCATTGCCAAAACCTTTCGTGTTGCCGGCGGCAGCATATGCAGCCTTGACGCGCTGCCGTTCCTGTCCGACACCGGCCCGGACAATTCCGGATTGGGGGCGAACATGACGGCAGCCATGGACGAGCTTTTGAGCATACTCGACCTCGAGCGGCTGGAACACAACCTGTTCCGTGGTCGCAGCCCGCAAACCGACTGGCAGCGCGTCTTCGGCGGCCAGACCATCGCGCAGGCCCTCGTGGCCGCCCAGCGCACCGTCGAGCCGGATCGGCACGTGCATTCGCTGCACGGTTACTTCATGCGCCCCGGCGACACCAAGGTGCCGATCGTCTACGAGGTCGACCGCATCCGCGATGGCGGTTCCTTCACCACGCGCCGCGTGGTGGCGATCCAGCACGGCCACGCCATCTTTTCGCTGGAAGCCTCGTTCCAGCAGGACGAACAGGGCCTCGACCACCAGATTCCGATGCCGCTCGACGTGCCGGCACCCGACACGCTCCTGTCGCAGCCGGAACTGATCGGAAAATTCGGCGAGGCGGTGCCCGAAGGCATTCGCCGCTACTGGGAGCGCGACCGGCCGATCGAGATGAAGCCGGTCATGCTCAAGCACTACACCAGCCGCGAAAAGCTGGAGCCGAAGCAGAACATCTGGATACGCACCAGCGGACCGGTGCCGGCGGACCGCGCCATGCAGACGGCGGTGCTTGCCTATCTGTCGGACATGACGTTGCTCGACACCTCGACCTTCGCGCACGGCCGCGCCATCTTCGACCGCGACATCCAGGCCGCCAGCCTCGACCATGCCATGTGGTTCCACCGCCCGCACGCGCTTGACGACTGGATGCTCTATTCGCAGGACAGCCCCTCCACGCAAGGCTCGCGCGGCTTTACCCGAGGCTCGCTGTTTGCCCGAGACGGCACGCTGGTTGCTTCGGTGGCGCAGGAAGGCCTGATCCGGCTCAAGCGATAAGCATATATATTAGGCAATTGTTTTTCATTGCTCATAAATTAAGCATATTGGATTGCCGCGCATTTGAATTGCTGCGCCGCACTATGAAAATACACATGTAAAATCATACGCTTAACTTCTTGGCCCGCCAATTGGCACGGAGCTTGATTGTTCGTGGATGTTCTGCGGTCCCATGCGGGATGGGCAGGGCCACGTGCAACGCGGGGACCCGCACAAGCAAAGGGCAAGACCTGATGAAAATCGTGATGGCTGTCATCAAGCCGTTCAAGCTCGACGAGGTGCGCGAGGCGCTTACCGCCATTGGCGTGCAAGGGCTGACCGTCACCGAAGTCAAAGGCTACGGGCGTCAGAAAGGGCACACGGAAATCTACCGCGGTGCGGAATACGCGGTGAGCTTCCTGCCGAAACTCAAGATCGAGGTCGCGGTCGACAGCGACATTGCCGACAAGGCCGTCGAGGCCATCCGCAACGCCGCCAAAACCGGCCAGATCGGCGACGGCAAGATCTTCGTCTTCGGCATCGACCAGGCCGTGCGCATCCGCACCGGCGAAACAGACACCGACGCGCTCTGAGCGGCCAGTCGACATGCAAATGGAGAAATCAATGAGACTTCCTTCCAATTTCAAGCGTGCGGGATTGCTGGCGCCCCTCGCTTTCGCAACGTTCGGGTCTGTTGCCGCCTTCGCACAGGAAACCGCACCCGCCGCAACCGAAGCTGCGGCTCCGGTGTCGGCGCTCAACAGCGGCGACACCACCTGGATGATGTTGTCCACCATCCTCGTCTTGTTCATGGCGCTGCCCGGCCTTGCGCTTTTCTATGGCGGCCTCGTCCGCTCGAAGAATATTCTGTCCATCCTCATGCAATGCACCATGATCACGGCGGTGGTCATCGTCGTCTGGGTGCTGTGGGGCTACTCCTTCGCTTTCGGCGGTGGCACCAGTCCGTATTGGGGCGGGCTCGGCAAAGTCTTTCTCGCCGGCGTCACGCGGGAATCGGAGACCGGCACCATTCCGGAGTTCGTCTTCATCTGCTTCCAGATGACCTTTGCCGCCATCACGCCGGCGCTCATCATCGGCGCTTTCGCCGAGCGGGTGAAATTCTCCGCCGTGCTCTTGTTCGTCGTGTTGTGGGTCAGCTTGGTCTACTTCCCCATCGCGCACATGGTGTGGGACGCCAACGGCATGATCTTCGGCTGGGGCGCGCTCGACTTCGCCGGCGGCACGGTCGTCCACATCAACGCTGGCATCGCCGCGCTGGTCGGCGCGCTGTTGATCGGCAAGCGCCACGGCTACGGGCGTGACAACATGGCTCCGCACTCCATGCCCTTCACCATGATCGGAGCGTCGATCCTGTGGGTGGGCTGGTTCGGCTTCAATGCCGGCTCGGCGCTCGCCGCCAACGGCACGGCGGCGCTCGCCATGATCAACACCTTCACGGCAACGGCGGGTGCGGCAATCGCATGGGCTGTCGTTGAAACCGTTACACGCGGCAAGGCATCTATGCTCGGCGCTGCGTCCGGCATCGTTGCCGGCCTGGTGGCGGTGACGCCTGCTGCGGGCTTCGTCGGCCCGGTCGGCGCCATCGTGCTTGGCGCGATTGCCTCCGTGGTCTGCTACTATTTCGTGGCCACGGTGAAGATCAGGCTTGGCTACGACGATGCGCTCGACGTGTTCGGCGTGCATGGCATCGGCGGCATCGTCGGTGCGATTGGCACCGGCATCTTTGCCTCGGCTTCGCTCGGCGGTGTCGGCTATGCCGAAGGCGTCACCATGGCCAGCCAGGTGTGGACGCAGATCCTCGCCGTTCTGGTCACGGTCGTGTGGTGTGGCGTCGTGTCGGCGATTCTCTACAAGCTCGTCGACCTCGTCGTCGGCTTGCGGCCCACGGCTGAAACCGAATCGCAAGGTCTCGACATCACCTCGCACGGAGAAGTGGCCTACCATTCCTGATCCAAACGGGTGGCCTGACGGCCGCCTGTATTCCACCTGTCGCGGCTCTCGATTCCGTGACAGGACTCTTGGCCCGGACATGTTCCGGGCCTCTTTTTTTGCCGCCACCTTGGCCGGCACATTCAACAAAAACGCGAAACAGCTTCGGATTGGCCGGGGGGATTCGCCTCTTGCGTGCAGGGCGCAACGGGAAGAAGTTGCGTGCCATTGGGCGAGGGAGCGCCAACGGGTACGAATGACAGGTCCTGACCTTAAGTGCCCGACCTGCTGGTGAGGTCGATTTAACTCAATTGATTCAGATGGATGCCGGCTCTCGGCAGTCTGTCGTCCACCATCCGGCGCGGTTCGCTGTCGCAATGAGGAGCGAGAGGAGGAGCAGCAATGCTCGAAGCTTATTTCAAGTTGAAGGAGGAAGGTTCTTCCGTCCGCACCGAGGTGATCGCGGGCGTCACGACCTTCCTGACCATGTCCTACATCATCTTCGTCAACCCGGAGATCCTGTCCACCACGGGCATGGACCGCAATGCCGTGTTCGTCGCCACCTGCCTCGCGGCAGCGCTCGGCTCGTTCATCATGGCCATGCTGGCGCGCTGGCCAATCGGCATGGCGCCCGGCATGGGGCTCAATGCGTTCTTCGCCTTTACCGTGGTCGGAGCCATGGGCTTCACCTGGCAGCAGGCGCTCGGTGCGGTGTTCATTTCCGGCGTCATCTTCCTGATCCTGACCGTAACCGGGGTGCGCAGCTGGCTGATCGCGGGCATTCCGCATTCCATGCGCAGCGCCATTGCCGCCGGTATCGGCCTGTTCCTCGCCATCATCGCGCTCAAGAGT
The DNA here is from genome assembly GCA_964601795.1 of uncultured Mesorhizobium sp. Taxonomy (GTDB): domain Bacteria; phylum Pseudomonadota; class Alphaproteobacteria; order Rhizobiales; family Rhizobiaceae; genus Mesorhizobium. The sequence goes on along the minus strand of CAZROU010000055.1, from coordinate 11,747 downwards.
TCCGAGATCGTCGTCGACAATCCGGCGACGCTGGTCGGGCTGGGCGATGTGACCAAGACCGGGCCGCTGCTGGCGATCCTCGGCTTCTTCATCATCGCCGCACTCGACGCGCTCAAGGTGCGTGGCGCAATCCTGCTCGGCATCCTCGTCATCACCGTCCTGTCGATGGCGCTGGGCGTCACCCAGTTTGGCGGCATCCTTTCCATGCCGCCTTCGATAGCGCCGACCTTCCTGCAACTCGACATTCTCGGCGCGATGCACAGCGGTCTCGTGCACGTCATTCTCGTTTTCGTGCTGGTCGAGGTGTTCGACGCCACCGGCACGCTGATCGGCGTCGCCAAGCGGGCCAAGCTCATCGAGGAAGGCAAGCCAAACCGGCTCGGTCGCGCCCTGTTGGCGGACAGTACGGCGATCGTCGCCGGTTCGCTGCTCGGCACGTCCAGCACCACCGCCTATGTCGAAAGCGCATCCGGCGTTCAGGCTGGCGGGCGCACGGGCTTGACCGCGCTGGTGATCGCGCTCTTGTTCTTGGCGGCACTGTTCTTTTCGCCGCTGGCCGGCTCGGTTCCCGTCTATGCCACGGCACCGGCCTTGCTCTACGTCGCCTGCCTGATGATGCGCGAACTGGTCGAGGTCGAGTGGGAGGAGATCACCGAGGCAGCGCCCGCCGCGCTGACAGCCTTGATGATGCCGTTCACCTATTCCATCGCCAACGGCCTTGCCTTCGGGTTCATCAGCTATGCCGTCTTGAAGACGGCGACGGGCCGCGCCCGCGACGTTCATCCGGCAACCTGGCTGGTTGCCGCGCTGTTCGTCATCCGCTTTGCGATGGTCAGCGAATAGATTTGCCGCGAAAACCGGCCCGGACGTTCCGGGCCGGCTTCTTGTCTCCCGCTATCCCGAATCGCGCCGGTGTCTGACCGCTCGGATGTTCACTTACTGCCCTGTCGATAAGGGTTGGAGCGCCCGTCTTTTCCGTGATAGGCCACGCCCGGAACAGAGGGCATGATGCAGCCGGAGAAAATCACCCAAGCCATCCGCAAGGCGATCGTCGACCGGGGTGCCCGGTCTCCTGCCGAGCGTGAGAAGATTTACGCCGCGGCCCGGATTGCCGTTGGCAGGCAGATGAATGGCGAAACGAACGCTGCCGTCATCGAAGCTGCGATCAGCGCCATCGAAGCATCCTTTGCGCCCAAGCCTGAGAAAAAGCCCCCCATTTTCGCCCTTGGCCCCGCGATCAGGAACTCCTTGCCGCCAATCGGTATCGGTGTGTTGTTCGGGGCGTTGATGGTCTCGGCGGTATGGGCGATCTTACCTGTACGGCAGGACGGAAATCAGGTCTTGGAGAGCCTGGAACGTAGATACAACGAGACGCTTCCCAAGGTTCCTGTTGCTGTCGACTTTCTGCGCAAGGTTTCCGATTCCGTCATCGCTATGCAGAAGTCGGACCGCGCGGGTCTTGAGGCCAAGGCTGCCAAGACCTTCATTCAACTGCGTAAACTCGACCCGGAACTGGCGGCGCAGATGCCTGCCTCGCTGCCGCGAGGTAGTTCGGTCATCGTCCGAGCGAACGCGTTCGACTTCAAGATTCTGTTCAACTGGACTCTGTGCGGCGCGGTGCAGATGACGCACCCGGCCATGGTCGATGGCGTCCGCACCAAGGCCGATGTCCTCGGCTGCCCTTATTTCGGCCTTTGGACACCCGCCGCGGCGAACTGGTAGCCAGGCACCTGCCTGCCGAACTCAGCGGACAATGCCACGGCAGGCCCAGGCGACATTGGCAAACGACCTCGGGCCATCCGGCCTACCCGATTCATAGGCGTCGCGCATCGCCGCGTCGATGCGCGCGCGCTCGGCATCATCCAGCATGGTCATGTATTTGCCCAGCGGACCTTCTCCGGCGGCGATCGGCGCCCAGTAGTCATCGAAGTTGCTGTAGTCCATGCGCACCATCAGTTCGGTTTCCGCAACCTCGGCCAGCCCTTGCTCGATAAAGGTCCGCTTCATTTCGCCCGGCTGCATCATCGGCTGGAAGCATTAGCGGGCGCGCAGTTGCCGCCCGCCTTCGCTAAGCGCCGCCACCGTATCGACCATCATGCGCATGCCCGGCATGCCGCCAAGATGGTCCCACACCACGGCCGCCACCACGCCGCCCGGCCGCACCACACGGCGCATCTCGGCGACGGCCTTGCCGGCATCGGGCACGAAATGCAGCACGAGCATTGCCATGGCGCGGTCGAACCCGCCGTCATCGAAAGGCAGGGCGCAGGCGTCGGCCTGGCTGATCTTCACGCGCGGATCGGTGTTGCGCTTTCTCGCCGCCTCCACGAAGACAGGCGAGAAATCAATTGCCGCGATTTCCACTGGATCGGCGGAAGCTGCCAGCGCGAAGGTCAGGCTGCCGGTGCCGCAGCCGACGTCGAGCACTCTTTCGCCCTTGGCAAGTCCGGCAAATTCGATGAACGGCGACGCGAGTTTCCGGCTCCAGCGACCCATGATCTGGTCGTAGCCGGTCGCATCATGAACGTTGAAGCTTGACGGCATCGGAAGGCCCCTTGGTATGAGGCATATTAGCAAACCGTCATCCTAGACCCTGGCTGGATGCTTGCCAAGCCGACGGAATAAGCCGTTCAGCGTCTACATGGTTAAAGCACCCTTAACCTTCTCCCCGATAGTCTGGCATGCGAGTCCGCCGACCTGCGAGCCTGTGTCGGCGCAGCATTCAGTGACGGGGAAGATGCATGCGTTCAGGGGCTACTGCGCGGCTTGCGCTGGAAGACACCGGCTATAGCGGATTGCAGGCGTTCGCGCGCCGGCAGGTCGGGCGGCTGGCCGGCTGCGGCCTGTTTGCCTTCGTCGGCTTCGGCATTGCCAGCTTGGCGACATGGAACGTGGCCGATCCCAGCTTCTCGCACGCCACCGACAATACGGTGACGAACGCGATGGGTTATGCGGGCGCCGTGTTCTCCGACCTTGCCATGCAGTTCTTCGGCCTGTCGTCCGTCGCCGGACTGGTTCCGGCCATTATTTGGGGCTTCCTGCTGTTTTCGGCGCGCGGCGTCGACAACCTGCCCAAGCGCGGCTTGGCGTGGTTCGGATTTGCGGTGCTCGCCGCCGCGATCGCCGGTTGCGTGGTGCCGCCGAACACATGGCCGCTGCCGACAGGGCTCGGCGGCGTCGTCGGCGACATGGTGCTCAACATTCCAGGGCTTTTCGTCGGCGGTTATCCGACCGGCCTGTTCGCCAGCTTCCTCGCCTTGCTGTTTGCCGCGCCGATGCTGTGGCTGTTTGCCTTCGGCTCGGCGCTGATCGCCCGCAAGAACGGCTTCGCGGTCATGGAAGAGCCCGAAAAGCCGGAGGCCGTCGACAACGATCAGGTCCTGTTCGAAAAGGACGAGGATGACGACGACGGCGAGGGCATGCTGGCCCTTGGCGCGTTGACACATTGGTGGCTGTCGTTCCGCGCCTATCTGCGCCGTCGCGCCGCCCGTCGCCGCGAACAGACCGAACAGTTCGAGCCGGAGATGGAGCAGCGCTCCAGCGCCTGGCGCCGCGCCGCCGAACGGGTTGAATCCCAGGAATTAGCCGAGGCGCATATGAGCAGGGGTGGGCGCGCGCGCGTCGAGCCCGAATTCTTCGCCTCGATGGTCAATGACCGCGGCGCTTCGCTCGATCCGCACGATGTCGATGTCTTCGGCGACGACATGGACGACATGGATTTCGCGGACGAGCCGATGCCGGCCCATCGTCCGGATGCCGCCCATGTCCAGAATTTCCGCTCTGATGCGGCGACACGCGTTGCAGCACCAGCGCCGCGCCCCGCTCCGGGCAGCCGCGTCCAGCGCGAGGCGCAGACCTCGCTGATCGGCTCGCAAACGTTCGAAATGCCGTCGCTGCACTTCCTGTCCGATCCGCCCAACGTGGTGCGCGATCCCAGCCTGTCGAAGGACGCGCTCGAACAGAACGCCCGCCTGCTCGAAGGCGTGCTGGAGGATTTCGGCGTCAAGGGCGAGATCATCCATGTGCGTCCGGGTCCGGTCGTCACCCTCTACGAGCTTGAACCTGCGCCCGGCATCAAGTCCTCGCGCGTCATCGGCCTTGCCGACGACATCGCGCGTTCGATGAGCGCCATTGCCTGCCGCGTCGCCGTGGTTCCGGGGCGCAACGCCATCGGCATCGAACTGCCCAACGCCAAGCGCGAGACGGTTTACCTGCGCGAAATCATGGCCAGCCGCGATTTCGAGACCACCAAGGCCAAGCTCGCTCTGGCGCTCGGCAAGACCATCAACGGCGAAGCCGTCATCGTCGACATCGCCAAGATGCCGCACGTTCTGGTCGCCGGCACCACCGGTTCCGGCAAGTCGGTCGCCATCAACACGATGATCCTGTCGCTGCTCTACCGGATGACGCCTGAGCAGTGCCGTCTCATCATGATCGACCCAAAGATGCTGGAACTGTCGGTCTATGACGGCATTCCGCATCTTCTGACCCCGGTCGTGACCGATCCGAAAAAGGCGGTCGTGGCGCTCAAATGGACGGTACGGGAGATGGAAGACCGCTACCGCAAGATGTCCAAGGTCGGCGTACGCAACATCGACGGCTTCAACCAGCGCGTCGCGCAGGCGGAGAAAAAGGGCGAGCAGATCTCGCGCACGGTGCAGACCGGCTTCGATCGCCAGACCGGCGAGGCGATCTACGAGACGGAGCATCTCGACCTTGAGCCGATGCCCTACATCGTAGTCATCATCGACGAGATGGCCGACCTGATGATGGTCGCCGGCAAGGATATCGAAGGCGCGGTGCAGCGCCTCGCCCAGATGGCGCGCGCCGCCGGCATCCACGTCATCATGGCAACGCAGCGGCCTTCGGTCGACGTCATCACCGGCACCATCAAGGCGAACTTCCCGACCCGCATTTCCTTCCAGGTCACATCGAAGATCGACAGCCGCACCATCCTTGGCGAGCAAGGCGCCGAACAACTGCTCGGCATGGGCGACATGCTCTACATGGCCGGCGGCGGCCGCATCCAGCGCGTGCACGGGCCGTTCGTCTCCGACGACGAGGTCGAGAAGATCGTTGCCCATCTGAAGCTTCAGGGCGTTCCGGAATATCTCGACGCCATTACCGAAGACGATGGCGAGGACGACGAAGATGCGTCGGACCGGGGCGGCGCTGGCGGCGGCGGGGGCAATTTCGAGGATTCGGACGATCCGTATGACCAGGCGGTTGCGGTTGTGCTGCGCGACGGCAAGGCATCGACCAGCTACATCCAGCGGCGTCTCGGCATCGGCTACAACCGCGCGGCGTCGATCATCGAACGGATGGAAAAGGAAGGCGTCGTCGGCCCGGCCAACCACGCCGGCAAGCGTGAAATCCTCGTTCCGACCGAAGACGATAAATTTTGAACAGGGAACTTTCCGGCCCCGCCAAACTTAAGCCCAACTGAAAGACGATGAGGGGTCAACGAGACCAGAGTGAAGAGCATGACCAAAGACACACGCGCCGATTTTGCCCTCACGCGCCGCCGCCTTCTCGGCTTCGGGCTGGCATTTGCCGGCGCTTCGGCGCTCAACATCATGCCGGGCTTCCGCTTGCTGGCGTCGGCTGAGGCCGCGGTGCCGGAAGCGGCCCAGAAGATCGCGGACCATTTTTCATCGGTCAAGACGATGAGCGGCGAGTTCGTGCAGTTCGGCCCCAAGGGCGAGCAGACGGGTGGCAAATTCTTCCTCGAACGTCCGGGCAAGATCCGCTTCAACTATGAAGGCCCATCCAATTTCCAGGTCGTGTCGGACGGCAATTCGGTGGTCATCCTCAACAAGAAGCTGAAAACCTCCGACCTCTACCCGTTGTCGAAGACACCGCTCAAACTGCTGCTGGACAACCGGATCGACCTTTCCGGCCAACTCGTCCAGAGCGTCAAGCAGGAAGACGACCTCACCACCATCCAGTTGGCTGACAAGTCGGTCTTTGGAAATTCCAAGATCACCATGATGTTCGATCCGAACACCTATGAGCTGCGCCAGTGGACCATCACCGATGCGCAGGGCAAGGATACGACGGTGATGATCTTCAACGTCAAGCAAGGCGTGAATTTCGCCGCCAACACCTTTGCCATCGACTACCGCGCTAATCGCGAACTCAACTCGCGTCAAAGCCAGAAGTAGTCCCGATCCAAACTGTGGAAATCGCTGCGAGCCGTGCTGAAAGCCACGGCTCTCCTTGTCTTTGACCATGGCTGCTGGCAGTTTGCCGCCCGATACCCTCACAAGGGCGCGAGAAGTCCAGCGGCGGCCATTGGTCGCCCGCCGTGCGCCCGATTGGAACATGGCGCATGGCTTTCACGATCGCGACCTGGAACATCAACTCCGTGCGGCTGCGCATGCCGCTGGTCGAGCGCCTGCTCGAAGAACACCGGCCAGACGTTTTGTGCCTGCAGGAAACCAAGTGCCCCGACGACCTTTTCCCGGAGAAGGCTTTCCGCAAGCTTGGCTATGAGCACATCGCGATCCATGGGCAGAAGGGCTATCACGGCGTCGCAACCGTGGCGCGGCGACCGATAGAAGTGGTCGAGAGACGGCGATTCTGCGAGATCGAAGACAGCCGGCATATTTCCGTCACCGTGCGCACCGACGGCACTTCCATCCTGCTGCACAATTTCTACGTGCCGGCAGGCGGCGATGAGCCCGATCCGGCAATCAACCGGAAGTTCAGGCATAAGCTCGACTTCGTCGAGGAGATGCGCGCCATCCGGGCGGCGCATGACGAGGTGTCGGGCTCCGTCCTTGTCGGCGACCTCAACATTGCGCCGCTCGAGCACGATGTGTGGTCGCACAAGCAACTCCTCAACGTCGTCAGCCACACGCCCGTCGAGACGACCAATTTCGAGGCCATGCGGCAGGCTGGCGAATGGGTCGACCTGATGCGGCTCAATGTGCCGCTCGAACAGAAGCTCTACACTTGGTGGAGCTACCGGGCGCAGGATTGGCAGGCTTCGGATCGCGGCCGCCGCCTCGACCATGTCTGGTCGTCGCCCAATCTGGTGCCGCACTTTGCCGGCTACGATATCCTGCGCGAAGCCCGCGGCTGGGAGCGGCCATCCGACCACGTGCCGGTCCTCGCACGCTTCGACCTGGCTTAGCCCGCGCCTTACCCCTTTTCTCCGCACGCAGAAGAGTTTGTGCGACGGAAGCAACTGAGCCTTGAACTGGACGCACGACCGAATAGTCGCTTGGCCCCAATCGCACGCATCGGCAACGATGCGGCAGGCATAGCCGACCTGGCCGCCTGGTGTCAGGATCATGGCGTCGAGCCTGTCGCACCGTAGCGCGGCTGATGGCACAGTTGCCCGAAATCGGCATCGCCGCTTGCGTACACTTATTCGTCGCCACGCTGCCTTTCGGCCCTGGCCATTGTCAAAGAACTGACCTCGTCTGAGAGGTCGGGAAGACGGGCGGTCAGGCGATCGCTCGTTTAGTAGGTATGTGCGGTCCCCTGACCGCCCGTCCGGCGTTTTAAGATTTCAAATCCGCCCGCTTTCATCGACAAGCCGGGTCCCCTCACAGGCTCTCCGAAAAGATGCCGCTGCTAAGGTGAGGGCAACGCTCGGCGAGCCTAGCGCGTCCCCTTTCAACGCTGCACAGGACACAACCGGTCCCTTCGTGGGGGGCAGACCAAACCTCCCCGGCGCGAGCCACGTTAGCCCGCCTCCGAGGCGCCGGTTTCTCTCCCACGATTGCGCCGTCGCGACACCGCTTTCCCAAGAGAGAAACTGCCACGGAGTATGAATGAGGTTTTGGGGGCGTGGATAGAAAAAAGGTTAAGTGGTTGGAGTTGCTGGAGGGCGAGGCTCCTGTAGTCCATAGTAGAACAAAATTCTGGTGGAGGTTTAAGAGGAAGCTGTTAGCTTAATGTTATGAGGGTGGCTGGAATAATTAGAGCTCACAAGGCAAACCTTGTGTTCGGTCTTTGGAACGATGAAAAGCTTAGAGCCAAGGATTTTCCCTTGCTCAAGAAAAAGGGCAAAGCCTATCCTTTGACACGCCGTTACCGCTGGCAGATCATAACGTTCAGCTGCAGAACGCGAAAGTTCCGGTTACTCGTCGCCTATCACACGCTAGTGCCCGAGTTCACAACGGTGCTGGCAGAAGAGATTGAGAAGGATTGCCGAGTCATCTCCCGATGGGAGTTTCATCAAACACATGATGGCTGGCACGTCCATGCAGTTTGCGGAAGCGTTGATGGCGTTACCCCCGGGGTCGTCAAGCCAGCCGGCACCACGAGACTGCCTACCGCAGGAACTTATCATCGCCATACTGATTTGCTTAATGCGGGCTATGATATGGAGGATAAGATTGCGACGGCTATCGCTTGCGATCTTTGTGGGATTGAGCAGAACCACGATCTATTCGTCAAGAATTCGGTGCCATGGTTTTAAAGGAGAGAATTTGCAAGGCGTTCTGTGAAGGTGTCCAAGTGTCAACCTTCAAAGGCGGCATTGCGATTAGCACGTCGTACCTCAACGCGGCGGGCGATAGGATTGGCATATACGCTCTCGGGCCAAAGGCTGGCATGTATAAGTTGGTCGACAACGCACTCACACTCGCATTTCTTGAATCTGAGGGCGTTACGATGGACACGGCTAGCAGGCGGGAAGCTTTAAGCGGCATACTTTCTCAACATGATGCGTCCTACGATGAGGAAATGGGAGAGATTTTTGTTGATGGAGTAACCGAGGCCGGTCTTCCAAAAGCGATTTTAGATTTTTCCGCACTTCTGCTTCGACTTAACGATATGCTTCTGTTGACAGTCGAGCGCGTAAAAAACGCGTTCGAGGACGACGTGAAAGAGGCGCTTCGAGTAGAAATGACAAAGCGCGAAATCCGACTCGTGGAAGGACAGCCTGTTTCGTCAGACCTACAGGACATAACACCTGATATGGTGTTTTTCCCAGATGGTCGGGATCCTGTTGCGTTGTTTGTGGCTACAAATGAATCCAAACTTTGGCAGGCAATGCACCTACGCCTGATCGCCGACTACGAGAAGCACTTCGCCCTATCAGTTGTTGCAGTTTTGGAAGCAGACAGTTCGCTTTCGCAAAAGGTCAGGGTTCAAGCCGATAACCGCCTCGATGCACTCCCCCGCTACCGCAATGGGCCTGCAGATACCATTCAACGGATTTTGAGAATTGTGGTCGGGAATGAGGCCGCAAGTATCCACTGATATAGCATCTTCAAATGAAATGGTCACAGGCTCTTGTAACAGCACCGAAGTCTAGCAACGTTAACAGTTCAATAATCAGTTCGAATCCATAGTAGAAACCGGATGGCCGTCCCGCAAAGAAAGACCATCCGGAAAAGAGCCTTTAAGCCCTCTTTTTAATACGCTCGACCACATGCGTTGCCGGCTTCGCTACGGCGGTTTTAACCGTCGTAAACTTACCCGAGATCGCGCTGCGACCGACCTTAAAGGTCTTAGCCATGAGATTTCTCCATTTGGCTAGGCGAACGGACGGGCCGTCCTCCCTGAAAACACACCATATGCTTCCATCCGTGAAATGCGGATGGTGCGAATCAGAGACCTATCGATTATCGTCTTCTTTTTACTTGAAGAGGAGCCCTCACGCCGCTTCCTGCTCCTGGCAGATCTGTTCGGCTTCGGCGTCTTCCAGCGGTTGCTTGAGCAACTGGCAGTAGTGCTGGCCCGGCCCGCGCGCATCGGCGGCGAAATGGCGGCAGGCGCGGCAGATGCCGAAGGCGCGGCCTGAGCGCGCCGCAAGCGCCGAGGTGACCAGCGCAGCGACGCCATCGCCAAGCGAAGCGCGGAGCGGCGGCGGCAAGGCCTCGAACACCTGCTTGATCGTCGCCATGCCGTCGAGCGGCAACAGCGCCCTGCCCTTTTCGGTGAGGTCGAGGCGCACCGAGCGGCCATCGCCCGGATTGGCGGTTTTCTCGACAAGGCCGGCGCGTTCCAGCGACATCAGCGTTTGTGACACCGTGCCCTTGGTGAGGCCGAGATAGGCGGTGAGCCCGCCTGGCGTGCGCGAAAAGCGGTTGGCGCGGGCAAGGAAGCGCAACGCCTCCCATTGCGCCGGCTTCATGCCGTGCGCGTGGCCCTCATTGGTGATCAACCTCGCCAGCCGCTCGATCAGTTCAATGGTTTCACTGTTGCTTCGCATGGCTTTTAGTATCGTAACCATACCATGCTTGCAACTCACAATACGGCCTGCTATGCCGATATGGTATCGATTCAATACTATTGGAGACCTGACCATGAAAACCTCTCTCCTGGCGGCGGCAGCGCTGCTGGCGCTTGGCCAGTCGGCCTTCGCCCACGGCATAGAAAGCGCGGTGGACCCGTCGAAGCCGGCGGCGTTCGACATCACGTCTGCCTCGGCCACCACCGACGGCCGGCTCTCGACCTTCATGATGGAAGTGGCCGGCGAGGCCGGATCGGTGAAGCCGGAAGCGACCGGCAAACTGCAGGGCGCGAAGGTGGCGGCCTATGTCTGGCCGACCGGCTTCGACCCCTCCGCCGTCGGCTTTGCCGAAAAGTCCGGCATACTGGCGCTTGCGATCACCGCGCATCCGGATTTCGACGACACGCCGCTGTTCGACGAAAACGGCGACGGCGATCCGGCCAATGACGGCGCCGACTGGCATTCGCACTGGGTGGTGCTGGGCAAGGACGGCGGCTGCGGCGCGGGGCTGAAGGTGCTCGACGTTTCGCCGGGCGTCGATCTGTTGCCGCCGACAGCGCCGATGCTGCCGCTGGCGCTGGACAGTCCCGGCATGTCGCCGAGCCTGAAAGGCAAGGTGGCGAAGATCACCGTGCCGGTGAAGGGCGGCGAAGGCGTTTCCTTCGACGCGGTGACGGCGGAATTGCAGGTGAACTCCGAAGGCAAGGCCCCGCTTCTGTGCGTGACCGGCGTGCATGACGTGGCCTCCGGCGACCTGACGCTGCCGGGCAAGATCATGAAAGAATAGCGTTCACTTGGAACGCTTGGTCCCGGCCTTGCCGCCTGAGGCCGGGGCTTCGCCGCCTGGGGGGCCGCCGATCTCCAGGCGGCGTTCGAACGCGTGCAGAAAGCCGAGCACGACAAGCGCGATGAGGGTGGCAAGAGCTGCGATCTGCCAAAGGCCGATCCCTGCCGCGACACCGATGGCGCCGGCCAGCCACATGCCGGCCCCGGTCGTGAGGCCGTGGACTTCGCCGCGCGTGAAGATGACGACGCCGGCGGCAAGGAAGGCGACGCCGGCGGTGACCGCCTCGACCATGCGGATGGGATCGACGGTGACCGCTTCGCGCATGGCGCTTTGCCCGAACATCGGCGCATGGACGATCTCGATGGTGAGGATGGCGAAGGTGGCCGCGGCGATGCAGACCAGCATGTGCGTGCGCAGGCCGGCAGGGCGCGCCCGCCATTCCCGCTCGAAGCCGATGGCCGCGCCGAGGATGGCGGCCAGCGCCAGCCGGGCGACGACGACCGGGAACGAGGTGAAGGTGGGGTGGCCGAATTCCTCGACGAGTTGTTCCATCGCGCGCTTGCCCTGCTCCTGTCGTTTGATCGACCAAGCAACGCCGCGGGCGGCGGGCGGTTCCGCGCCGGCTTACAAAACCTCGAAGACGAAGGTTTTGACGCGCTTCCGGGTCGCAGACATGGCGCACCATGCCCAAAAATTGAATGTCGATTGGTTGGACCATCGGCCGAGCGGTTCGACGCGGCAGCTTGCAGCCGTTCCGGCGTCCTT
>CAZROU010000054.1:0-28139 GCA_964601795.1 uncultured Mesorhizobium sp. | reverse complement strand
TCGGTCCACGTCTAGCGAAGTCAGCGCTGCCCCTCACCCTTACCCTCTCCCCGCAGGCGGGGAGAGGGGACATCAGCATTTGCGCTAGTCACCCCTCATCTGGCCGAGCGCAGCGAGGTCGGATGAGGGGTGAGTGCCTGGACTTGTGGGGAGACGAGCGCTCTACGCCGCGGCCTCGGCCGAGTTGGAGCCGATGTAGTTGCGGATCGTTTCGATGATCCGATCCTGATCGGATTCGCTGAGATAGGGATGCATCGGCAGGCACAGGATGCGCTCGGGCAGCGTTTCGGATACGGCAAGGCCGGTCGGCGTGCGCGGATAGTTGCGGTAGGCGACCTGCGCATGCAGCGGCTTCACATAGTAAATGACCGAGGGAATGCCCTTTTCCTGCAGATGTGCCTTGAGGCCGTCGCGCTTCGGCGTCTCGATGGCATATTGCGCCCAGGCCGAGCGGCTGCCGGACAGGTTTGCCGACGCCTTGACGATGTCGCCCAGACCCTCGGCGTAGCGGCCGGCAACCTTCTGGCGTGCCACCATCTCGTCTTCGAGGATGGCGAGCTTCTCGATCAGGATCGCCGCCTGCAAGGTGTCGAGGCGCGAATTGATGCCGACATGGACGTTGTCGTATTGCGTCTCGCCCTTGCCGTGGAAGGCGAAGGAACGCAGCTTTTCCGCCAACGCGCCGTCATTGGTGAACATCGCGCCGCCGTCGCCGTAGCAGCCGAGCGGCTTGGCCGGATAGAAGCTGGTGCCAGCGACATGGCCGAACGAGCCGCACATGCGGCCTTCGCTTGAACCGCCGATCGACTGGGCGGCGTCTTCGATGACCAAAAGGTTTTCGCGCCTGGCGATGGCCATGATCGCCTCGTAGTCGGCGGAAAGTCCGAACAGGTCGACCGGGATGATCGCCTTGGGCTTCAACCGGCCCTCGGCCTTGACCATGGCGATTGCCGCCTCGAGGCTGGCAATGTCGATGTTATAGGTGTCGGCGTCGACATCCACGAACACCGGCTCGGCCTTGGCCAGCGCAACCACTTCGGCGGTGGCGGCAAAGGTGAAGCTCGGCACGAAGACCGCATCGCCCGGGCCAATGCCATTGGCGTAGAGCGGCAGAAGCAGCGCATCGGTGCCGTTGGCGCAGGCAACGACATGCTTGGTGCCGACATAGGCGGCCAGCTTGCCTTCGAATTCGGCGACTTCCGGGCCGAGGATGTAGCGGCCCTCGTTCACGACCTTGTCGATTGCCGCCTTCAGCCTGTCACGGATGCGTTCGCGCTGAGCGCCGAGATCGATAAACTGCATGTCTGTTCCAATAGTATGAGCCAGAGTTTGGCGTGCTGGTATCAGAGTTGACGGAACCGGAAAAGCTGCAGGCCCGGCTCGCCGTTTGGCCAAACCTATCCGATGTTACCGCTATGTGGCGGAATTTGGCTCGCAAACGCCCGCAAATCCGAGGCTGGAGCCTATGCGGCAATAGGTTTCCGGCTCAATGCTGCAGTGCCGAAACATAAAGTGATCAAAGGCTTGCGGCGGCTGGTCAGGCGATTTCGTGTCGCCAGGGGGGATTGGCGCCGGCGCGCGAGACGGTGACGGCGGCGGCCTTTGCGCCGAGGCTCAAGGCCTTGTGGACAGCTTCGCTGGCCAGGTTGGCGACGGGCGCCTTGGTCAACAGGCCCTGCTCATGCAGCGAGGCCAGCACGCCGCCATTGAAAGTGTCGCCCGCGCCGACCGTATCGACAACCTTCACCTTGTCTGGGACCACGGTGACGGCGCCGGCCTTGGTGTAGCCGACGGCACCTTCGCCGCCATGGGTGACGACGATGAGCTTGGGGCCACGGTCAAGCCAGCGAAGGACGACCTCTTCGCGAGAGCCCGGCTCGCCGAACCAGTCGAGGTCCTCGTCGGAGACCTTCACGATGTCGGCCATGGCCATCATGGCGCGAATGCGCCGCTGGTGCTTTTCACGGTCAGGAATGAAGTTCGGGCGGATGTTCGGGTCGAGCATCATCACGCGGCGGCTTTGCTCGCGGCGCATGAATTCCTCGTAAGCGGCTCCGGCCGGTTCCGAGATCAGGCTGATCGCCCCGAACAGCATCGCTTCGACTTCGTCGCCAAGCCTGGGCAGGTCCGCCGCCGTCAGCATGCGACCGGCGGTGTTCTCATCGTAGAACACGTAGGTCGCATGGCCGTCCTTGAGATGGACGAAGGCGAGCGTGGTCGGGCGAGGGGAGGTGTGGGCGTAGCCGCAATCGACCTTGCTTTCGCCGAGCACCTTCTTCAACTGGATGCCGAACAGGTCGGACGACAGGCCGGAAAAGAAACCGGCCGGCGCGCCGAGCCGCCCCAGAGCGATCGCCGTGTTGAACACCGCGCCGCCGGCATAGGGCGCGAATGCGGGCTCGCCGAGCGTCGTCTCGCGCGGCAACATGTCGATCAACGCCTCGCCGCAGCACAGGATCATGCCTTGTCGGTCCCTTGCGGATAGATGACGCCCTTGCGGATGATGATATTGGCGTAGAGGCGCGGTTCGCTGGTGGCCACCATCGCATGTGCGGCGCGGGCGCGGGCGTAGAATTCGGCACCTTGCATCGCGACCAGCTTGCGGCCAGGTGCGTGCCTGGCACAGACGGCAGCCATCTCGTCATGCACGGGATCGACCAGCTTTGGGTCGCCCTTGACCGACGAACGGAACAGCGCGTCGGGTACGAAATCGTCTACCGGCAGGACGGCGAGGATGGCGTCCAGGACCGGGATAAGCTCGAGGCCGTCGGCGCGGACCAGCCGGGTTGCTTCCTGTTCCGCCGGATAGTTGCCATCGACGATGGCGATCTCGTCGCCATGGCCCATGGCGCGCAGCACGGCCAGCAACTCCGGCCCGAGCACAGGCGGTATTCCAATCAGCATTATCAGGTTCCCCCGGCGATCATGGTTGGCCGAATGAGAAATCGCTCCGACAGGGGCAGGCTGGCGGCGCCGAGCGCGCGGGCGTGCACGCCGACGGTCCCTTCGTGGACCTTGGGGACGGTGAGGCCTTCTGCGTCGATGCCGCCAATCGCCCTGCGCACGGCATCGACCAGTTTTGCCCGCACGGAGACCGGCATCCAGCCGTCGATGACGGCGGCTTCGAAATCGATGACGGACGTGGCCGAGATAATTGCATGCGCCAGTGCGTCGGCTGCCCGGACGATCCAGCCGTCGAGCGTCGGGCCGAGTTCGCCCCAGTCTTCCGGTGAGGTCCACAAATGCGGGGCCTCGATGCCTTGGGCATTGAGTTCCTTTTCGAGCACGGCGACCGAAGCGATGTCGATGAGCTGGGCCTGCTTTCCGCCAAGGCCGGGGACCAGCATGGAGCCGAGCGCGCCGGCATTGCCGGTGGGGCCGCTGTAGAGGCGTCCGTCCAGCACGACCCCGCCGCCGGCAAAAGCGCCGATGTAGAAATAGACGAAGTCGCGCAAGCCGCTCGACTGGCCGAACACGAGTTCGGCCCCGCAGGCCGATGTGGCGTCGTTTTGCAGGTAGACGGGAAAGTCGCACAGTGCCTGCACGTCGGTGCGCACGTCGCGGTGACGCCATTCATCCATGATCTGGCGTGGCGCGCCGGCGGTGTCGACCCAGTTCCACAATTCGAACGGCATGGCGATGCCGAGGCCGGCAATGCGCTTCTCCCGCCCGGCGTCCAGGCTGGCCCGCAGCTTTTCCATGCCGGAAGCGACGAAGGCCACTGTCTCGCGCGGCGTCGGGTAGCGGTAGGAAAGCTGCTCGGCGGCGCGCACCTTGCCGAGGAAATCGATCAGTACGAGTTCGGCGCTGCGCCGCCCGATCTTGAGGCCGATGAAATAAGCCCCGTCAGGATTGAGCGCCATCGGGATCGAGGGCTGGCCGATCTTGCCGCGCTGGGGCGCCTGCCGCAGAAGCAGGCCGTCATCCTCAAGCTCGCGCATGATGACGGAAACCGTCTGCGCCGACAGCCCCGTCATGCGGGCGATGTCGGATTTGGCGAGGCTGCCATGCTGGCGCACGAGCGACAGCACGAGCCGCTCATTGTGGTCTCGCATCCCGCTCTGATTTGTGCCGCGATGAAATCGGCTTTCGGCCGGTTCAGGCGGGCTGTGCTTTGCAGTGCCGGTTTCCACCGAGCTCCTCCGCCAATCCCTCGCGTCCTTTTGCCAGAATGTGTGATGGACGCAACAGAGTCAATAATAAATAAGAGTGATTTAATTATTGACTCTTGTAAAGCCGTGGTGTTTGTTTTGGGCGAGAGCGCTGCCGGGAAGCATTGCAGGCGCTCGTGTCAAGGCACCGGTATGAGCCGGCGCCGAATTGTTTTCTGGGAGGTTTCTTATGAGAATGTCTGCGTTCAGGACTGCATTGTTTTGCGCGTCTGCGTTTGGGCTCGTAGCCTTGGCGGCACCTGCCTCGGCAGCCGATGTTAGCGCTTGCCTGATCACCAAGACCGACACCAACCCCTTCTTCGTCAAGATGAAGGAAGGTGCCGAGGCCAAGGCAAAGGAACTCGGCGTTAATCTGAAGGCCTATGCCGGCAAGATCGACGGTGACAGTGAAAGCCAGGTTGCCGCGATTGAAAGCTGCATCGCCGATGGTGCCAAGGGCATCCTTTTGACCGCCTCCGACACGGCTGGCATCGTGCCTGCGGTGAAGAAGGCGCGCGACGCCGGCATTCTGGTCATCGCGCTGGATACGCCGCTTGAGCCAGCGGACGCTGCCGATGCGACATTTGCGACCGACAACCTTCTGGCCGGCGAATTGATCGGCAAGTGGGCTGCCGCCACCTTGGGCGACGCTGCCAAGGACGCCAAGATCGCCTTCCTCGACCTGACGCCTTCGCAGCCGACCGTCGACGTGCTGCGCGACCAGGGCTTCATGAAGGGTTTTGGCATCGACACCAAGGACATCAACAAGATCGGTGACGAGGACGATGCCCGCATCGTCGGCCACGACGTGACCAACGGCAACGAGGAAGGCGGCCGCAAGGCGATGGAGAACCTTCTCCAGAAGGATCCGTCCATCAACGTCGTCCACACGATCAACGAGCCTGCCGCTGCCGGTGCCTATGAAGCGCTGAAGGCCGTCGGCATGGAAAAGAACGTGCTTATCGTCTCCGTCGACGGCGGTTGCCCGGGCGTGAAGAACGTCGAGGCCGGCATCATCGGCGCGACCTCGCAGCAGTATCCGCTGCTGATGGCCTCGCTCGGCATCGAGGCGATCAAGAAGTTCGCGGATACCGGCGAGAAGCCGAAGAACACCGAAGGCAAGGCGTTCGTCGACACGGGCGTGGCCCTGGTTACGGCCAAGCCTGCTGCCGGTGTTGACTCGATCGACGTCGCGAAGGGCACCGAACTCTGCTGGGGTTGATATGACCCCTGCTTAGGCAGAGTATCGACCAGAGAGAGCGGTTGCGGCCGCTCTCTCGCATGTCGGTAGGCAGCAACTCCAGGGAGGAGGGCCGGATGACTGACGCTTCGGCGCAGCGCGCGCAGCCACAGGAATTCGAAAAGGTTCTGACCGGTAGCGATACCTCGGTCGCGAGATTCGACACGCATGAGCGGTCAGGGATCGAGAAGGTGCAACACTTCCTGCACTCCAGCCCTGCGGCGGTTCCCCTTATCGTCCTGATCGTTTCGCTGCTGGTTTTCGCTTTTGTCATCGGCGGCAAGTTCTTTTCCGCCTTTTCGCTGACGCTGATCCTGCAGCAGGTTGCCATCGTCGGCATCATCGGCGCAGCCCAGACGCTTGTCATCCTAACAGCCGGCATCGACCTTTCGGTTGGCGCGATCATGGTGCTGTCTTCGGTGGTGATGGGACAATTCACCTTCCGCTACGGACTTCCTGCGCCGATTTCCATTCTTTGCGGCTTTGCCGTGGGTGCGGCTTGCGGCTTCCTCAACGGATGGCTGGTGGCGCGCATGAAGCTGCCGCCGTTCATCGTGACGCTCGGCACCTGGCAGATCGTGCTGGCGGCGAATTTCCTGTATTCGGCCAATGAAACCATCCGCGCGCAGGACATCGAGGCGCAAGCGCCGATCCTGCAGTTTTTCGGCCAGAACCTGCGGCTGGGCAACGCCGTGTTCACCTATGGCGTCATCGCCATGGTGCTGCTCGTTCTGCTGCTCTGGTATGTACTCAACCACACGGCGTGGGGGCGGCATGTCTACGCCGTCGGCGACGACCCGGACGCAGCCGAACTCTCGGGCGTCAATGTCAGCCGGATGCTGATTTCGGTTTATGTGCTTGCCGGGCTGATTTGCGCCCTGGCAGGTTGGGCCTTGATCGGCCGCATTGGCTCGGTGTCGCCGACCTCAGGCCAGTTCGCCAACATAGAATCGATTACGGCCGTGGTGATCGGCGGCATCTCGCTGTTCGGAGGTCGCGGGTCGATCCTCGGCATGTTGTTCGGTGCATTGATCGTCGGTGTCTTCTCATTGGGGCTCCGGTTGATCGGCACCGACCCTCAATGGACCTATCTGTTGATCGGTGTGCTTATCATCGTTGCGGTCGCGGTTGACCAGTGGATCAGGAAGGTAGCTGGCTGATGGCACAGGAACCCATTCTAACCGGTCGCGGACTGGTCAAGCGCTACGGTCGCGTGACCGCCCTGGACAATGCCGACTTCGATCTCTACCCCGGTGAAATTCTGGCGGTAATCGGCGACAACGGCGCCGGAAAGTCTTCGCTCATCAAGGCGATTTCCGGCGCTGTCACACCCGACGAAGGAGAGATCAGGCTGGATGGCCAGGTGATTTCGTTCAAGTCGCCGATGGAAGCGCGCAATGCCGGCATAGAGACCGTCTACCAGAACCTGGCTCTTTCGCCTGCACTCTCGATTGCCGACAACATGTTCCTTGGCCGCGAAATCCGTCGCCCCGGTTTCATGGGGCAGTGGCTGAGGATGCTTGACCGGCCGGCGATGGAAAAGCGGGCGCGCGAAAAGCTGACGGAACTTGGCCTGATGACGATCCAGAACATCAGCCAGGCGGTGGAAACGCTGTCCGGTGGCCAGCGTCAGGGCGTGGCGGTGGCGCGGGCCGCTGCCTTCGGGTCCAAGGTGGTCATCATGGACGAGCCGACGGCTGCCCTTGGCGTCAAGGAATCGCGCCGCGTGCTGGAACTCATCCTCGATGTCAAAAAGCGCGGACTGCCGATCGTGCTGATCTCGCACAACATGCCGCACGTCTTCGAGGTCGCGGATCGAATCCACATCCACCGGTTGGGTCGGCGGCTGACGGTCATCGATCCGAAACAATACACGATGTCCGATGCGGTGGCCTTCATGACAGGTGCAAAACCGCCGCCGGAGGCCGCTCTGGCTGCCTGATCTGGCAAAAATGCGGTGGAAGGCTTGCGTTTTTGGCGGAGCTAAATCGATTGAATAATTGCGCGCGCCGATTAATAGTGGCGATGGAGTAGACGCCGACAGCACAACCGGTGCTGGCGGAACGAATTCCAGGCGTCGAGAGGTGATATGACGCGAGTTATGACAGCCGAAGTTCCCGCTCCGCTCCCGATTGACGCCGACCCGGCTACCCTTGCCGGCGAAGTGCTCAATGCGCTGAAATACCGGCTCGGCAAAGACACCACGGTTGCGACCCAGTACGACTGGCTGACTGCCTCAATCAAGGTCGTGCGTGACCGCATCATCGACCACTGGATCAGCGGCACCAAGGAGGCCTACGACCAGAAGGAAAAGCGCGTCTATTACCTGTCGCTGGAATTCCTGATCGGGCGGCTGATGCGCGACGCCTTCTCCAATCTCGGGCTGATGGACAATATGCGCGCGGCGCTGTCCTCGCTTGGCGTGGACCTCGACGTCATCGCCGCGCTTGAGCCGGACGCAGCGCTTGGTAATGGCGGGCTCGGCCGTCTCGCGGCCTGTTTCATGGAATCGATGGCGAGCGTCGGCATTCCGGCGCACGGCTACGGCATACGCTACGCCAACGGCATGTTCCGGCAGGAAATCCAGGACGGCTGGCAGGTGGAACTGCCCGAGACATGGCTGGACCACGGCAACCCCTGGGAATTCGAGCGCCGCGAGCGCTCATTCGAAGTCGGCTTCGGCGGCTCTGTTGAATCCATTACATCGCGCGATGGTCGCCTCGAGCGCCATGTCTGGAAGCCTACCGAACATGTGCTGGCCGTTGCCTACGACACGCCGGTGGTGGGCTGGCGCGCGAACCGCGTCAACACGCTGAGGCTCTGGGCCGGTATGCCGATCGACCCGATCCTGCTCGACCGCTTCAACGCCGGCGACCACATCGGCGCGCTGGCCGAAAGCAACAAGGCCGATGCCCTGTCGCGCGTGCTTTATCCTGCCGATTCCCACAAGGAGGGGCAGGAACTCAGGCTAAGGCAGGAGTATTTCTTCTCCACCGCATCGTTGCAGGATATTCTGCAGCGGCACCTCAGCCAGTATGGCGACCTGAAGTCGCTGCCTGACAAGGCTGCGATCCACCTCAATGATACCCATCCCGCAATCGCCGTTCCCGAATTGATGCGGTTGTTGATGGATGTGCATGGCATCGACTTCGATGAGGCGTGGGACATCACCAAGCGCACCTTCGCCTACACCAATCACACGCTGTTGCCGGAAGCGCTGGAAAGCTGGCCGGTGCCGCTGTTCGAGCGGCTTTTGCCGCGCCACATGCAGATCATCTATGCCATCAACGCTCAGGTTCTGCTGGAAGCCCGCGCCAGCAACCGCTTCTCCGGCGAGCAGATCGCGGCGATTTCGCTGATCCAGGAAAACGGCGAGCGCCGCGTGCGCATGGGCAATTTGGCCTTCGTCGGCTCGCATTCGATCAACGGCGTTTCGGCGCTGCACACGGACCTGATGAAGGAAACCGTCTTTGCCGACCTGCACCGGCTCTATCCGGATCGCATCAACAACAAGACCAACGGCATCACGCCCCGGCGCTGGCTGATCCAGTGCAATCCGGACCTGACCGCCCTTACCCGCGAGGCGATCGGCGACCGTTTCCTCGACGATATTGCAGCGATCCGGGATCTGGATGGCTTTGCGCAGGATGCGGCTTTCCGAGAGAAATTCGCCGGCGTGAAGCGCCTGAACAAGGTGCGGCTGGCCAACCTGGTTGCCGAACGACTCGGAATCAGGGTCGATCCGTCGGCCCTGTTCGACATCCAGATCAAGCGCATCCACGAATACAAGCGCCAGCTTCTCAACGTGCTGGAGGCCGTCGCGCTTTACGACCAGATCAGGTCGCATCCCGAGCGCGAATGGATGCCGCGGGTCAAGTTCTTCGGCGGCAAGGCCGCGCCCAGCTACCACAACGCCAAGCTGATCATAAAGCTGATCAATGATGTCGCCCGGGTCATAAACCACGACCCGTCGGTGCGCGGCCTGCTCAAGATGGTGTTCGTGCCCAACTACAATGTCAGCACCGCCGAGATCATGATGCCGGCCGCCGATCTGTCGGAGCAGATTTCGACCGCCGGCATGGAAGCGTCGGGCACCGGCAACATGAAGTTCGCGTTGAACGGCGCGCTGACCATCGGCACGCTGGACGGGGCCAATGTCGAGATCAAGGAACATGTCGGCGACGACAACATCTTCATTTTCGGACTGAAGGCCAACGAGGTCGCTGAGCGTCGCGCCAACGGCTATGCGCCGCGTTCGGTCATCGACGCGTCGCCGGAATTGCGGCAGGCAGTGGCGGCAATCGCCTCGGGCGTCTTTTCGCCCGACGACCCGCAGCGCTACCAAGCCTTGATGGACGACCTCTACAAAACCGACTGGTTCATGGTTGCCGCCGACTTCGATGCTTATGCCGCCATGCAGCGCGAGGTGGACGGCGTCTGGCGCAATGGTCCCGACTGGTACACAAGAGCGATCCACAATGTGGCGCGTGTCGGCTGGTTCTCGTCGGACCGAACGATCCACCAATACGCCGAAGACATCTGGAACGTGCCTGCTTGATGTGATTGCATTGACCGGTGGCCAGGGTCACTCCGCGGGCCACCAGGGAGGAACAGTTTGACCAAGGGGCCGCGCGCGACGACAGCGCCAAGCGAGCCGGAAAGAATGGCCGCCGCAAGCGATGTCGCGGCGATTGTCGCCGCAACGCATGGCAATCCGTTCGCGGTGCTTGGCGTGCAGCAGGTCGGGAAATCCTTCTTTGCGCGCTGCTTCCTGCCGAATGCGGAGGCCGTGACGGCCTATACCTTGGCCGGCAAGAAAACAGGCGAACTGGCGCGGCGTGATGCTGCCGGGTTTTTCGAGGGCAAGCTTGGCATCCGCAAGCGCCAGCCATTGCGCTACCATGCCCGCAACGCCGGCGGCGACTGGTGGGTGACCGATCCTTACTCGTTCGGCCCGGTGCTTGGCCCGATGGACGACTACTACATCGCCGAGGGCTCGCATCTTCGCCTGTTCGACAAGCTGGGCGCGCACGAGATCGAGCATGAAGGGGCAAGCGGCATCCATTTCGCCGTATGGGCGCCTAATGCGCGCCGCGTTTCGGTCGTCGGCGACTTCAACGGTTGGGACGGCCGCCGGCATTCCATGCGCGACCGGCAGGATACCGGCATCTGGGAAATCTTCGTGCCGGATATCGGCCCAGGCAGGCCGTACAAATACGAAATCATCGACAAGAAGGGCGTGCGGCTGCCGCTGAAGGCCGACCCGTTCGCCTTCAAGTCGGAACTGCGGCCGGCGACCGCATCGGTGACGGCCGCGCCGTTTGCCCATCAATGGGGAGATGAAGCGCATCGTTCCTTCTGGCGAAAGGCCGACCAGCGGCGCGAAGCGATCTCGATCTACGAGGTGCACGCCGGTTCGTGGCAACGGCGCGACGATGGCACCTTCCTGTCGTGGGATGAGCTGGCCGATCGCCTGATCCCCTATGCGGTGGACACAGGCTTCACCCATATCGAATTCATGCCGATCTCCGAACACCCTTATGATCCTTCATGGGGCTACCAGACCACCGGGCTCTATGCGCCGACGGCGCGCTTTGGCGATCCCGACGGTTTCGCGCGGTTTGTCGATGGCGCGCACCGGGCCGGGATGGGCGTCATCCTCGATTGGGTTCCGGCGCACTTTCCGGTCGACGAACACGGGCTGGCGAAGTTCGACGGCACCGCGCTCTACGAACACGCCGACCCGCGCAAAGGGTTTCATCCGGACTGGAACACGCTGATCTACAATTTCGGCCGCCGCGAAGTGGCGTCGTTCCTGGTCAACAACGCCCTGTTCTGGGCGGAGAAATATCATGTCGACGGGCTGCGAGTGGATGCCGTGGCCTCGATGCTCTACCTCGACTATTCGCGCAAGGAAGGCGAGTGGATCCCGAACGAAAAGGGCGGGCGCGAGAACCTCGAGGCGGTTGCCTTCCTGCAGACGATGAACAAGGAACTCTACGGCCATCATCCAGGCGTCATGACCATCGCCGAGGAATCGACGTCATGGCCGAAGGTGTCGCAACCCGTTCATGAAGGCGGCCTCGGCTTCGGCTTCAAGTGGAACATGGGCTTCATGCACGACACGCTGGAGTATTTCTCCAAGGAGCCCGTGCACCGCAAATACCATCACAACGAACTGACCTTCGGCCTGATGTACGCCTTCAGCGAGAACTTCGTGCTGCCGCTTTCCCACGACGAAGTGGTGCATGGCAAAGGCACGCTGCTTTCCAAGATGGCCGGCGACGATTGGCAGAAGTTTGCGACGCTTCGCGCCTACTACGCCTTCATGTGGGGTTATCCGGGCAAGAAGCTGTTGTTCATGGGGCAGGAGTTTGCGCAGCGGCGCGAATGGAGCGAGGAACGGTCGCTGGATTGGGACTTGCTCGACCATGCGCCGCACCGGGGCGTGCGGCAGGTGGTGCGCGACCTGAACTATCTTTACCGGTCGCGGCCGGCGCTACATGCGCGCGACTGCGAGCCGGAAGGCTTCTCGTGGCTGATCGTCGACGACAGTGAAAATTCGGTCTTTGCCTGGCTGCGCAAGGCGCCGAGCGGAAACCCGATTGCCGTTATCTCCAATTTCACGCCGGTGCCGCGCGAGAATTATCGCGTGCCATTGCCGCGTGCGGGAACATGGCGCGAAATCATCAACACGGATGCCGCCGATTATGGTGGCACGGGCAAGGGCAATGGCGGTGCGGTGAGGGCGACGGGTGAGCGCGACGGCGCTTCGGCATCCATTGTCCTTCCCCCGCTGGCAACGATCATGCTTGAGTTCATTTCAGACTGAGTGGTCTTGGGAGGGTGTAAATGGTGGAGACGAAGCGAACCCAACCTTTGGCGCGTGACGCCATGGCCTATGTGCTGGCGGGCGGTCGCGGCAGCCGGCTGAAGGAACTGACGGACCGGCGCGCCAAGCCGGCTGTCTATTTCGGCGGCAAGACGCGCATCATCGACTTCGCGCTGTCCAATGCGCTGAACTCCGGCATCCGCCGCCTTGGCGTCGCGACCCAATACAAGGCGCATTCGCTGATCCGCCACTTGCAGCGCGGCTGGAACTTCCTGCGCCCCGAACGAAATGAGAGCTTCGATATTTTGCCAGCCAGCCAGCGCGTTTCAGAGACGCAATGGTATGAAGGCACGGCCGACGCCGTCTACCAGAACATCGACATCATCGAGAGCTATGGGCCTGAGTTCATGGTGATCCTGGCCGGCGATCACATCTACAAGATGGACTACGAACTGATGCTGCGCCAGCACGTCGATGCCGGCGCGGACGTCACGGTAGGGTGTCTGGAAGTGCCGCGCATGGAAGCCACCGGCTTTGGCGTCATGCATGTCGACAAGAAGGACAACATCATTTCCTTCATCGAAAAGCCGTCTGATCCGCCGGGTATTCCCGACAAGCCGGATCATGCGCTGGCCTCGATGGGCATCTATGTCTTCCGCACCAAGTTCCTGATGGATTTGCTGCGCAAGGACGCGGCCGACCCGAATTCCAGCCGCGACTTCGGCAAGGACATCATTCCCCAGATCGTCAAGGACGGTAAGGCGGTGGCCCACCGCTTCGCCAAATCCTGCGTGCGTTCCAGCATGGAAAGCGAGCCTTACTGGCGCGACGTCGGCACGATCGATGCTTACTGGGAGGCCAATATCGACCTCACGGATATCACGCCGGAACTGGATCTCTACGACCGCGACTGG
This sequence comes from uncultured Mesorhizobium sp., assembly GCA_964601795.1. Classification (GTDB taxonomy): domain Bacteria; phylum Pseudomonadota; class Alphaproteobacteria; order Rhizobiales; family Rhizobiaceae; genus Mesorhizobium. The sequence goes on along the minus strand of CAZROU010000054.1, from coordinate 15,002 downwards.
CCGATCTGGACTTATGCGGAATTGAAGCCGCCGGCAAAGTTCGTGCACGACGAGGACGGCCGGCGCGGCATGGCGGTTTCCTCGCTGGTGTCGGGCGACTGCATCGTTTCGGGTGCTTCGTTGAAGCGCAGCCTGATTTTCACAGGTGCCCGCATCAATTCCTATTCGACGCTCGATCATGTCGTGATGCTGCCGGACTGCGTGGTTGGCCGCAATGCGCGGTTGACCAATGTTGTCATCGATCACGGCGTCCAGATACCTGAAGGGCTGGTCGTGGGCGAGGACCCGGTGCTCGACGCCAAGCGCTTCCGTGTGTCCGAACGCGGCATCTGCCTGATCACGCAGCCGATGATCGACAAGCTGGGACTGTAGGCGCATGCAGGTTCTCTCGGTCACGCCGGAGATTTTCCCGTTGATCAAGACGGGCGGGCTTGCCGACGTGACCGGGGCATTGCCCATCGCGCTGGCCGGCAAGGGCGTTGCCATGCGCTCGCTCGTGCCCGGCTATCCGGCGGTGATGGCCGCGTTCAAGAAGGCGAAGCCCGTCCTCCAATATCCGGACCTTCACGGCGGCAAGGTTGGCGTCTACGCCGCCAAGGTTGGCGAACTTGACCTGTTCGTCATCGACGCGCCGCATCTGTTCGACCGCCCCGGCGGACCCTATGGCGACGCGACCGGCGCGGACTGGCCGGACAATTGGCGGCGCTTCGCAGCACTTGGCCGCATCGGCGGTGACATAGCCGCAGGCGCGATCAAGGGTTACCAGCCCGACATCGTGCATGGCCATGACTGGCAGGCGGCGATGACGCTGGCTTACATGCGCTACGGCAAGGCGGCGGGTGTTCCGTCCCTCATCACGGTGCACAACCTCGCCTTTCAGGGACGGTTCGGTGCCGATATTTTCAGCGGCCTTGGCCTGCCGGCCGAGGCGATGGCAGTCGATGGCGTCGAATACTATGGCGGTGTCGGCTTCCTGAAGGCGGGATTGCAGGCGGCTTGGGCGATCACGACCGTGAGCCCGACCTATGCCCAGGAAATCCGTACGCCGGAGTTCGGCATGGGGCTGGACGGGCTGATCAACATGCGCGCGGCCGACCTTTACGGCATCGCCAACGGCATTGATGTCGATATCTGGGACCCGGCCACCGACAAGCAATTGGTTGCGGCTTATTCGGCCAAGACGCTGAAGGCGCGCAAGGCAAACAAGGTTGCCGTCGAGGAACGGTTTTCGCTCGAAAGCGATGCCGGTCCGATCATTTGCGTGGTCAGCCGTCTCACTTGGCAAAAGGGCATAGACACCTTGGCGACCGCCCTAGACGGCATCGTCGCCAGAGGCGCGCGGCTGGCAATCCTCGGCTCCGGCGATGCCGGTCTTGAAGGTGTATTGCTCGCCGCTGCGGCACGGCATCGCGGACGGGTAGGCGTTGTCGTCGGCTATGACGAGAAACTGTCCCATCTGATGCAGGGCGGTTGCGACGCCATCATCATTCCGTCCCGGTTCGAACCGTGCGGGCTGACGCAGCTTTACGGCTTGCGCTACGGCTGCGTGCCTCTGGTTGCCCGCACCGGCGGGCTGGCTGACACGATCATCGATGCCAACGATGCGGCCCTTGCGGCAGGCGTCGCGACCGGCTTCCAGTTCGAACCGGACAATGCCGGTTCGTTGTTGTACGCGGTCCATCGGATGGCCGAAGCCAATGGCAATTCGTCGGTATGGACCACGATCCAGCGGCAAGGCATGAAGGCCGATGTCTCGTGGGATCGAAGTGCTGCCAGATACGTTGATCTCTATCGCATGCTCATGTCCAAGAAGGCTGACTGACCGATGATACGCACCGTCGCCACCAAACCTTACGACGACCAGCAGCCGGGCACGTCCGGCCTGCGCAAGAAGGTGCCGGTGTTCCAGCAGGAGCATTATGCGGAGAACTTTATCCAGTCGATCTTCGATGCTTTGGATGGTTTTGAAGGCAAGACGCTGGTGCTCGGCGGGGATGGCCGCTTCTACAACCGCGAGGTCATCCAGAAGGTGATCGGCATTGCTGCCGGCAACGGGTTCGGCAAGGTGATGGTCGGGCAGGGCGGTATTCTTTCGACGCCTGCCGCCTCCAACGTGATCCGCAAGTACAAGGCCTTCGGCGGCATCATCCTGTCGGCCAGCCATAATCCGGGCGGCCCGCACGAGGATTTCGGTATCAAGTACAATGCCGAAAATGGCGGACCCGCTCCCGAAAAAATCACCGACGCGATCTTCGCCAAGTCGAAGGCGATCAGAGAGTACAAGGTCGCCGACGTCGGCGAGATCGATATCGACAAGGTCGGCACGGTAAAGGCTGGCGGCATGACCGTGGAGGTCATCGACCCGGTTAAGGACTACGCCGATCTGATGGAAAGCCTGTTCGATTTCAATGCCTTGCGGAAGCTTTTTGAATCAGGGTTCCGCATGCGTTTCGACGCCATGCATGCCGTTACGGGTCCGTATGGCAAGGAAATCCTTGAGCGTCGCCTTGGCGCTGCCGACGGCACCTGCCGCAACTTCAAGCCGCTTCCTGATTTCGGCGGCCACCATCCCGATCCGAACCTCGTTCACGCCAAGCATCTCTACGACGAGATGATGAGCGCGGATGCTCCGGACTTCGGCGCGGCTTCCGACGGCGACGGCGACCGCAACCTCATCATCGGCAAGGGCATATTCGTCACCCCTTCTGATTCGGTCGCCATGCTTGCCGCCAACGCCACCGTGGCCCCCGGTTACAGGAAGGGCTTGGCCGGCATCGCGCGCTCGATGCCGACCAGCGGAGCCGCCGACCGCGTTGCGGAAAAGCTGGGCGTCGGCATCTACGAAACGCCGACCGGCTGGAAGTTCTTCGGCAACCTGCTCGATGCCGGCATGGCGACGATCTGCGGCGAGGAAAGCGCCGGCACAGGCTCGAACCATGTGCGCGAGAAGGACGGACTTTGGGCGGTGCTGTTGTGGCTCTCCATCATCGCCGCGCGCGGCGAAAGCGTGAAGGAGATCGTGGAGAAGCACTGGGCCACCTATGGCCGCAACTATTATTCGCGTCACGATTACGAGGAGGTCGAGACCGAGCGCGCCAATGCGCTGGTGTCGGAACTGCGCGGCAAGCTGGCCTCGCTGCCCGGAACCAAAGTGCGCGGCCTCACTGTCGAGAAGGCCGATGACTTCGCTTATCACGATCCGGTTGACGGCTCGGTCAGCGAACATCAGGGCATCCGCGTGCTGTTCGAAGGCGGCTCGCGCGTCGTCTTCCGCCTGTCGGGCACCGGCACCAGTGGCGCCACGCTGCGCGTCTATATCGAGCGCTATGAACCCGATCCTTCGAAGCACGGCATGGAGACACAGGCAGCACTTGCCGACCTGATTGCCGCCGCCGATGACATCGCCGGAATCCGCAGCCATACGGGCCGCGACAAGCCGAGTGTCATCACCTGACCAATACGACCTACTCGGATAAATCCCCGCGTTTCGGCAGCCTTGTGCAGCAAGGCGGCGTGCGCTTTGCCGCGTGGTCCGGCGCTGCCGAGCGGATATGGGTTTCGCTCTTCGATCAGCAGGGCAAGCGCGAGACCGACAGGCTGGAATTGACGCCGGAAGGCGAGGGGGTATTCGCGCGGTTTGTCGGCGGCTTGGGGGAAGGTACGCGCTACGGGTTGCGCGCTGACGGTCCCTTTGTTCCCGAAAAGGGTCTCTGGTTCGACCCGGACAAATTGCTGGTCGATCCTTATGCGGTCGAGATTGATCGCCCCTATGTCCACGATACACGCCTGACGGCGAGGGAGCGTGGCGTCGACACGGCGGCGCTGGTGCCGAAGGCCATTGTGCGCGAACGCTTGCCTGAAACAGTGGTAGCGCCGCCGCTTTTTCAACCCGGCGGCCTCATCTATGAAGTGCCGGTGCGCGCCTTCACCATGCGTCATCCTGATGTTCCGGCTCAGGATCGCGGCACCATCCGCGCGATCGCCCACCCGGCGATAATCGATCACCTTGTCAGGCTTGGCGTGTCTGCCGTCGAACTGATGCCGATTACCGCCTGGATTGACGAGCGGCATTTGCCGCCGCTCGGGCTGGCCAATGGCTGGGGCTACAATCCGGTTACCTTCATGGCGCTCGACCCGCGCCTTGCGCCGGGCGGATTGGCCGACCTTCGGCACGCGGTCGCCGCCCTTCGCGGTGCCGGCATCGGCGTCATTCTCGATCTTGTCTTCAACCACACCGGCGAGAGCGATGCCCTCGGCACGTCGCTGTCGCTGCGAGGGCTCGACAGCCGGGCTTACTATCGTCATGCGGCGGATGGCCAGCTCGTCAATGACACCGGCACCGGCAATACGGTCAATTGCCACCATGCAATCGTGCAGGAACTTGTTCTGGACAGCCTGCGCCATTTCGTGCGCGAGGCGGGTGTCGATGGTTTCCGCTTCGATCTCGCGCCGGTGTTGGGTCGGCTCGATACCGGCTTCGATGCCGATGCACCTTTGCTGAGGGCAATCCGCTCCGACGCTTTGCTCGGCAGTCGCATCCTGATTGCGGAGCCGTGGGACATTGGTCCGGGTGGCTATCAACTCGGCAATTTCCGGCCGCCGTTTCTTGAATGGAACGACCGCTACCGCGACGATGTTCGGCGCTTCTGGCGCGGCGACGCTGGGGAATTGGGGGCGCTCGTGACCCGGCTTGCCGGCTCGTCGGACGTGTTTGCCAAAGCGGGTGCGAGTGAAAGCCGGACGGTCAATTTCATCGCGGCGCATGACGGCATGACGCTGGCCGATCTGGTTTCGTATCGGCAGAAGCACAACGAGGCCAATGGCGAAGGCAACCGCGACGGCCACGACGACAATCTGTCTTGGAACAATGGCGTTGAGGGGCCGACCTCAGTTCCCGGCGTGGAGCTTCGCCGCAAGAACGATGTGCGTGCGCTTCTGGCGACATTGTTCGCCTCGCGCGGCACGATCATGCTGACGGCGGGCGACGAGTTCGGACGCAGCCAAAAAGGCAACAACAACGCCTATGCGCAGGACAATGATTTGACGTGGCTGGATTGGTCGGGCCGCGACATGGAGATGGAGCGCTATGTTGGCGCTCTCTCCAGATTGCGGCGATCGGTTCCAGCCTTGGCCGAAACCGGCTTTTTGACAGGTCGACCCGTAGGTGCAGATGTGCCTGATGTCGAATGGCTGACCGAGGCGGGGACACCCATGCAGGAACATGAGTGGCGCGATGGACGGCGTCTGGCCATGGTTCTGGCTGGAGCAAATGCTGACAGTGGGCGGCTGGCGGTTGTCGTGAATGGCGACGACCAGCCCAGCACTTTCGTGCTGCCGGGGCGCAATGGCTTCAGTTGGGCGGCCGCGCTCGAAGGCGGTGCGGCAGTGGACCCGCAACCGCTGGTTGGGCGAAGCGTGACCTTCATGATTGAAAGAAAAGATGCATCCGATGACGAATAGCGAAGCGGCTTCATGGTGGCGCGGCTGCGCCATCTACCAGATCTATCCGCGCTCCTTCCAGGACACCACGGGCGACGGCAGCGGCGATCTGGCGGGCATTGCGGAACGGCTTGGCCATGTCGCCTCGCTCGGCGTCGATGCGATCTGGCTGTCCCCGTTCTTCAAGTCGCCGATGGCCGACATGGGCTACGACGTGTCGGATTACTGCGCTGTCGATCCGATGTTCGGCAGCGTCGAGGACTTCGACGTCGTTGTCGCCGAGGCTCATCGGCTCGGCCTCAAGGTCATCATCGATCAGGTGCTGGCGCACTCGTCCGACAAGCACCCGTGGTTCGTGGAGAGTCGCGCGAGTTGGGGCAACCCGAAGGCGGACTGGTATGTCTGGGCCGACGCGATGCCCGACGGCACCGCGCCCAACAATTGGCTTTCGGTCTTTGGCGGGCCGGCGTGGGAATGGGATTCCACGCGCCGGCAATACTATCTGCACAATTTCCTGGCCTCGCAGCCGGCGCTCAATTTCCACAATCCGGAAGTCCAGGACGCGCTTCTGGACAGCGTGCGCTTCTGGCTCGACCGCGGCGTGGACGGCTTCCGGCTGGATACGGTCAACTACTACTTCCAGGATCGGCGCTTGCGCAGCAATCCGCCTCTCGCGACCGGCCCTGTCGACAAGGATGCCGAGGCGAACCCCTATCTTTATCAATGGCATTTGTTCGACAAGACCCGGCCCGAAAACATCGACTTCCTCAAGCGGTTTCGCGCGCTGCTGGACCGGTATGACAACCGGGCCAGCGTTGGCGAAATCGGCGACGAGGACCGCTCGCTGGAAACGCTCGCAGCCTATACGTCGGGCGGCGACAAGCTTCATATGTGCTACACGTTCGATCTGCTCGGCCCCAAATTCTCTGCCAGCCATGTGCGCGAATGCGTGGAGGCTTTCGAACTGGCGGCGCCGGATGGCTGGCCATGCTGGGCCTTTTCCAACCACGATGTCGTGCGCCATGTGACGCGCTGGGCAAGGCCGGGGAGCGATCCATCCGCTCTCGCCAAGTTCTCGATCGAGCTGCTTTGTTGCCTGCGCGGCTCGATCTGCCTCTATCAGGGCGAGGAACTGGGATTGGAGGAGGCAGAACTGGCATTCGAGGATCTGCGCGATCCATACGGCATCCGCTTCTGGCCCGGCTTCAAGGGGCGCGACGGCGCGAGAACCCCGATGGTGTGGCAGCGCGATGAAGCCAATGCCGGCTTCACCACGGGCAAGCCGTGGCTGCCGATTCCGGCCGGCCATCGGGCCAAGGCGGTGGATGTCCAGCAGGTCGACACGAACTCGATCCTCCAGCACTACCGCGCGGCGCTCGCGCTGCGCAAAAGTCACGCCGCGCTGAGGTCGGGCGCTATTCGTTTCCTTGATGGCGCGGATGACGTGCTGGCATTCATCCGCGAAGGTGACGGCGAAAAGCTTCTCTGCGCGTTCAATTTCAGCGCTTCGGCGGCAAGTTGGACGCTGCCGAACACTCTGGGTGCTGTTACGGCCTTGGACTTCGCAGGCACTAGCGCGGCGGTGGACGGGAACAGGCTGAAGCTTGCCGGTCTGTCAGCCTTCATCGGCACCATCGGCTGACGGCACGCCTTACTGCACCAGCACGGAGCGGCCGCAGCTTGCGCCGGTCACGCGAATGTCCGCCTGGCCAAGGCTGACGCCGAGAAGGCCGAGAACGGAGTTGAGCAGCGTATCGACCGGCTCGGCAACCGCGTTCAACGTTGTCACCACTGCCGGTTTCACCGTGCCGAGCAGGCTGGTCACGTCGATGCCGAGCCCGGCAGCGTTCACCGAAAGTGAAAGGTTGGAAACGAGCGATGTCGTAAGCGATTTTGCTGCATCGCGCGTCGAGACGGTCTTGACCTTCTTGTCGTCTATGTCGCCCCGGCTGAAGGTCAGGTTCTGCTGGGCCATGTTTTCAATGGCCACGAATGCCTGCCCCTTGATCTTCAAGAGATCGAGCGAAAAGAGGAACAGCTTGATGCTGGCTTCCGCGATGGTGGCCTCGTGAAACGATTGCGGCCGCGTGAAGTCGGCAAAGCCGCTGGCATCGCTTTCAGCCAGCCTGAGGGAAGCAATGCCCGGCTGGGCAGCGACTGTTACCTTCATGCTGTCGGGTCGGCCGGTCGGGCAGCTTATGTCGGCAAGCCTCGCCTCGGCATGAGCGACTTCGACGTGAAGCGGCAGTTTCACCGACAACAGCTTGATCCCGCCGCCAAGCGCCGAAGTACCCGGACTGACGGTGGCGATCAGCTTGATGCGCGTCTGGGCAGTGCGCACGACCGTGCCTGCTTCGCCCACCGCCAGCCAGGGTGAGAATTGCTCCGGTTCGCCAATGGCAAGGTCCAAGGTGACCGCCGACAGCCCCGGTATGGTCGCGGCAAGGTCGACCTCGACCTGATGCGAACCGTTGGCAAGGGCGGCACCAGCGGTCAGCATGCTGAGCGCATTCGCGGCGACCGTCAGCCCGGCTGGCTTTTGCCCGAGCCCGAGGTTGCCGACTGGGCCGAGATCGACCAAGTGGCTGAGGGGAACCTTGACCGTTTTGCCCGCGCCGAGCGCGACGGCCTGCAACGCCAGCTTGCTGGCGTGGTCCATGCCCGGAACATTGGCCATGGCGGTTGCGATCTGGCCGATGGTGGCCTCGGAGGCGAGCACCTCCGAATAGGTGCCTGCGGTCACATGCAACTGGGTGGCCAGCGCATCGACGAAGGACAGCACGTCGATGTCTGCCGAAACGAGCGCGTTGTAGTCCATGACGTCGAGCTTGATATTGCCGCCGACAAGCGCGCCCAATATGGCGTTGGCGATGCCGCCGTCGAGTTTCAAAAACCGCGATCCCACCGAAAAGGCGGCTTCGGCCTTGGTGCTGGCAATTGCCGTGGTGCCGATGACCGGTGGCGCCATGATCGCACCGCCGAAATAGAGATGGCCAACCTTGCGCATCGACACCTGGACGGCATTATATGGCTGTTTTCCGGCCTCGAACCGGCCGGAAGCCGCGATGGAACTATCCGCCGCGTACCGCCCTCGGGTCACATCGACCACCGCTTGTGTTGTGGAGGGCCGGGTCGTGCTTCCTGACCCGAGAAGGGTGACGGCGCTCATGCCATTGTCTGCAAAGGTGGCGAGCACGGCGGCGTCGGCCTTGTTGATGTTCGCAGCGGCGGTGATCGCAGCCAGGTCAACCAGCGACTGCGCTGCGCGGCGTTCGGTGTAGAGCGCGCCTTCGTCCACGGCAAAGGCGGTCAAGGTAATGGCGACCGGGGCGAAAAGCGCGGTCATGACGGCGAAATTGGCTTGCCTGCTGGATATCAGTTGCCGCCAGGATTTCCACAGGGTCGACTTGATCACGCGGCGCATCACAGGCCTCCGATCCTGATGGTGGATGCCCGCTCGATTGTCGTGTCCGGCATGACAAGCCCATTGAACAGGCCCCAGATCGGCAGGCTGCTGGCGTCATAGCTGAGCGAAACGACGAACTGGCTGCCGTCATTTGTGCTGTCATTTGCTTCGACCACCAGTTTGCGGGGATCGACGAAAGGATATTTGCTCGCGTTGCGGTCGATGTAGTCGGTGACGAGCGCTTCGCGCTCCGATGCCGACAGGCCCGCTATGGCTGTTCGCGCCGCGTCGGCTGCGAGCTGCTGGATGGAATGGCTTGCTCCGAAATAAATTCCGTATGCAACCATTCCGAGCAGAACCAGAATGAGGATCGGGGAGAGAATGGCGAATTCCACAGCCGCCGTGGCCGAGCGATCATGCTGGAAATGGGCTATTCGAGCATTTGAAACGAGAGTGCGTAGCATGTTCAGACGCTATGCGGGCAGGTCGGTAGAGATCGCAAAGCCGAAATACAACCTTGAATAGCAAACAAGTTGTAGAGGTTCCTGCCGCTTATGTCGGAGCGCGAGATTTCCCCCGCATCACGTAGCGTCATGCATGACTTTGTTGAAATAGGATTTGCGCGTGTCTAGTCTCCCCTCACCAGCTGCGGGAATGGGAGCCCGCCGCCTGCTTACGGAAACCGGACAATCCGGTTCCGGGGCATCAGTGTTCGAGCGGCGCGGTCGTTCGCGCCAAAAGGGAGAGCTTCATGTTCAAGGGACTGCTTAAGGCGACGGTGTTCGCCACAACGATGGCTTTGGCCACTGGCGCGTTCTATACGCCCGCCTTCGCGGAAGTCGTCTACAACCGCGGGAATTCCGCCGACCCGGAATCGCTCGATCCGCACAAGACCTCCACCGTTTATGAAGCGCACATCCTGCGCGACCTGTTCGAAGGCCTTGTCATGCAGGACAAGGATGCCAACCTGATTCCCGGTGCTGCCGAGAGCTGGACCGTTTCGGACGATGGCACCGTCTACACGTTCAAGCTGCGCAAGGGTGGGGTCTGGTCGGATGGCAGCCCCGTTACCGCCGACGACTTCGTCTATGCATTCCGCCGTCTTGAAGACCCTGCAACCGGTGCCGAATACGCATCGATGCTCTACGTCGTGAAGAACGGCGAAGCGGTCAACACGGGCAAGGCCAAGCCGGAGGAACTCGGCGTCAAGGCCATCGACCCGGAGACCTTCGAGGTCACGCTCAATGCCCCGACGCCCTATTTCCTTGAGATGCTGACGCACCAGTCGAGCTATCCGGTCAACAAGGCCGCCATCGAAAAGCTTGGCGCCGACTGGATCAAGCCCGGCAACCTGGTGTCGAACGGTGCCTACACGCTGGCAGAATTCGTTCCCAACGACCACATCAAGCTGGTCAAGAATCCGAAGTTCCACGACGCCGACAATGTCAAGATCGATACGGTCAATTACATTCCGACCGAAGACCGCTCCACGGCCATCAAGCGCTTCGAAGCGGGCGAACTCGACTCCAACGACGACATTCCGACCGAACAGATGGCCGATCTGAAGGCAAAATTCGGCGACCAACTCCGCATCGGCCCGTATCTCGGCACTTACTATTACTCGATCAAAACCGACAAAGCCCCTTGGGACAACGTGGAACTGCGCAATGCCATCTCCATGGCGATCGACCGTGACTTCCTGGCGGAGAAGGTCTGGCAGAACTCCATGCTGCCGGGCTATTCGATGGTGCCGCCCGGTATCGAGGGCTATACGTCTGCCATGGCCAAGTTTGCCGACATGTCGCAGATCGATCGCGAGGATGAGGCGAAGAAGGTCCTTGAGAAGCTTGGCTATACGCCCGAAAAGCCGCTCAAGATGGAAATTCGCTACAACACCTCCGAAAACCACAAGAATACGGCAGTTGCCATTCAGGAGCAGCTGAAGCCGCTTGGCATCGAGGTGACCTTGCTCAACACCGACACCAAGACGCACTATTCCTTCCTCGAACAGAAGGGTGACTATGACGTCGCCCGCGCTGGCTGGATTGCAGACTACAAGGACCCTGAAACCTTCCTCGGCATCTCGCGCAAGGCGAGCGGCAACAACTATTCGAACTTCAACAACCCGAAGTTCGAGGAATTGATGGACAAGGCGGCTGCCGCCGGCGGCAAGCCTGAAGAGCGGATGAAGGACCTGTCGGAAGCCGAACGCGTCCTGATTGACGATGTCGGCCAGATTCCGCTCCTGTATTACTCCTACAAGAACCTTGTCTCGCCGAAGCTGCACGGCTTCGATGAGAATGTCATGGACATTCACCCGACCCGCTTCATCAGCAAGGACTGAACGGATCGAGGCCGCCGCTCCAGCCAGTGGAGCGGCGGTTTCGCCTTGCAGGTGAGGAGGGCCGGCTGTGCTGCTCTATGTATTGCGGCGGCTTTTGACCGCCATACCGACGCTATTCGTCATTGTGACGTTGGCATTCTTCCTGATCCGTGTGGCTCCCGGCGGGCCGTTTAATCAGGAGCGGGGATTGAGCCCCGAGATCAAGGCCAATCTGGAAGCGCAATTCGGGCTGAATGATCCGCTTTGGCTGCAATACGCGCACTATCTCAACAACCTTCTGCACGGAAATTTCGGCCCCAGCTACAATCTGCCCGACTTCACGGTCGGCGAGTTGTTCGCCAAGGGCCTGCCGATTTCGATTCAACTCGGTGCGTCCGCACTGATCCTTGCCCTGATATTGGGAACGCTGCTGGGGACGGTGGCTGCGCTGAACCAAAACAAATGGGGCGACTATTCGGTGATTGCGCTGGCGACCGCCGGCAGCACCATTCCGACCTTCGTCATCGCTCCCATAATCCAGCTCGTGTTCGGGCTGAGCTGGAAGCTGCTGCCAATCGGCGGGTGGGGAGACGGAGCGCTGCTCAACAAGATCGGCCCGGTGCTGACGTTGGCGCTGCCGCAGATCGCCATCGTGGCGCGCCTGATGCGCGGCTCGATGATCGAATCGCTGCGCTCCCATCACATCAGGACGGCGCGTGCACTGGGTCTGTCAGATTGGTCGGTGGTGGTGCGCCATGCCTTGCGCGGAGCGGTTCTGCCGATCATTTCCTTTACTGGTCCCGCCGCGGCCGCGCTGTTGACCGGGTCGATCATCGTCGAGACGATCTTCGCCATACCCGGCGTCGGCCGCTACTTCGTCGATGCCGCGCTCAACCGCGACTATACGCTGGTGATGGGCACCGTCGTGGTGATTGCCCTGTTTACGATCGTCTTCAACCTGATCGTGGACATCATGTACGCCGTGGTCGATCCGAGGGTGCGCTATGACTGACGCCGTCATGGCCACGCCGATTGCAGGGCGGTCATTGTGGGGCGACGCGTGGGCGCGGCTCAAGGCCAACCGCGCCGCGATGTTCAGCCTCTACTACCTTATCGCCATGGCGGTGATCTGCGTGGTTGGGCCTTATTTCGTTCCGCACCAGTATACGACCATCTATGCGGACTATGTGCGCACCGCACCCAGCCTTTCGTCCTATCCGAAGCCCGATATGATCGAGACGGCGCTGGCCGAGGCGGTCAAGCGCATGCGCGTCGATGTGAAGGAGTGGCGCCAGGAAGGAGAACGCGTATTCGTTACCGTCGCTTCGTCAAAGGCGGTCGATGAGCGCAATGCGCGCTATCTCGATCGATCCGACACCTTCGACGATGCCAAGGTGGAGGGCAAATCCGCCGATGGCCTGGAAATGACCATGAGCGCATCGGTCAAGCAGCAGTATTTCTTTTTTGGCACCGACAATACGGGCCGCGACATGCTTTCGCGGACTTTGATGGCGGGCCGCATCTCGCTCGCAATCGGCCTTCTGGCGGGCTTCGTTGCAGTCACCATAGGCGTTGTCTACGGGGCGACTGCCGGCTTTGTCGGCGGCAAGACCGACGAAGTGATGATGCGCATCGTGGACGTGCTCTATTCGCTGCCGTTCATTTTCTTCGTCATCATGCTGGTGGTGTTCTTCGGTCGAAACTTCGTGCTGATGTTCCTGGCCGTGGGAGCCGTGCTGTGGCTGGACATGGCACGCATCGTGCGCGGCCAGGCGCTGTCGATCAGGCGGCAGGAATATGTGCAGGCGGCAGAGGCGCTGGGCGTGCGCACGCGCGGCATCCTGATGCGCCATGTGATCCCCAACCTGCTTGGTCCGGTCGTCATCTACATGACGCTTCTGGTGCCGCAGGTCATTATCCTTGAGAGCTTCCTGTCGTTCCTTGGACTGGGCGTGCAGGAGCCGATGACGAGCTGGGGCGTGCTGATCTCGGTCGGCGCCAAGAACATTGGCACGGCCAACTGGCTGCTCTTGTTTCCGGCGTTCTTCCTTGTGTCGACGCTGTTTGCGCTGAATTTTGTCGGCGACGGCCTGCGCGATGCCCTCGACCCGAAGGACCGTTGACATGGCGAGTGGCGAGAAAATCCTCGAGGTGAAGGACCTGCGGGTGCGGTTCCGCACGCTCGATGGCGTGGTCGAGGCGGTGAAGGGGATAAACATCCACGTCGAGGCCGGCGAGACGGTGGCGGTCGTTGGCGAGTCCGGTTCCGGCAAGAGCCAGACCATGATGGCGGCGATGAACCTGCTTGCCTCGAATGGCGAGGCCACGGGCGTTGTCGACTATCGCGGTCGCAACCTGCTGACGCTGAGCAAATCGGAATTGAACAAGGTTCGCGGCCGCAAGATCAGCATGATCTTCCAGGAGCCGATGACCTCGCTCGATCCATTGTATTCGATCGGCAGCCAGTTGATCGAGCCGATCCGCCGTCATCGCGGCTTGAGCGTTGCGGAGGCGAGCAAGGAGGCGCTGCGCCTGCTCACGCTGGTGCAGATTCCCGATCCGGAACGGCGCATGAAGTCCTATCCGCACGAGATGTCGGGCGGCCAACGCCAGCGCGTCATGATCGCCATGGCGCTGGCAAACGATCCCGACATTCTGATTGCGGATGAACCGACGACTGCGCTGGACGTGACCATCCAGGCGCAAATCCTGATGCTGCTCGCCGAATTGCAGCGCAAGCTCGGCATGGCGATTGTCTTCATCACGCATGATCTCGGCATTGTCCGGCGCTTCGCCGACCGGGTCTATGTGATGCGCAGCGGCGAGGTGGTCGAGGAAGGCGAGGCGGAGGCCCTCTTCGCCAACCCGCAGCACAGCTATACGCAAATGCTGCTGGCGGCCGAGCCCACCGGTTCCAAATCTGCACCTGCGCCAAATGCACCGGTGCTGCTCGAAGGGCGCAATGTCGAAGTGACGTTCAGGATCGGCGGCGGGTTTCTCGGCGGACCGCCTTTGATGCTGCGTGCCGTCGACCATATTTCGGTTCGGCTGAAGGAAAACCAGACCATCGGCATCGTCGGCGAATCGGGCTCGGGCAAGTCGACATTGGGTCGCGCGTTACTGAGGCTCCTGCCAAGCGACGGCGTCATTCGCTTTGGCGAGCACGATATTTCCGGCGCCGACAGGCAGGCCATGCGACCGCTGCGCCGGGAGTTGCAACTGGTTTTCCAGGACCCGTTCGGCTCGCTGTCGCCGCGCATGACCATCGGGCAGGTCGTGACCGAAGGCCTGCTGGTTCACGAGCCGGATATCAGCGCCAAAGAGCGTGACCGCCGGGCGGTTGCAGCGCTCAAGGAAGTGGGCCTCGATCCGGATACCAGAAATCGCTATCCGCACGAGTTTTCCGGCGGCCAGCGGCAGCGCATCGCCATTGCGCGCGCCATGATCCTCAAGCCCAAGGTGGTCGTGCTGGATGAGCCGACTTCGGCGCTGGATCGATCCGTGCAAAAGCAGATTGTCGATCTGCTGCGCAAACTGCAGGCAAGCAATAACCTGTCCTATCTGTTCATCAGCCACGATTTGGCGGTGGTGCGGGCCATGGCCGACTACATCATCGTCATGAAGCAGGGGAAGATCGTCGAAGAAGGCCCGACCGAGGAGATTTTCAGCAGTCCGCGCGATATCTACACGCAGACGCTGATGGCCGCGGCAGTCGATTCCACGCGATTTCGGCTGAGCGCCTAGGGCAGCCGGGAAAGCGCAGATTTTTATGGGATTTGTTCTGGTCGGAGTGGCAGGATTTGAACCTGCGACCCCATCGTCCCGAACGATGTG
>CAZROU010000053.1:22836-29290 GCA_964601795.1 uncultured Mesorhizobium sp. | reverse complement strand
TACGCCGGTAGAACCTGTCTACCGTATATCCGTGTCCCAATAATGTACCGATGCCCTTTGGCCAGATCGCTGGATTTCGATGAGGCGGACAACCTTTTGAGGATCGTCGATGGTGCAACGGTACGGGTCATAATCGAGGCGGCCAGACGCAAGAGATCGTCCCAATGCTCCAGGATGAGTGCCGTGTTGATCGGTGCGCCGATATGGTTGGCCAGCGCCGGATAGGCATCGGCCTTCTCGAAGGTGTGGAATTTCCGGTCCTTGATATTGCGCAGACGGGGCGCGAAGCGCTTGCCGATCAGGGCAAACAGCGCAAAGACATGGTCACTGGAGCCACCGGTATCGGTAAACAATTCTTCGATCTCCAGAATCGTGTCGTGATCGAACAGGCCGTCGAGGACATAGACGGCCTCGCTCTCGGTCGGACTGATCGGCAGAATGCTGAAGTAGCCATATTGGTCCGAGAGTCCGCTGTAGAATTTCGTGCCAGGCTCGTTGCTGTAATGGAGATTGATGTCACCCCGCTTGGCAGCCCGATCGCTAGCCCGGAAGAACTGCCCGTCGGATGAAGCGGTTGTTCCATCACCCCATAGTCGCGAATGCGGATGGCGCGTATGAGCGTCGGTGACACAGGCCTGTGCGGCGCGATAGGTTTCGGAGCGGGCATGGAAGCTGCGCATCCAGCCGATCTGATGTGCGCTGATGCCTTTCGAGGCCCCCGCCATGCGTTTCGGGCCGAGATTGGTGCCATCGGCAAGCACGCCGGCCAGCATGGCGGCAATATTCTGTGGTGCATCTCCCGTCCGGACATGGGTGAACTGGTCGGCGAATCCCGTCCATTCATGCACTTCCCGCAACAGATCGGGTACCTCGACCAGAGGATACATGTCGGTGATTTCGGCATAGAGGGTTTCCGCCGCGGCTGGCACAGCGCTTCTGTGCGGCGTCACGATCAGGGTTCCATTCTCCATTCTCACGCCCTCAAGCTTTCCATAGCGGGCGCGCCAGGCCAGCCGCTTCAGGTTGAAGTCCATCATTTGCTGGGTTTCCGCCAGCCATGCCGTGCCGTCGGCCTGGACGCCGAGACCAAGCTTGTCTTCCTCCTTCAGGGCAACAAAGGCCGGCTTCGGCATCAGATGTTCATCAATCGGCCGGAACGAGCGGCTGCCTTCGACCCACACATCCCTTGAGTGCAGCCGGTCACGCAAATGCGTGAGTGTCGCAAGCTCGTAAAGCCGCCGATCCGGCTTGCCATTTTCGAAGATCAGTTCGCGCTCCGATTTTGTCAGATGCCCGACCGGAACACGATCGGGCAACACGCGGCGGCCTTCCGCGTAGAGCTCTTTGATGGTGGCGACGGCGGAAAGCAACGGATCGTGCCGTCGCTGCGAGCGGAAGGTGAACGTCTGGAGAAAATCGCCGGCATATTTGCGGACGGTCGCATGTTGTTCGGCCGCCATTACCAGAGGCGACACATCACTGTTCTCCACCATGGCCTCGAGACCGGGTTTGACCTGAAGCAGCCGATGCCATCCTACGCGCCGATCCAGGATCGTCATGGGATCTGCATACATGTCGTTGGCCGCCTGCAGGGCGACGATCGTGTCCAGAAACAGCCGTAGTGCCTTCGATGTTTCCAGGCGTGCGCTCATATGGCGCTGCTTTTTGCGGTTGTTAACCTGGGAGAACAACCGGCCCATGAGTTTGATAAACATCATCACCGCATCGTCGGTGAGTTTCTGGCCAAGCTTGATGATCTGCGCGACGATCGTCGCACGCCGGCGACTGGCATTGAAGTCGCTGGCCAGCCATGCCGGAGTGGCGTCACCCTCGCGGATCATCTGATCCCACCGCCCGGAAGGGACACGGGTCTGCAAACGGGGATCGATCCCAAGCATCCTCAGGAATGCGATCCGTTCGGTCAGGCCCACCAAGTTTCCCGCGCCTGGTGCCTCCGGCGCTGACCGCAGCCAATGATAGCGCGTCTGGCCAATTGCCGGATCGACGGCCAGCAGTCCATCGAGGGTTCCCAGCGTTTCCGGATCAAGGTCCGTGATCAAAGCGGCTTCGGCTTGACGACGAGCGATGGCACGGGCAGCCAGTCCCATCCGTTCGATCATGTTCGCTGCAGGCAGCAGAACCCGGCGTTCGCGGAAGGTGGTGATGATCGCAGTCGCGATCGTTGCTCCCTTGTCCGTCGCGGCCGCAGCTTCGATTGCCGCCAGCAGCGCAGCACGCCGATCCTCGGCTGTCGGCCCCCTCATCCCCAGATAATCGAGCAGGTGAGCGACATGATTCATGCGCGTCTCTTCACGGCGAGCATAAAGTCCGAATGAAGCGGGATCGGCGCCGATTTGCTCGGCGACATAATTGAGCATCGCTCTGGGTGGCGTCTCGTTGGCCAGGAGCGGACGGCCGGGATAACGCATCAGGCAGAGCTGCACCGCAAAGCCGAGCCGGTTATGCTCGCGTCGCCGAACCTCAATCTCAAGCCGGTCGGCAGACGACAAGAAATAACGGCGGATCAGGCTATCCTCGTCGGTCGGAATGTCGAACAGCGCATGCCGATCCTGAATTTTGAGAAGTTTCCGCTTGGCCATTTGCTACTCCTTACATTTGCGCGCCAATGACCTTGCCCTGTACGGAAAGGTTCGGTTTCGTACAGGGGCGAAACAACCTGTCCACAAATTAGATTGACACAGTAATGAACAGGAGAAATATTCCGGACAGCCTATTCGGACGAAATTAAACCCATGCCACGCACCTTCGCCTATGTCCGCGTCTCCACGACCGGCCAGACCACCGAAAACCAGATTCAGGAAATCGAGGCCGCTGGTTTCCACGTCGAGCCACGCCGCATCATCACTGAGACGATTTCCGGCAGCACAGCCATCGCCCAACGGCGGGGCTTCACCCGGCTTATGGATCGGCTGGAATCAGGGGATGTGCTGATCGTGACAAAGCTCGATCGCCTCGGTCGAGACGCCATAGATGTCAGCACCACGGTCAAGGCGCTGGCCGAAATCGGCGTCCGGGTTCATTGCCTCGCTCTCGGCGGTGTCGATCTCACCAGCTCGGCCGGCACAATGACTATGAACGTCCTCAACGCCGTCGCACAGTTCGAACGGGACTTGCTGATCGAGCGGACGCAATCCGGCCTCAAGCGCGCCAAGTCAGAAGGAAAGACCCTCGGCCGCCCCTCCACCCTGAGCGAAAAACAGAAACAGGAAGTGCGCGAGGATCTCGCGACAGGGATGAGCGTTTCCGCTCTCGCCAGAAAATTCGACACCAGCCGCCAGACCATCATGCGCGTCAGGGATGAAGTGCCCGCTTCGTCCAAGCCACAACTTGAGCACGCACCCGTTTCCCTTTCGCCGTTACCCCGCGCAGCAGGATAGTTTTTTCACGTCCCTGTCGAAGGTCTGAGCCGCAAGCTTCAAGCCTTCGACGGTCGTCAGGTACGGGAAGATCGCCTCCGACAGATCGTCGATCGTCAGGCCGCCGCGGATAGCCAGCGCCGCCGTCTGAATGCTGTCAGCTCCTTCCGGCGCAAGAATATGCGCGCCCAGGAGCTTCCGGCTTGCCCCGTCGGCAACCAGCTTGATCAGGCCGCGTGTATCGCGTGCCGCCAGCGCCCGCGGGACATTGTCGAGGGAAAGAACGGACGTGCGAACCGAATGCCCCGCAACACGCGCCTGCGCCTCGGTCATGCCGACGCTCGCCACCTGTGGGTCTGTGAACACGACAGCAGGCATCGCGGAATTGTCATAGCGCAGGCCATCGCCGTTCAACGCGTTCTTGGCGGCGAGCTTGGCGCCATAGGCGGCCATGTAAACGAACTGATCTTTTCCTGTCACGTCTCCGGCGGCATAGACGCCGGTCTTTGAGGTGCGCATGCGGTCATCGACAATGATGGCGCCGGCCGGCGTTGCGGCAATACCCGCCTCAGCCAAGCCAAGGGTTTCGGTGTTCGGGCGGCGTCCCGTTGCCACGAGAATCCGTTCGGCCGTCAGGATTTCCGGCCGACCGTCCCGCGCGATGGTGAGCGCCACACCGCCGTCATCGGTCTTGCGGATGGATTCGTAGGCGATCCCGCTGACGATCCTGATGCCCTCATCGGCCAGGTAGGTTGCAAGCGCCGATCCGATTTCGGGTTCAGCCTCCGGCAGAAGCCGGCTGCGGAATACGAGCGTCACCGCGACGCCGGCCCGCGCGAACGTCTGGGCAAGCTCCGCACCGATATAGCCGCCGCCAAGCACGATCATCGAGCGCGGCAGTTCGGCCAGGGCCAGCGCCGTCGTGCTGTCGAGCGGCGACACGTCGACGATCCCCGGAATTCCCGGCAGGCCTGGGCGCGCGCCCGTCGCGATGATGATCCGTTCGGAGGCGAGGCGCTGGCCCGCGACCTCGACGCCGCCGTCAACGAGGCGGGCCTGCCCTTCGCGATAGACCACATTGTTATACTCCGGCAGCAGATCAGCGTATTTCGCCTGCCGAAGACCCGCAACCAGGGCGTCTTTCTGGGCAATCTGAGCGGCCCAATCGACGACGCGCGCGCCGCTTTCAATGCCATCGAAGCGGGCTTCCGCATCATTGGCGTGACGCACGGCTTCCGTGGCCCGGATCAGGGCTTTCGAGGGCACACAACCGATATTGACGCAGGTGCCGCCAATCGTGCCGTGCCCGACAAGGGCCACTTGCGCGCCTTGTTCGGCGGCCGTGATCGCGGCAGAGAATCCGGCCGAGCCAGCCCCGACGACTACAAGATCGTAACGGCCGTTGCCTTTGCTGGAACTGGGAGCATCACAAGCTTCGCACATCTAACTTATCCCTGTCGTTTGTCATTGATTGAGCAGCAATCGGCATCAGCCGATGGGCCGGAACGGCGGCGCCGATAAAGGTAAAATGCCGCCAGCCCAATAGCAGCGAGTGCGATCGGGATCAGCACATAGCCGGCTGCAGCGAGCCATGCGGAAACCCCGAAGGAGCCCGCAGCGACCAAAAGAAATGGGGCGGCACAACAAATGACGGCGAGAAGCCCGACACCGCCCATGCCGATGAACTTTCCATCCGTCATGCTGAGCCTCCCTACTGCGAAACCTTGGAGGGATAGCCGGCGTTGGTGGTTGCGGTGATCAACGCAGCGACATTTGTCTTGCCGTCGTCAAACCGCACTTTGGCGATCGCCCCATCTGTCGCCTCCGACACGTCAACCGCGAGCACCCCTGACACGTTGCTGAGCGCCCGCTTCACGATCGGGCCGCAAAGTTCGCAGGTGGCATTGGCGACATTCAGCGTGACGGTCTGCTCGGCGGCAAAAGCGGCGCCACTCGCCAGCAGGGACGCGGTGAGAGCGATAAGGTGTAAAGTTTTCATCAGGAACTCCTTGAGGTTAGGCGGTGAGGAAGAACCGCGCTGCATAGGGAAAGCCCACGGCGACGATGATCAGAATCGTTGCGATCCAAAGGCCCATCTTGGCGTTGCGATGGGACGACGGACGCGCGCAGTAGGAGCCCTCGATGCACTCAGCCGCCCTCGGCTTGCGATAGACGAGATAGAAGCCGTAGCCGAGGCAGGCGAGCGCGATCGTGACGAACACGGGCTGATAGGGCTCGAACGCGGTCAGATTGCCGATCCACGCGCCGCTGATGCCGGCAAAGAACAAGACAAAGGGCACCACGCAGCAGGTTGCCGCGCCCAGTGCCGCCACGATGCCGCCAACCGAGAGCAGCGCTGCCTGATCAAAACCCTTTTCGACGGGCTCCAGGGCCGTATCTGCCAGTGGCCGCGCTTCGTTCTGCATCATCGTTCACATGCTCCCGCAATTGATCTATGGTGACCCTAATGCCTGTAGTAACTACAGGGTCAAGCGGGAAAGTTTCACGGTGTTGTGCGAGCTATGTGATGAAACAGGCTGATGAATTTTCGATCGGCGTCCTGTCCGAACGCAGCGGCGTCAACATCGAGACGATTCGCTATTACGAGAAGATCGGCGTCATGCCGAAACCAGCGCGCAGCGCGGGCGGGTATCGCGTCTACGGCAACGATCACGCAAGGCGGTTGCATTTCGTGCGGCGCGGCCGTGAGCTCGGCTTCAGCCTCGACGAACTGCGTGGACTGCTTCGCCTGGTCGACGGGCATAGCTATACCTGCCGTGAGGTTCATGACCTCACCATCGAACACCTGAAAGATATCCGTCAGAAAATCGCCGATCTACGACGTCTGGAGCGGGCAATGTCGGATATGGCCGCGCAATGCACCGGCAACCAGGTTCCGGAATGCCCGATCATTGATGCTCTATTCGAGATGCGCCCAGTGGGCCGTTCCCGCTCCGTTCGACCTTAGCGCAGGATTTTGAACTGCTCTTGTTCCGACCCCAACATCACCGGCTTCCCCTTCGGGCCGGAGCACAACGTCGTCAGGAACTCCTCGTGGCTTTCTACCTTCCCCACGC
>CAZROU010000053.1:0-22826 GCA_964601795.1 uncultured Mesorhizobium sp. | reverse complement strand
GCCCCATGGCGTGGTGGACCGGCACGTCCGGTCCACGCGCTATCCCTCGCCACCGACCTATGGCCTCGCCTGCGATCTCGCCGCTTCAATCGGGCGAGCGATCGCCAGGATGAGAACCGCGAGCTGCTACGGGAACTCTTCGGTTGAACGAGACAACGCTATGGCGCGGCCGGATGGGCTGCTGCCGCCCAACCGGCCGTTCTGAGGTGCTGACAGGAAAAGCCGCGGCGCCAGTCGAGCGTCGCGGCTTTATGCTGTCGATGGCATATCCGGTCAGCGCGGGAATTCGGCCTCCAGAGCCTTGACGATGCCGGTGAGACAGACGTCGAGCAGGATTTCGCCTTTTTCCTTCGAGGCTTCCCTAGGCGAGGACAGCGTGCCGGTGGCAGGCGTCCATTCCGGCTTCGGCGGATAGACGTCGTAGGGAGGGAAGCTTGCCGGCTCGTGATCGACCGCCCTTTCGAGATGCACGAGGTCGGGATGGAGCGCCAGCATAAGCGATGTTTCGAGCACGCCGCCATGCTCCAGGTCCCACCCGGTGAAACCATCAGGATAAAGGCACGCGATCGTCGCCTTGTCGACGAAGTCCCAATAGGACAGCACCACGATCTTCATGTCCTCCATGCCGCCCCAGCGCAGTTCGCGCAGGGCGAGATCGATGCCCTCAACGATGAACCACGAGTTTTCGAAGTGGCCGTTGACCATGCAGATTTTTCGCACGCCGTGCCGTGCGAATTCCTTGATCACGTCTCGGAGCGCTGCGACCAGCGTCGCGCCGTCGAGGCTGGTGGTGCCCGGCAGATGGTTGCCGCCCCCCGATTTTTGGTGCGACTTGTAGCCGTAGGTGAAGGGAGGCGCGACCAGCGCGCCGATCTGGCCGGCGACACGGCGGGCGAACTCTACCGGCAGGAGCACGTCGACATGCATCGGCATGTGATGGCCGTGCTGCTCCATCGAGCCGATGGGCAGGAGGATCGGCACCGAACCGTCGCGAACCCTCGCATCATAGTCCGGCCACGGCAGCTCGGCGGCAAAAACGGTGTCACCCGGCATGTTCATCTCCCATTGTCCTGAATAGTTTGGGCTAATGATTAAAGGGTGTCCTCATGATATGGGAAATTTATAATCATCATCCTTGCATGAGGAATGGAAATCCATGCGGAGCGTCCTAAACTTCCAGACCGACCTTTTGCGAACCTTCGTTTCCGTCATCGATCTTGGCGCCTACACCAAGGCTGGCGAAGCGCTCGGCCGCACCCAGCCGGCCATTTCCCTGCAAATCCGCCGGCTCGAGGAACTCGTCGGTTCGCCCGTCATCAAGCAGGTCGGCCGGACCCTGCTGTTGACGAGCGAAGGCGAGATGCTGCTGAGCTACGCCCGCGAAATCCTGCGCCTTAACGACGAGGCCGCCTCCTATTTCAACCGGTCGAAAATCGCCGGCGTGCTGCGCGTCGGCTTACCCAACGACTATGCGGTTACCTTCCTGCAGGGCGTCATCACCGAATATACGCGCCAGCATCCTGGAATTTCGCTGGAAATCCAGTGCGGCTGGAGCGCCGAAATCCTGGACCGGCTCCGCGCCGACGAACTCGACCTGGCGGTGGCCATGGTCAACAACGAGAGTGCCCAGTACCTGTCGCGATCGTGGATCGAACGGCCGGTCTGGGCGGCAGCGGAATCCGTCGAGTTCGATCCTGCAAAGGGCGTTCCGCTGGCGGCGCATCCAGAAGGTTGCGCGTACCGGGCCCGCATGATCCAGGCGCTAGACGCGGTGCAGATCCGCTGGCGTGTGGCCTATACCGGTCCAGGCATTGGCGGCCTGCAGAACGCGGTGGTGAACGGCCTGGGGGTCAGCGCGCTGACCCGCTACACGATTCTGCCGGGCATGCGGGCGCTTGACGAGCGCGATGGCTTCCCACCGCTTGCCGAAATCCGCGTGGGCCTGTTCTACAAGCACCCGCGCCTGTCCGACGCCGGCATTCGGCTGGTCAACCACATCATTGCGCGGCTCGATGAGGCCGGGGTTGTCGGCGACCCTGCTCGCAGCCTTGGAGTACTCGACGTGCAATAAGAACTGCAAATGTTGCAATTATAACAATTAATTTTCTAAATACATTTTCGCTGATACCCTTGCGGCAACCAAAGGGGGGAGAATGCGATGCTCGTCAGGAGAAAACTATCTGATCCTCGCATCTATGCGACGTGTGCAAGTATCCTGCGCGGCGGCATCTTTGCTATGCCATGGTCTCCGCCTGCTCGCCTGCGGTCGGGCTGCCGACCGCACCGTACTGACTTGGTACAGCCGTACCGCGCCGGATGTTAAATACCCAAGTTGGATTGTCGCCTGGCGTGTGGGTACACGTGCGGCCTGTAATTCTCTCCCGGCTCCGCGCAAGTGCCGAGCCGGGAGCAGCTAGGTCAGGATGGCAGGACCTGATCAGAAGCCTGTTTGTTTGTGCGTGATATAAGCAACTGCGCCGAGATGAAGATAATAACTAGCAAATGGGGAGCCACGCTATGAGCATGCGAGAAGATAAAATACTTAAATTTCTTGACAAACTGGCCTACACGCAATTCACCCGGCGCGGAGTTCTTGACGCGGGAGCGACGCTGGCTGCGGCTGCGGCTGTGGGGTCGTTCGGCGGCGCTTCGCGGGCGACGGCGGCGGAAGACAGTATCCGTTTCTGCTCCTGGGGCGGCTCAATCCAGGAATTGCAGCGTAAACATGTGCTAAAACCTTTCTCCGCGTCGACCGGCATTAAGGTTATCGAAGATTCGTTGCCGCTACCGAGCCGAATTAAGGCCATGGTCGACAAGGGTCACCCCGAATTCGACGTGGTCGAAACCGATCTTCTCACGCTCCTCGCTCTTGAAAAGTCTGGGGACTATTTCGAGCCTATCGACTACTCAAAGCTGTCCCCAGCAGCCGTGAAAGGCATACCGGAACATCTCAAGCTTCCCAAAGCCGTCGGCTATTTCTACTGGTCTTACAATATCGGCTTCCGAACCGACAAGTTCCCAAACGGCGCACCCTTGAGCTGGAAGGATGTGTGGGACATTGAGAAGTTTCCGGGTAAGCGCACGTTGAATTCCGCCGATGGTGGCCAGTATCCTGCATTGGAGTTTGCACTGCTTGCGGATGGGGTTCCCAAGGACAAACTCTACCCCATTGACGTCGACCGGGCGTTTGCGGCGCTTGATCGGATTAAGCCCGAAGTCGCCAAGTGGTGGAGCTCGGGAAGCGAAGTGATCCAGCTTTATACCTCGGGGGAGGTTACCACCGGCTCGACCTACTCTGGTCGCCTGCTGACGGCCAAGGCGGAGGGCGCGCCGATTGACCTTTCCTGGAACGATGGTCAAGCCTCGCTCGACTACCTCATGATCGTCAAAGGGGCACCGATCGAGCGTGCGATGAAGTTGATTGATGCGCTGCTGCAGGTGCCGTCATCAATAGCGATCTTTGACGAGTACAATGGTGGGCCTGCCAACACCGACGTTCTGGCCGGCCTCAAGGAAGGTCGCGCTAAAGACCTACCAAGCCATCCAGACAACCTCGCCAAGATGTATGTCCAAGACACGCAATGGTGGGTCGACAACCTCGATATGATTATCGAGCGTTTCCACGAATGGGTCCTGCTCTAGCAAGCAGCAGCGTCGCTAGAGCGGCTGTAATGCCGCTCTACATCGTATCATGTCAAATCTCACGAGGAATAAAAGCGTGATTGAGCGATCACCAATTTGGGGTGCGCGCAGAATGCCGAGCTTTGATGAACGTTTTCTGATGTTGCCGTTGCTACTGACGTTCGCCCTGTTCTTTCTTGTTCCCCTCGTACTGCTTTTCGTCACCTCCTTAACGGGGCCAACGCTTCTGGCATCTTACTATAAATTTTTCGCCTCTGCTGCGGCGATGAAGATTCTCCGCAACACGGTCCTAATTGCGTCCGTCGTAACTGTCTCTTGCGTGCTAATCGCCGTTCCCTTCGCACTCGCTCTAAAACGACTCCCCCGCCAATTCGCGCGCGCAGCCTTGTTGTGCACGACCCTGCCGATGTGGATGAGCGTCCTCGTACGCAGCTATGCATGGCTATATCTTTTGGCGCAGGAAGGTCTCATCAATTCTGCGCTGCTGGCAATTGGCCTCACGGACACGCCACTGCCATTATTGTTCAATTGGGGCGCTGTCAGCATCGGCATGGTTCATATCATGCTGCCATACATGCTGCTACCGGTCTACAATGCGGTCGAGGCGCTCGACCAACAGCTTCTCAATGCTGCCCGTTCGCTCGGAGCGAGTCCTGCGCGAATTTTCCTGACGATCGTGCTGCCGTTGATCAGCAGGGGAATCATGACCGGGTCGATTCTCGTCTTCGTTATAGCGCTAGGCTTTTATGTCACGCCGCAAATGCTCGGTGGTCCGCGCGACATGATGCTTGCGGTCTATATCGACGCAATGGTTAACGTCACACTCGATTGGCCTCTGGCAGCGGCAGCCTCCGTCGTCCTCGTGCTGAGCGTATTTGTCGGTTACGGCCTTTCGCTCCTTGCTGACAGGCATAAGGGGACTGTCGTACGATGACCACAGCATCAATGAAAAACGGGAGGGTTTGGGCAGCCCAGATATGGGTTGCCATTGTGCTCGTCTTTTCCGTCCTGCCGATCGCTATAATGCTGATGATGTCATTCTCGTCGTCGGAGTTCGTGCGCTTTCCACCACCCTCCTTCTCGCTGAAATGGTACGAGGCCTACTTCTCATCCACCGACTGGACAGACGCATCATTGCGGAGTGTATGGATCGGCCTTTTGGTGTCGTTCGGTGCCGTTCTTGTCGGTGTTCCTGCGAGCATAGGCATTGAACGCCTCGGTCGCAGATCTGCAAATGCGGCTGTTGCTGTCATAACCTTGCCGATCGTTCTGCCACCTGTAGTGGTCGCCGTGGCGATGTATATGTCCTTCTCAGGTGTCGGCCTTGTGGGCACTCGCGCTGGCATCATACTCGGCCATCTTGTGCTAGCTACACCTTTCGTAGTCCTGACGACGCTCGCCTCGCTGAGAAAGATCGATCCGGAACTGACAAAAGCCGCGCTTTCGCTCGGGGCCTCCCGACAGCGGGTCATGTTTACTGTGACGCTGCCATTGATCAAGCCTGGCATTGTATCGGGTGCATTCTTTGCCTTTCTGACATCCTTCGATGAGTTGATGATTTCGCTCTTCCTAGGCAGTCCGGAGATTCGCACGCTTCCGCGCCGCATGTGGGAGGGCGTGCGTGCGGAATTTGACCCGACCATATCGGCTGCCTCCACGCTTGTGGTCGTCGCTACGATTCTTATCGTCGCTTGCGCCTGGGTAGTTTCTGCGCTGGCGCGACCTCGCACCAACCTTTCCACGGAGGAGTAGCACCATGTCCCCAAAAGTCATCTATCGTGCGCGCTGGGTACTCGGTTTCAAAGAGAACGGTCATAGGCTGATCGATCACGGAGAAGTCGAGGTAGATGGCAATCTGATCACCTATGTCGGACCTGTGCGGACTGCGTCGGACGCTTCGGCTGAGATACGCTCTTTTCCCGGTGGGTTTCTGCTGCCTGGCTTTATTTCCTCCCACGCCCATCTCTGCAATCATCTCGGCGATAGAATGATGGCCGATCATGGCCGCCTCGATCTCTTCAACTGTGGTTTCCTCGGCTATCTTCCGGCAGGCAGAAATGGGCGCAATTTTCTCGACGCAGACGATCCGCAGCTAAGCGTGCGCTTCGGAATTGCCGAACTTCTGAAGAGTGGTGTCACCACAGTCGTTGAACTCGGCGGCGAGGTCGGCGGTAGTACTGATGTTATGGTCGATATCGCAGGCGAAATGGGTATTCGCGCCTACATTACGCCGGGCTACGCATCCGCGCACTATTCCTTCACTGAGGGGTCAGGACGGCTGACCTACGACTGGCTGCCAGATGACGGCGAGGCCCAGTTTGAGCATGCTCTCGAGGCCGCGGTCAAATACAACGGGGCACACAATGATCGTATCCGAGGCATTCTGGTGCCAGTGGAGACGGTCTTGTCTTCTCGGCGGCTTCTCGAACGGACGGCGGAAGAATCACGGCGGCTCAGTTTGCCGGTTACGCTGCATGTGGCGGAAACCATCTGGGAATTTCATGAGATGGTGCGCAGGGAAAAAATATCTCCGCTCGGCATGCTGCACGAGACCGGCCTGCTCTCCCCGCATGTAATTCTCGGCCATACTGTCTTTTACGCTGGTCATTCGCTGACGAGCTTTCCGAGAAACGGGGACCTGGAAAAGATTGCGGCCGGCGGCGCGCATGTCTCACACTCCCCCTTCGTCTTCGCGCGCCGCGGCATCCAACTGGAAGGCTTCCAGCGCTACGAAGACATGGGCATCAACATCACGCTCGGCACCGACAGCTATCCCCAAGACATGATTAATGAAATGAGATTCGCTTCGATTCTTGGCAAGCTTAACGAACATGATTTTCGAGCAGCACCGGCGCGTTCCGTGCTGAATGCGGCGACGATCAATGGCGCCAAAGCGCTTGGCCGCGACGATATCGGGCGCCTCGAAGCCGGCAAGAAGGCAGATCTCATCGTTGTTGACATGGGCCGTTTCGGTTTTGGTCCGATGCTCGACCCTGTTAAGTCGCTGGTCCATATCGGCAGTGCGGCAGATGTTAAGCATGTTGTGGTGGACGGCATTGTTCGCGTTGACAACGGAAAGCTGACGATGCTCGACGAGGCAGAGCTCCTCGAAGACGTCCGTGCATGCGGCGATCGTGTCTATGGAAGCTTCCCAGACTTCGATTTCGCAGGCCGTTCAATTCAGGAATTTGCACCTCCGGCTTTCGGCGACTGGTAGAGGCGTCGATGACTATAGGAAGTTCAACAATCAGACTGGCCAGCCTGACTAAGCGTTTTGGTTCGCACACTGCACTGGAGAATGTCGACATTACGGTGAAGTCGGGTTCCTTTACGGCAATCCTTGGCCCGAGCGGAAGTGGCAAGAGCACGCTTCTAATGACGATCGCAGGATTTCAGCAACCCAACGCCGGTGGCGTATTCGTGGATGACGTCGATATTTCGTCTTGGCCTGCGGAAAAGCGCGGGATTGGCGTCGTCTTCCAAGGCTACGCGATATTCCCGCATCTGAGCGTGGCAGCCAACATAGCTTATCCGCTGCGCGCGCGGCGAATGAAGCAGTCGCTGGTCGAAGAGAAAGTGCGCAATATTGCGCGGTTGATGGAAATTGAAGATCTGCTTTCACGATTGCCATCCGAAATCTCGGGTGGACAGCGGCAACGCGTGGCAATTGCGCGCGCGCTTGTCTTCGAACCAAGTCTGCTGCTACTCGATGAGCCGCTCTCTGCGCTCGATCGCAACCTGCGGGACAGAATGAAGGACGAACTCCGTCGCGTTCACCAACAACTCGGCGTCACCATCATTATGGTGACGCATGATCAAGACGAAGCAACTGAGCTTGCCGACCAGATCATCGTGATGGAAAGAGGGCGCGTCATTGCTGATGGTGGCCCCAGAGATCTCTATGATGCGCCACCCAATTCGACAGTTGCAGCATTTTTCGGTCGTGCCAACTTCCTTAACGTGGCTCATTCTGATGGCCATACGGTAACCGCTGGTGGCGCTATGCTCAATCGAAAACTCGTCAAGGGCAACGGCACCCAGCTTCTCGTGCGGCCAGAGGCGCTTGTACCCTGTATCGGTATCGGTGACACTTCTTGTTTGGATGTGGTCGTTGAGTCTGTTCAGTTTCGCTCCGGCCGCTTTGAGGTAATCGGTCGACTGCCAACGGGCGAGGCAGTGTCAGCAGAGTTTCCGGCAAATTCCTCCGAAGAAATCCGGACAACGACACGGCTTCGGCTTCGGCTCACCAGTGGCTTTCTTTTGGAATAGCCAAGTTATTTCAGCATGTACCTGTGTTGGTCCCCTTGCCAACTGAGGTGGTGCAAGATTTTGAGACAGGGGCATAAGGTGGATCGACCGATGAAAAGGACGATCCACAATGAAGACACGCAGACGGTTTTCGACCGAGTTCAAGGCCAAATTAGCGCTTGAAGTGATCCGCGGCGAGCGAACGATTTCGGAGCTGGCGACGAAGCACCAGCTTCACCCGAGGTTCCGTCGCGAACTTAGGACGGAGGCGCGGAGGAACCACGGTCCTGTTTTTCAGGCAGCCAGGATTTCGAACTGCTCGGCCAATGAAGACGCTGGGCTATAGGCGTATCTCGCCTGCCGTTTGCGCATCATGTGGACCATTTCAGTGCCGCACAGGATAGTCGCTGCGCAAGTGGTCGATTTGAAGCCGAGTGTCAACGGCGGTGCAATTTCAGGCCAGGGGGGCGGAGTAAAGCAGGCCAGTGAGTTCGACGTAGGCCGCTCGCGAAGTGCGCTTTTCCATAGCGCCGTAGCGAGCGAGCGGCTGTCAGGATTTGGCGGGCAAAGGCTCAGGTTGTCGGATCGACTTGAGGCGTATCGGCTTGATCGCCGGTTTTGGCGGTGGCTTGGTTT
Source organism: uncultured Mesorhizobium sp. (assembly GCA_964601795.1). Taxonomy (GTDB): domain Bacteria; phylum Pseudomonadota; class Alphaproteobacteria; order Rhizobiales; family Rhizobiaceae; genus Mesorhizobium. Next base: position 14,300 of record CAZROU010000053.1, on the reverse strand, counting down.
TGCTTCGCCGCGGCAGCCGTAGCGGTCGCCCTGCGGCGGCCGGCGGATTGCTTGAGCCGATAGCTTTCGCCGGTCAGGATATGAACGTGATGGGTCAGGCGGTCGAGCAGCGCGCCGGTGAGCCGCTCGGATCCCACGAAGGATGTCCAGTCCTCGAAGGGCAGGTTCGAGGTGACGATTGTCGAACCGTGTTCGTAGCGTTGGGAGAGGACTTCGAACAGCAGTTCAGCGCCAGTCGGCGACAGCGGCACGTATCCGAGTTCATCGACGATGAGCAGCTTCACGGCCTGGAGGTCACGCTGCAGTTTCAGCAGGCGTTTCTCATCGCGCGCCTCCATGAGTTGATGGACCAAGGCAGCGGCGGTGGTGAAGGCGACGGGGAAGCCCTTCTGGCATGCGCCCAGGCCGAGGGCCGGCGCGACATGGGTCTTGCCGGTGCCTGAGTTGCCGAGCGCGATGACGTTCTCGCGGCGCAGGATGAACTCGCAACGGGCCAGCTCCAGCACCAGCATCTTGTTCAGCGAGGGAATGGCGGTGAAGTCGAAGGTATCCAGACTCTTTGTGGCCGGGAACCTGGCTTGCCTGATCCTGCGTTCGACGACGCGGCGCTCGCGGTCGATCAGTTCCAGCTCGACCAGGCGCAGCAGATAGCGGGGATGATCGACGCCGTCGCGGGCGCATTCGCGGGCGACCTTGTCGTATTCCCGCAGCACCGTCGGCAGCTTCAACTGCTTGAGGTGATGACCAAGCAGAACCTGTGGCGTGGCGCTTGTCGTGCCTGCCGGCATCGCGTCGACTGCTCCCTTGCCGCTCATGCCGCTCTCCCGGGGATGAGGATGGCATAATCGGCTGCCGATGTCGTCTTCACGCTGGTCTTGGGCAGATGCGGATAGGCGCTGAGGTCAAGCCTGGCCGGCCTGCGCTCGATCCGGGCCAGTGCGATCTGCTTGACCGCGTCGAAGCCGATCGCCCCGAGCCGGATCGCCTCGGTGACGGCATAGGTCACGCTATCCTTCGGGATCGCCTCCATCAGCCGCAGCACCTGAATGAACGTAAGCGGCAAGGCAACCCCACGTAGCGGCGGCAGCGGGGATTTGGGATTCATCGGCTTTCGGATTTGGAGCTGATGATGGAAAATTTCCATAAGCAGGCCTATGCCTGATGATAGAAACAGTCAGGTTATCGAGCATCTTGCTGCACGCCCGCTTCGGGGCCGTCGCCAGTGGTCGGAAGAGGCGAAGGCGTGGCTTGTGGCGGAAACGCTTGTGCCTGGCGCAAACGTCTCGGCGATCGCCCGTGAAGCGGGGATGGCGCCGTCGCAGTTGTTCGGCTGGCGGCGCAAAGCTCTTGGGAAGGATCTGCCGGCCTCGGAGGACAATGGCCCGGCGGTTCAGTTCACCCGGTTCGAGCCGGCCTATGGCGCCGAGATCGAAATTGTCGTGGGCGACCTGATCGTGCGGGTCGGGGTAAACGTTGATACGGATCATCTTGCGCGGGTTATCCGGGCGGTGCGCGTGGCATGATCCCTTCGGGCGTTACGGTTTATGTTGCGAGCGCGCCGGTCGACTTCCGCAAGGATCCATTATCGTTGATGGCGCTTGTTCGTGACGGCGGCGTGGATCCTTTCGATGGTTCTCTTTACGTGTTCCGTCCGAAAAGAGCAGACCGGGTGAAGATCGTCTGGTGGGATGGCACCGGGGTCTGCCTGTATGCAAAAACGCTCGAGAAATCGCAGTTTTGTTGGCCCCGGATCGGACCTGCGCGTCTTCGGCTGAACCATGCGCAATTGCTTGCACTGGTCGACGGCCTGGACTGGAAGCGGGTCCGTCCGGTAGGGGTGAAGCGACCCCAAAGCTTGGGTTGACGTGCCTGAGGCAAAGTGAATCATGGCTCTGAAACGGTTGGGAAAACGGCCTGTCCTGTGCTGTGATGACGGCCATGGAGACGGCTGTCGCAGAGCTTCCCGACGACGTTGATGCGCTGAAGGCGATGGTTCTGGCGCTTGTCCGGCGTCAGCGCTGATTGGACCAAATTGGCTTAACTGAGAACGGAGGATTTCTGGTTCATCGTAGCCTTTCAAAGGAGCGAAGATGAGACAGAAATCCGGGACAGGGAAAGCACCTGCGGAACAGGTCATCAAGGACATCCGCCGTGCGACCCGCAAGCAGTATGGCGCGGAGGAGAAGATCCGCATTGTGCTGGAAGGCCTGCGTGGCGAGGAATCGATCGCCGCGCTGTGCCGGCGCGAGGGGATCGCTGAGAGCCTTTATTACACCTGGTCGAAGGAATTCCTTGAAGCCGGCAAGAAGCGGCTGGCCGGAGACACGGCGCGTGCCGCGACCAGCGACGAAGTGAAGGTGTTGCGCAAGGAGGCGCGCGATCTCAAGGAGGTCGTCGCCGAGCAGGCTCTGGAACTGCGCATTCTTAAAAAAAGCATGATCGCGGATGGGGGCGACGACGAATGAGATACCCCGCATCCGAGAAGCTGGAGATCATCCGCCTGGTCGAGAACTCGCATCTGTCGGCGCGGCGCACGCTGCAGAAGCTCGGCATCCCGCGCTCGACCTTCAATCGCTGGTATGAGCATTATGTCACCGGTGGCGTCGATGCGCTGGAAGACCGCAGACCTCGGCCGAAGCGGGTCTGGAACCGCATTCCAGAGGAGAAACGCGATCAGATCATTGAGCTGGCGTTGAACGAGCCGGACTTGTCGCCGCGAGAACTGGCGGTCACCTTCACCGACACCAAGGGCTACTTCGTCTCGGAATCGTCGGTCTATCGCCTGCTCAAGGCCCATGACCTGATCACCAGCCCGGCCTTCATCGTCATCAAGGCCGCCGATGAGTTCCATGACAAGACGACAGCGCCCAACCAGCTCTGGCAGACCGACTTTACCTATCTGAAGGTCATCGGCTGGGGGTGGTTCTATCTCTCGACCGTGCTCGACGACTTCTCTCGCTACATCATCGCCTGGAAGCTGTGCACCACGATGAAGGCCGGGGACGTCACCGACACGCTGACCATGGCGCTGCAAGCGTCCGGCTGTGACAGCGCCAGGGTCATGCAGCGGCCGCGGCTGTTGTCCGACAACGGCCCGTCATACGTCTCGTCCGACCTTGCCGAATGGCTCTCCGACAAGGGCATGGATCACACCCGCGGTGCACCCTGTCATCCCCAGACCCAGGGCAAGATCGAGCGCTGGCACCAGACGCTCAAGAACCGCATCCTGCTCGAAAACTACTTCCTGCCGGGCGATCTCGAGCGGCAGATTGCCGTCTTCGTCGAGCATTACAACCACCGTCGATACCACGAGAGCATCGGCAATCTCACACCCGCCGACGTCTACTTCGGGCGCGGCGACATCATCATGCTGGAAAGGGAAAGGATCAAACGCGAAACCATCAGACAGCGCCGCTTGCTTCACCGAGAAGCAGCCGCCTAATATGAAAACCCTGATGGGCCAGAGCCTCCGTTAGCTCACGACACAAATTGTCCCAAAAACCCTGAAGACGGACACGCGACAGCACTGTTAAGCTCTGCCACGATCACTCAGTCAATTGGATTGCCGTTCGCTTGGCCACATAGGCAATTACGGTATCTTCTCGTTGGTGTTTTCCCGAGTCGAGTGTTGGCACGTGCACAATGAGAGGGTTTTCAAGCTGTGGGGCAGTGAGAACCAGTTGAATCTTATCGCCTAGGAAAAGCCTGTCTCGGATCACGGCACGGATCGTGAAGTGGGCCTCGTCGGGCTCTTCCATGCGAATCGCAAGGGGGCTGATCGCGAAGACATTGCGCTCCCTACCGCCGAGTTCTGCTTCCTTGACAACGTTCATCCCGGAAAAGAACTTCGCAACAAGAGCTGACGTTGGCCTCTGAAACAGCGCTTCAGGATGACCATCGGCGACTACCCTGCCGGAGTGCATGATCAGTACGCGGTCTGCCAATGTCATTGCCTCGTCACGATCATGGGTCACATAGATGAAGGTTGTCCCGAACGTGCGGTGGATGCGGCGGATTTCCTCGGCCATTTCGACGCGGAGTGCCCGATCGAGCGCCCCGAGTGGCTCATCCATCAGCAAGATGCTCGGCGAATAGGCAAGCGCACGGGCAATGGCGATCCTTTGCTGCTGCCCGCCAGAAAGCTGGCGGGGCAGACGCTCCGACAAAGCCTCGAGACGAACCATAGATAGCAGTTCGTCGACACGCGCCTTCCGGTCGCGCTTGGCCCACCCACGCATCTTCAGGCCGTATTCGATGTTTCGTCGAACTGTGAGATGAGGAAATAACGCATAATGCTGGAACACCATACCGATGTTCCGCTCAGCTGGAGAGAGCCCCGTGACGCTACTCCCGGCAATACAAATTTCACCGCTCGATGGCAGGTCGAATCCTGCAAGCATCCGAAGCATAGTTGTCTTGCCGGATCCGCTTGGACCTAGGAGCGCAATGAACGATCCTTGCTCAACGTCAAGCGATACGTTGTTGACAGCAGTGAGGGACCGAAACTGCTTCGTCAGGTTTTTTAGCGACAACGCCAGTGTCATGGCACCGCCTTTCTGGAGCGAAGTCCTGCAGCTAAGAAGAGCACGAGTGCCGTGAAAGCCATCAATAGAGTTGCGATTGCGGTGATGACCGGATCAACACCCATACGCACCGAATCAAAGATCATCTTGGGCAGCGTGATCAAGGCGCCCCCTGATAAGAAGTTTGAGAAAACCGCCTCATCGAAGCTGATCAGGAATGCGAAGAGTCCACCGGATAACACCGTCGGCAATAAGAGGCGCAAACTGATCCCCAGCCACGCCCGCCGTCGCGAAGCACCAAGCGTCATTGCCACAAGGTCAAGATCAGGCGACATGCGTTTCATCTGCGAGCGCACGATCACAAACACCAAAGGGAAGCAGATTGCCACATGTGCGGCGACAAGTCCGGCTGGTGACCCCAGCATCCCGAACTGGACCATCATCATGTAGACGCCGATGGCGTAAGCAGCTTGTGGAACAAGCAGCGGCAGAACGGCCAGGAAGGATAGGACAGGGAGCCTTGCGAGATGAGTTCGCTCCACTGCAAAGGCGGCGGGCACCGCGACCAAGCCCGAGAACACCGCGACGATGACGGCCACGACCAGAGACAAGGCCGCCGCTCCCCACCAATCAGGACTCGCACTGAGTGCCAGATAATTCCGAACGCCCCAACTGCGCACGGGAACCGCGATCGTCGGGTCGTTCGAAAACGACAAAACCACGACCAGGACGGCAGGTACTACCAGGAACGCTAGTATGAGAAGCAGCACAGTCCAGTAAATCGTGCGGCCTACAAACCGTGCAATTCTGCGATTCATGATTCATGATCCAGCTGCTGATCTATTGACTTGATCGCTGCCGACCCAGGCGAGTGTCGCGGCAACCGCAATCGTAGAGAGGGCGATGAGGACGAGAGCGGCAACTGCAGCGCTCTTTAGATCAAAGAACTGCTCCATATCGTTTTGGATGAGTGTTGCAATGAAGGGTGAAGTTACTCCGCCCAGGACGACTGGGACCACGTAGAACCCTAGCGAGATCACGAAAATCAGCATGGCTGTACTGACCAATGCCGGCCAGATCATGGGCAGTACGACTGTGCGCACCGCAGCAAATCGCATTGCCCCCATGCTCTCGGCTGCCCGAACCAGGTCCAAATCGACGGTCAGCAGAGCTGTGTAGATAGGCGCCACTGCAAATGGCAGCAGGGTATACAAAATCCCGATGATCACAGCTGGTTCATTGTACAAGAGTTTCAGCGGCTGATCGATTAGGCCGGTATTTATGAGCAATGTATTGAGCAGCCCGCGTCGCTGAAGGATGACCAGAAGCGCATAATTTTTGACCACAGTACCCATGAGAAGCGGCAGCGTGACTGCTAGCCAAATTGCTGTCTTTAGCAAGCGGGACGAAGAACTTATCAGCGTCCATGCTAGGACAAAACCCATGCTAGCAGCAAGCAAGGCCACGACAGCGCTGACGCGAAAGGTCACGACCAGTGCCTTTATGCGAGCCGCGTTTTCGAAGTAATCGACGAAACTATATAGTCCGAACCCATCCGGCATCGCTACTTCGAGCAGCCGAAGGACCGGATATATGAGGAGTACGAATAGAAGAAGAACGACGGGAGCATAGAGACAAAGTCCGACAGCGATACTTGGCTCCGGGTTCCACTTTTGCTTCATGGCCGTTGGCACCCAATGTTTTCCAGACGAGGAGAGCCCGGCGGACAGAGTGGGCTCAATCCGCCGGACAAACGAGTTCAGTGGTCAATTGGCACCAGTCAGGAATTCCTGCCAGCGCTTAGAGATCTCGGCCTGGTTTTCTGCGAACCAGTTTGGATCTATACGAACAGCGTTGTGCGAGGACGGCAATGCATCGGCGACGTCCTTGGGAAGCAGGCTCGCCACGTCCTTGTGCGCCATGCCATAGGGCAGAATCTTTGCCCAGTCTGCCTGCGCCTGTGGGTGGGTGCCATACCACTCCACAAGTTTGAACGCGGCTTCCTTGTTCTGCGCGTCCTTCAGCACAACCAGTCCGCCACTGTCGAGTATCGCTCCGTCCCATACAAACTTCAGCGGAGTGCCTTTCTGGGTAAGGTCATAGGCACGGCCATTCCACATTATCGCCATATCGACCTCGCCTGAAGCCAGCACCTGCTGCTGCTGATCGCCCGAGGTTGGCCAAACAGTCACAGCCTCCTTGACCTTGGAAAGCATGCCGAATGCCTTATCCAGATCGACGGGGAACAGCTTGTCCGCAGGCTGTCCGGCGGCAAGTGCGGCAAAGGGTAAAACCTGGTTTGGCTCATTCACGACTGCTCTCGAACCCGGAAAGGTATTGACGTCAAAGAACTCCGTCGAGGTGCTGGGGCACTTCACTTCGACGCGGCAAACGATCACGACGCCAGTGCTCCCTTCCTCGATCAGATAATCAGTAACCTTGCCAGGAAGAGAAACCGCCTCAAGTTTGGCCTTTAAGTCGGCAGGAAACGGCTCAATTAATCCCTTTTTCCAGAGAAATGCCGCACTGCCTGCGTCGATGCTGTCGATCATATCCCACTGAAGCTGGCCAGCAGCCTTTTGTGCCTCGATCTTGGCTGCCCAGCCGCCACCGACGTCCGCAATCGACACTGGAATACCGGTGTCTTTCGTGAACGGCTCCGCAATGGTCTTCTGTGTTGCCTCCTTGAAGATGCCGCCCCAGGACGCCATTACGAGCTTGTCGTTTTCAGCGTGGGCGGCCACTGCCGCGATGGCAAGTGAAGCTGCGGCGGCTGTGACAATCATCGGCATAGTGATTTTCATAGATTTCCTCCCTTGTTCACGTGCTAACTCATTCATATTGGGCAAATTGCTCGGCTCTCCATTTGAGCGCTGCCTTCATCCCCTGCTCACGCTTAATCGTGTCGAACTGCGCAAATTCCGGAGTCTCCATCGCATTGAGAAGCGTGGCGGCGTTGACGCCGGCCTTTAAGGCATTCATCAATCCCATGATCTCGAAAGTCTGGTTGATGGCGTGCTTGTTCCAGACGAGGCAATCCATCGCCACCATCGACATTCGCTTGGCGATCTTGATAACCTCACTTTCGAGCGACTCTTTCGGAAATACCCGCGTTACAAAGCCGATCTTTTCGGCGCGCGCAGCATCGAACATGTCACCAGTATAAATCAGCTCCCGACACTGCGCGCCTACGAGCCAAGGTAGAATGAGCGTGCAGATGCCGGTCGAGAATCGAGTATCGACGACTCCGAATTTTGCGTCCTCTGAGCAGTAGCGAATGTCGAACATGCCGGCGAATTCCATGCCGCCAGCCAGGCAATAGCCCTCGATGGCCGCAATCGTCGGCTTCTTGCACTGCCAGACGGAAAGGGTGAACTCGAGATCATGATTCAGTCGCTCGGCCCAAGTCGCTGCGGTGTAGCGCGCTCCCTCTGCTTCCTCGGCGATGTCGTATCCAGACGAGAAGGCTCGCCCGCCTTCGCCTTTGACAACGATCACACGGACATCCGGATCAGCCTCGGCCTGTTTGATTGCGGCGCCGAACTCATCGGATAATTTGATGTTAATGGCATTCAGCCTCTGCGGCCGGCTGAGGGTAATAATTGCAACTCGATCGTCCTTGCGAAATTCCAGCGTCTCGTACACGGAGCCCTCCTGCTTGGTTATTCGATTAGCAGATCGACCGCGACCGCTCCCTTACCTTTCGGTAGAACAATCAGCGGATTGATTTCGATCGCAGTGACATCGTCTCCTGCTTCGGCCATGACCCGTGAAAGACTAGCAATCGCGGACCGCGCTGCCTTCTCGTCGAACCGCAATCCGTCGCGATAACCGGCAATGAGCTTTCCGGCGCGTATCCCGGAAAGCATCTCACCTGCTTCCTCTTCCGACACGATCCCAAGTCTAAGTGTGGAATCGGCGACGAGTTCGACAAGCTTGCCTCCCGCCCCCGTGACGATCACGGGTCCGAATAGGGGGTCGCGCCGGGCAGCGACCAGAAGCTCGATGCCGGTGGCAATCATCGGTTGAATCTCGATCAACCCAGCGGGCGCGACGGCATCGAGTTTGGAGCGAACGTCATTGTAGGCCTGCATTACCGAGGTAGCATCCACAAGACTAAGCCTGACCAGTCCCAGCTCAGTTTTGTGGGGGACTTCCGGCGCGATGCCCTTGACCACAACTGGATAACCCAAAGTATCGGCAGCGCGCACTGCCTCGGCCTCGTCAACCACCTGTCGCGAGGCGACGAACTCTATCACTGCGCGCAGTTTGGCCTCAGTTGCCTCGCGTCCGTCCGCGAACTGCGTTGGGCGTTCCGCCATCCTTGCGGTCTCCTTCTCTCGGGCAGATGCAACCCACGCGCCGATCGCGCGAAATGCACCGCCAATCCCGAAGAGGAGGGGGAAGCCGTTGGCATTGCATAATTGACTCAACTCGCGCTTCACTCCCGAGATAGCGCTGTTCGCGACGAACATAACCTTTTTGCCGATATCGGGCCGCTCAGCCGCGATCTGTGCTATCTCAACAGCCATTGGCCCGTCGGCGTGTCCAGTCGAAGGAATATCGAGGGCGAACACGATCGGATCGACTTCAGGCGCTTGTGCAAGAATGGAAATGATCTGTTCCACTCTCTCCTTGTCCCAACCGGTTCCCCAGGCATCGCACGGATTTTGCGGCGGGTGGCCGCCGAAGAGGGGTGCTAGGTCAGCGGCCGCCGATGCTGGAAAGTCGGCCAATGTCACACCTGCGTCATCCGCCGCATCGGCGACCGCTGCTGCCTGGCCGCCGGAAAGAGTGATAACCGCCGGGCCCGCAGTAGGAGGCGGCGGAGGCCTAAGCTTCAGTTTTGCAACCTGCACAAGGTCGTCAACATCGTGCACACGAATTATTCCGTGCTTGCGAAAGTACTCTGAGATCACTGCATCTTCGCCGGATAAAGCACCGCTGTGTGCAGCAACCGCTGCTCGCGCCCTTTCTGAACGGCCGATCTTGAGCGCCACAAGGGTCTGCCCTGCTGCCCGTGCCTTTGCAGCTGCTGTTGCAAGGCCTAGAGGATCGCGTATGGTCTCGATGAACAAGAGTATGACTTTGACGCGGGGATCGTTGGCCAGCGCTTGGATGTAGTCCGCTACGCCCGTGACTGCCTCGTTGCCTGCAGTGATCAGATGCGAGAGGCCAAGGCCAGACACATCTTCACCAATCGCGAGTGCAACAGAACCACTCTGCGATATGAGAGCGACGTGTCCTGGGTTCATCGCGGGAAGGTGTGTCGAGGTCCACAGTGGAACGCGGTCGACAATGTTGATGATCCCGAGGTTGTTTGGACCGCACACGGGAATTCCGACACCAGTGGCGAGTGACACAATTTGCTCCTGACGCGCCCGACCCTCCGGCCCTGCGTCAGAATATCCGGTGGCGTTGAGCAACACAGCCTTTGCGCCTAATTCGACGGCTTGCTGCATGATGTCCGGCCCGTGTTCGGCAGCAATCGCTATGAATACGGCATCTATGTCAGCCTTGATATCGGCTAGCGAGGCATAAGCCTTCAGGCCATGGATTTCCTGGTAACGAGGGTTTACGGGGTATATCGGGCCGTTGAAACAGCATCGCTGCAGGTTCTGAACAATATTGGATCCAGCAGCGCCGGATCTCGGCGAAGCGCCGACGATGGCAACACTGCGCGGCCGGAACAAGAACTCGAGTGTAGAAGCGTTGTTGCTTGGCGCGTTCATCCGTCACCTTTTAAGTAAGTCTGCCAGAATTTCTGATCGCGTCGCCAAGCGAGCTCAGCGTTTGCTGGATCAAACTATTTGGCATTTTCATTGGCAAAGCCGTGGTCGGCCTCATAGCAGAACACCCGGTACGGCTTTCTGCTTGCTGCAAATCCGCGTTCCATGCGTCTGCGTCGGCGGGCGTGCACCAGGTATCTCGTAGGGCGAAGTGTGCCTGCACGGGTACCCGAATATCGGAGGCTTCGCTTAAATCGTCCGATGGTGCCCCGTAGTAGGCAGAAGCAGCGTCAATATTGCCAAGCCGGATTGCGCCGAGGATCGATACCACTCTGCCGAGGCAAAAGCCGGTCGGGCCCACCTTCCGCCCCGCAGCTTTGAAGAATCCGGCCGCCGCACCTGCGATTTCGTCCGCCGCGGCGAGGAAGTCGAGCCTCTTCATCATCTCATCGGCCGCAGCTTCATCGTGATAGGGGATCACTGTCCCGGCATACAGATCAGGAGCCATCGCGTCGTATCGTGTCAGCGCGTAACGGTCGCAAACGCCCCTGATCTGCCCTTGTACCCCCCATCATTCCTGTAGGACCACGATCGCGGGAGCGGCAACGATGCCCGCCTCTGCAAGGTAAGCCCCCCACAGTGCGTCCGGCTCCGGTCGTGAGTGTGATTTCCTGACCCATCTCGATCACCAACTGAGCACGATACGGCCACGCAACTTCTGGGCCAGGAGTTTGGGCGCAAGTTCAGCGATCTCGACAAATAGGCGCCGGTCAACAAAGCTTTCGAACGGGATTTTTTCTACAACTCGAGAAATGCGCTCCCAAGCGGTTTGACGGACGTCGTTGGGTGCCATGACGGAATCAACGCCGAGCAGTGACACGCCGCGGAGGATGAATGGCGCAACAGTAGCTGGAAGCTGCATCGATCCGGCGAGACCACAGGCGGCCACTGCCCCTCCATGCTGCACACTGGACAAGAGATTGGCGAGCACCTTGCCGCCTACAACGTCGATCCCGGCTCGCCAACGTTCCTTGGCCAATGACCTCGGTTCGGTTTCCAATTCACTGCGATCAAGAATTTCGGCCGCACCCATTGATCTCAGGAATGGTTCTTCGACAGTTCGGCCGGTCACCGCGACAACTCGATATCCGGAATTCGCTAGAAGAAATGTCGCAAAACTGCCGACCGCGCCGGTTGGTCCGGTTACGGCAATGAATCCCTGATCCCCAGCTATCCCGCAACGTTCGAGAGCGCTTATTGCGATGGCCGCCGTTAGTCCAGATGTCCCTATTGCGGCGGCCTGCTCTTCATTAATGCCCTTAGGAAGCGGCAACAGCCATTTGGGATCGAGCCTCGCCTCTTCGGAAAACGCCCCCCAAGTGGTTTCACCAAGACCCCATCCCGTTGCCTCGACCTTATCGCCGGGGGCAAAGGTATGACTTGCGTCCTCGATGACTCTGCCGACCAGATCAATGCCGGGCACCATGGGATATCGCCGCGTAATCGGCGCTGTCCGTGTAAGGGACAAAGCATCTTTGTAGTTTAGACCTGAGTGCGTGACTTGCACGAGGACCGGCAATTGCGGAAGATCGGAGCGATCTTGCTCTATCCATCCGCCAACATCGTCCTTGGACGCAAAAACCCAGGATCTCACAGTATCCTCCGGCATTTCGTGTTTTCTTACGAAACGCTATCCTTGAGTATCTCAATTGTCAATAGGTCAGACCTATTGCATGGTGTTGCGGTTTAGGGAGTCAGTCGCGCCGATCACCTTGCCAGCCTCAAGACAGCTCGGCAAAATCACAAAAAAACCAGCTCAGGTCGTGCAAGCAGGGGTTAAAAATGAATATCGACTACAACTCGATCAGCAAAGAAACCCTTCCGAGCCAGATCGCTAAGGAAATACGCAGCGCGATCCTAGACGGGCGTCTGAAGATCGACCAGCGACTCCCCTCAGAAGACGATCTCGCGACTGAATTTAACGTCTCTCGCCCAACGATCCGCGATGCCCTCAAGCGCCTGGCAGCCCAGAATCTTATCCTCTCACGCCGCGGCCCCTCCGGGGGCAATTTCGTTCAAAGCCCAAGCATCAACGAATCCAAGGATCATCTTGCAGCAGTCACCACGATGTTGGTTAGCGTAGGCGACATTCCAGTCGAATCCGTCACCCGTGCACGAATGGAGCTCGAAAGCATGTGCGCCAGACTGGCCGCCGAGGAGCGGACCGATGAGGATTTGCAGAAGATGGCAGCGGAAATCGAGGTGCAAAAGAATGCTGATCTCACCGACGTCGAGTTCTGCGCTACGGATGTGCGGTTTCACCGCCATCTCGTCGACGCCACACACAATGACGTCGTCCAGTTTCTTATGACTGGTGTCGTCGAGGCCCTACAGCCCATTTCGAACTTGATCACTTTTCGCACCCGGGACCGCCGGGAGATCGTCGGCCAACATCAGCGGATTCATGCATGTCTGCTACGCCGTGACGGTGAAGGCGCTGCTTCAGTAATTGCCGAACAAGCGCGGTATTTAAGCCGCCACTACCTTAAAGCAGCTGCACGGCGCCGAAGTTCTCAGGACTAGGAGGCCCGATGTGGTAGGGCGGCGCCAAGCCGTGGTCGAGACGTCCGCGCTGCTGCGCAGATGTTCGGGCGAGCCGATCTGGCCCGAGTTGCAAAGAGAAATTCGACCCATATGAGAGCCGGCAACTAACTGTCCGCCTTAGCAAGTACATTCCGCATATTGCAGACCTGCCACAGGCGGTTCCGCGTACTGGCCACGCCGCCAATGTTGACAGAGCGACGGCAAAGCCTCTCACAATCGAGCACGCGAGGTCGCACCTAACAAGGGGCAACAGCCATATGAGGCGGGGTTCGGACGCCGCTACTCCTCTCTGGATTTTGAAAGCTTCAAGCCGCACTGTAGATGCGACGATCATCAATGTCGCGATGGCGCAGAGTTCCGGCGTTACACCTCGGCGGAGACGTGCCCAGATGTACATCGGCGATGTGATCTCCGTCTCGGTCAGTAAGAATGTGATGGCTATTTCGTCGAAGCTCAATATCAAAACTAGCAGCACGCTGCCGACCATCGCGTTCGTGAGGTTGGGCAGAACCACTCTCAGAAAGGTCTCAACTGGACCTGCGCCAAGATCCTCATTCGCTTCTTCGATCCCCGCAACAAGGCGACGCAGGCGAGCGAACACCTGAGCGATGCCCGTTGGAAGCCAAGCCAGGCAGCCGCAACCGGACTGATCGTCTCGCAAATCGTGCTGGGTGATCAACCGGAATCTGATATCACTCCCTTCCGCCCAGATCGGTTTTAGGAAATCTGTGTGAGTGAGCACCAGACGGGGATTCTGACGGCGGAGTTGTTCCGCAAGAACGGAATTTCGGAGGCAACCTCCTACAACTAGCGTATCACTATGGAGGCATGAAAGTCGCGTCGCGCTTCAACGGGTCCGGGCTCGGCCGCGGGAATCACGATACAGCTTGCCCTTGATGGCTCTTGTGCAATCTCCCGTCTATTAAAAGTTGCGGGAGCAGTAGGCTGGTCTCATTGACCAACCTCTTGCCCGCCCCAGCACATTTCGGACATTACTGACCTGCCAGGTGCTGCCACGAGCGGTGCGGACTCCGCGCTCGTTCAGTGTTCTCGCAATGCCGCGCAGACTTGTGATGCCTAAGGTTTGAATCGAGCGAATGATTGGCAAGACGGCAGCGGCGAAGCGCTCGGCTTCCCCGACGCTCACAGCCCGTCCCTTCGCCGCTGCTTCGGCTGGATTGCTGGGATTGCCAAGCTTCGTTCCAGTCTGCTTGCGAGAGGCGAGGGCGCTTCGTGTGCGCTCCGAGATCAGCCTGCGTTCCTTTTCGGCCAAGGCCGCGTAGAGGTGCAGCATGAAGGGGTCTGCATCCGCACCGAGCTCGGCCACGATAAAGGGAAGACGATTGGCCATCAGTCCGGCGATGAAAGCGACGTCGCGTGAGAGCCGGTTATGGCGCGGCGATCAGGGTGAGACGGCGGCGACAATCTAGATGAGACTCTTATG